>NZ_JAHLYP010000033.1 GCF_025127995.1 Synechococcus sp. CS-1332 | reverse complement strand
GGCCAAGCACGGATCAGGTTCTCGACAAACTGGTCGAAGAAGCGCGAGAGGTGGTTGAGGCGCGTGACACCCTGACCGAAACCCATCTGACCGAGGAAATCGGTGATCTCTTTTTTGTCATGGCCAACCTTGCCCGTCACCTGAAGATCGACCCCGAAGCGGCCTTGCGCGCCGCCAACCAGAAATTCACCCGCCGCTTTTCCCGGATTGAAGATTGGCTGGCCGAAACCGGCAAGGCCCCATCCGACAGTGATCTGGCCGAAATGGACGCTCTGTGGAACCGCGCCAAGGCGGAAGAAAAATCCAACCAGGCCTGAGCCCCGGCAAAGCCCGGTCCTGCAAGGCGCCTTCGCCCGTTGCGTGGGGGTGGAACGGGGTGGGGGGCCACCCTGCCAACGGCCGCGCCGCCCCCGCGACAAAATGCCGACTAAATCACTCAACCTCTTGACCAAAGTAAAACTGTCAGGTTTAAAGCTGCGCATAAACCCGACTAAAGGAGTCAGCCATGTTCCGCCTCACCGCCCTTGCCCTTCTTGCCTGCACCACCCCGGTGCTGGCGGTGCTGCTGGCCTGGATGGCCCAGAGCGGCCAGCCCCTCGTCGGCATGCTTCTGCTCTGCAGCTTCGGCGCCGGCCAGGTGTTGCCCCTGCTGCTGGCCGGCACCGTCGCCGCCTCCGTGCCAAGGCTGCTGCAGCTGCGCCGCCTGGGCCAGTGGGTGCCACCGATCAGTGGCGTGGTGCTGCTCGCCAGCGGCGGCCTCACCCTGCTGTCGGTGCTGCCTTGACCAGCGTCGCCCCCTCGCCCTGGCGCGCCCTGCAGCGCCTCGCCGGCTGGATCTCCGACCTGCGCCTGGCCATCGGCCTGCTGCTGCTCATCGCCCTGGCCAGCGGTGTGGGCACGGCCATCCCCCAGAAGGAGGAGGCGGCCTTCTACCACCAGCTCTACGACCCCCACCCCTGGCTGGGCCTGCTTGGCGGGGACGGGGTGCTGCGGCTGCAACTGGATCACGTCTATTCCAGTGGCTGGTTCCTGGGCCTGCTGGCCTGGCTGGGCCTGTCCCTGATCCTGTGCAGCTGGCGTCGCCAGTGGCCCGCCCTGCAAGCCTCCCTGCGCTGGATCGACTACCGCAGCCCCCGCCAGCTGAGCAAGCTGAGCGTGGCCGAAACCCTGATCACCGCTGCGCCCGTAGCAGGCCTGGAGCGGCTGGAGGCCGATCTGCGCCGTTCCGGCTGGCAGATCCGTCGCCAGGACGACCGCCTGGCGGCCCGCCGCGGGGTGCTCGGCCGGGTGGGCCCGTTGCTGGTGCATGCCGGCATGGTGGTGCTGATGGTGGGGGCGGCCTGGGGCGCCCTGGGAGGCCAGCGGCTGGAGCGCTTCCTGGCCCCGGGCCGGGAGCTGGAACTGCTCGACAGCCGCGGCAGCACCCAGGTGACCCTGGCCCTCGACGAGTTCCACATCCAGCGGGATCCGGCCGGCCGGCCGGAGCAGTTCTCCTCCAGCCTGCGGCTGATCCCCCCCACCGACACCGCCCCCCCCACCGAAGCGGCCATCAGCGTCAACCATCCCCTGCGCTATCGGGGCATGACCCTCTACCAGGCGGACTGGTCCCTGGCGACGATCAGCCTGCAGCTGGGCCGCAGCCCGGTGCTGGAGCTGCCCCTGCAGACCTTCCCCCAGCTCGGCGACCAACTCTGGGGGCTGGTGCTGCCCACCCGCCCCGATGGCTCCGAGCCGGTGCTGCTGAGCCTCACCAGCGAACAGGGGCCGGTGCAGGTGTTCGGCCCCGACGGCGTGGCCCTGGCCCAGCTGGTGCCCGGCGGGGAAGCCCAGGAGGTGAAGGGTCTGCCGATCCGGGTGGCGAGCGTGCTGCCGGCCAGTGGCATCCTGCTCAAACGCGATCCGGGCGTGCCTCTGGTCTATTCGGGCTTCGCCATCGCCCTGCTGGGCGGAGGCCTCAGCCTGGTGGCCACCCGCCAGCTCTGGGCGATCGCTGATGGGACCAGCGGCCGGCTGCACGTGGCGGGGCTCTGCAACCGCAACCTCACCGCCTTCGCCTCAGAACTGCCGGCCCTGCTGCAGCGGCTCGAACCCCAGCCCTGACTCAGCAGGGCTGGCGCTCGCCGTGGGTGACGCGCACCACGGTATGGACGTTGCCGCGGGGGTTGAAATCGGCCTCCAACTGCATCCAGGCCGGATCACTGGCGTCGACCAGGTCGTCGAGGATCCGGTTGGCCGCCTCCTCATGGGAGATGGAGCGATCGCGGTAGCTGTTGACGTAGAGCTTGAGCGCCTTGAGTTCCAGCACCCGGGGACCGGGCTGATACAGGAGCCGCAGAACAGCGAAATCGGGGTAGCCGGAAAACGGGCAGGTGCAGGTGAACTCGGGCAGTTCAATCGCGACTTCGTAGGACCGGCCCACGCGCGGATTGGGGAAAGTGATCAGCTGGGCTTCGGCGATGGCCCGCTCGCCGTAGAGGGGGGTCACGGTCTGAGGCGGGGCCGCCGGCGATGGCGTGGCCATGGTCCGTTGGAGGAAAGGGGTCGGATTTCGACCGTACAGGACACCTCGGGTGGCCCGCGCCGCCGGTCAGCGGCCCGGAGTTCGCGTAGCAACCGTTACGACGACCCCGGCAAGCCTCGGCGGTAATGGAGCCGTCCCCTCCCCAGGCGGGGACTCTGAGAGACTCCACCCGTCGCCTTCCTGACCGCAGCACAGCCATGAAGAAAATCGAGGCCATCATCCGCCCCTTCAAACTCGAGGACGTGAAGATCGCCCTAGTCAATGCGGGCATCGTGGGTATGACCGTCAGCGAGGTTCGCGGATTCGGTCGGCAGAAAGGGCAGGTGGAGCGCTATCGCGGTTCCGAATTCACGGTCGAATTCCTGCAGAAACTCAAGCTCGAAATCGTCGTCGACGATGAACGGGTGGCCACGGTGGTCCAGGCGGTGCAGGATGCGGCCCGCACCGGTGAGATCGGCGACGGCAAGATCTTCATCAGCACCGTCGATTCGGTGATCCGGATCCGCACCGGCGACCTCGACAGCGGCGCCATCTGAGCGGCCGCATCGGCCCCATCCCGAGGCCGTCCTACGCAAGGGTGGCCTTCACCAGGGCCGAAATACGTGCTGACCAGTCTTCCGAGACCTCCTCCGGTTCGGCGCCATGGCCGGGCGGAACGACCCACAGCAGGTATTCGTGGTTGCCCGCCGGCCCGGTGAGGGGCGAGGCCACCAGTCCCGCCGGATGCCACGTCAGCTCCCGGGCCGCCGCGATCACGGTGGCGATGGCATCGGCATGGGCCCCCGGATCCCGCACCACTCCCCCCTTGCCCACCCGCTGGCGGCCCACCTCGAACTGGGGTTTGACCAGCAGCAGCGCTTCGCCCGTCTCCAGTAGCAGGGCCCGCAGGGCTGGCAGCACCCGGGTGAGGGAAATGAACGACACATCGGCGACAGCCAGGTCGGGCCTGGGGTCCCCCTCGCCGTAGAGGGCCTCCGGGGTGAGGTAGCGCAGGTTGGTGCGCTCCCGCAGCACCACCCGGTCATCGGTGCGCAGGCTCCAGGCGGTCTGGCCGTACCCCACATCGATCCCGTACACCCGCACGGCCCCGTGCTGCAGCAGGCAATCGGTGAAGCCGCCGGTGGAGATGCCGCCATCGAGACACACCCGGCCTTCCACCTGGATCGGCAGGGCCGCCAGGGCCCCCTCCAGCTTCTCCCCCCCGCGGGAGACGAACCTGGGCGGCTGCTCCACCTCCAGCAACAGGGTCTCGGGCACCTCGGTGCCCGGCTTGTCGAGCACGTCGCCGCCACCGCGCACCCGGCCGGCCCGGATCAGCTGCTGGGCCTGCTGGCGGCTGGCGGCCAGACCCAGATCCACCAGCCGGCGATCGAGCCGTTCCTTACGGGCCATCGTGCGTTTCGGCCATGGGTGCTACCGCTCCACCGGCATGTTGTCATCGAACAGCGACCCAAACCGAACAAAAACCGATGACCGGAGGGTTCGGCTCGGAACAGTCGCAGGATGGCCCCACGGTCTCCCACGCTTCCTGCCATGGCTGCCCCCGGATCCACGGCTGCCCCCGGATCCAATGTGGTGGAGCTGCTCCACCCCGGAAGCTTCGTGAGGCTGCGGGACCATCCCGAGGATCTGCCCCCCTTCCAGCTGATCCGCCGCCGAGGCACCCGCTGCTGGGTGCGCCAGCAGGCCTGGGGGTCGACCGTGCACCTGGAGCTTCCCTACCGGCGCCTGACCGCCGCCGCCTGAGGCGGTGGGGGCGGCTCGATAGGTTGGTGAATCCTTCGCCACCGCCCGGCCCTTGATCGAGCGTTACACCCTCCCGGAGATGGGCGACCTCTGGAGCGAGGAAGCCAAGTTCCGCAGCTGGCTTGAGGTGGAGATCGCCGCCTGCCAGGCCAACGCCCAGCTGGGCCGGGTGCCCGCCGAGGCGATGGCCGCCATCCGCGAGAGGGCGGCCTTCGAGGTTCCCCGGATCCTGGAGATCGAAGCGGAGGTGCGCCACGACGTCATCGCCTTCCTCACCAACGTCAACGAGCACGTCGGTGATGCGGGCCGCTACATCCACGTGGGCATGACCAGCTCCGACGTGCTGGACACTGGGCTGGCCCTGCAGCTGAAGGCCTCGGTGGCGGTGCTGCGCACCGAGCTTGAGGCCCTCGCCGGCGCCCTGCGCCAGCTGGCCCGGGCCCACAAGGACACGGTGATGATCGGCCGCTCCCACGCCATCCACGGCGAACCGATCACCTTCGGCTTCAAGGTGGCCGGCTGGCTGGCGGAAACCGAGCGCAACCGGGAGCGGCTGGAGCGGCTGGAGCGGGTGGTGGCCGTGGGCCAGATCAGCGGCGCCATGGGCACCTACGCCAACACCGATCCCGAGGTGGAAGCCATCACCTGCCGGCTGCTGGGCCTGGAGCCCGACACCGCCAGCACCCAGGTGATCGGCCGCGACCGCCACGCGGAATACGTCCAGACCCTGGCCCTGGTGGGCACCTCCCTGGAGCGCTTCTCCACCGAGATCCGCAACCTGCAGCGCTCCGACGTGCTGGAGGTGGAGGAGAACTTCGCCAAGGGTCAGAAGGGCAGCTCGGCCATGCCCCACAAGCGCAACCCGATCCGCAGCGAACGCATCAGCGGCCTGGCCCGGGTGCTGCGCAGCTACACCGTGGCCGCCCTGGAGAACGTGGCCCTCTGGCACGAGCGCGACATCAGCCACAGCTCGGTGGAGCGGATGATGCTTCCCGACTGCTCGGTGACCCTGCACTTCATGCTGCGGGAGATGACCGCCGTGATCGAAGGCCTGGGGATCTACCCCGGGAACATGGCCCGCAACATGAACGTGTATGGCGGCGTCGTGTTCAGCCAGCGGGTGCTGCTGGCGCTGGTGGAGGCGGGGTTGAGCCGCGAAGAGGCCTACCGGATCGTGCAGCGCCACGCCCACGCCGCCTGGAACAGCGAAGGGGGCGACTTCCGCGCCAACCTGCAGGCCGACCCGACGGTCACCAGCCACCTGGGCAGCGAGCAGCTGGCGGCGTGCTTCTCCACCGACCTGCACCGGGCCCATCTGGACGTGATCTGGGAGCGGCTGGGGATCTGAGGCGGGGGCCGGCGCCACCAGCGGCGACCGCTCCAGCCTCAGCCGGCTGGGGGCCGCTCGGTGGCCGGATCCAGCTTGCCGTTGCCGCCTTTCAGCAGATCCTCGATTTCGCAGACCGGGAAGCGGTTGATGCTCTTGAGCGCCAGGCGCGAGTTGCGGCGCAGCTGCTCGCTGATCACTTCGCAGTAGGGAATCTGGGCCAGCAGATCCACGGTGCGGCGCAGGATCCGCACCACATCGCCCTCATCGAGGGAGGTGTTGGCGATCACGTCGTTCCAGCTGGCGCCCCTGGCCCAGGCGTGGACCAGGCCGGTGAGCTCCGGTTCCCACCACACCGGCACCACCACCGAGGCCCGCTCCTGCTGGCGCTGCAGCTCGCGCCGCAGGCCGCGCAGGTCGTGGAGCGCCTCCTCAGAGGCCGGTGGCGGCGGGTAGCCGCACCAGAGATCGGGCCGGTTCACCTCGGTGGAGATGGCCTCCAGCACCGCCGCCAGCTCGGCCGGATCCAGGGAATCCAAGTGGCCGCTCATCAGGGCCAGCCCCAGCCAGAGCTCGTTGTCGCCCCGCAGGGCGGCCACGGTGCGGCCCACCTCGGTGGGCTCCAGCCCCTCTTCGCCGTCCAGGGCGCCGAAGAAGCGCAGGATGTCGATCAGGGAGAGGAAGGTGTCCCAGTGGCGGTTGGCCCGGTGGTGCAGCAGCCGCTGGCGTTCGCCGATCTCCTCCTCCAGTTCCTCCATGCGGCGCCGGTGCTTCTTGAGGTGCTTGCGGTCGCCCCAGCGGTGGGCCGGGTGGGCCTCCAGCTCCTGCTCCAGCTGCAGCACCAGCTGGCCCTGTTGCTGCACCTCGCCGGCCAGGTCGTAGCGGGGGGTGTGCATGTCATGGCGGCGGGCCATCGAGGACACCGCCAGGGCCAGGCCGCCGCTGGCGTTGTCGCCGTGGCGCAGCTCGTTGGCGTGGTGCAGCTCCGGCGGCTCCAGCTGGTTCACCTGCAGGCAGCTGAGCTCGGCGTGCAGGGTCACCACCGCATGGCAGGGCAACAGGATCCAGACATTCTCGTCGGTGAGGCAGAGCAGCAGCGGGAACTGGCCGGAGCCGGGCACCTTGGCCACGATCACCGCCGGGGTGACCCGGCTGCGCAGGGCCGGCGCCTTGACGCTCACCAGGGTGCCCTCACTGGCGAACTGCAGCGCCAGGGTGAGTTCGTGGGCCAGGGTTTCCTCGGCCTGCTGCTGCAGGATCCGGTGCAGACGGCGCTCCTCCCGCAAGCGGCCGCGGACCTTCTCATAGTCCTCGAAGTCATCCCAGGGCACCTCGCCGCCACTCGATTCCAGGCTGGCCAGCTGGACCATGAGCTCGGCGATGCGGGACTCGTCCTCGGCCAGATCCAGCCCCGCCAGGTAGCGGCCGAAGCTGCGCTCCACCAGCTCCCGGGCCTTGGCCAGGTCGTAGCGCTGCAGCAGGTTGAGCACCATGCCGTAGCTGGGGGTGAACTGGCTCACCAGGGGATCGGCCGGGCTGGTGGCCAGGGCGCCGGCCTCCCGGACCCCCTCGAAACGGCTCTGGACCGTCACCACGTAGCCCTGGGTGTCCAGGCCGCGGCGGCCGGCGCGGCCCGCCATCTGCAGGAATTCACTGCCCATCAGGGGCCGGTGCCCGCGCTCGTCACGCTTGGAGAGGGCCGAGATCACCGTGGTGCGGGCCGGCATGTTGATGCCCGCAGCCAGGGTTTCGGTGGCAAACACCACCTTGATCAGCCCCTGCTGGAACAGCTCCTCGATCAGTTCCTTCCAGGCCGGCAGCACGCCGGCATGGTGGGCAGCGATGCCCCGCAGCAGGGCATCGGCATGGCCGCCCTCCCGCACCGCCTCGGGGGTCACCGCCATGAAGGCGTCGAGCCGCTGGCGGATCCGCGCCTGCTCGCCGGAATCCACCAGGCACACCTTGGCCAGGTCACGCACGGAGCGGTCGCAGTTGCGGCGGCTGAAGATGAAATAGATGGCCGGCAGCATCTCGCGCTCCGCCATCTGGGCCACCACGAAGCCGATCGGCGGTGCCTCAGGCTGGGGCGGCCGCGGTTCCTTCGGTCCCTTGCGGCGGGTCGATTTCGGAGGGCGCCAGACCTTGCAATTCGGATGCAGGCCGGTGCCCTCGTCGTTGAGCAACGGGTGCAGGCCCTTGGCGCTGCAGAAGCTGAAGGCCAGGGGGACGGGGCGGAAATCACTGTGGATCAGGCGCGTGGGGCCGTGCACCCGCTCGATCCAGTCCGTCAGTTGCCCCGCGTTCGCCACCGTGGCCGAAAGCGCCACCAGCTGCACCCGCGTCGGGCAGTGGATGATCGATTCCTCCCAGACGGTGCCCCGCTGGGTGTCGTTCATGTAGTGGCACTCATCGAGCACCACGGCCTCCACATCGGCCAGGGGATCGTCGTCGGCGTGGTCGATCTCCGCATAAAGCATGTTGCGGAAGATCTCTGTGGTCATCACCACCACCTGGGCCTCCCGATTCAGGCTCAGATCCCCGGTGAGCAGGCCCACCTTCTCGTCGCCGAACTGGTGGCGGAAATCGCGCAGTTTCTGGTTGGAGAGGGCCTTGAGGGGGGTCGTGTAGAAGACTTTCTGGCCATGGGCCAGGGCCCGGTGGATGGCGTACTCGCCCACCAGGGTCTTGCCGGAGCCGGTGGGGGCGCTCACCACCACCGAGTGACCCTGGTTGAGGGAATCGATCGCCTCCAGCTGGAAATCATCCAGGGGGAAGGGGAACAGGTCCTCCACCGGCGGTACGGCGCTGCTGTCGGCCGGGTTGCTGCTCGTCACGTCGATGCCGTCCGCGTTGCTGCCAGGCCCGTCGGCGTGTGAAGAGCTGCCAACGTCGGGGCGGTCGAGCATCGGGGAATCCTATGGGCTGGCGGTCTTGCCATGGCCAGAGTTGAGGCGATCTCGGGCCTTTCGGTCTTGGAGCAGAGTGAAGGCAATCCCTCTTCCACTGGCGATTCATGCTGCACATCGACCTGCCCAGCCAAGAGGAACTCAGCGCGCTCGCCCGGCATTCCCATCGGCCGAGTGTTTCGATCGTGCTGCCCACCACGCCAATCACCCTCGACACTGACGTGGACCGGCTGCAGTTCAGGGCTCTGGGCGAGGAGGCAATCCGCCAGCTGACGGCCGCTGGCAGCGATCGCTCTGCCATCGAAGCCCTGGCTGAATCGTTCACCGATCTGGTCGACGACGATGATTTCTGGCGTTTCCAGGCCCGCTCCCTGGTCACCTACGCCACCCCCGACACCCTCGTCACCTATCGCCTGCCGACATCGGTCGAGCCCCTGGTGGCCGTCTCCGACCGGTTTCACCTCAAGCCCCTGCTGCGGGCGACCAGCTTTGGCAACAGCGGTTACGTGCTGGCCCTCGCCGATGGCGGCGTGCGGCTGATCGACGTATCGGCTGACCTGCCGGCCGACACAGTGAAGTTGGCCGGTCTGCCCACGGACGCGGCTTCGGCCGTGGGCAAGGCCAGCATCAACGACCGCTCCCCCAGCGGCCGGCTGACGGGCTCGGAGGGCAAGAAAGTGCGGCTGCGGCAGTACGCCCGCCAGGTGGACCGGGCACTGAGAGATCACCTTTCCGGCCAAGGCCTGCCGCTGGTTCTGGCGGCGGTGGAGAGCCTCGGGGCGATCTTCCGATCTGTGAACACCTACCCCCATCTGGCCGCCGCCACCATCGAGGGCAGCCCGGAGCGCCGCTCGGATGCGGAGCTGGCTGAGGCCGCTCGCCCAGTGTTTGATGGGCTCCACAGCCAGCGGCTGGTCGACTGGCACGACCTGTTCAACCAGCGTCGCAACACAGGCCGGGCCAGCACCGATCTGGCTCAGGTGGCTCGGGCGGCCACCTTCGAGGCGGTGCAGAGCCTGCTGGTGGACATGGACCGGGTGATCGATGGCGTCATCAACGAAACGGATGGTCGCATCGAGGAAGCCGGGGCCCCAGGAGTGGACAGCTATGGCGTGCTCGATGAGATCGCGCGGCGGGTTCTGCTCTCCGGTGGCGAGGTACTGGCCGTTCGGCAGCAGGACCTCCCCGATGGCGCCGCCGTCGCAGCGATCTTCCGGTACGCCCTTTGACAGTCAGGCGGTCGGTGGAGGCCCATTCAGACTGATCAGCTCCCTGCACCAGGTTCCTGGTTGGCCCCATCCCCCCCCACCGGCGATGACCCAGGCGGCGTCTGCGCCGAGGCCAGTTGGCGAAGGGAGATCCGCAGGTCCCTGGAGCGGTTGGCGCCGGAGCGGCGGCGGCACCTGCGTGGCTTCTTGGCCGTGGAGGGCTGCCTTCTGATCCCGGCCGCGGCGGACGCCGCCCCTGGATCGGCTACGCCGCTTTTGGATCTGGCCAGCAACGACTACCTGGGCCTGAGTCACCATCCAGGCGTGATCGCCGCGGCCCGGGCGGAACTCGAAAGCAGCGGCCTGGGTGCCGGCGGCTCTCGGCTGGTCACCGGCACCCGCCCAGTCCATCTGCAGCTGGAGGCCGCCCTGGCCGCCTGGCTGGGCCGGGAGCGGGTGCTGCTGTTCCCCAGTGGTTTCCAGGCCAACCTCGCCGCCGTGAGCGCCCTGGCCGATCGCCAGGCCCTGGTGTGCGCCGACCGCCACGTGCATCACTCATTGCTGGCCGGTGTGCGGGCCAGTGGGGCGCGGCTGGAGCGCTTCGCCCACAACGACCTGGAGGATCTGGAGCGGCGGCTGGCCCAGGCCCGCACCCGGCAGCCCGACCAGAGGCGGCTGGTGCTCAGCGAGAGCCTGTTCAGCATGGAGGGCACCAGTCCCGACGTGCCGGCCCTGGCCGCCCTGTGCCGGCGCCACGGCGCCCTGCTGCTGCTTGATGAGGCCCACGCCCTGGGGGTGCTGGGCCCCGGCGGCCGCGGCCTGGCCCATGGTCTGGAGGGGGTGCACCTGGTGAGTGGAACCTTCGGCAAGGCCTTCGGCAGCGGTGGCGCCTTCCTCGCCGGCGACGCCCTGCTGGGCGACTGGCTGCTGCAGGCCGGCGGCGCCTTCCGCTACACCACGGCCCTGGCGCCGCCCCTGGCGGCCGGGGCCCTGGCGGCGCTGCGGCAGATCGAAGCCCAGCCCCAGATC
>NZ_JAHLYP010000032.1 GCF_025127995.1 Synechococcus sp. CS-1332 | reverse complement strand
GGGGAGGAAGCGGTAGCGCATCGGAGAGGAGCGCCCTTATTGCGAACTGCTCGCAACCTAGACGCGCCGCCGCCCCTTTTGCAAGCGATTCTCAATAGCAGCTGGAGATTGCGAAGCGGCAGGCCGCTGGTCGGCTGGCCGGAACCGCGGCACCCGGGCCCTCAGGTGAGCAGCAACCGGTCGAAGAACGCGTGCCAGGACAGCCCGGAAAGCTCAGGCCCGAACACCGCCCGCTGCTCCCTTTGATTGAGCGGGAGTTGGCCGATGCTGCCCAGCAGCCGGTCCATCTCGCCGGGGTCGAGCCGCTCATCGCCATCCGCATCCACCGGGATCAGGTAGCGCTTCAGCCGCTCCTGTCCGTCGGAGAGTCGGCGCAGGCGCAGCATCACCTCGATGAACTCGGCCCTGTCCACCGCCCCGTCGCCATCGAGATCCATGGCCGCCAGCACCCTGGCCAGGGCCGCCACAGGGTCGCTGGGGCCCTGCTCGATCCCCTCGACCAGTTCCGACAGGCTCAGCTGGCCGTCCTGGTCGCGGTCGAGGCGCTCGAACAGCTCCTCGAGCCGCCCCAGCAGCGCTGGATCCGCCGACGGGGCCAGGCTGGTCCAGCCGCCCCCGCCCACGGCCCCGCGCAGACGGGAGCGGAAATCGTTCAGCAACCGCCGGGTCACCAGATAGCGCTGCAGATGCTCCTCCGGCGTGAGGATCGCGTGCAGCGCCACCGGTACAACGGTGGGCAGCGCCCGGCGCACCACCAGCAGGGTGGCCAGGGTGGCGACGATGAAGGACAGCGTGAGCGACGGCAATCCGAGCGGCATCAGCCGCTCCAGTGGCGGGGTGAGCAGGCTGGCGGCGAGGGCCGCCAGGGCCGCCGCCCCCAGGCTGCGCTTGGTGGGGGCATGGAAGATGCCACCGATGGCAATGGCGCTGAGAACGCCGTCGTAGCTCCAAAGGCCCATGCCGACGGCGCCAGCGGCACCGCTGGCCAGGCCCGCCAACGCCCCGATCGCCGCCCCCATCAGACCCACCCCTGCCGCCATCGGGCTGGCGACGGCCGTGGCCGCCAGCACCAACCAGCCACTGGCCAGATCAGCACAGAAGAAGACCTGACCGAAGCCTCGCGGCAGGGCCAGCAGAAAGGCCTGCAGGGCCGAACCCGCAGGTGGCACCATCGCGGGACTGTGGAGCTGCAGCGGCGGCACGTCCGCCAGGGTGACCAGCGCCAGCAACCCCCAGGTCACCAGGCAGAACGGCAGCGTCATCGGCGGCAGGCCGGTGGCGGCATGCAGACGACGGCCCGGGCCGTGGACCAGCACGGAGCTCAGCGCCCCACCCCCCAGGGCCGCCAGAGCCCAGAGAAGAACAGCTCCCGGAGGACCCAGATCGGCGAAGGTGGCGATGGCACTGCCGACCAAGGCTCCGTTGAAACCGTAGATGCCGTTGTGGCGGTCTTCCCAGGCGCTGCCGAGGGCCTTGGCCGCCAGATGGGCCGCCACGATTCCGAAGCCGGCGAACAGCGCCACCGACGGCGACTGAAGCAGCAGAGCCAGCAGCAGCAGCAGGCCGCTGAGCGGATTGTTGATGAAGATCACCTGGCCCAGGCTGCGAAAGCCCGCCACCACGGCAACGACGGCGCGCCGATCCCTCCAGCGGCTGGTGAGCTGGGGCAGGGTGCCGCTGCAGGGCAGTAACCGCTCGTACCAGCTCGCGAGCGGAGCTTCCGGCACCAGCAGGGAGAGCAGGAGCTGGTGAACGGGAAGGGGGTCTGGGGGGCCGGTGCGGTTCATGGCCAGGGTGCCGTGGCTTCGATCACCCCCGCCAGGGTGGAGATGGGGCGCAGCCGTCCCCGGGGGTTCCGGTGGGCCCCCTGGCGGAAGCCCCCATCACTGGTGGATGGATGTGGTTCAGTCACGGCGGCAGCGGCAGTTGCGCTCGGGAGGAGCGGATCGACCGCCTCCGATTGCTTGCACCGGCTCTGTCTAGGGGGATCGGCGAGTCGCTGCCTCGGATCATCAGGAGCTGCGCACCTCCCGCTGGTGGCCTCCGCCGGTGTCATCCGCTGCCCGGAGCCGTGCCATCGATCGCGCCGGCCCAGGGGACGGGCCCCAGCCTGGGGGCCGACCTTTCACCCTGCCCCCCATGCTCCGCATCCGTGGCGATCGTTCCAGCCTGCTGGCGGCCCTGGCCGCCCACTGGGCCGATCAGCAGCTGCAATTGCCGGCACGCAGCCTTGGCAGCCCCGTCAACCCTGCTCCTCAGCCGCGCAGGTCGGACAGAGGGCCCGCACGTTGAGCACGCACTCCAGCAACCGGAAGCCGAAGGCCCCAGCCGCCGCCTCGCCGGCGGCGAGCACGGGGCCGCTCTCGAACTCCTCGGTGCGGCCGCAACGGACACAGAGCAGGTGGTGATGGTCGCGGTGGGCGTCGCCGGCCAACTCGAAGCGGCGCCCCCCCTCCGGCAGTTCGAGTTCCTGCAGCAACCCCATCGAGCTCAGCAACCGCAGGGTGCGGTAGACGGTGGCCAGGGACACCCGCTCCTGGCTGCGCACCAGGCGCAGGTGCACTTCCTCCGCGCTCAGGTGGCTGCCCTCACCGATCCGTTCGAACAGATCCAGCACCCGCTGGCGCTGGGGCGTCAGGCGCTGGCCCCGATCGTTCAGGGTGGTGCGCAGGCTGCTGGGCTGGGCCAGACCGGTGGGGGGAGTGTTCACCACGCGATCCCAGATGTTCGCAAAACTAGAACCTATTGAGAAGGACTGCCTGATGACGGTGTCGCCGCTGACGGCTCCCGCACCAGTCGGCGGTCCAGGGCCACAAGGGCGGCCGCCAGCAGATCAGTGAGCGTGACGATCAGGCGGTAGCTGAGGGCCACCGCCAGCAGGGGTGCCTCCGGCAGGGCCACCCCCATCCGCAGCAGCAGCACCGCCTCGAACACCCCCAGCCCACCGGGTGCTCCGGGCACCACCAGGCCGGCGGTCCAGGCCAGGGCGAATCCCGCCAGCCAGACGGGAGCGTCGCTCCCCAGGGGCAGATCAAAGGCCCGGATGCAGCAGCAGAAGCCGGCGAAGCGCAACATCACGAACACCAGTTCCGCCAGCAGCGGCTGCCAGGGATAGCCCCGCAGCCCGATGGAGCGCACCAGGGGAGCCGCCTGTTCCAGCTCCTGCTGGATCTCCTCCTCCAGGCCCAGGTCGCGGGCCCGACGCCGCTGCAGCCGCGCCAGCAGGGGATCGAGCCAGCGGGGCAGCAGCAGGCCCAGGGGCAGCAGGCCCACCAGGCCCAGGCCACCCTGCCAGCCGCCCAGGGACACCAGGGCCAAGGCCGCCACCGCGGCCACCAGGGGGTCGAGCAGCACCGCCACCAGGGCCATGCTCGTGCTCACGGGGGCCGCCAGGGGGGCGCCCTCGCTGCGCAGCCGCTGCACCCGGGAGGCCAGGTGCCAGATGCCACCCGGCAGGAACTTACGCAGGTTGGTGGCCACGTGCAGTTCCACCACCGCGGCCCACTCGGGGCGCAGGCCCAGCCAGCGCAGGATCACGCCCCAGGCCACGCCGTTGATCAGCAGGCTGAGCAGGCTCACCCCGACGCCCAACACCAGCCACAGCCAACCCTGGCCATCGAGCCGCAACTGCACCAGCTGGCGGCCGTGGCTGAGCAGGGCCGCCATCACAAAACCGAGGCTGCCCAGGGTGATCCAGGGGCGCAGACCGCCCGGAAGCGCCGGCAGGGGCGGAAGGGCTGCCAGGGCGGGAAGGCGCAGGCGGGACCAGGGGCTCATGGCGTTTCCCCCTCAGACGCCAGGGCGCGGCGGACCTCGTCGCGCACCTCCTCGATGGAGCGACCCAGGCGCCCGGCCAGCTCCACCAGATCGGCGTGTTCGGCCTTGGCACGCCGGCGACCGTCGGGCAGGGTGGCCCACTTGATGCGCACCGGTCCGAGGTCGGTGGCGAGGGTGGCGCTCCGGCGGGGCAGGATCCAGCGGCTCTGCAGCTGCTCGCGCACCCCCAGCGTCGTGCCGTGGCGCCACCACACCTGGCGCAGCGCCGGCCCCAGCTCCGGGGGCACCAGGGCCGTCAGCAGGGTGCCGGTGCGGCCCTTCTTCATCGCCACCGGCTGGCTGAACACCTCCAGAGCCCCGCCGTTGCGTAGGGCCTCGGCCAGGTAGGCCAGGTCCTCAGCGCTGGCGTCGTCAATTTGGGCCTGTTGCTGCAACAGGACTTCGCTCACTTCGTTGGCTCCACCCACGCCATCGTCCCCCAGGGGACGGGCCAGGGTGAGGCGCAGCAGGTTGGCCCGATCCAGCTGGCGCGTGCCCAGCCCCACCCCCACCCCCAGCGGCACGGCCCCGGGGGAGGGGCCGAAACGGTCCGCCCAGCAGGCCATCAGGGCCAACCCGGTGGGGGTAGTGAGTTCGCCGGGTGGAAACCCCTCGCTGGAGGCCAGCGGCAGACCCCGCGAGCGGGCGATCTCCAGCACGGCCGGCGCCGGCAGGGGCAGGGCTCCATGGGCGGTGGTCACGCTGCCATGGCCCGCCGGCGGCACGCCGCAGACCAGCTGATCCACCTCCAGGTGCAGCAGCCCGGCACAGACGCCCACAATGTCCACCAGGGCATCGATCGCCCCCACCTCATGAAACGCCACGGCCTCGGCGGGGTGGCCATGGACCGTCGCTTCAGCCTCCGCGAGCAGGCCGAACACCGCCAGCACCTTCTCCTGCAACGTCGGCGCCAGGGGCGCCGCCTGGATCTGCTGGCGCAAGGCCCCCCAGGGGCGATGGGGCGGCTGTGTATCCAGGGCCTCCACGTCAAGATGCAGCCCCCGCAGCCCACCGCTGCGCCGTTCCTTGATCCGCAGCCGGTAGCGCCCCTCCAGACCCAGGGCCGCGAGGGGCGAATGGATGATCTCCTCGGGGAGGCCGAGATCCAGCAGGGCCGCCAGCAGCATGTTGCCGGCCAGGCCGGTAGGGCAATCCAGTAGGGCCAGGGTCATGGGGGCGGCCGCCGGCCCAATCGGGGGGCCGCCTGCAGCAGCCGTTCGGCCTCGGCCTCGATCTCGTCACGGCGTGCCCGCAGGGCCTGCTCCACCTCCCGACGCGCCCGGCGCTGTTCCAGGCGGGCCGTCGCGACATCAAAGCCCGAGAGGCCCCAGAGGCGCCCCAGCAGGGCCCGGTCGTCATCGCCGCCGACGCTGTCGCCGTACACCAGCGACTCAGCCACCATGCCGGCCTGCAGCACCCGGCTCCAGCGCCGCAGATCCTCGGCCGAGAGCTTCACGGTCTCGGGCAGGGCGAATTCGGTGCAGCCGCCGCTGTCGACACCGGCACGCAGACAGGCCAGGCTGCCCACCAGCACCCGCTGCACCGCCAGACCGTCGCTGCTCGCCGCCAGGGCGTGGCCGGCTTCATGGATGGCGATGCGGCGCAGTCGCCCGTGGCCGCCGGGCAGGGCTTCGGCCAGCAGATGGCCGCCCCGGCCGCCGAAGCGGGCCGCGTCCAGGGTGAGGGATCCCAGGCCCAAGGCCACGAACACGGTGAGCCACCAGGGGGACAGCCCGACCAGCGGGCCCGCCACGGCGCCAAGACTGACCAGCAGCACCACGACGCCGGCCGTGAGGGCACCGCTGGTCATCTCAACGGCCCTGGCGGGTCACGGCACGGCCATGGCCCTTGGGCTTGGCCGGGCCGCCCTTGTCAGCGCCGGGTTTGCGGGCCTTGCCGCCGCGGTTGCCCCGTTCGGCCACCGGGCCGATGACCTCGAAACGCTCAACGGCGAGCTGCTGTCCCTGGCGACGCAGATCAAGGGAGACGAAGTGGCGCAGGTGCTCCAGGGGAATGTCGCCGCGCAGCTGGAGCTTGAACGGCACCGGGCGGTTGCCATCGGGGCGGGGCTGCTGCCGCACCTTGATGACCAGATCGCCGGTTTCAGGGCGGGTGAAGATCAGCTCCCCACGGATCGAGAAGTAATCGTCACCCTCGGGAAGCTGGTCAGCGTCGGTGGCGGTGATGTCAGGGGAGGTGGCGTCCTGGTCTGTGGCGTCCTGGTCTGTGGCGTCCTGGTCTGTGGCCCCGGAGTCCGTGGGCGCGGCCAGGGTGCTGGGTTCCCACACGCCCACCATCTGCAGGTGAAGCTGGTTCTCATCCCGGGAGCGGGGATAAACGACCCACAGATGCGGCGTCTCCAGGTCGAGATGGCGGCGCATGAGGGTGAGCAGGCGCCCAAGCACCACGGCCTCGACCTCAGTGCCGTCGGCCGTGCGGATCAGACCCCGGGTGAGCTGGTCGGGCTCGGCCGGCACGTAGCAACCACGTACCACTCCGATGGCCCGGTACTGCATCGGCTCGGTGACAGGGGAAATGGGATGCTGGCGCATGGTGAAAGGAAGAACCCCGTGGCGGTGCCTGGAATGGCCCGGGTCAATGTAAGCAGCAGCGGAAGCGTGATGCCCAGGCCAGACTCTGACGCGACCTCGAGCCTTCACCGTCAACGGATGCCCTCCCCGAACCGAAGCCTTCCCGGCCTCTGGTCGCTGCTGGCGGCCGGCCTGGTCGGGGTGCTGGCCCTCGGGGGAGGCTGGTGGCTGGGCCAGCGCCAGTCGGCCACCCAGGCCAGCGCCGACCCAAAGCGGACCCTGCTCACCAAGGAGGCCACCCGGCTGCGGCTGCGGCTCGACGCCGACGAGGCCGGCCCGGCCGACCGCCAGCGGCTGCTGGAGCTGCTGGTGGCCCTCGACCGCAAGCCCGAGGCGATCAGCCTGCTGGAGCCCATGGCGGACAGGGAGCCAGAGCGCTGGTCGCTGCGGCTGATGCTGGCCGAACTGCGGCGCGACCAGGGCGACCGCAGCGGCGCCGAGCGCGAACTGCGCCAGATCCTCAACCTGCGGCCCACCCAGGTGGAGGCCTTGCAACTGCTCAGCCTGCTGAACCTGGAGCAGGGTCGGAGCGCTGCCGCCGAGGCCCGCGTCAAGGCCGCCTACGGCATGGCCATCAAACCCGACGTGAGGCCGGAGGCCCTGGGCATCGGCCTGCTCCTGGCTGAACTCCAGCTCAAGCGCAACGAGTCCACGACAGCAGCGGCCACTTACCTGCAGCTGGCCAACGTCTTTCCCCAGGACCAGCGTCCCCTGCTGGGCCTGGCCATGCTGCGGCACGACCAAGGCGACGCCAAAGGGGCCCAGGAGGCCCTGGCCCAGGCACGGCTGCGGAATCCCAATCCGGACAAGCCGGACCCGAGGCTCGACAAACTGGCGGCGAGCTGGGGGCTCGAACCGCTCAGATCCCCTTCAGCTGACCCGAAGACCCCGTCGGCGCGGGCTTCGGAGCCTTCGCGTCAAAGTCTTTGAGGGCCTGATCGATGGCTGAACTGGGTGGGGTGGCGTCGTCCAGGGCCGTGCTGCGCTTCAGCTTGTTCAGCAGGTCGAGCGGATTGGTGCTGTCGAGGAGCGAGCCGCTGCCTGTACCCGATTTGCTGGGCCCGTAGTCGTACAGCTGGCGCTCCATCGTGCTGGTGCCAAGGGTCTGGCCATAGCCGGCCTGCTGGGCCGAGGCCTCACCGGCCGGCAGCACGACCAGCGCCGCGGGCAGGGCCATGGTGGCCAGGGAGCCGACACCGGCGGCGCAGGCGCGCAGAGAAAACGAACGGTTCATGGCTCCTGCCGGCGGAGAGAAGAAACACCAAGAGCTCCATGATAAGGGCCCTTTGCCGGTCGACCGGCCCGTCGCCATGGCCCTGCGGATCGCCACCTGGAACGTCAATTCGGTGCGCACCCGGCTCGATCAGGTGGGCGCCTGGCTCAGGACCGAAGGGCCCGAGGTGCTCTGCCTGCAGGAAACCAAGGTGGCCGATGACCTGTTCCCCCACGCCGCCTTCGAGGCCCTCGGCTACCAGGCCGTGATCAGCGGCCAGAAGGCCTACAACGGCGTCGCGATCCTCAGCCGACTGCCGATCGAGGACGTGCGGGTGGGCTTCGCCGCCCTGCTGCCGGACGATCCGGCGGCCGTGGGACTGGGCGAGCAGAAGCGGGTGATCAGCGCCTCGATCGAAGGGGTGCGGGTGCTCAATCTCTATGTACCCAACGGATCCGCCCTGACCTCGGAGAAATACCCCTACAAGCTGGAGTGGCTGGCCTGTCTGCGGCGCTACCTGGAGGCCCAGGAGGCCGAAGGGGAACCCCTGGCCATGGTGGGGGACTTCAACATCGCCCTGGAATCCCGCGACATCCACGACCCGGAACGCCTCAACGGCGGAATCATGGCCAGCGAGCCGGAGCGCCAGGGCCTGGTGGCCGCCCTCGGCGATCGCCTGAGCGACGTGTTCCGCGTCTTCGAGCCGGAGGCCGGGCACTGGAGCTGGTGGGACTACCGCACCGGCGCCTGGGATAGGGACAGGGGCTGGCGCATCGATCACATTTATCTGTCTGAAGACTTGCTGGCCTGCGCCACGGGCTGCGTGATCCACAAGGGGGTGCGGGGCAACGAGCAACCCAGCGACCATGCGCCGGTGATGGTGCACCTGGCCTGGCCGCCGGAGGAGGCCGCCGACGGCGACGACGACGGCTGGTGACGGCCCCCGGGGCCTCAGCCCAGGAACGCCGCCATCTCCAGGTCCGCTCTCCGCACCAGGGCGAACAGGGTGCCGGAATTGCCGCGGCTGATCCGCAGCTCGTCATCGAGCACGGTCACATCGAGCCAGGCAGGAAAGCTCTGATTCACCTGGCGAAACAGCTGCAACCGCCGTTCTCCGATCTGGGGCCCCAGCCAGCCGCCCCGCTCGAACTGCACCGACACCCGCTGATGGGGCGGCTGGGGCTCCACGGCGATCCGGGCCTGCACCCCGATCCCCGCCAGGGGCCCGAGGGGGCCGGCCAGCCGCAGCAGGTTCAGGGCACGGCCTGCGGCGGGATCGAGCAGCTGCAGATTCTCCAGCCAGGGCTGGACCGCCAGATAGGGCAGGGAGCTGCTGCTCCAGCGCAGTTCCCACACCCCCGCCAGCTGGGACGCCTGGGTGTCCAGATCGGCCGGCTGCAGGCGCTCCAGCCGCTCGATCAGGGCCGGAATCCTCTGGGCGGCCTGGGTTGCGGAGCGGGCGGATCCGGCCCGCAGGCAGCCCAGCAGTTCCTGCCGGCAGGCCTGGGCACCGCCGGCGATCACAAGGGAAGGATCCGACACCGGCTTTCACCCGCAGCACGGGGGCGTATCAAGATCCATGCTGTCAGGGCCAGGAGGCCATCGGATACCGTGTCGCCCGGCCCGATCGCCGACCCGATCCAACGGCAGACCCCGTGACCTTGACCACCGTCGATGTGACCCTGGTGGGGGCGGGGATCATGAGTGCCACCCTGGGCACCCTGCTCAAGCAGCTGCGACCTGAGCTGCGCCTCCTGCTGATCGAGAGCCTCCCGCGGGAAGCCCAGGAAAGTTCCAGCGCCTGGAACAATGCCGGAACGGGCCATGCGGGGAACTGCGAGCTGAACTACACGCCGATGGCGGCGGACGGTTCGATCAGCCTCACCAAGGCGCTCGATATCAACGAGGCCTTTGATCTCTCGCGCCAGTTCTGGACCCATCTGGTGAAGGGCGGTGCCCTGGGCTCCCCGGAAGCCTTCATCCAGGGCGTCCCCCACATGAGCTTCGTGCTGGGGGAGGAGCGGCGGGCCTACCTGCGCGAACGCCATCGGTTGATGGGTGCCCACCATTGCTACCAGGGCATGGCCTACAGCGAGGAGCCGGCCCGGGTGGCGGACTGGGCTCCCCTGCTGATGGAAGGCCGGGATCCGGCCCAGGCGATCGGCGCCACCTACCTCGCGTCGGGCACCGACGTGAACTTCGGGGCCCTCACCAGCCAGCTGCTGGATCACCTGCGCGCCTGCCCACCGTTTGAGGCGCGATTCTCCACGGCGGTGACGGGCCTCCAGCGCCGGCAGGACGGTGGCTGGCGCCTGGAGAGCCGCGACCAGGCGAGCGGCGAGGTCCACCTGATCGATTCCGGCACCGTCTTTCTCGGGGCCGGTGGCGGCGCCCTCACCCTGCTGCAGAAATCGGGGATCCCGGAAGGGCGCGGCTATGGCGGCTTTCCCGTCAGCGGCCTGTGGCTGCGCTGCGGTGATCCGGCCGTGGCCAGCCGCCACCACGCCAAGGTCTATGGGATGGCGGCCGCCGGCTCGCCACCGATGTCAGTGCCCCACCTCGACACCCGCCTAGTCGATGGCCGGCACTGGATCCTGTTCGGGCCCTATGCGGGGTTTTCCACCAAGTTCCTCAAGAGCGGCTCCCTCTGCGACTGGCCCGGCTCCCTGCGGCCCGGCAACCTGCTGCCCCTGCTGGCGGTGGCCCGCGACAACCTGCCCCTGACCGAATACCTGATTGGCCAGGTGTTCGCCAGCGCCGAGCAGCGCTTCGCGGCCCTGCGCGACTTCTACCCCAACGCCCGCCCCAGCGACTGGACCCTGGCGGTGGCCGGCCAGCGGGTGCAGATCATCAAGGCCGACGCGAACCGGGGCGGGGTGCTCCAGTTCGGCACCGAGGTGGTGCATGCCGCCGACACCTCGCTGGTGGCCGTGCTGGGGGCCTCACCGGGCGCCTCGGCGGCCGTAGCGATCAGCCTGGAGATCCTGCGCTCCTGTTTCGGTGAGAAGCTGCCCGATGGCTGGGAGCGGACGCTGAAGCGGATCCTGCCCTCCTACGGCGAATCGATCCGCCTCGACGCCGACCTGTGCCGGCGAATCCGGAGCCAGAGCGCCGAGGTGCTCAGGCTGCCGGCTCCTGGTTAGGGCTGGCGCGGCGGCAACAGCAGACCGGCCCGCACGCCCCAGGACGACAGGGCAAACAGGCGCAGCATCGCCGCCAGCAGCTCCGGCACGTTCAGAGTGTTGGCCAGAAAGCCAGCCCACTGCGGACCGGGCAAGCTGAAGAAGCTGGCGAAGAACTGGCGCAGCTGGTCTTCGGGGAAGCCCATCAACTTGCCCAGTCCGAACTGGTAGAGGGCGTGCTTGCAGCGCAGCTCCGGGGGCCAGAGGGCCCGCCAGCCCGCCTGGGCCAGGAGAGCCGAGGGAACCTCCGGCGCCGCCATTGCCGCCGCCACCGCCGCGGCCACCGCCGGAGCCCGGCGCAGCAGGGCGCCCACCATGTAGCCCGAGGCAGGGTGCACCATCGAGGCCGCCCCGCCGAAGCCCAGCACCGGCTGGCGCAGATCCGGCAGGGGCAGGTTCATCGGGAACAGGCAGAACTCCTCGTGCTCCACCGCCAGCACCTGCACGCCGCGCTGGGCCAGGCGCCGGTGGAGGCGTTGCTGGAGGACCTCGAAGGGCACCGGGGGAGCCAGGGCCAGGGACGTCTCCTCAACGAAGAAGCGCCCCCCGCCCAGGTCCATCGCGTACAGGAAGGTGGGGGGCTCGGCCCGCTCCGCCTCGCTGAGGTGGTCGCAGCGGTAGTCCATGAGCACGAACTGATCGGGCGGCACAGGCGGCGCCGAGAAGCGCCCGACGACCCCATAGGCCGACTGCCCCGCCACCGGGCCCCGATCGGGCCGCCGCACCAGCAGCGGCTGATGGCCGGTGGCGTCCACCACCAACCGCGCCTGCCACGAGCCTCCATCCGCACCCTCCACCACACTCAGGGCACCAACGGCCTGGCAACCCGTGGCCAGGCCCTGAAGCAGCTCCACCCCGCCGCGATCACAGGCAGCCAGCCAGTGCTGCTGCAGGGCCTCGCGGTTGAACAGGCCGTAATCGCGGCCATGGACCGTGGGGAGGTTGGCCGCCGCCGTGGGGTCAGGATCGCCCGCCCCGAAGTAACTCACCGTGTGGCTCCAGCGGTGCTCCAGCAGGTGACCCAGGCCGAGGGCATCCACCTCATCCCCCCAGATGCCGTAGGTGTTGGGCCAGGGGGTGCGCGGATCCTGGGGCGCCAGCAAGGCCACCTGGAGCCCTTCCGCCGCCAGGGCCGCCGCGATGCAGAGGGCGGCGGGGCCACCTCCGAGCACCAGCACGTCCCTCGCCATCTCGCCGGTACGGTGATGGCTCATCCTGCATCACGGCCCATGCGCGCCATCGCCCGCTGGATGCTGGCGGCGCTTGCTTGCCTGGGCCTCAGCCTGATGCTGGGCCTGGTGCCGGCGACGGCAGCGCCGGTCTCCGCCGTGCCGATCCGGGTCGCCCTGAAGGTGGACAACGTCTACCGCTTCTCCTCGCGGGAGAAGACCTTCAGCGTCGAGGGGACGCTGCGACTGTCGGCGCCGGCGGCCACCGTGCGGCAGTGGCTGGCAGCGGAGGTGGATCTCCTCGAGCTGGTGCGCTTCCAGAACCTGGTGGAGCCATGGGACTCGCTGCTGGAGGCCAGCAGCGGTCCGCTTCGCCTGGGCACGGAGCTGGGCCGCGATTACCGCTTCAACGGCAATTTCTATTCCGATGAGATCGACTACCGGGGTTACCCCTTCGGCACACTTCCCTTGCAGATCCGGCTGGTGGCCGACCCAAGCTTTCCCGCCACGATCACTGAGCCGCCCAGGATCCGGCTGGTGGCCGACAGCGCCGCCTCCGGCGTCAGCGGCCGCAGCAACATGAACGGCTACCGGCTGAGCAACTGGCGCCTGTTCCACCACCGCGGCGGCGTGGAGATGGAACTGCGTTACGAGCCCATCGGCTGGGCGGCCCTGGTGAAGTGGCTGCTGCCGCTCACGATCACGATGGTGGTGATGCTGCTCACCCCCAACCTGCGGGCCGTGTTCAGCTCCGAGCGCCTGGCGATCCCGCCGGTGATCCTGCTGACGCTGGTGTTCATGCAGCAGGCCTACCGCGATTCGCTGCCCTCCCTGCCCTATCTCACCGTGCTGGACGGGCTCTACGCCTTTTCCTACCTGGTGACCCTGGTGTTCTTCTGCCAGTTCATCTGGTGCGCCAACCGGCTGGATCGCCTCGCCAGCGAGAGCAACGGGCTGGGCTGCCCAGGGCTCGAACGCCGTTTCGAGCGCCTGGAGCTGGCCCTCCAGCTGGCCAGCCTGGCCGGCTACGGGGTGCTGCTGTTCTGGGCCTGGGGCCAGCGCTGACCGTCGCCTGGAGGGCTCAGTCGTCCGCGTCTGGGGACTCCTCAGCGGCTGGAGCCGCGTCCTCAGGGGCCTCGGTGGTGGCGGCCGGAGCCTCCGGGGTGACATCCGGCGTGACCTCAGGAACCGCCCCATCGGCCAGCTCCTCCTCCTCGGCGGCCGGCGGCACCAGCACCACTTCGGTGAGGCGATCGCCGGAATCCAGTTTCTGCAGCCGCACCCCGGTGGCCGCCCGGGACTGCTGCGGAATGGCATCGGCCTTCATGCGCACGATCACCCCCCGCTCGCTCACCAGCAGCAGTTCCTCGCCGGCGCCGAGCACCTTGAGGCCCACCAGCACGTCGCCATCCCGGCGGAACTTGATCGCCCGCAGACCCATGCCGGCGCGCCGCTGCAGCCGGAACTGATCCACCGGCACCCGCTTGCCCAGGCCGCTGGCGCTGGCCACCAGCACCCAGGGACCCTCGCTGGGGGCGACCTCGTCGCCCTCCTCCTCGTCGCCGCCGGCGGCGTCAGCCGTGCTGGCGACACGGTCCGCCAGTTCCGCCGTAAGCACATCCATGCTCACCAGCTCATCGCCGGGGCGCAGGTTCATGGCCCGTACGCCACGGGCCGTGCGGCCCAGGGGACGCAGTTCCTCGTCGCTGAGGCGGAAGTGGATCGTCATCCCCTTGAGAGAACCGATCAGCACGCTGTCGCCGGGCAGGGCCAGGCGCACCCAGCGCAGGGCATCACCGTCCTCGAGGGAGATGGCGATCAGGCCGTTGGAGCGGATGTTGCTGAAGGCCGACAACCGGGTGCGCTTGATGTAACCACCGCTGGTGAGCATCACCAGCTGCACGTTGTCGTCGAAGGCGCTCACCGCCAGCAGGGAGGTGATCGCCTCCTCGCGGGGAATCGGCAGCAACTGGACGATCGGGGTTCCCTTGGCGGAACGGCTGCTGAACGGCACACGGTAGGCAGGGATGGAGTACACCACGCCTCGGTCGCTGAACAGCAGCAGGGCGTCGTGGTCGTTGCAGCTGATGAACAGCTTCACCGCCTCTTCGCCCTGGCTGCGGGTGCCGGCCTTGCCACGGGTGCCGCGGCTGGTGGCCTCGAACTCGCTCACCGGCATCCGCTTGAGATAGCCGTTTTCGGTGAGCAGCACCACCGAGCGCTCATTGGCGATCAGGTCGATGTCTTCGAGGCCGCCTTCGAGATCCAGAATCTCGGTGCGGCGGGGGGAGTCGTAGCGGCTGCGCAGCACATGGAGTTCCTCCTGGATCAGCCCCAGAACGCGCTCTTTCCGGCCGAGGATGTCGGTGTAGTCGGCGATCTTGGCGACGAGGTCGTCATGTTCCAGGCGGATCTTGTCGGCCTCCAGGGCCGTGAGGCGCCGCAGCTGCATCTGCAGGATGGCGTCGGCCTGGATCTCGCTGAGGCCATGGCGCTCCTGCAGCTGGGCCCGGGCGGTGGCGGTGTCGGGGGCGGCCCGGATCAGGGCGATGATCGGATCGAGCTGGTCGAGGGCCAGCAGCATGCCCTGCAGAATGTGGTCGCGCTCCTGGGCCTTGCGCAGGAAGTAGCGGGTGCGCCGCTCGATCGTGCCGATGCGGAACTCGAGGAACACCCGCAACATGCGGCCGAGGGTGAGCAGCACCGGCTCCCCCTTCACCAGGGCCAGCATGTAGGCGCTGAAGTTGTTCTGCAGCGGGGTGAGCTTGAACAGGTTGTTCAGCACCACCTGGGGGTAGGCGTCGCGGCGCAGTTCGATCACGATGCGCATGCCATCGCGATCGCTTTCGTCGCGGATGTCGGCGATGCCCTCGAGCTTCTTGTCGTTGACCAGCTCGGCGATGCGCTCGATCAGGGCGGCCTTGTTGGTCTGGTAGGGGAGTTCGGTGATGATCACCGCGTCCCGGTCAGGGCGGCCCTTGGCTTCCACCGTCTCGATGGAGGCCACCCCCCGCATGGTGATCGAACCGCGACCGGTGGTGTAGGTCTCGCGGATGCCGCGGCGGCCGAGGATCTGGCCGCCGGTGGGGAAGTCGGGTCCGGGGATGATCGCCATCAGGGCCCGGTCCTCGATCTCCGGGTCGTCGATCAGGGCCAGCAGGCCATCGATCAGTTCGGTGAGGTTGTGGGGGGGGATGTTGGTGGCCATCCCCACGGCGATGCCAGACGACCCATTGAGCAGCAGATGCGGCACCCGGGCCGGCATCACGGTGGGTTCCTGCTGGGAGCCGTCGAAGTTGTCGATGTAATCGACGGTCTCGGCTTCGATGTCCTCCAGCAGGCTGTCGGTGGTCAGGGCCTGCAGGCGCGATTCGGTGTACCGCATGGCGGCCGGCGGATCGTTGTCGACCGAACCGAAGTTGCCGTGCCCATCGATCAAGGGCATGCGCATGGAGAAGTCCTGGGCCATGCGCACCAGGGCGTCGTAGACGGCCGTGTCGCCGTGGGGGTGGTACTTACCGAGCACCTCCCCCACGACGCGGGCGCATTTCCGATAGGGCCGGTCGCTGGTCAGACCGAGCTCGTACATGGCGTACAGGATGCGCCGGTGCACCGGCTTGAGGCCATCGCGGGCATCGGGCAAGGCCCTCCCCACGATCACGCTCATCGCATACTCCAGATAGGAGCGCGACATCTCATTGCGCAAGTCGGTCTGGATGATCCGTCCGTCGGATTCACCGGGTCCGGTTGGATCCGCCATGCAAGACCATATGGGGCACACCCCACTCTAATGAAGACCCTGCCGGCCCGTCGTGAATCGGCCCTGCGCCAGCGTCAGCGCAAGGGCGTGCTGCGGGTGCGGGCCGCCGCCGACTTCCGCTGCCTGGTGGCTGAGGCCGGGCTGGCGGAGGCCTACGACAGCACCGACGTGGTGGTGGCCGCCAACGCCGAATTCACCGATCAGGGCAGCCTGCACCTCAACATCGGTCCCAGCGACCCACCGATCCGCTTCCGGGAGGCCCAGCTCGAGGCCCTCGGGGCCCAGGGCGGCGGCGGCGGCGGTGACCTGGTGCTGCCGATCGGCGGCGGCTTCGGGGAGGCCCAGCGACAGGGGGGAGCCCATCTGCTCGACCGCTTGCTCCAAGGGGGCTCCCTGACCCTCACCGCCAGCGGGGAGGTCACCGCCCTGCACCCGCGGCGGGACCTGCTGGCCCAGCTCGACCTGGAACGGATCGGGTCCGGCCGGCTGCTGCTGCACCGGGCCATCAGCGAAAACGGCGTGGTGGCCGTGAGCAGCGCCGAGGGGGTGCTGCGCAGCCCCTGGGGACCCGTGCTGGGACCGTTCGGGAATGCGCTCTACGGCTGCGGCGGCGCCGGCAGCATCGGCCTGACCATGCCGGGACTGGCGCTGCTGGGGCCGGGCTCACCGGTGCTGGTGGCGGGGGCCATCGGCTGGGTGGTGGGCAGCGGCAGCGGTCACCAGCCGGGGGTGCCGCGCTCCGCCGGCGGCCACGCCCTCAGCCCGGGTGCCGTGGCGGCGGTGAGCGTTGATCTGCATGGGCTGCGCTCCGAATGGCTGCGGCCCTGCTTCTTCGAGGGGCACGGGGCCGGACTGCTGGTGGGCCTGGCGGCCCCGGTCCCCCTGATCAACGAAGCGGTGGCCCGCCAGGCCGCCTGCGGCGACGAGGACCTGGAGGCGCCCGTACTGGATGTGGCGATTCCGCGGCGCCTGCGGCCCCGCTTCGGCTCGGTCAGCTACGCCCGGCTCAAATCCGGCCTGATCCAGGTGGAGGGGCGCCGTGTGACCGCCGCTCCGGCCCACAGTCCACGGCTGGCCGAAGCCGTCGGTGCGGAGCTGATCGCCTGGCTCCAGGACGGTCGCTTTCCGCTGCACCTGCCGGTCCAGCCGCTCTCGGGGCGTGGCGGTCTGATTCCCCTCGACAGCTGAACTCCCCGCACGCCGCGGCAGCGGTGGCGGAAAACGGCCGTAAGCTCCGCGATGAGCTTCCGGCGCCAGCCATGGCCGAGACCCCCTTCAGCCCCGAATCCCCCTTCAGCCCTGAGCCTCCCTCCAGTCCCGAGGCTCAGGACAGCGGACCGTCGTCCCAGCCATGGCCGACCGAGCCGGCTGAGGTGACATCGGAACCCGTCAGCCCCGAGCCGGAACCCGTAACGCCAGAGCCGGAACCGATCCTGGCCGGGCCGGATCCCGAAGCGGACGCCCCGGATCCCGAAGCGGACACCCCGGATGCCGGCATCGCCGCCATCGTTGAGGTGCCCCCCCTGGAGGGCTCCACCGACCCGGCAGAGGATGGCGGCGGGGAGTTCGATCTGCTGCTGCAGAAGATCAGGGACTGGATCGGCAGCGGTGAGCTCCAGGCCCAGTGGCAGCGTTTCCGCGGCCCCCTCAAGGGCCTGGCGATCCTCATCGGCGTCGTGCTGCTGTTGCGGGTTTATGCGTCCCTGATCGGCACCCTGGACAGCCTGCCCCTGGTGGGCGGCCTGCTGGAGCTGGTGGGCGTGATCGCCGTGACCCGTTTCAGCATCACCAGGCTGGTGCGCAAGAGCGATCGGGAGCAGGTCTTCGCCGACTGGAGCCGCCGCTGGAGTGAATTCCGCGGCAGGGAGTGATTCCCCGCCCGGGATCGTCCAGGGGCCGCCGCGGACCGGTTGATAGTTTGTGCCCACTGTGTCCGTCCAACGGTGAACATTCAGCTCGGTCGCTCCAGGACCGTCCGCCGCGCCTACGGCATCGACGAAATCGCCCTTGTCCCGGGCGGCCGCACCGTCGATCCCGAGGTGACGGACAGCAGTTGGAGCCTGGGGGGCATCCAGCGGGAGATTCCGATCATCGCCAGCGCCATGGACGGGGTGGTGGATGTGGGCATGTGCATCGAACTCACCCGGCTGGGGGCCCTGGGGGTGCTGAACCTGGAGGGCGTCCAGTGCCGCTATGACGATCCCGAACCGATCCTGGATCGGATCGCCTCGGTGGGCCGCGATGAGTTCGTGGGCCTGATGCAGGACCTCTACAGCCAGCCGGTTCGCGAAGACCTGGTGCGTCAGCGGATCGCGGAGATCAAGGCGGGCGGCGGCATCGCGGCGGTGAGCGCCACCCCGGCGGCGGCCCTGCGCTTCGGGGCGGCGGTGGCCGAATCGGGCGCCGACCTTTTCTTCGTGCAGGCCACGGTGGTCTCCACCGAACACATCGGCCCCGAAGGCCGCCAGACCCTCGATCTGGCCGCCCTCTGCCGCGATCTGGGCGTGCCCGTGGTGATCGGCAACTGCGTCACCTACGACGTCACCCTGCAACTGATGCGGGCGGGGGCCGCCGGCGTGATGGTGGGCATCGGCCCCGGCGCCGCCTGCACCTCCCGGGGCGTGCTCGGTGTCGGCATTCCCCAGGCCACGGCCGTGGCCGACTGCGCCGCCGCCCGGGACGACTACGAGCGTGAAAGCGGGCGTTACGTGCCGGTGGTGGCCGATGGCGGCATCGTCACCGGCGGTGACATCTGCAAATGCCTGGCCTGTGGTGCGGATGCGGTGATGATCGGCTCCCCGATCGCCCGGGCCTCCGAAGCCCCAGGCCGCGGCTTCCACTGGGGGATGGCCACCCCCAGCCCGGTGCTGCCCCGTGGCACTCGCATCAAGGTGGGCACCACCGGCAGCCTCGAGAAGATCCTCCGGGGTCCGGCGGGCCTCGACGACGGCACCCAGAACCTGCTCGGCTGCATCCGCACCTCCATGGGCACCCTGGGGGCCCGCACCCTCAAGGAGATGCGGGAGGTGGAGGTGGTGGTGGCCCCGTCCCTGCTGACCGAGGGCAAGGTGTATCAGAAGGCCCAGCAACTGGGCATGGGCAAGTAGCACAGCGAGGTCCGCCCTGGACCACACCAAAGCGTCGCAAGGCTGGACAACACGGCCTCAAGGCGAGATGGAGGCTAATCTCTGGATGTGGGGGCTCCGGCTCGCACACTCCTCACACCCCCCGGCCCGGCGTGTCCGGGCTTTTTGTCTTCCCCTCCGTTCGGCCGGCTGCCTTGCTCCCTGGAGTTGCCGGTTCCGCTACGGCCTGCAACGCTGACTCCTCCCCAGGGGAGAGCAGCCGAACCCGGTTGCTAGATTCATTCCATCCCGAGTTTGCAAGGAATGTCCAGCGCCGCTGCCGTCACCGATGCCTCCTTCGAGCAAGACGTGCTCAAGAGTGATGTGCCCGTGCTGGTTGATTTCTGGGCCCCCTGGTGTGGCCCATGCCGCATGGTGGCGCCGATTGTCGATGAAATCGCCAAGGAATACGAAGGCAAGATCCGCGTCTACAAGCTCAACACCGACGAGAATCCCAACGTCGCAAGCCAGTACGGCATCCGCAGCATTCCCACCCTGATGCTCTTCAAAGGCGGCCAGAAAGTTGACACCGTCGTGGGTGCCGTTCCCAAGAACACCCTGTCCGGCACCATCTCCAAATACCTCTGAAACCGTTCCGCTGACGCCGCCCCTCTCCTCGAACCCAGTGCCGGCGGCGGGCAGAAGTCCCCTCCAGGCCCTCGCCGACGAGCTTCATGGGCACCCCCAGCGCCGCCAGATCGAGCGGGCGGTGGTGTCCCTCCTTCAGGTGGCGCGCCAGGAAAAGGAGGAGCAGGAATGGCGTCTGATCGCAGGCTGCCTGGCTGACATCAGTGAGGCCCTGGAGGTCTTCCGGCCCCGCCGCAGCGCCCGCAAGATCAGCGTGTTCGGCTCGGCCCGCACCCGTCGCGACGACCCTTGCTACCTGCTGGCCGAAGCGGTGGCCCGGCTGGCCGTGGAGGCCGGTTTCGAAGTGATGACCGGTGCGGGGGCGGGCGTCATGGAGGGCGCCAACAGCGGCGCCGGCTGTGAGCACAGCATCGGCCTCAACGTGGACCTGCCCTTTGAGCAGCGTCCCAACCCCTACGTGAGTGCCTGCGACGACCGCCTGCTCTACTTCCGCTATTTCTTCACCCGCAAGCTGTTCTTCCTGATGGAGAGCGATGCCCTCGTGGTGATGCCGGGGGGATTCGGCACCCTGGATGAACTGTTCGAATGCCTCACCCTCATCCAGACGGGCCGCACATCGCCCATTCCCCTGGTGCTGCTCTGCCCGCCCGGCGACGATTTCTGGAGTGTCTGGAAGCGCAATGTCCGTCACGAACTCGCCACCCGGGAGCTGATCTCTCCGGAGGATGTGGATCTGATGGTGGAAGCCACGAGCGCCGAAGAAGCGGTGGCCCACATCTGCCGTTTCTACCGGGTGTTCCACAGCGCCCAGCTGGGGCAGGACCGCATCGAGCTGCTGCTCAATGCCGAGGTGCCGCGCGCCCTGCTGCCGGAGCTGAACCGCCGCTTCGCCGATCTGCTGGACCAGGGCGCCATCCAGAGCGGCGAGGGGGTCGACGACAATGGCCTGCTCAGGCCCTGCCTGCAGCTGCGCTTCGACAAGCGCCGCGTCGGACGGCTCTACCAGTTCATCGATCACCTCAACGGTCTCGATCTGCCCGCCTCCTCGGCCCTGGAGCATCCGGCCGAGCGGGTTCCCACCGGCAGCCAACCATGAGCCGCATCGGCCTGATCGATTACGGCATGGGCAACCTGCACTCGGTGCAGCGCAGCTTTGCCAGGCTTGGCGCCGAGCTGGTCAGCGTGCACAGCCCGGCCGACCTGGAACCCTGTGACGCCCTGGTGCTGCCGGGGGTGGGGGCCTTCGATCCGGCCATGGAGCGGCTGCGCGCGGCGGGGCTGGAGCCGGCCCTGCGCCGCTCCTGCGCCAGCGGGCGGCCCCTGCTGGGGATCTGCCTGGGGCTGCAGTTGCTGTTTGAAGCCAGCGAGGAGGGCCAGGCCGAAGGGCTGGGGGTGCTGGCCGGCCGGGTCACAACCCTGCCCCGGGTGGCGGGCCACCCCCTGCCCCACATGGGCTGGGCTCCCCTGATCCCGGCCACCGCCAGCCCGCTGCTGGACGCCCGCACCCCCGAGGCCTGGGTCTACTTCGTGCACTCCTTCGCCGCCGTGCCGGCCGTGCCGGAAGCCACCACGGCCCAGGTGGATTACGCCGGCACCCTGGTCACCGCGGCGGTCTGGCACGGCACCATCGCCGCCTGCCAGTTTCACCCGGAGAAGTCCGGGCCGGTGGGGGAAGCGATGCTGCGCCGCTGGCTCGACTGGGTGGCCGCCCTGTGACCTTGCGGGTCAGCGGGGGGCGCCGCCTGCAAAGCCCCCCCGGCAGCACCGCCCGACCCACCTCAGCCCGTGTGCGGCTGGCGGTGATGAACCTGCTGGCCGCCGAGATCCCCGGTAGCCGCTGGCTGGATCTGTGCTGTGGCAGCGGCGTGATGGCCTGCGAGGCCCTGCAGCGAGGCGCTTCTCACGTGATGGCGGTCGAGCGGGATCGCCGCATCGCCGCGGTGGCCAGGAGCAACCTGGTAGCCACCCTGGGCGGACGGGAGGTTCCGGAAGGGGCGGAGGCCCAACGGGTGCAGGTGGCGCAGGCGGACGTGCTGCGCTGGTTGGCGACGCGGCGGAGCGCAGCCCCGCCCATCAGCTTCGATCTGATCTACGTCGATCCGCCCTACGCGGCCGGACTGCACGGACCGATCGCTGCGGCGGTTCGCTCGGGACGGTGGATGGCGCCGGGCGGCACCCTGCTGTGGGAATGCGCCTCGGACGGGATTCCGCCAGACCCCCCGGGGTGGCAGCGGCGCGACTGTCGCCGCTATGGCGGCACTACGCTGGTATTGCTACAAGAGTTGCCTGCCCAGGACGGAACCACCCACCCGGAGGGATCCATCCCCTGACCACCAGCTCCTCCGCCCGGCCCGGGATCAAGGCTCCAGGCCCAGCGCCCCGATCAGCCCCCGAGGGCACTGCCGCGGCGGTACTGATTCCAGGCCGCCACGAAGAGCCCGACCAAGGTGATGGGGATCAGTCCAAGCACGATGCCGCAGAGGAGGGGTTCGATCATGGAGGGGCGGAGGCTTCAGGCGATGCACAATTCTTCCACGACTCCCGCCGGCGACGCGAGCCCCTCTGCAGCACCGTGATCAGCCCGTCCTCCACCCCCCCCCTGTCGCCGTGACGCCCGCCACTGTCACCGAGGCCAACCAGCCCCCCGCCCAGCGCCGCAGCCTCGTGGCGGCCCTGGCGACCCTGGCGGCGGTGGCCTGCATCCTGCTGGTGGTGGTGGTATTGCCGGCGGCCCGCAGCGATCCCTACACCCGCCAGACCCTCGATCTCACCGGCTCGGCCACGGACGGAGGTCGCCTGTTCCGGCTCAACTGCGCCGGCTGCCATGGCCTCGCCGCCCAGGGGCTGGTGGGTCCCAATCTGCACGGCGTCGACCGACGTAAGAACGATCGCCAGCTGATCCAGCAGGTGGTGAGCGGGCGCACCCCACCGATGCCGAGCTTCCAGCCGGAACCCCAGGCCATGGCCGATCTGCTGGCGTTTCTGCACGCGCTGCCTTGAGCCCCAAGCTGGTCCTGGTCGAACCGGCCGGCCCCCTCAACGTGGGCAGCGTGGCCAGGCTCTGTCGCACCTATGGCATCGAGGACCTGCGGCTGGTTGCCCCCCGTTGTGATCCCCTGGGCGATGAGGCCCGCCTGATGGCCGTCAAGGGCCTGCCCCTGCTGCAGCAGGCGCGCCTGTTTCCCACCCTGGCCGCCGCCCTGGCCGACTGCGGGCGGGTGGTGGCCACCAGCGGCCGACCGGAGGGCGAGCCCCTGCCCCTCGAGGATCCCGAAGACGCCCTGGCCTGGCTGCTGGCGGGCGATCCGGTGCTGCCGTCGGCTCTGGTGTTCGGCCGGGAGGACCGGGGTCTCAGCAACGACGAGCTGCTGCAGGCCGGCCGGCTCCTGCAGATCCCCACCCCCACACCCCACGGCTCCCTCAACCTCTCCCATGCGGTGGCCGTGGTGCTGCACGACCTGCACCGACTGGTCCGGCAGGCTCCATCCCCGGCTGTCGCCGCTGTCAGCGAAGCCCCCTGCCCCAGGGGGGTGATTGAAGCCATGCTCAGCGACGCCGAGGAGCTGTTGCTGGAGGTCGGATTCCTGCTGCCCCACACCGCCCATGCCCGGATGGCCAAATTTCGTGCCCTGCTGCAACGCGGTCAGGTCAGTGCCCCGGAGGTGGCCCTGCTGCGGGGCCTGGTGTGCCAGTTGCGCTGGGCGAGTCGTCGCCCTTTCCCTTCGTCCCAGGACCACTAGCGTCGACCCATTGCCCCAGGGTCCTTTTCCGTGCGTGCTGGCCGTCCATCCCGTCCCCCCAGCAACCCCTGGCTTCGCCCGGTGGGTCTGGTGCTGCGGCTCATCGTGCTGGGGGTGGGTCTGGGTGTGATCGTGGGCACTGCCCTCAAGCTGCTGGAGCCACGTCTCGTGCAGGGGGCGATCGGCACCCCCGCCCCGGCCACACCCGTATTGAAGAAACCGGGCACCGGATCAATGGCCATGGGCCGGTTCGAGCCACGCCGGGAGCTGGTTGGCCTGAGCCAGCAATGGACCCGGCTGGCGGCCGCCCAGAAGGATCTGACCGCCAGCGGCTTCCTGCTGGTGCTCGACGACGGTCGCTTCGCCCAGATGCAGCCGGATCTGGCTCTTCCGGCGGCCAGCGCCATCAAGGTGCCGATCCTGCTGGCCAGCCTGGAGGACCTGGATGGCGGCAAGCTGCGCTGGAACGAGCCCATGCCCCTGACCAAGGAGGTGTTGGGGGGTGGAGCCGGCTGGATGGCCAACAAGCCTTTGGGCACCCGCTTTCCGTTCTACGAAGCCGCCACCGAGATGATCCGGGTGAGCGATAACACCGCCACCAACCTGCTGATCCGTCGCCTGGGCGGCAAGACCACCCTCAACAGCCGTTTCCGCAGCCTCGGTCTGCCCGCCACGGTGGTGAACAACTGGCTGCCGGACCTTGACGGCACCAACACCACCAGTTCCCGCGATCTGGCCCGCTCCATCGCCCTGGTGGACACCGGCGACAAGCTCACCCCCCGGGCGCGTGATCTGTTCAGGGAAATCATGGCCACGTCACGCACCAACACCCTGATCCCCCTTGGCCTGCTGATGGGAATCGGCAAGGAGGCTTCCGATCCCGACAGCGAGCTGCTGCCCAAGGGCATCACCGTCTACAACAAAACCGGCGACATCGGCATCGCCTACGCCGATGCCGCCCTCATCCAGCTGCCCGATGGCCAGCGGGCCGTGGCGGCCTTCATGGTCAAGGGTCCGTTCAACGACCCCCGCTCCGCCGAGCTGATCCGGGCGATGGCCGGCACCGTCGCCAAAACCCTCGTCAAAGGCCAATGAGAGCCGCCATCCCCGCCCTGCTGCTGCCGTGGCTGACCACCCTGGGCAGCCCCCTGCTGGCCCAGCCCAAGCCGTCTCCAGCCCCGAAGCCGCCGCTGCTGCGGCCGGGCACCGTGGCGCCCCTGCCCGGTCGGCTGGATGCGGTGCCGATGTTGAACGACAACAACCCCGAGGTGATCAAGGGGCCTGGCATCCTGCTCTCCACCTTCGATGGCCAACGGGGCTACGCCGGCCGGCCCCTGGGTGAGCCCTCGGCGCACCTCAACACGGCCGTCAACGGCCCCTTTGAGCTGTTCAGCCACCACATCTACGCCGGAACTCCAGAGAGCCTCGACTCCACCCTCTGGCTGGCGGTGGTGGCGGCTCCCCGGGGCAATGCAGCGGTGAAGCTGAGGACGGTAGCGGGCTCCACTGCCCTGTCCCAGTCAGTGAACGCCGACCAGCCCTCGGCCCCCTTCCTGCCCCTGCCGGCCCTGTTGGAGCAAGGCAGCACGCCGATCTGGGCCGGCCCCGGCAGCCGGGTGGCCACCGAGTTGCTGGCACGGCAGCGCAGTCCCCTGGTGCCGGAGGGCTGGACCCTGCCGCCGGGGAAGCTGAGCACGCTCCTGGTGCTGCCGCTGCCGGTGCGTGGCCTCGATCCGTTGCTCAACGGCCTCAACCTGCAGTTGCGCCTCAACAGCGACGGACCGGTGGACGTGGCCACCCTGGCGGCGTTCGGCCCTGTCGACCGGCCGCCGGATGCGGCCACCTGGCAGCGTCTGCTGCAGGGCGGCCTCAGCCAGAAGGAGCACAGCCCCAGCCCCAGGGGAGCCAGCGGCCCGATGATCTACTCCCGCGTCAGCGGGGTGCAGGTGGGCAGCGCCTGGCAGGGGCGGATCACCGATCCCGGCCGGACGACCCTGTCCGTGAGCCGGGCGCCGATCTCCTGGCCGATCAGTTCCCTGGAGCGGGGCACCCTGGGCACCGGCCAGGTGCAGACGGCCACCCTGCGCTCCTTCTATCCCGGCACCGCCTGGGCCGCCCATGGCAACTACGGCGTCACCTACGACCTCAGCCTGCCGCTGCTCAACGACACAGGCGCACCGGCGCGGCTCGCGGTGGCCCTTGAATCTCCGCTCAAGAGCGACCAGCCCCTGGGCGGCCTGCGCTTCAACACCACCCCGGCGCGGGCGGTGATGTTCCGGGGCACCGTCGAGGTCAGCGGCCTCGACACCGAGGCGGGCGGCCCCGGCGGACGGCGCCGCTTCCACCTCGTGCTGCGGGCCGGCCAGCAGGGGCCGACTCTGGGCACGGTCAGCCTGCGCCCCGGCCAGAAGCGGCAGCTGCGGGTGCGGCTGATCTATCCGGCCGATGCCACGCCGCCCCAGGTGCTGTCGCTGATCCCGGTGGCCCCGGGGGTGGCCCCAGGGGCGGCTGTGAAACAATCCGTGGCTCCGACCGTAACCAGCCCGTGACGCCAACCAGGAAGCGCAGGGTCTTCCCCTTCACCGCCATCGTGGGGCAGGAGGAGATGAAGCTGGCGCTGCTGCTCAACGTGATCGACCCCCGCATCGGCGGGGTGATGATCATGGGCGACCGGGGCACGGGCAAATCCACCACCATCCGGGCCCTGGCCGATCTGCTGCCAGCGATCGACGTGGTGGCAGGAGATCCCTACAACAGCTCACCGAGCGACCCCGACCTGCAGAGCAGCGAGGTGCGTCAGAGGGCTGAACGGGGAGAGTCGCTGCCCGTGGAAGCCCGCCAGGTTCCGATGGTCGACCTGCCGCTGGGGGCCACCGAAGACCGGCTCTGCGGCACGATCGACATCGAGAAGGCCCTCAGCGAGGGCGTACGAGCCTTCGAGCCGGGGCTGCTGGCCAAGGCCAACCGGGGCCTGCTCTACGTCGACGAGGTGAACCTGCTCGACGACCACCTGGTGGATGTGTTGCTGGATTCGGCCGCTTCCGGCTGGAACACGGTGGAACGGGAGGGGGTATCGGTGCGGCACCCGGCCCGTTTCGTCCTGATCGGCTCCGGCAACCCGGAGGAGGGGGAGCTGCGCCCCCAGCTGCTCGATCGCTTCGGCATGAGCGTGGAGGTGCGCACCGTGCGCGATCCCGAGCTGCGGGTGCAGGTGGTGGATCAGCGCACCAGCTTCGATGCCGACCCCGACAGCTTCAGCGACCGCCTGCAGAGCACCCAGGAGGCCCTGCAGGCCCGGGTGGTGGTGGCCCAGGAACGGCTGCCCCAGGTGAGCATCGACGACGATCTGCGCATTCGCATCTCGGCGGTCTGCGGCGAACTGGATGTGGACGGGCTGCGGGGCGACATCGTCACCAACCGGGCCGCCCGGGCCCTGGCGGCCTTCGAGGGCCACCTCGAGGTGAGCGACGACGACGTGGCCCGCGTGGTGGCCTGCTGCCTGCGTCACCGGCTGCGCAAGGACCCGCTTGAGCAGATCGACTCCGGCGATCGGGTGGTGAAGATGTTCTGCAAGGTGTTCGACCACGCCGGAGGCGACCCCTCCGCCTTCCAGCTGGCCCTGGCGGGGTGAGGATTCTGGGCATCGATCCCGGCCTTGCCCGCGTCGGCTACGGGGTGATCGATGTGGAGGGTCGCTCCGCCGCAGGCGGCGGCCACCAGCGCCTGCTGGATTGCGGCATGATCCGCACCGAACCGGGCCGCAGCGACGGCGACCGCATGGTGGAGATCGCCAGGGATCTGCGGGTGATCGTGCGCCGCTGGCGGCCCCAGCTGGCGGCGGTGGAGAAGTTTTTCTTCTACCGCTCCAGCACCACCATCGCGGTGGTCCAGGCCCGGGGGGTGGTGATGATGACCCTGGCCCGCTTCGCCATCCCGGTGGTGGAGTTCCCACCCATGCAGATCAAGCTGGCCGTGGCGGGTTCGGGCCACGCCGAGAAGGACGAGGTGCTGGTGGCAGTGATGCGGGAGCTGGATCTGCAGACCCCCCCTCGCCCCGATGACGCCGCTGACGCCCTGGCGGTGGCCCTGACGGGGTGGTTCCAGCGGTGAGTGCACCACCAGCCAGCGGCCCCTCCAAGCAGGAGCTGCGGCGCCTGTTCCGACGGCGGCGGCGGCAGAGCCTGCCGGAAGCCGCCCCCGGAATCCTGGCGACAGCCCAACGGCACCTGGCCGCCCTTTTGGGCGCGCGTAGCGGCGATCTCGGGCTCTACTGGCCCCTGGGCAGCGAGCCCGACCTGCGCCCCCTGGCCCCGGCCTGGGCAGGCCGGCTGGCCCTGCCGGCGGTGGCCGAAGGCGCCCTGGTGTACCGGGCCTGGGTTCCGGGCGATCCCCTGGCCGACGACGCCTGCGGCATTCCGGCACCGATCACGCTGGCACCCGGGCATCGGCACGGCCAGGAGCGGTCGCCAGGGGCCATGGCCCTGCTGCTGGTCCCCGCCCTGGCGGTGGCACCCTGCGGCCTGAGGCTGGGCTCCGGCGGTGGCTGGTACGACCGGCTGCGAGCCGACCCACTCTGGGCCGCGGTGCCGGCGCTGGCGGTGCTGCCCGCTGCCTGCACGGGGGCGACATTGCCCCGTGATTCCTGGGACATCCCCTTCGACGGCTGGATCGATGAATGGGACTGCCACCTCACCGAAGCGGGACGGCGGAAGATTGCAAGCTCTTAACGAACGCCCTCCTGACGGGCCAATCTCCCGTTCGTTTGCCAGGATCTGCCCAGTGCATCCGTGCCGTCCTTGGATTCGATCCTCTCATCGCTGCAGAACCGTCCCATGACGGCCTCCGAGCGGGTGATGACCTCCGAATTTCAGACCCGTGGCGCCTCCAGCGACGCCCTCTCGATGATGGTCAGCTCGGTCGCGAGGATGGTGCAGGCGGGCAAAAGCAGCGATAGTCGCTGGAAATCCACCTGATTCGCGGATGAAGCCCCTTCTTTGTGCCGGGCTGATCGGACTCTCTGCTCTTGTCGTCGCCCCAACGCAGGTCAGGGCCCACGCCATCGAGAGCAGCCTTGAGAGGCTCACCAGCCTCACCGGCTCCCTGCGCCTTGAGAGTCAGTTCTCCAGCGGCCAGCCAGCCAGCGATGCCGCTGTCCGGATCGTTCCACCTGACGGGGGCACGCCGATCGAACTGGGGCGGACCGACGCCGCCGGACGCATTGTCTTCACCCTGCCCCCTCAGGCCAGCCGCCAGTGGGAAGTGCAGGTGGATGCGGGCCCAGGCCACCGCGATTACCTCGAACTGCCCGAGGCCACGGCGACCCCGCTTCCGCCCGCGCGGGTGAGCCGATCCCATCCCTACGCTCTTCCAGAGGGTTGGGCTTTGGTGCCTCCCCTCGGCGTGCTCGCCGTGGCCGGACTGGCCGGGATGCTGAGGCCGCGCCGTCCGTCCTAGTCCCCTCCTTCTCGTCCATGGCCACAGGCAGTCCCGCTCTCGACCGGATCGTGGAACGCCTGGGAAGCACCAGCGACCCCCGCCGTCGCTACGAGTACGTGCTGTGGCTGGCCAAGAAACTGGATCCTTTCCCCGAGGACTTGCGCCTGGACGCCTTCAAGGTCAAGGGGTGCGTCTCGCAGGTGTATGTGGTGGGCCACCTGGAGGAGGGCAAGCTCCACTGGCGTGGCGATTCCGATGCCCAGATCACCAAGGGGTTGCTGGCGTTGCTGATCGAGGGGCTGGAGGGGATGACCCCCGAGCAGGCCACCGGTCTGGATCCCGCTTTTATTGCCGCGACGGGCCTGCAGGCGAGCCTGACGCCCTCGCGGGCCAACGGGTTTCTCAACATCCTGCGCACGATGCAGGCCCAGGCCAGGCAGCTCCAGGCCGGTTGATTTCTAGGATGGTGGTTTGTGGGGTTGCAGCCCATGACCATCGGCATCGGCTTGCTCGGGCTGGGCACGGTGGGGAGCGGCGTGGCGGCGATCCTGGCCAGTCCCCAGGGCCGGCATCCACTGGTCGGCGACCTGGTGCTGGAAAGGGTGGCGGTGCGCGACCTCCATCGCCCCCGCCCGCTGACCCTGCCGCCGGAGCGCCTCACCACCGACCCTGAAGCGGTGATCGACGATCCGAAGGTGGACATCGTCGTGGAGGTGATGGGGGGTCTGGAGCCGGCCCGCAGCCTGATCCTGCGCGCCATCGCCGCCGGCAAGCCCGTGGTCACGGCCAACAAGGCGGTGATCGCCCGCTACGGGCAGGAGATCGCCGCCGCCGCCGCCAGACAGGGGGTCTACGTGCTGATCGAGGCCGCCGTCGGCGGCGGCATCCCGATCATCGAGCCGATCAAGCAGTCCCTCGGCGGTAACCGCATCCAGCGGGTCAGCGGCATCATCAACGGCACCACCAACTACATCCTCAGCCGCATGGCTGACGAGGGGGCGGCCTACGCCGACGTGCTGGCCGACGCCCAGCGGCTGGGCTACGCCGAGGCCGATCCCGCCGCCGATGTGCAGGGGGGAGATGCGGCCGACAAGATCGCCATCCTGGCGGGGCTCGCCTACGGGGGACCGGTGGAGCGGGCGGGGATCGCCACCGAAGGAATCGACCGGCTCGACGCCCGCGACGTGGCCTATGCCGCCCAGCTCGGCTTCGTGGTGAAGCTGCTGGCGGTGGCGGAACGGGTTCGGGACGACGCCCCTGCCGGGCCACCCGACGGGGTGTCCCTCGACGTGCGTGTCCACCCGACCCTGCTGCCGAAGCACCATCCCCTGGCAGGGGTCCACGGGGTCAACAACGCCATCCTGGTGGAAGGGGATCCGGTGGGGCAGGTGATGTTCTTCGGCCCCGGCGCCGGGGCCGGTCCCACCGCCTCGGCGGTGGTGGCCGACATCCTCAACATTGCCGGCATTCGCCAGGTGGGTGGCCCCCAGGCCGGCCTGGATCCGCTCCTGGCCGCCAGCAGCTGGCGCCACTGCACCCTGGTGGACGGCTCCATGAGCCTGCACCGCAACTACGTGCGCTTCAGCACCCGGGACGAGGCCGGTGTGATCGGCCGGATCGGCACCTGCTTCGGGGCGGCCGAAGTGTCGATCCAGTCGATCGTGCAGCTGGATGCCCGGGAGGGGGAGGCGGAGATCGTCGTCATCACCCACGAAGTGAGGGAGGACCGGTTCCGCGAGGCCCTGGCCGCCATCGAGGCCCTTGAAGGCGTGGAGACGGTGGCCGCCTGCCTGCGGACCCTGTAAGCAGGCCCCCGGCTCAGTGCCCCTGGCGGAGGCGCTGCCTCAGGCGGCGGCTGCAACGCCAGGCCATGGCCACGCCGGCCAGGGGCAGGGGGCCGGGCACCGACGCCGGATCGGGACCTTCACCCGAGCTGTTGGGCAGGTCGCTGGGAACGTCGTTGGGTTCGTCCTCCGAGGCCTCTCCCTGAGGCGATTCGAAACCAGGGGGCAGCAGGGCTGCTTCAAACACATCCCCACCGTCTTTCAGACCGGGGGCTTCCTCGGCGGGCTCGGCCGCGATGGGGAGATCCAACGGCCCAGAGGGAAAATCAGCCGGCTCCGAGGACCCGTCGGAAACGATCCGGAACGGGACAAAATCCCCGCTCGCCCCGTTGAACACGTTGTCAAAAAGCGTTCCGGCCTGCCAGCTGAGCTGCAGCGGAGGGGTGGAGGTGGTGCCGGACCAGCGGAAGGAGAGGGGGCTGCTCAAGCGGAAAACGCTGCCGCCGTTTGCGCTGCCGGTGCGCGCCAGGAAGACGCCTGAGGGCACAACGAAGCCATCGAGGCTCACCTCGTACGGGGCAAGGCTGTACTGGAAGGGCGGCACGACCAGACCCGTGACGGGATTGGCCAGGCCGATCCCTCCCGCACCAATGAGGACGTCCGGCAATGCGCTGAATCCGGGAGTCAGCAAGTCACGCAACTCCTGCAACGTTCCCTGGTCATCGTGACCAAAGCTGCCTTCGGCAGGTGCTGCGGTGCTCGCCACCAGGCAACTCAGCAGCACTAGGGGGGGGTACAGGTGGACGGAGGGACGAAAACGCCCCAGGGAGAGGGCACCAAGGGTGAAGGGGCGCGCCATGGATGGCTAACAATGTCTCACCAATCTATCAGTTTGCCTTCAGGTTGCACGGAGGCCCCCTTAAGCCCCACTGAAAGGTGGCCCTGGTGCCGTTCCGCACGGTTCCGCTGACGCCGCCGGTCAGCCCCCCTAAGGTCTGGGCCGCTGGGCCGCTCTCACCACCCTTCCCCGTACCGACCACGGATGCCTGACTACTCCGCCAGTCGCGAGGACCACATCGCCAGCTTCGGCCGCCTATTCGCCTGGAGCGGCGGAGGGCTGCTGCTCGTGTTTCTGGCCTTCGTTCTGGTCGATTCCCTGCCCCTCCAACTGCTCAATCCCGCCTGGCAGCTGCGGTTCACCAACCGCATGGTCAACACCTCGCTGCTGGCCCTGCTGGGGTTTCTGCTGCTGCACCTGGGGCTCTACATCGAGCCCACCAACGGCTTCCTGCGGGCGCAGCTGGCCACCGCCCGCCAGTGGGCCATCGTCGTGGTGTTCGCCTTCCTGCTGCTGGTGCCCCTGCAGGGTTTCGCCACCTGGCGTGTCCTTTCCCAGGCGCAAGGCAGTCAGGCGATCCAGCGCAACGTGCTCGGCGAGCGGGTGACGAAGATCCGCCAGGCCATCGAAGCGGCCACCAGCCCCGCAGACCTGCAGGCCCGTTTCTCCCGGCTGCAGGGTCCCCGCCCCCAGCTCCCCGCAGCAGCGCTCACCCTGCCCCTGGGCGAGCTGAAGCGCAGCCTGCTCGATGAACTCCAGCGGACGGAAACGCGCGCCATCAGCCGGATCGGCGGTCCCGCCCCCACCGACGTCTGGGCCCTCGGGCAAGGGGTGGCCAGGGTCAGCATCGCCTCGCTGGGATTCGCCGCGGCCTTCGCCTCCGGCGCCCAGCGACCGGGTGCGTCCCTCACCCTGCTCCAGCAGCTGAGCAGGCAGATGGAGATCCTGCTCAGGCGACGCCCGAAGACCAACCGACGCGCCCCCTGACCATCAACCGCGAGCCCCCCGCAGGCAGGCCGCTTGAATGGGTCCCACCGGATCGCAAGGTCTTGCCGACGACCAGGGGGAGAACAGCACGCCGGCCAGGCGCGATGGTGGCCAGCTTCGCCACCCTGCTGCTGGCCCTGCCTCTGCTGGCGGCCTGTCAGCCGACGCGGTCCAGCCAGTCCCTGATCGTGGCCACCAAGAGCCGCATCGATTCCCTCGATCCGGTCCAGGCCTCCCGCATCGGCGTGATGCAGGTGCTCAGCGGCCTCGGCGACCCCCTCTATGCCATCGACAGCAACGGCCGCCTCGAGCCGCGGCTGGCCACCGCCCTGCCACGGCTGAGTGACGACGGGCTGCGGGCCCGGATCCCCCTGCGGCGGGGGGTGCTCTTCCACGACGGCACCCGCTTCGATGCCGCCGCCATGGCGTTCTCCCTGAACCGCTTCAAGGCGATCGGCACCCTCGGCTACCAGCTGGGCGAACGGGTCGAGAGCGTGCGGGTCATCGCTCCCTACGAGATCGAACTGCTGCTGAAGCGCCCCTTCACCCCCTTACCGCGGCTGCTCAGTGCCATCTTCCTGACCCCGGTCTCCCCCACCGCCTACCAGCGGCATCGCGACAAACCCCTGAACGACCGCTTCGTGGGCACCGGCCCCTATGCACTGGCCTTCTTCGGCGGCCAGCAGCAGCGCCTGACGCCCTGGCCCCGGTATTGGGGGAAGCGGCCGGCCAACGCGGGCATTGACCTGGTGACCCTGAGCAACTCCACCGCCCTGTTCGGGGCCCTGCGCAGCGGCGAGGTCGACCTGCTGCTCAACAGCGGTCTGGAGATCGACCATCAGCAGGCCCTGCACCGGGACGCCGCCGCCGGCCGCCTGCGGGAGGCCATCGGTCCGTCCCAGGAGATCACCCTTGTGTCGCTGCTGAGCGACCAGCCACCGCTCAACCGGACCGTCCTGCGGCAGGCCGTGGCCCACAGCCTGGATCGGGCCACCATCGTCCGGCGGGTGACCCTGGGGCTGCGCTCCCCCCAGCGGCAGCTCCTCCCACCGAGCCTGCCGGGCTCCGACCCCACCGCCTGGCCGGCCTACGACCCCGCCGGGGCCCGAGCCCTCTACCGCCAGGCGGGCTATTGCCGAGGCCGGGTGCTCACCCTGCCGCTCACCTATCGCTCCGACATCCCCACCGACCGTCTGTTTGCCCTCACCTGGCAGGCCCAGCTGCGCCGTGACCTGGGCGATTGCGTGACCCTGGAGGTGAACGGTATGGAGGCCACCACCGCCTACTCCCAGCTCGACAAAGGCGCCCTGACGATGCTCTTCTACGACTGGATCGGCGACTACCCGGATGCGGAGAACTTTCTGATGCCGCTGCTGTCCTGCAGCAAGGCCGAGGGGGAGCGATGCCTGAAGGGCAACAGCGTGCTGGGCGGCAGCTTCTGGACGGCGCCGGGGCTGGAGGCGGAACTGCAGCGCAGCAGCCAGCTGGACGGCCCCGAACGGGTCGCCCTGCTGGTGGCCATCCAGCGCCGCGTCGCCGCCGCCAGCCCCTACCTGCCGGTCTGGCTCAGTGCTCCGACGGCGTGGGGCGGTCTGGGCGTCAGCCAGCCCCGTTTCGACGGATCCGGCCGGGTGCTGCTGGGCGAACTGCGCCGTCTGCCCGCCGCTGCCGGAGCCCGGCTGCCATGAGCCGTCGTTCCGACCTGGCGCGTTACCTGGCCTCCCGCCTGGCCCTGGCGCCCGTCATGCTCTGGCTGATCGCCTCGCTGGTGTTCCTGTTGCTGCGGGTGGCCCCCGGCGATCCGATCGATGCCCTGCTGGGCACCCGGGCTCCGGAGGCGGCCCGCGCCGCCCTGCGGGCCCAGCTCGGCCTGGATCGCCCCCTGGCCGAGCAGTACGGCCGCTTCCTCGGCCACCTGCTGCAGGGCGATCTGGGCCAGTCGCTCACCAACGGCGAGCCGGTGACCCGCCTGATCCAGGCCAGCCTGCCGGCGAGCCTGGAGCTGGGGGTGGTGGCGCTGTTGCTGGCCGCCATCGTGGGTCTGACGGTGGGCTTCAGCGGCATCGCCCGCCCCGAGGGTCGCCTCGATCTGGCCGGCCGGCTCTACGGCATCGGCACCTACGCCCTGCCCCCCTTCTGGGCCGCCATGGTGGTCCAGCTGGTGTTCGCCGTCTGGCTGGGCTGGCTGCCGGTGGGTGGGCGCTTCCCCGCCACCCTGATGCCGCCGCAGGGCACCGGCTTCTACCTGCTCGACAGCCTCAGGGCCGGCGATTGGCAGCAGCTGGGTGGCAGCCTGCGCCACCTCGTGCTGCCGGCGGCCACCCTGGGCCTGCTGCTCAGCGGCATTTTCACCAATGCCCTGCGGCTCAACCTGCGCCGAGCCCTCGGTTCCGACTACGTGGAGGCCGCCCGCAGCCGGGGCCTGAGCGAACGGCGCGTCGTGCTGCACCATGCCCTGCCCAACGCCCTGCTGCCGGTGCTCACGATCACCGGCATCACGGTGGCCTCCCTGATCGGCGGCGCCCTGCTGATCGAGGTCACCTACTCCTGGCCCGGCATCGCCTTCCGCCTGCAGGAAGCCATCGCCCAGCGCGATTACCCCCTGGTGCAGGGCATCGTCGTTGTTGTGGCGGCCCTGGTGGTGCTGGTGTCCGTGCTAGTCGACCTGGTGGTGGCCCTGCTGGACCCACGCATCCGCTTCTGAGTTCAGGGCTCCAGGCCCGCTCTCCAGCGCCTGGCGGCGGAGGCGTCAAGCACGTCGAGGGTGACCCCCTGATGCACACGTCGCTGGGCGGGCAGCAGCAGGGGCTGCTCCAGGGTGTGGAGGTACTCGGTGGTGAGGCGCAACAACGCCGACTGCACCCTGGCCGGATCCACCCCCACCAGCTCCGCATCGAGCCGGAAGAGCACCTCATCGGTGGGCATCAGCCGCACGGGGGAGAAGTGGCTGCCGCCTTCCACCATCACCAGACGACTGCGGGGATCCTTCCCTTGCAGAAACAGGCGCAGCTGCTCTTCCAGCGGCGGCGTGACCAGATCGAGGCTTCCCCCCACCATCAGCACCGGCACCCTGAGCGAGGCCAGACCCCGACGGGGCCAGAGCAGGCTGCCGAAGCCGTTGAGCAGCACCAGCCCCCGCAGGTCGGCGGGGGGGGTGGGGCGCTCCGGCAGCGGGGTGCTGGGAAGCTGGCACTGCAGCAGTCGGGAAGGGTTGGCGATCGGCAGCCGATCGAGGGCCTTGCGGCAGCGCTCTTTGAGGCCGGGTTCCGGCGCCACCCCGGCCGCCAGCAGGGCGGAGAGTCCCCCCATGGAATGCCCGACGAGCACCACCCCCTGGCCCTGCACAGGCAGCTCACCCCGGCGCTGGGCCGCCAGCACCGCGTTGATGTCGGCCAGCCGGATGGCCAGGGTCTCGGCTCCCGGTGGGGGGCGCTGGCCGTCAAGCGCGGCCTTGAGGGCGGGGCCATCACTGCCAGGGTGCTGCACCACCACCACCGGCCAGCCCCGTTCGGCCAGCTCACCGGCCAGCCAGCCGAACTGGTCGGCATTGCCCCCCAGCCCGGGCATCATCAACAGCCAGGGCCGGTCCTGAGCCACACTCCCCCGCTGACCCGCCGGGGCCGACGCCGGCCAGATCTCCAGGGGCAGGGGCTGGGGGCGGTGCGCCACCGCCAGCCCCTGCCGGCGCGGCCTCAGGGAGGTGCTTTCGCCGAAGGCGAAGGGGACGGTGCGGCGCTCCGGCAGCGCCAGGGCCTGGAGGCGCCGCAGGGCCTGGCGCTGCAGGTCGATCTGCTGGCGCCACTGCAGGGCCAGGTCGTAGAGGCCGTCGAGCTGGAGGCTCAGCCGCTGCACCGGCAGGGCCCGCAACAGGCCGATGGTGGAGACGTCCTGACGCGTTTCCAGCAGACGCCGCAAGGTGGTCTGCAGCACCGCCGTGGAACTGCGGCCGTCGGGGGTGGTCAGCAGGTCGCCCAGGCGGGCCAGCATCTGGCTGCCCGCCCAGCTGTCCAGCAGCTGCTGGCCGAAGCTGGTGTCCCGCAGCAGGGGGGCGCGCAGCAGGATCTTCAGATCCTGGCGACTGCGGGGATCGAGCAGATCCAGCCAGACCGCCAGATCCCCGCCGGAGCCTGGACGCCCACTCGGGCTCTGGGACCAGCCATGAAGCTGCTCCAGGCTCACCGGCAGCTCCAGGCCATCGAAACGGAGCTCCAGCACTTCGGCGGCAGCGGCCGGCGTTGCCAGGCCCGGCACCGCGATCAGCAGACTGGCCAGCAGGCCCTTGAGTTGGCGAAGGCGACGTGAAACAGGCACAGGGATGGGCCAGGGCGCGGTCCTGGTTCACCCAGTTTCCAGCAGCCCTGCGCGAAGTCGCCCTGATTCGCACGATCGCCATGCTGGGGGCCGGTGGCGTGCTTTATCTGACGCCGATGGTGTTCCACCAGGCCCAGTTCAGCGCTGGCCGCGTCACTGAGGGGCTGGCCCTGGCGGCGGTGGCGGGGACCCTGGGCCGAATTCTGAGTGGGGTGCTGCTGGATCGCGGCCTGAACTGTTCGGTGCCGGTGCTGCTGGCGGCCCTGATGGCCATCGCCGCCGACGCCAGGTTGATGGGCACCGGCTCCTTCGGCGGCTACCTGCAGGGGCAGGTGCTGCTCGGCATGGCGATGGGGTTCTACTGGCCCGCGGTGGAGTTGGCGGTGCCGCTCAGCTGCGCACCGGTGAGCTCGGGGCGGGCCTTCGCCCTGACCCGCAGCGCCGATGCCCTCGGCATCGCCACAGGGGCCCTGGTGGGGGCCGTGCTCGCCTGGCGGGGATGGTTGAGGGGCATCTATGCCGTGGACATCGGCTGCATGATCGTGTTGCTGCTGGTGCTGCTGCGCCAGGGCCTGCCGGATCCCAGACCCAGGGAGGCCCTCGCCCACCCCAGCCCCTGGGGCCAGTGGATCCCTGACCTGGCACCGCTGTTGGCCATTGCGGTGCTGGCCACGGCGATGCCGGCCCTGATGCAGAGCGCTCTGCCACTGGAGCTGGTGCGGGGCAGCCTGTTGCGGCGTGCCCTGCCGGTGAGCCTCGGTGCCCTCACGATCGGCCTGCAGCTGGGTCTGGTGCTGCTGCTCCAGTGGCCGGTGGGTCAGGCCCTGGCCCGGCGGCCGGTGACGACGGGTCTGAACCTCAGCCTGCTCTGCTTCGCGACCGGCAACCTGCTGCTGGCGGCTTCGGCCTTCAGCGAACGGGGCCTGGCTCTGCTGTTACTGGCCCAGCTGCCGCTGGCCCTCGGTGTGACCGCCTTCCTGCCCACCGCCACCGAGGCGGTGGTGGAACGCTGCCCGCTTGAGCACCAGGGCCTGGCGATGGCCCTGCTGTCCCAGTGCTTTGCCATCAGCGGCTTCGGGGCCCCGCTGCTCGCCGGGCGGCTGCTGGACGGCCAGGGCCATGGCGCCGGCCTGTGGCTGCTGATGGCCCTGGTCTGCCTGGGGGGCCTGCTGCTGGTGCGGGACCTAGGCCCCCGCAGGGCGTTCGGCTGAGGCCTGGGCCTGTTTCTCGACCCAGGCCTCGTGGGGCAGGGGTTCGGTGCCGTACTCCCAGTCGTCATAGTCCGGATCGTTGCGGATGCGGCGATGAATCTCCTTCTGGGCCTCGAAGTTATGGGGATGCTCAGGGGACTCGCCCGGGGCATCCGGCAGGGGAGACGGGGTCTCGGGGTGGTCCGTTGCTGCCATGGCCCTGCACTCCTGGTCCATCCATCTTCGCCGATCACCCACCCCGCAGGCTGTCGAGGCGGTCGGCATAGCCCGTGAGTTCGCCGTAGCCCCGGCCCCGCAGCGGCTGCTCGCCCCGATGGCCCCCGTAGCGCAGGGCCCCCTCCCAGTAGGTGGCCGAGGCGGTGCTCAGCTCCTGATCGGCCATCTGTGGGGTGATCGCCAGCTCCAGGTCCAGTCGTGGAATGGTGAGTGTCCAGGCGGCGGGGTAGCGGGCGCCGCTGTGGGGACTGCGCCAGGTGGCCGTGACCGTGAGGTCGTAGTCCTCGGCACCCAGCTCCACCTCCTCATCGCCATGGATCCAGCGGCCACCGCTGAAGGGTTCCTTGCCGCCATCCTCCTGGCGCAGGCCGTAAAGCATCAGGGCGGAGCCGTCCTCGAACTGGGCGGAGAACCAGTCCCAACCGACGGTGCCCGGGCTGAGGACGCTGGTGGAGAACTCATGGTCCTTCCAGCTGACACCGTGGACGGCATGGTCGCGGCCCGCCACCGTGATCGTGCCCTCGGTGGGCTGCTGCACGAGAGAGTAATAGTGCGAGGCGTTGCCCGCTTCGGGCCCCTTGCGGCTGAGGCCCCCCTGGCCCTGGAGCACGGGGGGCCGGCTCTGGCGGAGCGTCAGATCGATGGCCATGGCACCGGTGGCGGCCCGCAGCCGCACCCGATCGGGACCCTCGGCGCTGATGCGCCAGTCATTGAGCCAGACCGCGTAGGGATCGGCCTCGGCCCCGGCCAGGCCCAGGGTGCCGCGGGCGAAGCGCTCTTCCTGCAGGAAGGTCTCGGTGGCGATGTCGCTGACCGTGAAATGGGCGGAATACACCTGGGGGGTGCGCCAGGCCGACCCGCCGGCCCCAGAAGCCTGCGCCGGGGGCAACTCGGGCGCCAGGGCCTGGCGGAAGATCGTGAATTGATAACCGAAGGGCCGACCTTCAGCGGTTTCCAGGTTGCCCGTGTAGTACCACCACTCGGTCTGGTGGTCGGGATGGGCGCCGAAATCGGCGGGGAAGCGCCACTGGCGGGGGGTGGTGGCCCGGGCGAAGCCCTGGGGCTCCGGCGTCTCCCCCCATTGGATGCTGCTGCTGGCCCCGGCAGGGGCGGGGCCGGCCAGGTTCAGCAGCAGCACGGCCACCAGGGTCAGCAGGGAGCGCAGGGGATGGCGGTGATTCATTCCTGCCGCAACGCCTCACTGATGTTCATCCGGCCGAGCCGCAGGGCCGGGTAGAGGCCCGCCAGCACGGCGGCCCCCACGGCGATCAGCAGCGACTGGATAAAAAAGCGCGGCTCCAGGGCGATCTGGAGGGTCCAGCCAAAGGAGCGCACGTTGATCACATGCACCAGCACCCAGGCCAGCACGAAGCCGAGGGGCATGGAGCAGGCCCCGGCCAGCAAACCCATCAGGCCGGTCTCCAGCAAGGTGAGGCGCCCCAGCTGGCGGGGTGTCATGCCGGTGGCCCGCAGCACGGCGAACTCCCGGCCCCGCTCCAGCTGCAGGCTCATCAGGGTGCTGAAGATGCCGATGAAGGCCACCACCACCGTGAGCAGCTGCAGGGCGCCGGTGATGGCGAAGGTGCGATCGAAGATCTCCAGCGAGCCCTGGCGCAGGGAGCCATTGGTCTGCACCAGCAGGGTCTGGCGGGAGCCGAAGCCCTGCCGCAGCTCGGCAGCCACCGCATCAGCATCGGCGCCGGGGGCCAGGAACAGTCCTAGGGAGGCGACGCTGTCGTCGTGCCAGAGCTCCGCCACCTGGGAGCGGTCCATCAGCACGCTGCCGCGGTCGGAGGAGTAGTCGTAAAACACGGCGATCACCGGGAAGCTCCTTTCGCCATCAGGGGTTTCGAGCCTGATCTGCTCGGGGATGGCGCTCTGGCCATCGCGCAGGTAAACGGCCTCGGAGAGGATGACTCCCTGGCGGGCCTCCAGGGCGGCGAAGGGGTCATCGAGGCCCGGGCGGATCCAGGCGTAGGGGCGACGGCCGGCGGAAACATCGCCGCCGGCGGCGATCAAGGTGATGTCCCGGTCCTGGTCGACCAGGTGCACATCGAAGTTGTTGTAGGTGACCATGGCCCGCAGGTCGGGGCGCTCGGCGATGGCCTGGATGATGGCGGGATCCACCTTGCCCAGCACCCGGTTGGCCGTGGTGCTGGGGGGGGAGACGAACAGATCGGCCTGGAGGGTCTGGTCGAGCCAGGTGACCACCGTGCCGCGGAAGGAGCCGATCATGATCGAGAGGCCCACAATCACGGACACCGCGACCATCAGGGCCGCCACGGCCACCGCGGTGCGGCTGAGGGAGCGCAGGATGTCGCGGGGGGCGAGGCGGGCCACCACCGGCAGGCCCCGGCTGGCCCAGCCCAGGCCCTGCATCGCGGCGACCAGCACCGGCGGCATCAGCAGGGCGGCACCCATCAGCAGCGCAAACAGCCCGGCGAAGGCGGACACCAGTCCATGGCTGTTCCAGCGGAGCAACAACACCCCGAGGCTGCCGCAGAGGAGGGCCGCCAGCAGGAACCAGGGCAGCAGTCGCTGCCAGCCAGACTCCAGGTTGGAGCGCTGCAGGGTCATCTGCGGCGGAGTGGCCATCGCCTCCCAGGCGGGCAGGGCTGAGGCCACCAGGGCCGAAGCCACCCCCACCAGCATCCCTTTGGCCAGGGTGAACCCCGACAGGCTGATCTGGCGCACCGAGACCACGAAGTAGAAGTCGTTGATCGTCTGGGTGATCAGGCCCACGACGGTGCGCCCCAGCAGCACCCCCAGGGCCAGGCCCAGCAGGGACCCCACCAGGCTGAACAGGGCCGCCTCGCCCAGGATCAGGGCAAACAGCTGGCCCCGGGTCACCCCCAGGCAGCGCAGCACCCCGAACAACCCGCGGCGCTGCACAACGCTGAAGGTGACCGTGTTGTAGATGAGAAAGATGCCCACCACCATCGCCAGCAGGCTCATGGCGGTGAGGTTGAGCTCAAAGGCGGCCGTCATCTGCTGCACGGCGTTGCCGCGGGCTGCCGCCGTTTCCAGCTTCAGACCCCGGGGCAGCCATTCGCTGAGGGCCGCCTCCTGGGTGGGGCCCTCCAGGATCAGATCGATGTGACCCACCGCTGGCACCGCAGCAGCGCCGGTGGGATCGAGCAGGTCCTGGGCGGTGGCGATGTCGACCAGCAGCAGCGTCTCCAGGCCGCGGCGCTCAAGGGCCCCATCACTGCTGACACTGCCCACTAACCGCAACTCCGACGTGCGCCCGGCCAGATCGAGATGCAACGTGCCGGAGCCGTCGGCGGCGCCGGGATGGAGGCCGAAGCGCGCGGCGGTCTCGGTGGCAATCACGGCCGTGCCGGGTTCGGTGAGGAAGGGCACGAAGCCCTTGCCACCGCCTCTTTCGCCACCGCCTTCGCCCCCCAGCAGGCCGCGGAAGGGCGCTTCGCTGAACAGATCGACGCCCACCAGCCGCAGCAGTTCACCGTCCAGTTCCTCGGCCCGGCCATAGGCCTCGATCACCGGGGCCGCGGGAATCTCCGGGAAGCGGTGGCGCAGCTCGACGAAGGTGGTGTCGGGGACGCCACCGGGGCCGATCGCCACCAGCCGATGGGTGGTGCGGCCGGTGATCGCGTCGGTGGAGAGGGAGAAGGCCCGCTGGGCCGAGCCACTGGCCAGATCGATCGACACCAGCATCGCCACCCCCAGGGCGATGCCCAGGATGCAGAGCAGGTACTGCAAGGGACGCCGTCGCCAACGGCGGGCCGCCAGACGCCAGAGGGGGCCATTGCGAACCACGGGCAGGGGACTCGCTTCGCTCACGCCGTCACCGGCGCAGCCGCTGCGCCGGTCTCGATCAGATGGCCCTCCTGCACCCGCAGCACGCGGTCCGCCTGCGCAGCGATGGCGGCGTTGTGGGTGGCCATGATCAGGGTGCGGCCCTGCTGGCGGGTGAGGGCGATCAACAGCCGCAGCACCTGATCGCCGGTGTGTTCATCGAGGTTGCCGGTGGGCTCGTCGGCCAGGATCAGCAGGGGCTGGTGCAGCAGGGCGCGGGCGATGGCCACGCGCTGCTGCTGGCCTCCGGACAGCCGGTCAGGCATCGTCGAGGCCCGCTCCGCCAGCCCCACCTGGCCGAGCAGATCGAGCGCCGCCGTCTCCAGGGCCGGGCGGGGCAGGCCCGCCAGCTCGCTGGGCAGGGTGACGTTCTCCAGCACCGAGAGGGTGGGGATGAGGTTGAAGAACTGGAAGATGAAGCCGATGCGATCGCGGCGGAAGAGCGTGCGGCGCCGCTCGTCGAGGGCCGTGAGGTCCACCCCGCCGATGCAGACGCTGCCGGAGGAGGGGGAGTCGATGCCGCCGATCAGATGCAGCAGGGTGCTCTTGCCGCTGCCGCTCTGGCCCAGCAAAACAACGAACTGGCCCGGGTCGATGACCAGGTCGACGGCCTCAAGCACCGTGCGCTCGGTGTCGCCTTCCTGAAACCGTTTGCGCAGCCCCCGCAGTTCGATCGCGGCGGCCTGGGGAGCTTCAGCCATTCACGCCAAGACCTTGCGGCCACCAGCTCAGGAGCGCGTCCAAGGTAAGGAGGGAGCCGCGCTCAGCGGGAGTCGGCGCTGAACCAGCGGGCCAGGGCCGACACGTCCTCGTCGCCATGGCCGGCCGCGATCAGGTCGTCCTCCATCGCCGCCACCTGGCGCGCCACCGGCAGCTCCAGGCCACCGGCGGCGGCGGCCTCCAGGGCGATCGCCAGATCCTTGCGGTGCAGAAGCACCCGGAAGCCAAGCGGGAACTCGCCCCGCAGCATCGAACCGCCACGGTGCTCCAGGGCCCAGGAGCCTGCGGCCCCACCCAGCAGCGCCTGACGGACCACCTCCATCGGCAGACCCAGACGCTGCCCCAGGGCCAGGGCCTCCGCCACCGCCGCGTAGCAGCCCGCCACCAGCACCTGGTTGACGGCCTTGGCCTCCTGGCCGGCCCCCACCGGGCCGAGGTGGGTGATGGTTCGGCCCACCGCCTCGAGCACGGGACGGGCCCGCTCCAGGTCGGCGGCCCCACCCCCCACCAGCACCGAGAGGGTGCCCGCCCGGGCCCCCTCGGTACCACCGGTTACCGGTGCATCGAGATAGGCCACGCCGCGCTCGGCCAAAGCGGCAGCCATGGCACGGGAGGACGCCGGCGAGATGGTGGAGAAATCCACCACCAGGGCGCCCGGCGCCAGACCGGCCACGGCAGCGACGGCGCTGTCGCCACCCCCCTCACCCAGCAGCACCGCCGCCACCGCCGCGTCGTCGCTCAGGCAGACCGCCAGCACAGCAGCGTCCCGCGCCGCCGCTGCGGGCGTGGCTGCCCGCCGGGCCCCGGCGG
>NZ_JAHLYP010000031.1 GCF_025127995.1 Synechococcus sp. CS-1332 | reverse complement strand
GCGCCCGGCCGGCCGGGGGCCATGGGCGGCCCGCGGCAGCCCCACCAGCAACGGCAGCATCACCACCGCCGCCGCCGCCAGCCGCAGGGTGGCGGCCTGCAGCGGTTCCGGCCCCCCGGCCAGCAGTCCCGCCCGTGCCAGCAGGGCTCCCCCACTGCCGCAGGCCAGTGCCCCAAGGGCCAGGGCCACCCCGACCCCCTCGGCGACTGGAGGCCCGGCAGCCCCCTCGGCCCCCGCCGGCTGGACCTCCCGGGGGGCGCGCTGGTGCACCACCAGCAGCACCGCCAGACTGATCAGCGCGATCCCCAGCCACTGGGCCGGCCGGGGCACCTCCCCCAGCAGCGCCACCCCCGCCAGGCTCGTGACCGCCGGCCCACCGGCGTCGATGGTGAGGGTGCGCCGGGTGCCCAGCCGCCGCAGGGCCGCGAAGAACAGGGTGTCCCCCAGGGCGATCCCCAGCACCCCGCTGAGAGCCAGCAGCAGCAGCGAGCGGGGCGTGACCTGCCAGGGCAGCGCCAGGGCCAGCGGCAGCAGCAGGGCCACCGCCAGCAGGTTCTTGAGCAGGTTCAGCCGGGCCGCCGAGAGGGAGGTGGGCAGCCGGCGCCACAGCAGGCTGGCGAAGGCCCAGCAGAACGCTGCCGCCAGGGCAGCGGCGACGGGAGCGGCGGACAAGGTGCCGCGGGAGGGTGGAAGAGTTGCGATCATCGCCTGATCGCGCCCCATCGCCTGAGCCCCCGTGAGCGGATCCATCGCCGACGCCATCAGCTTCTTCCAGCTCAGCTGCGGCCGCTGGCGCTCCCAGCGCAGCAGCCACCACCTGCTGCACCGCCGCGCCGAGGCGGGTGGCTCCTTCATTGAAGTGGTGGAGCTGGAGGCGGCCGATCCGCGCCTGGAAGCGATCGCCGTCCTGCACGGCCAGGATCCGGCTGGCCTGGTGGGGGGCTGCCAGGTGCGCTGGAGCGGCTCGATGGCCTGGGACAAGGCCGGCGAGGCCCACGAGGGCGAAAGCGTCTTCGGCCTGATCCCCAGCGATGAACGCGGCCGCCAGGGCCTGCTGCTGCGCGATCGGGGCTACGCCGAAACGGCGCCGGTGGCGGGTCACTTCGCCATGGACGACCGGGACGGCCTGCTGCTCACCACCAGCTACGAGACGATGAACAGCCTGGAGCGGTTCAGCTTCGCCGGGCCCGACGTGCGCCTGCGCACCAGCACCGTCGAGGGGCTCTCCAACACCGCTTCCTTCTGCGTCGAGACCCGGATCCACGGCGAGCCCGCATCGCCCACCAGCGCCCCTGAGGGCGAATCCACGGCCCCGGACAGCCCCGCCACCAGCCCCGAAACCGCCTGCCTGTCTGCCCTGGGCTGGTGAGGTCGGCCCCGCTGGCGTTGTGTCGCCAACGTTACGGACTGTGAGCCCTGCCCTCCCGCGCCCGGGGGCGCCGGGGCCCTACTTCTACGATCCCCAACGACGGATGCCGGACCACGCGTGGCTCTTCCACTCCTCAAGTACGCCCCCACCTCCCAGAACTCGCGCGTGGCGCCGTTCCGGGTGGGTTCCGACGAGGACCCCAAGGCTGTGTCCATGGACAAGGCCATGGACCGGGAAGATCAGAATTTCGTGATCGAAGCGGCCTACCGCCAGATCTTCTTCCATGCCTTCAAGGTCGACCGCGACCGCACCCTTGAATCCCAGCTGCGGGACGGCCAGATCAACGTGCGGGAGTTCATCCGCTCCCTGTGCCTGTCGGACACTTTCAACCGCAGCTTCTACAACCTCAACAGCAACTATCGGGTGGCCCGCCACCTGGTCGAGAAGCTGCTGGGTCGCCAGGTCCACGGCAAGTCCGAGGAGATCGCCTGGTCCGCCGTGCTGATGACCCGTGGGGTCCGGGGCATGGTCGACGACATCCTCGACTCCGACGAGTACCTCGACGCCTTCGGCTACGACACCGTGCCCTACCACCGCAACCGGGTGGTGGGCTTCCGTGAGGTCGGTGAGACCCCCTTCAACCTCACCTCCCCCCGCTACGAGTCGTACTACCGGGGCATCCTGGGCTTCCCCCAGATCGTCTACACCGGCAAGACACGCAGCTTCCCCGAGCGTGCCCAGCAGCGCCGCGGCGGCTTCCCGCAGGACTACCTCCCCTGGGTCCGCACCCTCCCCGCCCTGCGTGGCGTCGGCCGCGCCGCCGCCGGCAACACCGGCATGGACTACCTCTCCAAGGTTCCCTACCGCAGCATCGGTCGCTGAACCCAGGCCTGTACGGCTATACCCCCCTTCCACCAGGCCCCTGCAGCGTCATTGCTGCAGGGGCCTTTTTAGGCTTGGACAGCCCGGTGGCGGCGGAGCACCCCTCAGGCCGTCAGTGGTTCCTGACCACCGTGGAACGGCCTCAACCAAAGGGGAGAACCTCCTCCAGACTGATCCCAAACGAATTCTGATGTTGTGAGCCAGAAGACGCTGACCTCCCTGGCGATGATGACGCTGCGCCAGCTGCGGCAGATCGCCAGTGACCTCGGCGTTTCTCTGTACAGCCGCAAGTCCAAGGAGGAGCTGGTGGAAGCCATCAGCACCCGCCAGGTGGAGGAAGGGGAAGGGCGGAGTCTCGAGCTCATCGAAGCGGAGATGCTCCCGGCGCCGCGGCCCGCCGCCGAGACCCGCGTCGTCTTCCTGCCCCGTGATCCCCAGTGGGCCTATGTCTTCTGGGACATCTCCGAGGACGACCTCTCAGGCGCCCTCCATGCCGGTGCCTCCCAGCTCTGCCTGCGCGTCGCCGACGTGACCGGCCTGGCCGGTGGTTCTGCCCACCCCCACACCCTCCAGGAGGTGGTGGTCGACAGCCACGCCACCGAGTGGTACCTCCCCGTTCCCCTCTCCGACCGCGATTACCGGGTCGAGCTCGGCTACCGCAAGGGCGGTGGCGGCGGCTGGATCTCCCTGGCCTATTCCTCGGTCGCCCGGGTGCCGTCGCTGCATCCCTCTGAGCAGATCCTCGATCAGTTCGTTCCTTTCTCCCTCGAGGCGTTCCCCTCCTCCGCCAGCGCCAGCCTGCCGGCTCCCGCCGAAGCGGTCGATTCCGGCCTGCACGAGCGGCTCTACCAGAGCGCGACCAGCCAGTGGCGCCGCCTGGGCCGCGGCTCCGAGGCCTTCCACGAGCTCGAGCGCGACTCTGCCGCCGGCCTGCAGGGCGGCGGCGAGTTCTCCGCCTCCGGCGCCGGCCCCTGGGCCTCGGGCCGCAGCGCCTCCGGCATGGGTGGGGTGGGCTCCCGGCAGCGGTCCTTCTGGCTGGTGGCCGATGCCGAGCTGATTGTGTATGGCGCCACCGATC
>NZ_JAHLYP010000030.1 GCF_025127995.1 Synechococcus sp. CS-1332 | reverse complement strand
CGGCGGCCAGGGGCCCTTCCCGCTCCCGATGGCGGTTGTGGACCGTGAGTGGAAAGCCCTTGGCCAGCAGGTTGGCCGCCACCGGAGCCCCCAGCGCCCCCAGGCCGATGAAACCGACGGGTGTGGCCACGGGCGATCCGCTCAGACGTTGAACAGGAACTCCATCACATCCCCCTCTGCCACCACGTATTCCTTGCCCTCGCTGCGCAGCCAGCCCCGGTTGCGGGCTTCGGCCAGGGTGCCAGCCTCCAGCAGCTGGCCGTAGGCGACGGTCTGGGCCCGGATGAAGCCCCGCTCGAAGTCGGTGTGTATCACACCGGCAGCCTGGGGGGCGGTCATGCCGGCGGTGATCGTCCAGGCGCGGGTTTCCTTCTCGCCGGTGGTGAAGTAGGTGCGCAGACCCAGCAGGCGGTAGGTGGCACGAATCAGGCTCTGCAGGCCGCCTTCGTTCACCCCCAGCCCGGCCAGGTAGTCGGCGCGCTCCTCGGCGGCCAGCTCGACCAGTTCGGCCTCCACCTGGGCGGAGATGCGCACGGCTTCGGCCCCCTCCCGGACGGCCAGCGCCTCCACGGCGCCCACCCAGGCGTTGCCCCCGGCGAGGTCGTCCTCGCTCACATTGGTGGCGTAGATGATCGGCTTGGCGGTGAGCAGGCCGAGGTTGCGCACCAGGTCCTGCTCCTCCTCGCTCAGGGACACCCGGCGGGCGGCGCCACCCTGCTCCAGTTCCGCCTGCAGCCTGGCCAGGGCGGCGTCTTCGGCGGCGGCCTCCTTGCTGGTGCGCATCTGTTTCTTGAGCCGGTCGCGGCGCTTCTCGATCTGGGCCAGATCCGCCAACCCCAGCTCCAGGTTGATGATCTCGGCATCCCGCTCCGGATCAACACTGCCCGAGACGTGAATCACATCGTCGTCATCGAAGCAACGCACCACGTGGACGATCGCGTCCACCTCGCGGATGTTGGCCAGGAACTTGTTGCCCAGCCCCTCCCCCTGGCTCGCCCCCTGCACCAGGCCGGCGATGTCCACGAATTCGACGCGCGTCGGCACGATCTCCTTCGAACTGGAGAGGTCGGAAAGCTTCTGCAGGCGCTCATCGGGCACCGCCACCACTCCCACGTTGGGTTCGATGGTGCAGAAGGGGAAGTTGGCCGCCTGGGCCTGGGCGTTGGCCACCAGGGCGTTGAAAAGGGTCGACTTGCCCACATTGGGCAGCCCGACGATTCCGGCTTTGAGCATGGGCGAAATCTAGGGGTCACCGTGCCAGGGCCCATTCGGTCTCCCGCCGTCCACAACAGCGGCCCAGGCGAGCGAAACTGTCATCAGCGAAACGCTGGCCCATTCCCGCCCTCACCCCCCTGCCGCCGGCTCCCACTCCGACCCGGAGCCCGGCGCCGCCGGCCGCCCCGGTAGCGGCGAAGCGTCGTTCCCGTCGTCGCCTCTGGATCGGCCTGGCGGTGGGGCTGGCCCTGCTGGCCTCCGCCGGGATCTGGCAGCGGCAACGGATGCAGGCCGGCCGCGACCTCGCCCCCTTCACTGTGGTGGCCCGCGAAGGATCCCTGCCCGGGGTGATCACCGCCAGCGGTGAACTGGATGCCGTCCAGCGGGTGAACGTCAGCCCCAAGCGGCAGGGCATCCTGCTGCAGCTGCTGGTCGACGAAGGCGACACGGTGCGCAAGGGCCAGCCCCTGGCCCTGATGGATGACGGCGACCTGCGCGACCGATTGACCGAACTGCAGGCCAACGTGCTTTCGGCGCAGGCGGAACAACGCCGCAGCGACAGCGAGCTGCGCCGTAACCAACCCCTGTTCCGCCAGGGGGCGATCAGCCTCAATGACATGAACCGCTTCCGGGCCGACGCGGAAGTGCGGCGGCTGGCCACCTCTGCGGCCCAGCAACGGCTCAAACAACGGCAGGTGGAGAAAAGCGAGCTGACCGTGCGGGCCCCCTTCGACGGGGTGATCAGCCAGCGCTACGCGGAGCCCGGCGCCTTCGTCACCCCCACCACCACCGCGTCGGCCACGGCCGGCGCCACCAGCTCCTCGATCGTCGAGCTCTCCGAGGGCCTGGAGGTGGTGGCCAAGGTGCCCGAGAGCGACATTGGCCGGCTGACGGTGGGCCTGCCCGCCAGCGTGCGCGTCGATGCCTTCCCGGACCGTCGCTTCCAGGCCCGGGTGCGTCAGATCGCCCCACGCGCCGTCAAGACCAACAACGTCACGTCCTTCGAGGTGAAGCTCCAGCTCGTCGATCCAGCGCCGGAACTGCGCATCGGCATGACCGCCGACATCGATTTCCAGACCGGCACCCTCCAGGCCCGAACGGTGGTGCCCACCGTGGCGATCGTCACCGAGGACGGCCGCCCCGGGGTGCTGCTGGTGGGCAAGGGTCAGGAACCCACCTTCCAGCCGGTGGAGCTAGGGGCCAGCAGTGGCAAGGACACCCAGATCCTCACGGGCCTGGAGAGCGGCACCCGGGTGTTCATCGATCTGCCCCCCTGGGCCAAGAAGCGTCCCTAGGCGGCGCTGACGCCCAGGTAGCGCCGTGCCGCCTCCACGATCCGGCCGCTGGCCTCGCCATCACCGAAGGGGTTGTGGGCGTGGGCCATGGCCTGGTAGGCCTCCTGGTCGTCCAGGAGCCGGCTGCCTTCGTCCAGGATCGCCCCGCTGTCGGTGCCGATCAGCTTCGCCGTGCCGGCCGCCACCGCCTCAGGCCGTTCGGTGGTGCGGCGCAGCACCAGCACGGGCTTGCCCAGGGCAGGCGCTTCTTCCTGCAGACCGCCGGAATCGGTGAGCAGCAGGGTGCAGCCGCGCATGGCCGCCACCAGCCGGTCGTAATCGAGGGGTTCGGTAAGGAAGGCGCGGGGATGGGAGCCGAGCAGGGCCTGCAGGGGCTCACGCACCGTGGGATTGCGGTGCAGCGGCAGCAGCAGAGCCGTGTCGGGGAAGCGCTCCAGCAGCGCCAGGAAGCCCTTGCCGATGTCGAGCAGCCGCTCCCCCCAGTTCTCGCGTCGATGCACCGTGGCCAGCAGCACGCGCTGGTTCTGCCAGTCGAGCCCGGGCAGGTCCCAGTCGGGAGCGGTACGGGCCATCAACAGCAGGGCATCGATCACCGTGTTGCCGGTGGTGAGGATCTCGCCCACCACCCCCGAGGCCTCCAGATTCGCCGCCGACTGGGCGGTGGGGGCGAAATGAAGGCGGGCCAGCTGGGAAATCAGGCGCCGGTTGGCCTCCTCAGGGAAGGGATCGAGCAGGTCGTTGGTGCGCAGGCCGGCCTCCACATGGCCGACGGGAATCTGCTCATAGAAGGCGGCCAGGGCACTGGCGAAGGCGGTGGTGGTGTCGCCCTGAACCAGAACGAGATCGGGGCGGTGCGCCTCGAACTCTTCCTTCAGCCCCTGAAGCGCCGCACAGGTGACGTGGGTGAGCGTCTGTTTCGGTGCCATCAGGGCCAGGTCGTGGTCGGCGCTCAGGTCGAACAGCCGCATCACCTGCGTGACCATCTCGCGGTGCTGCCCCGTGAGCACCACCCGGGTGCGGAACTCCTGGGCCCGCTGAAAAGCCAGGATCACCGGCGCCAGCTTGATGGCCTCCGGGCGCGTGCCCAGAACGATGCTGACCAGGGGCTGTGGGGACACGGGCCTAAGCGGGTGAAGGGATCCTAGGGAGCCTCCGATCGACCCTCCCCAACGGCAAAGGCCGCAGCGCCACGCTGATGTTCACAGAGGCGAATCCGCACCTAGAGTTGCGGCTTAGAACCGAGCCCTTCAACTGGATCGCCCGTCCGTTTTGCAGAGTTCTTCCATGCCACAGGCGCCACCTCCACCCCCTCCCGTGGCCGTCAATCAGGCGATGGCGGCCCGATCGGGTCAGGCTCCGCCGATGTCCGCCGAGGGGGGATCCCCGCCAACGCTGGAGCAAATCGTTCGGGTGGCCTTCGAACGCAATTTCTCTGATGTTCACCTCGGCGTTGGTGAACGACCCAGATTCCGCTATCGCGGCGACATGATTCTGGCTGGTTTGGATGTAACCGATCCCGGCACATTCCGTGACTGGCTGCGGGAGATCATGGAACCTGCCCAGATTGACCGTTTCGTCCAGCAGAAGGAACACGACGGATCCTTCGCTTTCAGCTTCGTGCGGGTCAGGATCAACCTGCTCGAATCGCTGCAGGGTCCGGCGATGGTGCTTCGGTTGATTCCGCAGAATGTGCCCAGCATCGACGAGCTCAACCTGCCCCAGGTGCTCAAGGATCTGGCCCAGCGGCCCAAGGGAATGCTGCTGGTCACCGGACCCACCGGTTCAGGCAAGAGCACGACCCTGGCCGCGATGATCGACCACATCAACCGCACGATGAAGCGCCATATCCTCACCATCGAGGATCCCGTGGAGTTCGTGCATCAGAGCCGCGAGTCCCTGATCCGCCAGAGAGAACTGGGCACCCACACCAAGTACTTCAAAACGGCCCTGCGGGCCGCGCTGCGGGAGGATCCCGATGTCATCCTGGTGGGGGAGATCCGGGACCAGGACACCCTCACCACCGCCATCGAAGCGTCCCAGACCGGTCACCTGCTGTTGGGAACTCTGCACACCAATTCGGCTGTGCGCTCCGTCGAGAGGATGCTGGGGATGTACCCGCCCGATGAACAGGACATCGTCCGGCGGGCCGTGGCCGATTCCCTGCTTGGGGTGATCTCCCAGGGACTGATCAAAACGGTGGATGGCAAACGAGCCTCCTACCACGACGTCTTCATCAACACCGACGCTTGCAAGGACTACATCTTGAGAGCCAATCTTGATGAAATCGAAGCGATCATGGCCCGCAGCGGATTTGACGGCATGATCACTGCCAACCAATACCTGGCCAATCTGGTTTCAGCCGGAAAAGTGAATCCAGAGGAAGCTCTTGCCGCCAGCCTCAGGCCCGGCGAACTGGCCCAGACCCTGCGGGGACGGACCTGAGTCTTCAGCCTCCGGCGAGGCGCACCAGCAGCAGAACGCCAAGTCCGACGGAAAGTCCGAGCATGGCCAGACGGCCATTCCAGATCTCCGCCTGGGGTGTGAAGCCGCGACGCCAGGCGTTGAGCTCTTGCTGGGACACGGGTTCCGTGTCGCTGAGGGAGGTATCAACCTGCTCAATGGGCAGGGGATTCGCAGGGGCCATAGGGCCAGTCCATCGACCGATTCGTCCACATTAAGGGCATCAAAAGGGAGGATGTGGCGCATAGAGGGTGCCGGCCTGCTCCAGGGGGAGCCGGGCCGCCACCCCCAGGGCGATCGGGCTGCGCCCGCCTGCATCGAAGCGCTCGATGGCCGCCAGGCCCACCATGGCGGCGTTATCGGTGCAATAAGCGAGCGGCGCAACGCGCCAGCAGAGGCCGCGGGCAGCGGTGGCCTCCGCCATCAGGCGGCGCAGGCGCCGGTTGGCGGCCACACCCCCCACCAGCACCACGGTCTTGAGCCCCGCCTCGATGGCGCAGCGGCAGCTGCGCTCCACCAGCACCTCGGCCACCACCTGCTCGAAACTCGCCGCCAGGTCGGCCACCGGCAGGGTGCCGCCGTCGCGGCTGAGGGTCTGCACCTGGCGGAGCACGGCTGTCTTGAGGCCGCTGAAACTGAAGTCGTAGGGGTGGTAGCCCCCCTGGGGGAGGGAGACACGCCCCTTGGGAAAGCGGAAGCGGCCTGAATCCCCTTCCAGCGCCGCCGTCTCGATGGCCGGCCCGCCCGGATAGCCGAGCCCGAGCAGTCGGGCCACCTTGTCAAAGCATTCCCCGGCGGCATCGTCGCGGCTGCGGCCCAGGCGCACGTAGCTCCCGGGGGCATCAACCCGGACCAGCTCGGTGTGGCCGCCGCTCACCAGCAGCACCAGGTAGGGCCCCTCCGGCAGGGGATCACCCAGATGCACGGAGCAGAGATGGCCCTCCAGGTGGTGCACGCCCAGGAACGGCTTGCCATGCAGCCGCGCCAGGGTTCGCGCGGTCACCGAGCCCACCAGCAGGGCCCCGGCCAGACCGGGGGCGACCGTGGCGGCGATGGCATCCAGGTCGGCCATGGCCAGACCGCTCTGCGCCAGCACCTGGGCGATCAGGGCCGGCAACGCCTCCACATGGCGACGGGAGGCAATCTCCGGCACCACCCCGCCCCAGCGGGCGTGCTCCTCCATCTGGGAGGCGACGGCCCCCGCCAGCACCCGCCGTCCCGACACGATCGCCGCCGCCGACTCGTCACAACTTGTTTCGAGGGCCAGAACCGTGCTCATGCTCCCCGGAGAGCTCCCCTACTGTCCGCACGAGCCATCCTGCCCCGCGGCAGTTCCACCGCGGCCCCTCTCCATGCGCCGTCTTCTTTCCAGCCGTACCTTCGCCAGCAGGGTTTTCGCCCTGCTCGCGTCGGCATTCCTGCTTTTCGGCTTCGCCCCTTCGGCCCAGGCCGACATCGGCGGACTCACACCCTGCAGCGAGACTCCCCGGTTCCAGCAGCGCGCCGCCGGAGCCAAGACCGATCAAGCCAAAGCCCGCTTCGCGTACTACGGCCAGTCCCTCTGCGGCACCGATGGCCTGCCCCATCTGATCACTGACGGCCGCTGGAGCCACGCCGGTGATTTCACGATCCCGGGCCTCCTCTTTCTGTACATCGCTGGCACGATCGGCTGGGCTGGCCGTGGCTACCTGATCGCCATCCGCGGCAGCAAGGACGCCACCATGCGTGAAATTCAGATCGATCTGCCCCTGGCGTTCAAAACCACACTGGCCGCGGCGGTTTGGCCCCTGGCGGCCCTCAAGGAATTCACCAGCGGAGCCATGGTCGAATCCGACGACAAAGTGACTGTCTCCCCCCGCTGACTTCCAAGAACCATGAAGAAATTCCTCACCACCGCTCCCGTTGTCGCCGCCGTCTGGTTCACGCTGACCGCAGGCATCACGATCGAGGTCTTCCGCTTCTTCCCGGATCTGATCATCCATCCCCTCTGAAGCCTGTAACAAGCACCATTGACCTCGCCCAGCGGCCCTTGTACGGGCCGCTTTTATTTGGCCAGTCGTCGCTCCTTGTCGCCAGCCCTTGCGGGTTTCACCTGTCAGCCATGACAGGGTTGTCAGACGGCGTCACGAAACCCCAGCAGCAGCTCCAGTTCGGCCACCGCCGCCTCCAGGTCGCCGTTCACCAGGACCGCATCGAACTCGGCCTCGGCCTCCAGTTCCACCCGGGCCCGGGCCAGACGCTTCTGGATCGCCTCCTCGCCATCGGTGCCCCGGCCCCGGATGCGGCGCTCCAGTTCCTCAAAGCTGGGTGGCTTGATCAGCAGCTGGAAGGCCGCCGGGAAGGTGTGCCGCACCTGGCGGGCCCCCTCCAGCTCGATCTCCAGCAGCACTGGCTGGCCCTGGTCGAGGTGCTCCTCCACCGGCCCCCGGGGGGTGCCGTAGAGGTTCCCCGCGAAGGCGGCCCACTCCAGGAAACCCTCCGTGGAGATCCGTTGCTCGAAGTCGGGCCGGGTCAGGAAAAAATAGTGCTGACCATCGATCTCCCCGGCGCGGGGCGTTCGGGTGGTAGCCGACACCGACAACCACAGCCCCGGATGGCGCTGCAGCAGCCGGGCCACCAGGGTCCCCTTGCCCACCCCGCTGGGGCCGGTGATCACCGTGAGCCGACCGGGGGAGGGGGGGGATGGCATGGATCGCTGGCGCTGGGGCGCACAGTAGGGGTGGACCGCATCGGAAGCGCTAGTGGAGGCGATGGCCCCATCCCCGCCCATCCAGGCCATGGATGTGACCAGCCTGCGCGCCGTGCTGGCCGAGTTGCGCAGCGGCCTGCTGCCCAGTCGCTTCGAGAAGGCCCAGCAGCCCGATGCCCATCGGTTGCAGCTGGGCCTGCGCAGCCTGCAGGGAACCCACTGGCTGGAACTCAGCTGGCTGGCGGAGGCGCCACGCCTGCTGGCCATCGACCCGCCGCTGCGGCTGGGGGATGGCAGCACCCTGGCCCAGCAGCTGCAACACGGCCTGCGCGGTCTGGCCCTGGTGAGCCTGGAGCAGCAGGGCTGGGAACGGGTGGTGGCCCTGGGCTTCGCCCCCAGGCCCGGTGAGCCGATCGCGAGGCAGCTGGTGCTGGAGGTGATGGGACGCCACAGCAACCTGTTCCTGCTGGACGAGGACGGGCGGGTGATCACCCTGGCCCGCCAGGTCCGCCAGGACCGATCACGCCTGCGGCCGATCGGCACCGGGGATGCCTACGCGCCGCCGCCGCCCATGGCGGGCGAACCACCCCGGCTCCAGGAGGACTTCGCCTCCTGGCAGCGACGCCTCGGCCTGTTGCCCCAGACGGTCGGCCAGGCGCTGATGGGCGCTTATCAGGGGGTCGGCCCGGCCCTGGCCCGCCAGTTGGCGGACGCCTGGCTGCCCCTGCCGGTGCAAACCCTGCAGGCAGAGCAATGGCAGAAGCTCTGGCGGCGCTGGCGCCTCTGGCTGGAAACGGTGGAGCAGGAGCGGTTCGCCCTGGGCTGGGGCGGCCCCAGCGACTACCGCTGCTGGGACCCCGAGACACCGGCCGCCGCGCCCACCCCCTGGGCGATCAACCGGGGACTGGCGGCCTACTACGCCGATCGCCTCGGGCGTCGGGGACTGGAGCAGCGGCGGGCGAGCTTGCGGCAGCGACTCCAGAACGCCTCGGTGCGGGAGCGCCGCAACGCCGACCAGCAGCAGAGCCTGCTGGCGGCGGTGCCCGGCAGCGAAGCCATGCAGCGCCGGGCCGACGGCCTGCTGAGCCAGCCGACGCCCTCCCGGGACGCGATCGACGAAGCCCAGCGCCTCTACCGCCAGGCCCGCAAGCTGCGCCGCTCCGTGGACGCGATCACTCCCAGGCTGGAGCTGCATCAGCAGCGGCTGGCCGCCATCGAAACCAGCCTCACCTTCCTGGAACAGGCGGAGAACGAGGACCAGCTCACCGCCGTGGAGGAGGACCTGCCGGCCCTGCTCCCCTGCCGGGACGGCCAGGGGTCCGGGCCCTCCCGGCGCACACGGCGCGGACCGGCCGGTGGCGCTCCATGCCCCCTGGAGCTGCGCAGCAGCGGTGGCCTGCGGCTGCAGGTGGGCCGCAACCATCGTCAGAACGAGTGGATCAGCCTTCAGCAAGCCCGGCGCGGCGATCTCTGGTTCCATGCCCAGGAGTGCCCGGGCAGCCACGTGGTGCTCAAGGGCTCGGAGGGCACCCCCAGCGACGAGGACCTGCGGGAGGCGGCCGACCTGGCGGCCCACTTCAGCCGGGGCAGGGCCAACGGCCGGGTGCCGGTGGTGATGGTGCCGACCGGAGATCTGCAGCGCATCGCCGGCGCTGGCCCCGGCACGGTGCGCCACCGCGGCGGCGAGGTGCTTTGGGCGGTCCCCGAGCGGGCCGCTGGCCTCCTGGTGGAGCCCCCTAGGCTGCCGGGAACAGAACGACCATGAGCGAGTTCATCCCCGAGGACAATTTCCCCGGCGAGGTGCAGATGAGCCTGGTGGAGCACCTTGAGGAACTCCGCCGGCGCGTCCTGCGCAGCCTGTTGGCGGTGGTGGTCGGTGCCGCCGTCTGCCTGGTGGGGGTGCGGCCGCTGGTGAAGCTGCTGGAGGTGCCGGCCGAAGGCATCCGCTTTCTGCAGCTGGCCCCGGGTGAATTCCTGTTTGTCTCCTTGAAGGTCGCCGGCTACGCGGGGCTCACCCTGGCCCTGCCCTACGTCCTGTTCGAGACCCTGGCCTTCGTGCTGCCGGGGCTCAGCCGGCGCGAGCGGCGCCTGGTGGCCCCCGCCGTCGCCGGCTCCACGGTGCTCTTTGCCGCCGGTCTGGCCTTCGCCTGGTGGGCCCTGGTGCCGGCCGCCCTGCGCTTCCTGGTGTCCTACGGCGCCGACGTGGTGGAGCCGATCTGGTCGATCGAGCGCTACCTCGACTTTGTGCTGCTGCTGATGGTGGCCACGGCCCTGGCGTTCCAGCTGCCAGTGCTGCAACTGCTGCTGGGCGCCCTGGGGCTGATCGACTGGCGCACGATGCTGGGCGCCTGGCGCTGGGTGGTGCTGGCGGCGGCCCTGGCCGGTGCCGTGCTGACGCCCTCCACCGATCCGATCACGATGCTGCTGCTCACCGGGGCGATCACGGCCCTTTACCTGCTGGGGGTGGCGCTGGTGGCCCTGGCCGAGGGGCTGCGGCCCAGCCCGTCGCCCTCCACCTGAGGGGCGGGCTCAGAGCATGAATTCGCTGGCGCGGCCCTCGGGGAGCTCCAGGGGTAGGGAGAGTGCTTTGCCCAGCCTGGGCTTGTCGGTGGTGGTCTGGAGCCAGTGGCGCACCTGGGCGGCCACGCCGAGGCCATTGAGGGAGCCCACCAGCTCCTCAAGGTGTTCTTCGTAGGCCTCGGGAGTCAGCGGGAAGGACTGCTGCTCCAAGTAGCCCCACATCACATGCAGGTATAAACGGCCGCGACGCTGGACCAGCTGCAGGTCATAGGTGGCCTGCCAGCGTGTCCGCAGCAACGCCAGCAGTTCCTCCCTTTGCAGCGGCTCAGCTGAGGTCATGGCGGCAGGCGCACTCCACAACAGCATGTTGCAGCCGGCCTCCGGCGGGTGCGACTCGGACCCGGCCCGGGAAGGGCAAGGTTCATAATGGGCGCCACGTCAATCGGTCACACCGCGCCGTTCCCTATGACCCAGATTCCTGCGGCCTCCTCGAACGGCGGTGGAGCGGCTGATGTGCCCGGGATGGGTCGCCGGCAGTTCATGAACCTGCTGACCTTCGGCTCCGTCACGGGGGTGGCCCTGGGTGCCCTCTACCCGGTGGTGAACTATTTCATCCCGCCGAAGGCCGCCGGGAGCGGTGGCGGTGTCACCGCCAAGGACGAGCTGGGCAACAGCGTCACGGCCACCGGCTGGCTGGCCACCCACAAGGAAGGCGACCGCAGCCTGGTGCAGGGTCTCAAGGGTGACCCGACCTACCTGCTGGTGGAGGGTGGCGAGGCCATCGGCGACTACGGCATCAACGCCATCTGCACCCACCTCGGCTGCGTGGTGCCCTGGAACAGCGGCGCCAACCGGTTCATCTGCCCCTGCCACGGCAGCCAGTACGACGCCACAGGCAAGGTGGTGCGCGGCCCTGCTCCCCTCTCCCTGGCCCTGGCCCACGTCAGCGTTGAGAACGACAACGTCTTCCTCGGCCCGTGGACTGAAACCGACTTCCGCACCGGCGAGAAGGCCTGGTGGGCGTGATCGGCGCCTGAATCTTCCTCCCCCCGCTTCCCTCTCCGACGCCCGCCACCACCACCCCCATGCGCCGCTTCCTCTCCCCCCTGTTCGGCACCCTCCTGACCCTCAGCCTCTCGGCGGGCGCGCTGCTCCTGGGCGCCAGCCCCAGCTGGGCCTATCCCTTCTGGGCCCAGCAGAACTACGCCACGCCGCGTGAAGCCACCGGCAAGATCGTCTGCGCCAACTGCCATCTGGCCAAGAAGGCCACCCGGGTGGAAGTGCCCCAGGCGGTCTTCCCCGACACGGTCTTCAAGGCTGTGGTGGAAATCCCCTACGACACCTCGGTGCAGCAGGTGTCCGGCAACGGCAGCCCCGCAGGTCTGAATGTGGGTGCGGTGGTGATGCTCCCCGACGGTTTCACCCTGGCGCCCCAGGACCGCCTCAGCGACGAACTCAAGGAGGAAACCGCCGGCGTGTACTTCACCCAGTACAGCGACGACCAGCCCAACATCCTCCTGGTGGGCCCGATCCCCGGTGACCAGCACCAGGAGATCGTCTTCCCGATCCTTTCCCCCGATCCGGCCACCGACAGCGCCATCCACTTCGGCAAGTACCAGGTGCATGTGGGCGCCAACCGCGGCCGCGGCCAGGTGACCCCGGAAGGAGAGAAGACCAACAACACCGTCTATACCGCCCCTGCGGCCGGCACGGTCAGCGCCATCAGCGCCGGTGAGAACGGCGCCACCGTGGTGGAGATCACCGGTTCGGCCGGCACCGTTACCGAGACCGTTCCGGCCGGACCCAGCCTCACCGTCGCCCTCGGCGATGTGGTGGAGGCCGGCGCCCCGATCACCAACGACCCCAACGTCGGCGGCTTCGGTCAGATCGACGCCGAAGTGGTCCTCCAGAACCCTGTGCGCATCTACGGCCTCCTCGCCTTCTTCGCCGCCGTGGCCCTGGCCCAGATCATGCTGGTGCTCAAGAAGCGCCAGGTGGAGAAGGTCCAGGCGGCGGAGGGCTTCTGAGCGCCCTCCTCGGCCTCTTCACTTCTCCGGGACCCCTGATCTTCCAGCTGGGTCCGATCTCCGTTCGCTGGTACGGCCTGCTGATCGCCCTGGCGGTGCTGCTGGGCCTGCTCCTTGCCACGCGCCTCGGACGTCTCAGGGGCATTGAGCCCGCCCTGATCGCCGATCTCCTGCCCCTGATGGTGCTCGGTGCCGTTGTCGGGGCGCGGATCTACTACGTGGCGCTGGAATGGCGCCAATACACCAACAACTGGAGCGATGTCTTCGCCATCTGGCGGGGGGGGATCGCCATCCACGGAGCCCTGATCGGGGGGACCCTTGTCACGCTGTTCTTCTGCCGCTGGCGCCGCCAACCCTTCTGGCCGTTGCTTGACGTGCTCGTTCCCGCCGTGGCCCTGGGCCAGGCGATCGGCCGCTGGGGCAATTTCTTCAATTCCGAGGCCTTCGGCCTGCCCACCAACCTCCCCTGGGCCCTGACGATTCCGATGGCCAACCGGCCCTCGGAGTTTCTGGAGCAGGCTTCCTTTCACCCCACCTTTCTGTACGAATCCCTCTGGAATCTGGGGGTCTGCGGCCTGCTGCTGCTCCTCTTCCGCCTGGGCAGCCAAGGCCGGCTGCGGCTACCCGCCGGAGCCATGAGCTGCGTCTACCTGATGGCCTACAGCTCTGGCCGTTTCTGGATCGAGGGGCTGCGTCTCGATCCCCTCTGCCTGTTCTCCCAGCCGCCCTTCTGTGCCGGTGGCCTGCGCATGGCCCAGCTGATGAGCCTGCTGCTCATCGCGCTGGGGGGGGCGGGTCTGCTCTGGCTGTACCGCTTCCGACGTCCCCTCCCCGACCCCTCCGGCGTGACCGCATGACAGCCACCGTTCAGATCGTCGGAGCTGGCCCAGGAGCCCCGGACCTGCTCACCCTGAGGGCCGCCAGGGCCATCGAAGCCGCAGAGGTGCTGGTCTGGACCGACTCCCTGGTGAATCCCCAGATCGCCGCCCTGGCGCCACGGGAGTGTGAGACGGTCCGCACCAGCACCCTCACCCTCGAGGAGGTGATGGCGGTGGTGCTGGAGCGGGCCAAGCAGGGGCGGCGAGTGGTGCGGCTCCACGACGGCGACCCCTGCCTGTACGGCGCCCTGCAGGAGCAGATCTGCCGGCTGGCCGACGCCGGCCTGGCGGTGGAGGTGGTGCCGGGCCTGAGCGCCTACCAGGCCACCGCCGCCGCCCTGGGGGCCGAGCTGACCATCCCCGGCCGGGTCCAGACGATCGTGCTGAGCAGGGCGGGCGGCCGCACCGGCGTGCCGGAGCGCGAATCCCTGGCCCGGCTCGCCGCCCTGCAGGCCTCCCTGTGCCTCTACCTCAGCGCCCGCCACGTGGAGGAGGTGCAGAGCGAATTGCTGCAGCACTACCCGGCGGACACACCAGTCGCGATCGGGTATCGGGTCAGCTGGCCCGATCAATGGCTCACGGTGGTGCCCCTGGACTCCATGGCCCGGGTCAGCCGGGAGCGAAACCTGATTCGCACCACCCTCTACGTGGTGAGTCCGGCCCTGCGGGCCGCCGACGAGGCCCGATCGCTGCTCTATTCCGCCAGCCACAACCACCTGTTCCGCGGCGGAGCCGAGTGACGACAGCCACGCCCTGCCTGCGCCACTGGCGGGGCTGGCTGGACGCCGCGGAAGCCGATGGCTGGCTGGAGCGGCTGCAACAGGAGGTGCCCTGGAAGCAGGAGTCCATCACCGTGTACGGCCGCCGCCACGCCATGCCCCGTCTCACCTGCTGGATGGCGGATCAGGGTTGCGGCTACCGCTACTCCGGGCTGGAGAACGCCATCGAAGCCTGGACGCCGCTCACCAGCGCCATTCGCCAGCGCGTTGCGGTGGCTGCAGCCCATGAGTTCAATTCCCTGCTGCTGAATTTCTACCGCGACGGCCGTGATGCCATGGGCTGGCACGCCGATGACGAGGCTGAGCTCGATCCGGAGGCTCCCATCGCCTCCCTCAGCCTGGGGGCCAGCCGAACCCTGCGCTTCCGTCCCCGCCAGCGGGACACGGCCCCAACGCAGGCGGTGGAACTGGGCCACGGGGATCTGCTGTTGATGGACCCACCCACCCAGCGGCACTGGATGCACGGGCTGCCGCGGCGCCTGAAGGTGGCGTCCCCGCGGCTCAACCTGACCTTCCGGGTGGTGCGTCCGCCGGCCTGATCACGGGCATGCGGGGACCGCCACGGGGGGCGGCCGCCTCGGTCATCCGGACACCGGCAGGATGGCAACAATGGATGCAGTGTTCCTCTGAGCGGAGTTCCGGGGGCGATGGCCAGTTCCAGTGGTAGCCGGCACCGGCGCCTCCTCACGGTGCTTCTGAGCGTGACCCTGTTGGGCAACGGCTGCCAGTTCACCGCGGTGAGCGAGGCAGGCCGGGAGCGCTGCCGCAGGCTCAGTGCCGACGCCGGCCATCCGCTCGCGGCGGCCCTCAGCTACGTCCGCTGCCTGCCCGACTCGGATTCCAGCCTGGAGGCCGAGAGGGCGGCCGAAAAGGCGGCCGCGGATCGACGGGCGGCCCTGGAGGCCTGCCGCAGCCGGCAGGCGAAGATCACCCGCTTGATGGGGTCGTTGCGCAGGGCCGAACAGGAGCTGGCCGCGGCTCGCAGCAGCGCTTACAGCCCCCGTGTGGCGCCGCCCCAGCCCCTCGATGCCGGCAAGGAATCCCGCTATCGCCCGGAAGACCAACGGCTCGACCGGGACCGTTACGAGGCGGCCCTCGGCGCCTGGGAACAGCAGGTGGCCTCCCAGCAGTCCCAGTGGCGGCAGCAACGTGCCGAGCGGATCAGGGCCGCCCAGGACCGGCTTGACCAGGACGCCCAGGTCCTCAGGGAGCTCCAGCCCAATCTGTTCAACGGCCCGGCCAGCATTGAATTCGCCCCCATGGCCCTGCGACGGGTGAGCGACGGCTGCGACAGCGCCGGCTGAGGGGATTTGACAGCGAGAACGGCGACCGTGTAGGAGGGTTCAGGCCATGGGGCCTGGTCGAAATCCAGTCGCAGAAAGATTCTCTTTCAGGCGATTTCGAGACTTCGACAGCCACAATGGGCGATTAGCACAGCGGTAGCGCACTTCCTTCACACGGAAGGGGTCACTGGTTCGAATCCAGTATCGCCCATCTTATCCATTCCATTCTCCCCTCCCTGGCGGCCTGTCCAACCGGCGCTGGTCGCCACCAAGGTCGCTCGTCATACTGCTGGCAACGCTGAGCTTCAGGAGTTCCTGCCCTTGCCTGATTCTCCTGCCGCGATCATGGCCTCAGAGGACTGGACTGCACCGATCCCGGAACTCGTCCATCTGGGGGAAAGGCTCGGCAAAGCCCGCCGCGACCAGGGCCTGAGCCTGGATGCATTGGCAGAACGGTTGCGGCTTGGCACCGAACAGCTGGTCGCCCTTGAGACAGGCGACCACACCCACCTGCCGGAAGCGGTCTTCGTGGTGGCCCAGGCCAAGCGGGTGGCGAGCGCCCTGGGAATCGACGTGAGCGAGCAGATCAGCGACCTGCAGCAGAGCCGCCTGGTGCGCGTGAAGCCTCGGCCGGCCCCCGTCACCCCCCTGCAGCGACGACCCACCCCAGCTCCCGCCCCCCGGGCCAGGTCGCTCGGCTGGCGATGGGCGGCCTTGCTCCTGCTGGGGGGCGGCGGCCTTGGGATGGCCGCCCTGCAGGGGAAGGTCTTTGCCCCGCAGTCGTCGCGGCCCCCGTCGCCGGCCGCAATCACCAACCACACAGCAGCGCCAGGCCAGGCCCTGGCCTCGATGGCAGCGGGCGTGCTCGTGCTGCAAAGCAACCAGCCCAGCTGGCTTGAGGTCCGCGATGCCACCGGGGTCACCCTGTTCCGCGGCACCTTCACCGGCGAGAAGCAGTTCCCCATGGGACAGGGCCTGCGGGTTCTGGCCGGCCGACCGGACCTGGTGACGGCCTCCTCAAGCAGCCAGGCCCCCAGGACCCTGGGGCGGATCGATCAGGTGGTGTGGCGCACCTTCAGGGCGACGCCTGCCGCACCGTGAGCCTCAGGCCCGTGGCCTCCAGCACCAGATCGGCGCAGGAGCGGAGGCTCCATTCCTCGAGGCTCAGATCCTGGGGGGGCTCACCGGGCTCCGGTGTGGCTGGCTGAAGGCTGATCATGAAACCACGGGTCTGGGGGGCCCGCTCAACGTCTGCGGTGACGCTGATCGCCTCAATGCCGGGGGCGGGCCGGCGGTCGAGGGCGGCCGCCAACCGCAGCAACAGCCCCATCGTGAACACGGTGTGACGGTGCTGCCCGGCCTCGATCAGCTGCCACGACTCGTGGCGCTTCTTGGGCAGACCGCGCCGGTGGTAGCGGGCGATGGCCGCCACCATCAGGTGCTCGGATTCGGAATAACCAAGCAACTCCCCATGGCGGATCAGGTACCAGGTGTGCTTGTGATAGGCGGCGATGTTGACGTGCTTGCCACAGGCATGCAGCTGGGCCGCTGCCCACAGCAGGGCGCGGCCGTCGCCATCATCATCGTGCAGCAGGCCCCGGGTCTGGTCGTAGAGGCTGAGGGCATGGCTGGCGACCCGGTCAGCCCGGCCCGTGTCCACCCCGTAGGTCCGGGCCAGGTGCAGGACCGTGCGGCGGCGAATGGTGCTCTGGAAGCTGAAACGATCGACGAGCAGACCGTTGCGCAGCATCCAGTCGACGATCAGGCCCTCCCGCAGGGCCCGCTCACAGACCACCAGCTCCCTGACCTGAAGGATCTCCATCGTGGTCTGGAGGATCAGGGCGCCGGGCACGATGATCTCGGCCCGGCGTTCATTGATGGCGGTGAGAGCGCGGCGCTGCTCCGGGGTCATCACCACCAGCCGCTCGACGATCTCATCCAGACGGGCCCGGCCCAAGCGATAGCCGTCGAGCTTCAGGGGCGGATTGGCGTCCTGGGCGGAAGCCAGGGCGGCCATCGCCATGGCGGTGCCGCTGGTGGCCACGAGAACGGGCTTCTCCCCTGGCCGCAATTCCCGTTTCACCTCGGCGACGGCTGGATCCATTGCCCCTTGGATGTACGCCTCGAGAAAGCCGCGGCGAGCCGGCGTCAGGGGGTCCTCCCGGCAAAACTCCCTCTGCAGGCGCACCGCGCCGATGCGGGTGCTGGTGAGGGCGCGGGCATCGCGACCATCGGCGAGCACCAGCTCGGTGGAGCCGCCGCCGATGTCGAGGATGAAATAGGGCTGGTCACCGAAGGAAAGACCCGAGAGCACCCCCAGGTAAATGAGTCTGGCCTCCTCCGGCCCACTGACCAGATCCACCACCAGCCCCAGCTGGTCCTGGAGCCCCTGCAGGAACGAGCGGCCGTTCGGGGCCTCCCGCACGGCGCTGGTGGCGGCGGTGACGATCTGCTCCACCCCATGGCTGGTGGCCAGGTCGCGACAGTGGCGCAGGGTCAGGAAGGCGCGCTCGATCGCCTCGGGCGTGAGGTCGCCGGAATCCGGATCCCTTTCCCCCAGCCGGGTGGTGGATTTTTCCGCCAGCACCACGGAGAAACTGCGCAGGACCGGATCGATCGCCGCGACCAGCAGGTGGATGGAATTGGTGCCGATGTCGATGGCCGCCACCCGCCGTTCCGCGGTACCGGCGGTGTCGGGGATCGGGGGCATGGAGTCGGCCCGGGCAGCGGCGGCGCCACTTTGCCACCGGCCGCCCCATCGCCACCACGCACGGGATCGCCACCGTCAGGAGTTGGATAGGGTTCCCGGATACAACCGTTGCAAGCGGTGAACGTCCCGATGGCGCCTGGCCGTGTCCTGGCCTGGCTCGAGTTGCTGCGCTGGAACAAGCCCAGCGGCCGACTCATCCTGCTGATTCCCGCCGGCTGGGCCCTGTGGCTGGGTCCCGCCGTACCGCCTCCGGCCCAGTTGGTGGGCTGGATCGTGCTGGGGGGCCTGGCGGTGAGCGGCGCCGGCTGCGTGGCCAACGACCTCTGGGACCGGCGCATCGATCCCCTGGTGGAGCGCACCCGCCACCGCCCCCTGGCCGATGGCCGCCTCGGGGTGGGCACCGCGGCGGCGATGCTGCTCCTCTGTCTGTTGGTGGCCCTGGCGGCCCTGCTGGCCCTGCCCGCCGCCAGCCGGGTGCTGTGCGTGGGCCTCTCCTTGGGGACCTTGCCCCTGGTGCTGCTCTACCCCTCCGCCAAGCGCTGGTTCGGCTACCCCCAGTTGGTGCTCGCCCTGTGCTGGGGCTTCTCCGTGCTGATCCCCTGGGCCGCCGCCCTGGGAGGCCTGCAGGGCTCCCTGGGCG
>NZ_JAHLYP010000002.1 GCF_025127995.1 Synechococcus sp. CS-1332 | reverse complement strand
GTTCGAGGCGGCGCTGCTGCGGGCCCGCTTCAGCCTGGAGCTGCTGCAGCAGGGCCGCGACACGGTGGGCCGCCCTGCCACCGAGGGCCTGGAGGTGCTGGAGGCCGAGTGGCTGGAGGACGATGACGGGGCGCCTGGCGCGGCCCTGCCGGCGGTGGAGTGGCGCCCCGGCGCGCTGGTGGTGGAGCTGGATGAGCTGGAGCTGCAGCTGCTGCGCCACGCAGAAGGGCCGGCCGAGATCCTAGAGGAAGCCCTGGCCGAGCTGCGCCGCCGCCACCACGACAACGACTTCTGGGGCGCGGCCGCTGTCGAGGCGGCTGCTGAGCCGGATGCGCTGGAGCTGCTGCGGCGCTTCGAGCTGGAGGCCGGCTTCTACACCACCACCCAGGCACCGCTGGAGAGCTTGCGGCAGTGGGCCCGACCGGCCCTGCAGGCCCTGCTGCAGGGCCAGGTGTGGAGCAACGCTGCGGCCACCCACGACCTGTGGCAGCCCTGGGGGCAGCCGGGCCAGCGGCGCCAACCGCCGCGCGGCTCCGAGCTGCTGGAGCGGCTGGGCGGTGGTGAGGTGCTGCTGGTGGGTGAGGGCCCCGAAGCCACCGAGGCGCTGTTGGAGGCCCATCGGGCCGGGCGGTTGTTCCCAGGGGGGGCGTTCGGCCTGCGCTGCCTGGCGGTGCCCCAGAGCTGCCACCCGCAGCGGCCCGCGGCCGGCTTCGAATACAGTCTGGAGGCCCTGGTTACGGCAGTGGAAGCGCTTTACCAGGAGCGGCCGTTCACGGTGTTGCTGGCCGGGGGCGGGGCCTACCGGCTGCCCCTGGCCCAGGCGATGGTGAGCCGCTACGGGGTGCTGGCGATGGCTGGGGCCACGGGTCTGGCGGCGTGGCTGGGGGGCGAGGCGGTGACGGAGCTGGGCCGATGAGCGACCCGAGCGGCAGGGAGACGGACTGGCGGGCGGTGATCGCGGCCCACCCGCTCGAAAGCCACGAGGCGGAGGCGTGGTTGCGGTATGGGGTGGCCCTCAGCCAGCTGATCGAGCCTTCGGCCCAGGAGCGCCAACAGCAGCAGCAGGCCGGGCTGGCCTTCGCACATGCCGAGGCGCTGGGGGCGTCGAAGCAGGCCGTGGCCCTGAGCCAGCGGCAGGCGACGCTGCTGAGCCTGGCCCAGGCCCTGGAACTGGCCGGCGCCGGAGCCGCGGCGGCGGCGCTGCGGCTTCAGGTCTGCCAGATGTCGGCCAGGTCGAGCTGAAGACCGGGAAACAGGCTGCCGCCATCGAGGTGGGTGGCCCCAGGCTGGCGCTGGGATTCGCCACTGCTGGTCCAGATCTCCACGGACTGCTCAACCGGGAGCAGCAGCCAGCCCAGCTGGGCCCCATGGCTCTGATAGAGCGCCATCGTGCGCCGCAGGGAAGCGAGGCCACGGGGACCTGCGTCGGTGGGGCTGGCCAGTTCCACCACCAGGTCGGGGCAGAGGGGCGGGAAACCGCGGCGCTGCTAGAGCGTCAGGGCCAACCAGCGATCGCGTCGCACCAGCGAGGCATCAGGGCTGAGCACGGAGCCATCTGGTAGCTGGAAGCCGGTGGAGCTGTCGAAGAGCTTGAAGTCCAGTCCGTTGGAGCGAAGGGCTAGGTCCAGCAACACGAGCAGGGTGCTGTTGCGGGCTCCTGTCTCCCCTCCGGTGGGCGTCATGACGATCAGGTGACCACAGGCATCGAGTTCGAGCACGGCCTCGGGATTGGCCGCACAGACGGCGTGAAACTGTTCAGGGCTCAGCTGCAGGTCTGGCGGAAGCAGCAGGGGCGGAGCCGCTGCGGACGTTGAAGCTGGCGGTGCCACTGTCATGGGCCCAAGGTGGGCAACGTGCTAACGCTAAGGGGGCGATCGGGTTGCCGGCAACGAAGCGACCAGCTGAGGGCCGCAGGGACGGCTTGAGGGCTTTGGGTTCGCCTAAGGGCCGGCGGTGCCCTTGTCGCGGATGCTTTTGCGTTGTGTACAGCCTGTACAGAATCCGTTTGAGGCGACCAGGAGGGTGCCAGTCCCACACGCTGTAGGGTCGCGGCTCCATACAAAGGCCATCCGCGGCCCCGCCAGCTGTTGTGACGCCGATTCAGCCCACGCGCCCCCTGGTCTGACGCGGTGGCCAGCAAGCGCACCCTCAATGCCCGCAACCTGGAGGCCCTGGGGGCGGCGGCGTTGGCGGAGCTGCTGATCGAGGTGTCCAGTGGCCAGGCGGTGATCCAGCGGCGGCTGCGGCTGGCGCTGGCGGCGGCGGAGGGGGCCGGTGGTGCCGCCCAGGAGGTGCGCAAGCGGCTGGCGGCGATCGATCGGTCCCGCACGTTCGTGGGTTCGGCCCGGCGCCCCGCGCTGCTGAGGGATCTGGAAGCGCAGCGGCAGGCGATCACCGGTCCGATCGCCGCTGAAGATCCCCGGGGGGCCTGTGAGTTGCTGCTGCGCTTTCTGGAGATTGCCGGCGGGGTGCTGGCGCGCTGCTCCGACAGCACCGGTGTGGTGGAGGGTGTGTTTGAGCGTGCGGCTGAACAGCTCGGACCGCTGGCGGTGGCCGCCCAGCTCGCGCCCGAGACCCTGGCCGAGCACGCCGCCGAGCTGTTGTTGGAGGACAGCCAAGGAGCGTTCGATGCTCTGGTGCCGGCCCTGGCGGAGGCCCTCGGCGATGGGGGCCTGCAGCGGCTCGAGCAGGCCTGCCGCGAGCGCGGCGCCCGTGCCGGCAGCCGTCTGCTGCTGCAGATCGCCGTGGCCCGAGGGGATGTGGAGGGCTACGTGGGCCAGTTCAGCGCCGCGGACCTGCAACGGCGACCGATCGCCGCCGACGTGGCCCGGTTCCTGCTGGTCAACGGCCGGGCGGCGCAGGCCCTGGAGATCCTCGATGGCGCCACAGCAGACAACCCAGGCCGGCTCGATGGCGCCTGGCAGGACAGCCGCCTGGACGTTCTCGAGGCATTGGAGCGCCCCGCCGAAGCCCAGGAGATGCGCTGGCAGTGGTTTTGCCGCACCCTCTCGATCCCCCACCTGCGCGACTACCTGCGGCGCCTCGATGCCTTTGAAGATGTCGAGGCGGAGGAGCGTGCCTTGCGGCTGGCCGAGCAGCATCCGAGCCGCCTGCTGGCGCTGGAGTTCCTGGCGGCCTGGGGGGCGCTCGCCCGGGCCGCCCGCCTGGTGCTGGCCCAGGCCACCGCGTGTGACGGGGAGGCCTACGCCCTCCACAGCGCCGCCGCCGAGCGGCTCAGCGCCGACCACCCCCTGGCGGCCACGCTGCTGCTGCGGCCGATGGTGTGGGGGGCGCTGGAGACGGGCCGCAGCCAGCGCTACCGCCACGCCGCCGAGCACTTGCGCAGCTGCGATCTGCTCGCCGACCGCCTCGACGACTGGCAAGGCCATCCCGACCATGCCGCCTTCGTGGCGCGGCTGCAGGAGCGCTTCGGGGGCCGCTGGGGCTTCTGGAAACTGGTGGAGGCGTAAGGCTCAGGGTTGCGGGTGGTGGTGATGCGTTCGTTGGGGTGGGTTCGGTGGATGAATCCGGCGTTCTGTACAGGCTGTACAGGTCTGGGCTCTGGCCGGGCGGACAGGACCGGATCGCGCCCGCAGTTTCTAGCCGAGGTTCTCAGCCACGCAGGCTTCAGCACCGTTTTCATTACTGAATCACGGCTAGGCTGTTGGGCAAATTGTGGCCTTGGCGAGAGGTGGATCGGGTGGATGGCTGCCAGCTCAGTTCCAGTGATCTCAAGCGGCGTGGGATCGCCGCCATCGAAGAGGCTCTGCAGCGGAGTCCGGTACAGCTGATGAAACGCAACCGCACGGCCGCGGTCGTGCTCAGCGAACGCCAGTACCAGCAGCTGTGTCAGCGAGCCGCCCTGGCCCCGCCGCCTGAGGTTTCAGCGTTGGAGTGGTTGCTCCGTTACCCAGTGGCAGCGGAGGGCCGCACCAAGGAGGAGATTGATGCGGCGCTGGAGGAGGAGCGCGACTGGTGAACGCCTTTTTTGATGCCACTGCCCTGATCGATGTGCTGGAGGGCCGTGAGCAGTGGGTTCATGGCCTGAAGCAGGCGCTGGCCAAGCTGGTGGCCACCGACCCAGGCATGGGAACGGCCGTGAGCCGTCTTAGCTGGTTGGAATGCCGTGTCGGCCCTCTGCGTCGCCGCTATCCAGTCACCCTGGCCACTTTTGATGCCTTTTTCTGTCGCATGGATCTGATCTAGGTGGAGCTCACGGCTGCCGTCATTGAGCTGGCTACTGACCTTCGCGGGCATTACAGCCTGCGCACGCCGGATGATGGGATTGCGGGTGGTGGTTCGCTGGGGTGGGTTCCGCGCATGGATCCGGCGTTCTGTACAGGCTGTACAGATCTGGTATCTAGCCGACCGATGTTGTCGACATCCGAGCCAGTGTGGGTGAGCAGGCCCATTCGCTTGAGCGAGTAGCTGGCCACTGGAACTGGTACCGCTCTGCTGTGACTTGCGCGTGCTCACCCCTGACGAGCACGACGCCCCGATGGCGCTGGTGGTGGCGCACTGTTCTCAGGGCTCAAATGGCTTAATGGTTTCCATCAACAAAGCCAAGGTCTCGTTCAGTTGGAGCCGGTTGAGGGCGGTGGCGCCATGCTGGCATGACTCTTAGGAAGCCTGAGACGCATCGAGACGTTGACAGGTCAGGCCAGGTCGTGACGGATCTGGAGAATCGGCTTCCGGATGGGGCTGCATGGCACCCCGTGACTCCTGTCGCCAGCGTTCCACCTACTCCGGTTGCAGGCCCCGCTCCCGGCAATAGGCGTTGAGTTCAATGGCGTTCAGCCCAGTGGTCTCCAGCACAACCGTGAATTTTAATCCCAGTTACTGGAAGATCTCCGCCACACCCACGCTGTGGGCTGTCCCCATTCGAGAGCGGACATCAGCTTTGCAGCCCTGGTTGCAAGGTCGCATCGATCGATTCCATCTGGTTACCTAGTGGTTGAAGTGGTCGGGATGGAGAGGCGTCATCATTCCGGGCTAAGGATCAAATCGGGGGATGAGATCATCGAGCTTGATTGAGCGATTGTCGCAAAATTTTGTATTGAGTCTGCTATTCTTGGGTGGGAATCGCTTTTCAATCTAGATCAGTGGAACCGAGGGAAGAAATCGCTCCACAGTCTGACAGATAACTATATCAGGCTTATAATGCTCGACTTCAATCCTATCAAGCTCTGGCGACCAGACAAAGATACACTCCCGGAATAGTCTCGAAAACCACCAAGCAAGTGTGCGAGATGTTCCACCTCTTTCAAAGAATGAATTACCAAAAATAAGAATTTTAGAATCTAGAAGGGAAGTCCTGCATGTCCAGTGCCTGCGAATTCCTATATGTGAATTGACAGGGTCGACAGAATCAATCAACACCGGGGCGTCTAACACTTTATCATTCACGCGAACTGTCTTGTAGAACGTTAAAAGCTCACTATACTCAGATAAGGAGCCTGGCCGCGATAAATCACCTTTAAAGTCCTTTTCGATAAAATCAATAGGCTCTATCTGGATTTGAGTCTGACAGATTTTGTCCAACAAAATACTTGCTATTACGCTAGCGCCAAGACTGGTTAGGTGAGTATCGGACAAAGCGTAGATTGAAGATCGAAAGGGAGATTCTTTCAAAGACTTGTAAATATCGATGTAAAAGTGACTGCCTAGTGTTGCATGATTAAGTCTACGTAGCAGAGGTGTAGGAGTTGTCACGCCAAAAGGGTAGTACTCTGGCAGCACTGAGGACTTTTCTGGGATTATTGCTTGACAATACAGGCAACCACTACTCGCCACGACTGATTCTCTGCATTTGAATAAGGTCTGCCACTTGTTCACTAGCTCTACAACACTATCATCACTAGCATGATACTGTTCAATTAAGTCGTTAGAGCCTCGGTAGAGAAATAGGTGCCCATTAATGCCTTTGATGGCTATATTATCATCAGATATAAAAGGCGTCTCGATAGGTAGGCGCGGATCTTGTGAAGCCGCAGAAACTAAACTACTCGAATGACTAAAGGTGAACTCATTGGATCTGCCGTTCAGGCTGAAAGATAAATAACTGTTTCCTTTTGGAAGTTTTCGCAATAGAGTCTCGAGCCTTCTACTTTCCGCATCTGTAAGGCTACGTAACATTGCTATTGCCTGTATAGGCTTCCAGACCTTTGCAATGATTGATGAAGAGGCTGTGCTCAGTTTCAGGCCCTGCTTAGCATCAGTTATAATACTCAAGATTTCATCAATGTTGAGACATGTATGAATATCAAATCGAAAAATAATTGGTGAGTTGGTCTTTGATACGTTAAAACTTGTATAAAATCTATCTTGTCCGCCTAGAGACAAGTGAAGGAATTCATCAAATGCATTAGTTGATTCGACAGTATGAGAGATCTCAAGCCAGCCACAAATGGCGGACTCCTCAATGTTGTCTATCACTGCGTGCTCTAAAGAAAGCTTCATTCTATTCAGCTTAAGTCTACAAGATAATCGAAGTATCTAAAGTCTGAAACAAAAAAACCACGATCATCAACTTCTTTGATACTCAAGAGGTACTCTTCGTGGAACTGTTGAAGCTTTGAGTCGCCTAGGGGAACAGGACTACCATTGATAGTCGCAAGCCGTAAATGACAGTGATCCTTACTCAGTGTACTAGCCGCATAATCCTTCATTTGAGAGTCCTGATAATCAGTATCAAGAATATCCGCATGCAATGAATTGCGGACAGATGAGCAGGCGTACTTCAAATGAAAGCAGTGTAAATAAAGTGATGATTCGACGCATGGATTGGACGGACTGAAGTTGCAATAATGATAGCCTCCCGAATAGCTAATGGATCTGGCTGTGATATGCGGCTTACTGATTGAAGAATTATAGATGCCATATCTTCTTTGTGATCTAATTCCCTTGGTAAAATCAAAAGGTGGATCCTCATCCATGCCTATGACATCAATACCCATACTCCATATAATTGAGGTGCTTGGGCAGGATGAAAGATATTCAGATAGCAACGGAGTTCGTCCGTTAACGGGAGGAGGCACGATAATCTCATCAACATCACATACAATTATGTACTGAAAAAAAGGCCTAAGACTATCGGCAAGCCTGGAGATGCAATTCGATCTCATGCTCTCATCATACGGAGAGTCATGTGTACCAATTATGCCGGCAACATCTTCGTGCCAAAAATCGGCTGGCTTTGGAGTGACAACATAAATTGTGTTATGTCCAACATGTGAAGTATAATGCTGTTTAAAATACTGCCACCATCCTCGATTTCCATGCGCGTATGTAATAACTGCACAGAGACTTCTTTGATCACTCTTGCTTTCGTTTGGTGGGGATCCGATTGGGTATTCTATGCTTGAGCTTAGAGGCAAAGAAGCATTCTTTTCGATAATCTTCTGCCATACATTGACTTCTCTGTCTGTAAGGGAAAGGAAGTCTAATGCAGCTTTGCATGGTCTCCAAATCTGAACTTTATATTCAGTCCCAACACTGTCAATAATCTGCATTGTGCTTGTTGAAAGACTAGATAGCCAGTGCCTAATCGAAGCACTTGCGTCTCTCGTGCTTATCGCCACATCATAATAGATTTGGTTTGGCCTAAATGCTAAGTCTGTTCTGGTTGAAACTTTAAGAGTTACTTGGCATTCATGGAATCGTTCTCCATTTGATTCCAAATGAAAATCCAAATCAAGAAGATTCGTCGACCCACTAATCCAGCCCTGAGCCCTAAAGGCCGAAAATGTTTCAATTGTAAGTACAGGGATGAGCATTGGATGAAAGCAGTGTGACTCTATGTGTATTGATAGTCTTCAACTGGGCATTTGCTGCCCGCAAAGCTGTGCTTTAAGCCGAACTAAACGGCGTGAAGGAGTTACTCCGTTGCTTGCTAAAAACGAGTAGTATCTCTCCAGCAGCAGCGCTCTTCTTCGATCGTAAGCACTCCAATCAATGTCAAGTGCGTGAGCAACTTTTGACTTGTCCAGTCCTGATGCGACTTGTTCTCTTGTAAGATAAGGGATGTTCATTTCTTGACATAGCTCGATGGTCCTTGGATCATGAGCTATGCACAGGCCCGGAATGCCTGCTTGTATTCCTGCCATTACGCCGTGGATTCTAGCGCCGATTACAAGAGAGTGTTTTGACATATCAAGCATCCAATCGGAAACATTCAGGTATACTTTGAATATTCGTTTGACTAGCTTGTCGAATTCATCAGATGAAGATTCTGGATAGCAGAAATGTCGTATCTCTTCTTGGGCAGATGCATCTAAATCATGAAGCTTATTAAGGCCTAACGCAATCATCTCTGATGGACTCTGCATTACGTAAAAGCCTCCGGTCTCTGATGCTAGCTTCAGCAAGTCCTGCTCTATGGATTTGAGGTAATCCCACTTATAGTGACCTGAGGCCACACACACGCGCTCAAAGATATGGGGAAGCTTGCTGGCAATGCTTTCTCCAAGTCTTGGATTGTCAGATAGAAAGTTAGAAGGACAGCCAGTGACCACCGCATTGCCAGCCATCCCGATAGCATCCAAGTCCTTCAGAGTGCTACTGCCTCTAACGGCGATATTGTGTGTATTGGGTTTACATTTCGTGCTTATGATCTCCAGCCAGTCTCTAGTCCCAGCAGGTATTGCTAGTGGACGGCTTGAGTTGTCTGATTGACTGCCAAGACCGATTGACAGGATCTGACCGTCAAAGTTCTTGATTCTGGAGTTCATGAAACCCATGTCTGCATGGGGTCCTAGAAAGTTAGCAGATGGGATTATGCAAGTCTTGGATTGCATTTGTATGCAGCTTATGTCCTCGTCCCAGTCGGCAATAAAGCAAGGATTTGTGTGTTCGTACACGGCTCTGACGAAAAGTATGTTTCCCGAATTGTGACCTAATAGCTTGGAGACCTCGGAGGCACTCTTCCGAAAAAAATCTACAACTTCTGGATTGATCCCGTACAGGAATGGAGAAGTGGGATTAGATTCTTGCATCAGATAACTCAGGGAAATGGGATACTAAGCGTTGGCCAGTGATGGCTGAGGCTCTAATCATTGCTTTGGATGCCTCTAGTGCAATGGAGTGGCGTTTACATTGAAATTCATGGGATTGTATTCGATGCCCAGTCCGTGTTTTCTTCTGAGCGTGAAAGGAAGCTCTCATATGCCTGAACATGCTGCTTGGCACAATTTGGGGCAGTAGTTGGTTCCGGTATCTGTCGCCTTAGTGCTTGATGCAGAGAGGTGTTGGCGACCGCCTTCTCCATCACCCTGGCTAGGGCGCTCTCGCTTCGGGCCGTAAAGGTGATTCCTCCATTGGAATCAGCTTTTTCAGCGATCCCGCCTAATTCGCTCCCGATCACGGGCCTACCATGGAAAAGAGCTTCCTGGATCACCACCGGTGAATTCTCCCACCAGATTGAAGGAACGACAACCCAGTCGTTTTCCTGCATCAGCGTTTCCAGTTCGGTTTGCCGGTAACTGCCGCGTAGTAGCACACGGTCTCGTACCTTGTCGTGAAAAAGCTTGAATTCCTCCTGGAACTCTTCCGGCTGATGCTCGAGATTGGCGCCATAGATATTGACGCTGAAGTTTGTGATTCCTTGCTCTTGCAGTAGATACACGGCCTTCAGCAGCACTAGGCAGCCCTTGTAGAGGTTGAGCTGGCCAAAATAGCCAAAGCGATTCAAGGCGTCTGAATGGGTGGCCATGATCTCTTTGCGCCTGCTCAGATCGAAGTGGTTGGGGAGCCCATTCTCGATCATCAGAAAATTGGGGTGGTCGATGCCGCTGTCGCGGTAGCGCTGGATCAGGAAATGGCTGGGGCTGATCAGGGCATCACAGCTTTCGAGGATTGTTTTGATGTAGTGGTGGCGCAGGAAGAAGTCTCCCGTGCTGTGCTCCGGATAGCACATGCTGCAGGCCAGTGGTGTGGCTTTTTTGCAGAGTTTCAGCTGGTGGGTGGTCACCATTTGGCCGTTGTGGCGGCACAGAGCCAGATACTCATGCAGGGTCACCACGATCTTCGCCGCTGGGCAGAGGCTCTGCAGCAGCGGGATGATGTCGATCCCGAAGTGCACGTAATGCTGCAGGTGGATCACATCCGGCTCGATGTGACCCAGCAGCCTCTGCAGGCTGCGTCGCAGACTCGGGATGTGGGCATTGGTGAAGCGGAACCATTCACAGCTGGTGCCAATCAGATACTCCCGGTCTGTCCCCTCCACACTGCGCAGCTCCCCATGGGCCAGCACGTCCTTGCTGGTGTGCACGGCGGCCAGGATCCAGGTTTCAATCCCCTCATGCCTCTGCAGCTCCCGGAATAGCGAAAAGGCGGCATTCTCGGCTCCTCCCACCGAAAAATTCTCGTGGCCGTGGATGAGATACAGAACTCTCATGAAACTTCGATGCGGCTGCGCTTGAGGCGTTCGATTGCGCTGCACCAGCGCTGGTGGTGGGTGATGGCATTGGCTGCCACGATCTTTGCCTTGATGGTGTCTGCTTTCTCACCCAGGCCCACGCTCTGGCGCTCCAGGTGGAAAAACACGGCCGCCAGATCGACAGCGATGGGCAAGCCACGCTGGCGAATCTTGAGGCAAAGATCAGAATCCTCGAAATCCCCCACCACGTAATGGCTGCTCAGCCCCTTGAGTTCTCGATAGAGCCCGGTGCGCAGCATCAGGCAGGCCGCCGTGGCCGCCTCCACTTCCTGCAACTCCAGTTGCTGCTCGAGCGAGTAACCCGTATTGACCCCCTTGAGTGGGTGCTCATTCAGCCACAGCCAGCTCAAGTCGCCTTCCAGGTCGGGCTCTGTGACGAATTCCATGCCGCAGTGCTGGATGGCGCCATTGTCGTAGAGCAGACGGGCACCAAGCGCGCCCAACGCTTCGCCATGCTGTTGCATCGCACGCAGCATTAGTTCGAGGCTGGTGTCACTGGCGGGCAGCACGTCTGAATTGAGCAGCAGCAGCAGGGGTGCTTTTGCCAGTTGAACGCCGCGATTGTTGGCACCGGCAAAGCCCATGTTGATCGGATTGATCACCGTCTCAAACGGAACGCTGAACAGGGTGTGGCAGCGTTTGGCCAGGGCGTTGAATTCTTGCTTCATCCGTGGATCATCCAGCACATAGATCAGTTGGATCGCAGGCACCCGATCCCCGTGGCGCCGCCGCCAGGCGTTGAACCAATTGAGCTGGTACTCCATGAAGTCCACCCGTCCATAGAGCGGCACCACCACACTCAATTCAGGCGCTGGTTGCAGGCCCCGGCTCAGGCCGTTGTGCTCGGCCGGTTGATCCATTTTATGCAGCAGTTGTTGGCTCCACGTTTCCCGTACCCGCTTCAGCAGCATGGGTGCCTGCAGGTGGGTGGGATGGGAGATTGCCACGTCCAGCACTTCCTTGAGCTGGTCTGTTTGCAGTTCTGTTCTTTGCAGCGTTCGCCGGATGCAAAATTGAAGGCCGTTGTTGAGAACAACAAACAATTCAGCCGCCTCTCCGGCCTGCAGGGGATGCCGTTCCTCAGGCATGTTCAGGATCTGCAGCCTCAAGCCAGGGTGCAGATCGCCGCTGGCATGGCACCGTTGCAGCACCGCCGCCAGATCGGGGCGGCTGGAGTAGCTGGCTTCTCCCATATCCAGCCGCCACACCCGATCACCCCGCACCAGGCACAGTTCCCGCATCTGCTTCCCCGGGTCCACCACCCAGCCCTCGATCTGCAAGAGCGTGCCACAGGGGCTGATCCGTATCGCATCAACCGCAGCCACGAAGGAGCAATCTTCTGCTCTGTCGACCGCATGCGAAAGATCCTCCCGTGGGTGGCTCTCCAGCCATTCCAGGGTGGAGATCACCCGGCCGAGCAAATCCACTTCACCGGAATTCTCTTCGCACAGAGGAGATTGCCGCAGCTCCTGAAGGCACTGCACTGCTGCCGCCCGCTCCCCTTCGCTGAAATGCAACCAGCTCAGGGCGAGGCCTGCGTGGAAGGCAATCACACGTTGTGGCTCTGCGAACTCAGTGGTTCGGCCTTCTGCAGTGATGGCCGCCAACCGTTTCCGGGCTTCCGAAAGGCTGCCCATGGCACGCAGAGACAAGGCGGCAAACAGCCGTGCCCATCGAAGCAGTTCGCCAGCCCTCTCTCCAGCAGCCACCACCGCTTCCAGCAATGGATGGGCCAGATCATGACGCTGCTTGAGGTAGGCGGCGTGGCCCAGGGCGTACAGGTGTTGCGGTTTGAGTGTTCCAGCCAGGGCCCCAAGCGTGTCGAGCCCCAACCTCCGGATCGCCTGATCGTGCTGACCGCTTTCCACCAGCTGGCGCAGTTCTTCGCACTGCAGTGCAGCGATGACGGCGTAGGCCTCGCCTCCTGCGGGGTGGAAACGGCGCCGCAGGGGCCGTAGCTCGGATGGGGCCACATGGTGCCTTTCCCCGGAAGCTGTTGGCTGTGAATCGGTTTTCACTGTATCGACCGGTTCCTCTGAACGTTTCGGTGCAGAAGCCTGGATTACCCCATCGTTCCTGGACGACAGGGAGGCCAGTTCAGCCCAAAGGGATGGCTGCGCTGGCTGCTCCAGCAAACTCTTCTGGAGCGCGCATCGATCGTTCATTTGGGCCATCTCCAAGGGCTTAGGTGGTGATGGCATAGAGCTTCGGCTCATCGCACAGCATCGATGACGAGGACACCGGGGAGATCCGATCCCAGCACCCCGTGCTTCCAGGCCACTTCGTGGTGGATCACCGCCTCACGGAACCCAGCAGCCTGCAGCTGCCCCAGCACATCCCAGCCTGGAATGCGATACACCAGTGAGCCCGTCTCCGGGCGAACCGGATCCCCGTGAACCTCTGCCTCGCCCCGCAGTTCAGCCTTCCCGGTTTCGGGGTTGTAGATCGCCTTGACGATGGCCTGCTGCTGCCCGAAGGCCATCGGACAGGTGCCCACCAGCCGTCCTCCGGGACGCAGCACCCTCGCGACTTCTCGAAAGGCTTGATCCATATCCTGCAAGTGCTCGAACAGCTCGTTGCAGAGCACGAGATCGAAGCTGGCATCAGAAAAGCTCAGATCGCAAAGATCCTGGTGCGGGATCTCTGAATAGCGCGGCTCTGTTTCCTCCAGAAACTCGCTGCACATCAAGCGCTCATCACCAAGGTGACGCCTTAGCCAGAGTGCGAAGCCCGTCAGGGCTTCTACAAGGTAGATGTCTTGATGGCGAAGATTCTCCAATGAGCCATAGGCACGCTCGAGAACCCGTAGAACGGCTCTGTTTCGGCTCAGGAGTCCATTGGCGATAACGGACTCGCGGTAATTTGTCCCGTGAATCTGGATATGAGCCGGCGGAATGTGCTCTCCCGTCAAGGGCTCCAGGATCCCCAGTGTCGCCGTCATTTGCAGGACCTCATCCAGTAGCTCACCTTGCTGCAGCAGATGGTTTAACTGTGGCTGGAACTTTTCAAGGCTTCTGTAGCTGCTGACGCAGTCGTGCAGCGAAAGCACGTCTGCACTGGGCATCACGAACGGACGGACGGGAGCCTGCACCAAGCAAACCAGTACTGCACGGATCCAACTCTACGCAGCTTCTGAGATTTTTCCAGTTTCCAGTCCGCAGCCAGTGTGGTGATTCCAAGGCAGTCCGCTGGCCTCGCTGCTTGTATCCACCCCTGCGACCTTATGAACTGCTCAGCTTCTTTGAGGGTACTCACCAATTGGATCGGGACAATATCTGTCTGGCTTCACCCGACCTTCAGGAAGGATTCAGGGCTTCGCTTCTTCCTCGGGAAGGCATGGCTGACCGTGAGCGGAGCAGAGCTGTAGATCAGAACGGCTAATCGCTGGTCTGGAGCCCCTTTGAGCCACTTCCAGTCCAGGCATCCCGTTCAGCCTCTTCGCGTTACGTTGGCTGAAACCCTCCTGATGATCTGGATTCCGGATCCCTGAACAACCTGTCAAAGGGGCCTCCGGGTCAGCACCTTCATGAGCCAACCCATTGCCGTCGTGATCGAACAGGCTGGGGCCAACTTCTCGGCCTATGTGCCTGATCTGACTGGCTGCGTGGCAACGAGGCCATCGCCTTTCACTTCGAGGGTTTGGCCGCTGATGCCCAGCCGCCGCCCTCGCTTACGCCCCAGCTCCCCCAGGATCCACCACCTGCAGGCTGAATGACGGCGCCAGCGACGCCCCCGCCCAGGCGGCCGTCGCGTCCTCGCCGCTCCACACCAGCAGCTCCACCAGATCACCGATCCGCTCGCCGCCGTCCGCGCCCCTGTCTCCCAGCTGTAGGTCGTGCGGCATCAGGGCTTCCGCTGCCCAGCGCTGCTCCACGGCGGGCTGGCCCAGGTCCAGCGGCGGCCCGTCAATCAGCAGCGGCAGCACCCGGAGCCTTGCCTCGCCGGCGATCGCCAGCGACACCCGCAGCGACGATCCTGCCGCCATCAGCGCGTAGAGCGGCACCCCCGGCACCAGGCGGCCGTTCAGGCATCGGTGGGGCAGTGAGTGGTTGAAAGCTGCACAGGCCTCCTCCGCCACGTGCCGGATCGCTTCCGGCACCTCTGGCGCCTCGGCCCGCCGGAACCGCTGCTCATTCGGGAAGCCGATCGCATCGGCCATCGCCCGGCCGTACACCTCCGCCTGGGCTGCGCCATCGAAGTTCCCCTGCGCGAGGAACTGACGCGCCGCCTGGAAGCTCCCCTCCAGGCCCCGCTCGCCATGCAGGTGGAAATACAGGCAGTTGTAGAAGCCAAATTTGATGCTGGCCCCGTAGGCGCTGCGCACGGTGGTGAGGTGGGCGCCGCCGCAGAGGGCCTCCGGCAGGAAGTCTTCGCTGGCCACCGCCGCCTGCTCCACCCCCACCAGCCAGAGGTAGTTGAGGTGATGCTCGGCCGTGATCGCTTCGCGCTTGAAGGCGAACGGTTTGCGGGCCACCAGCGGGCTGCCCGCCTTGCCGCACACCAGATTGAGGTAAGTGAAATTCACGCAATCAAAGCTGGCCACCACCGCCGCGCTGGCCCAGAAGTGCTCCACCGAGTCCCGCTCCAGCAGCAGCAGTTCATCGGCATCCACCGACAGCACCACATCGCCCTTCGCCAGCCCGTAGCCGTGGATTCGCTTCTCCCGCTCGCCCGCGAACACGCCGTGGTGGTAGTGGATCGGCACCCCCAGCCGCCGGCTCAGCAGCGCGAACAGGCCGGCCGCCCGTGGGCTGGGCTGCTCCAGGTCCCGTCCCACCAGCGGCTCCAGCAGCTCCCGCGTGAACTGGAACGGTCCGTCGTTCACCACGATCTCGTCCACCCAGGCGAGCCGCTCCACCACCCGCTCGATGAAGTCGAAGTCCTCGAAGAACTGGATCACCACCGAGACGCTTGCCATTGCCTCAGCTCCGCACCCAGTCGGTCACACCGCCCGGCCGGTCGATCAGCTCGATGCCCTCGGCAGCCAGGCCGGCCCGGATGCGGTCGGCGGTGGCGAAATCGCGGGCGGCCTTGGCGGCCCGTCGCGCTTCGATCCTTTCCTGGATCGCCCTCCCATCCACGGCTTCAGACGCCGGCTCCGTGGCCTTCTCCGCCGCCAGCCCCAGCACCCCGGCGAGCTCGCTCAGCAGCTGCCAGCGGGGCTTAAGGTCCGCCGCCTCCCTTGCGGCGTCCGCTTCGCTGTCCCCCCGCTCCAGCCGGTTGGCCAGGGCCCGCAGGGGCCGGGCCAGCTCGAACAGCACCGCCACGGCTGCCGAGGTGTTCAAGTCGTCGTCCATGGCGGCGGCGAAGCGGTCGCGGACTTCCTTGAGCACGCCTGAGGCTTTGGCCGCTGGGCCGGCCCCCCAGCCCAGGGCCGCCCCGTGGCGTTCGCCCAGGCCCAGGGCGCCGTCGAGCCCCTTCCAGCCCGTGGCCGCCGCCGCCAGGGCCTCGCCGGTGAAATCCAGCGGCTTGCGGTAGTGGGCCTGGAGCACGAACAGCCGCAGCGTCATCGGGCTGACACCGCTCTCCAGAAGCGCACGGATCGTGGTGAAGTTGCCCAGCGATTTGGACATCTTCTCCCCGCCCACATTCACCATGCCGTTGTGCAGCCAGTAGCGCGCCAGGGGCTGGCCGCTGGCCGCCTCCGACTGGGCGATCTCGTTCTCGTGGTGCGGAAAGATCAGGTCGGCGCCGCCCAGGTGGATGTCGATCGTGGTGCCGAGCTCCTCGCGCACCATCGCTGAACATTCGATGTGCCAGCCCGGCCGCCCCGGCCCCCAGGGCGAAGGGAAGCTGGGTTCACCGGGTTTGGCCCCCTTCCACAGGGCGAAATCAAACGGATGGCGCTTGCGGGCCTCCTCCGCCTCGTTGGTGCGCCCGCTGGCACCCTCCTGTTGCTCCTCGAGCGTGCGGCCGCTGAGCTTGCCGTAGCCCGCCTGCCGCATCACCGCGAAGTACACATCACCATCGGCCGAATAGGCCGCCCCCTTGGACTCCAGCTCGCCGATCAGCTGCCGGATCGCCTCCAGGCTGCGGGTGGCCCGGGGCATTCGGTCGGGGGGAAGGATGTGCAGGGCGGCCATATCGGCCTGGAAGGCGGCGATGTTGCGTTCGCTCACCACCGCCATCGAGCTGCCCTCCTCCTCGGCCCGCTTGAGGATCTTGTCGTCGATGTCGGTGAAGTTCTGCACGAAGGTGACGGCATAGCCGCTCCACAGCAGATATCGCCGCAGCACGTCCCAGACGATGTAGCTGCGGGCGTGGCCCAGGTGGCACAGGTCGTAGACCGTGACCCCGCAGCAGTAGATCGACACCGTCCCCTGCTGCAGCGGCTCGAAGGGTTCGCAGCGGCGGCTGAGGGTGTTGGTGAGCCGCAGGGTCAATGGCCCGCTCCCGCCGTGCTCTTGCCTAGCCGGCCGCCGCCGTAGCCAGCCCGGCTGCGCACGTTGGTGCACCAGTCGCCATGCTCCAGGTACCAAAGCACCGTTTCCCGCAGGCCCTGGTGGAAGTTGTGGCGGGGCTGCCAGCCCAGTTCGGTGCTGATCCGTTCCGGGTCGATGGCATAGCGCCGGTCGTGGCCCGGTCGGTCGGCCACCGGCGTGATCAGGCCGGCGTGGGGGGCGCCAGCGGGCCGCAGCTCGTCCATCAGGGCGCAGATGGCCTGCACCACCTGCTTATTCGTCAGTTCGCCATGGCCACCGACGCAGTAGCTGCGCCCCACTTCGCCGCTGGTGGCCGCCAGCAGCAGGGCTTCGACGTGGTCCTCGACGTACAGCCAGTCGCGCACATTGGCCCCATCGCCATAGAGGGGGATCGGGTCACCGGCGGCGGCTTTGAGGATCACCACCGGGATCAGCTTCTCGGGGAACTGCCAGGGGCCGTAGTTGTTGCTGCAGTTGGTCAGCACCACCGGCAGCCCGTAGGTGTGGTGCCAGGCCTGCACCAGGTGGTCGCTGCCCGCCTTACTGGCCGAATAGGGGCTGCGCGGGTCGTAGGGGGTGGTTTCCGAGAACCGTCCGGTGGCTCCCAGCGAACCGAACACCTCATCGGTGCTGATGTGGTGGAAGCGGAACTGTTCCCGGCGCTTCGGCCCGAGGCCCTCCCAGTGGCTGCGCACCGCCTGCAGCAGGTTGTAGGTGCCCATCACATTGCTGACCAGGAAGGCGCCCGGATCGTCGATCGAGCGGTCGACGTGGCTTTCGGCCGCCAGGTGCAGCACCAGATCCGGATCGGCCTGCTGCACCGCTGCCGCCACGGCCTCCCCATCGGCCAGATCCACCTGCAGCAGCCGGTGGCGCGGACCGTCAGAGCGCTCGGCCGCCTCGCCCAGTTCCGCCAGGGTGTTGTAGACGCCCAGCAGATCGCTGGCGTAGCCCATCTTGTCGAGGTTGAACACCGTCGCCGTGCTGTCCCGCAGCAGCCGCCGCACCAGCGCCCCGCCGATGAAGCCCGCGCCCCCCGTCACCAGGATGCGGCGACGGCCGGCAAGCAGCAGCGGCAGGTCGAGGGAGTGGTTGGGGAGCATCGGGGTGGAGCGAGACGACAACGTTGATTCAGGTCTGGGGCAGGGGGATCTGGGCCAGCACCTCGGCCAGGGCGGCCTGCCAGTGCTGGCCCTCCAGCTCCAGGGCGTGCCGGGTGATGCTGCCATCCAGCAGCGAATAGGCGGGGCGCCGGGCCGGGGTGGGGTAGTCGGCGGTGCTGATCGGCCGCACCCGGGCCGGGGCGTCGATCAGTCCCCGGCTGGCGGCCAGCGCGCCGATGGCCACGGCGAAGTCGTACCAGCTGGCGGCGCCGTAGTCGCACCAGTGGTGGCGCCCGCTCACGCCCCGCTCGATCACCCGCCAGCAGGCGGCCGCCAGGCCAGCGGTGGCGGTGGGGCAGCCCACCTGGTCGGCCACCACCCCCAGGGCTTCGCCGGCGGCGGCCTTGGCCCGGTGCAGCCGCAGCATCGTCAGGCAGAAGTTGGCCCCCACCGGGCCATACACCCAGCTGGTGCGCAGCAGGCACAGGCGCTCAGCTGGCAGGGCCGCCGCCGCCAGCCGTTCCCCCTCGGCCTTGCTGGTGCCGTACACCCCCAACGGCGCCAGCGCCTGCTCCGGGGCGTAGGGATGGCCCTGCTCACCATCGAACACGAAATCGGTGCTCACCTGCAGCAATCGCCCGCCGCCGCTGGCCAGGGCTTCGGCGAAGGCCCCGGGGGCGCCCGCATTCACCGCCCCGGCCAGCTCCGGTTGCGATTCGGCCCGATCCACCGCGGTGTAGGCGCCGGCATTGAGCACCCAGTCGGGCCGGTGCTGCCCCACCGCCGCCCGGCAGGCGGCCGCATCGGCCAGATCCAGCTCGCTGCGGCCCGTGGCGATCAGCTCGATGCCAGCGGGAACCGAGGCCACCAGGGCCTGGCCCAGCTGGCCGTGGCGGCCGGTCAGTAGCACCCGCACCGGTTCAGGCATCGATGGCGGGGGAAAAGCTCAGGCGCAGCCTACCTTCGCTTGGCTATTTCGCCTCCATCCAGTTGGGGCCGACCCCGGTGTCCACCGCCAGCGGCACCGTTAATTGCACCGCCTCCTCCATGGTGCGGCGGGTGAGCTGCCGCACCTCCTCCAGCGCTTCCGGCGCCGCCTCCAGCACCAGTTCGTCGTGCACCTGCAGCAGCAGCCGGGCCGGCAGGGCGGCCTCGCTGAGCGCCCGTTGCAGGCTCACCATCGCCAGCTTGATGATGTCGGCGCTGGAGCCCTGGATCGGGGCATTGGCGGCTGCCCGCAGCTGCTGGGCCTCCAGGCCCCCGCGGCGGGCCACCTCCAGGTCGATCTCCAGCGGATCCTTGCCCCGCAGCCGGCCCAGGCCGCCGGGGTCGAAGTGGAACGGGCGCCGCCGCCCCAGGATCGTCTCCACATAGCCCCGGCTGAGGGCCAGCCGCTCCTGCAGCTCCAGGTACAGGAATACCCGAGGGTAACGCTGCTTGTAGAGGCTCAGGAACTCCTTGGCCCGTGCCTGGCCCATGCCGGTTTCGCGGGCCAGCCGCTGGGCCCCCATGCCGTAGATCACGCCGAAGTTGATCGTCTTGCCCAGCCGCCGCTCCTGGGGCGTCACCGTGTCGGTCTCGAGCAGCAGCCGGGCCGTGAGGGCGTGGACGTCGTCGCCCTCGTTGTAGGCCTGCACCAGAACCGGTTCGCCCGAGAGGTGGGTGAGGATGCGCAGCTCGATCTGGGAGTAGTCGGCGCTGATCATCCGCCAGCCCTCCTGGGGCAGGAAGGCCTTGCGGATGCGGCGGCTGAACTCGGTGCGGATGGGGATGTTCTGCAGGTTGGGGTTGCTGCTCGACAGCCGCCCGGTGGCGGTCACCGCCTGGTTGAAATCGGTGTGCACTCGCCCGGTCTCGGGCTCCACCAGCGCCGGCAGGGCCTCCACATAGGTGCTCAGCAGCTTGCTGAGCGTGCGGTGCTCCAGCACCAGCTTCACCACCGGGTGGTCGTCCTCCAGCTTCTCCAGCACCGCCGCGTCGGTGCTCCAGCCGGTCTTGGTGCGCCGCGACTTCTTGCGATCCAGCCCCAGGCTGTCGAACAGCAGTTCCCCCAGTTGCTTGGGGGAGGCCAGGTTGAAGTCCACCCCTGCCGCTGCCTGGGCTTCCCGCTCCAGCCGCACCAGCGTGCTGCTGAGCTCCTCGGCCAGCTCCTTGAGGTAGGGCACGTCGATGCGGATGCCGGTGGCCTCCATCTGGGCCAGCACCGGCTCCAGGGGCAGCTCCACCTGCAGCAGCAGCAGCGGCAGCTCCGGCCCCATCGCCGCCAGCTGCTGCGCCAGCCGTATGCCCAGGCGCCGGGTGAGGTGCACGTCCATGGCGCAGTAGAGGGCCGCCGCCTCGACCGGCACGTCGGCGAAGGTCTGCCCCTTGGCCACCAGATCTCCGTAGGCGGTGGGCTGGAAGCCGAAGGCGCGCCCCGCCATCGCCTCCAGGCCATGCTTGTCATTGGCATCCCTCAGGTAGTCCGCCAGCAGGGTGTCCATCACCACACCGGCCAGGGGCAGCCCATGGCGCAGCAGGATCAGGCGGTCGTACTTGGCGTTCTGGAGCGCCTTGGGGTGGCTGGCGCTGGCCAGCCAGGGCCCCAGAGCCAGCAGCACTGCATCAAGCGGCAGCTGCTCCGGCGGAGGAGGCGGCGTGCTGAGCAGATCGGCGGCGGGCGGGCTGTGGTGGCCAATGGGCACGTAGGCCAGATCCGCCAGCCCCTCCCCCCAACAGACGCCGATCCCCACCAGTTCCGCCTTGAAGGGATTCAGCGAGGTGGTTTCCGTGTCGAGGGCCACCGGCGCCGCCGGATCGGTGCAGGCCAGCAGCCGCCCCACCAGGGCCGCCAGGGCCTCCGGGGTGGTGATCAGCTCCGGCCGCAGGGCGGGCAGGCTGCCTGGGGCTGGCTCTTCCTGTGCGGTCGCCGCCGGCTCGCTGGCGGGCGTGATGCTGACTGCGGTGGCGGTGGCGGGCTCTGGCGGTTCCGCCGAGAACAACCGGGCAAAGCCCTCGGTCTGCTTCACCAGGCTGAACAGCTCCAGCTCGCTCAGACGCGCCCCCAGCCCCTCGCTGTCCACCTGGCCCAGGGCCAGGCGTGGTTCCTGGGGCAGGGGGATCTGCACCAGGATCTCCGCCAGCATGCGGGAGCGAAAGGCGTTCTCCCGATCGGTCTCCAGCTTGGTTTTCAGGGCCCCCTTCTGCTGGTCGAGGGCGGCGTAGATGCCGTCCAGGTCGCCGTGGGCCTTGAGCAGGGTCAGGGCCGTCTTGGGCCCCACCCCCTTGACGCCGGGGATGTTGTCGGAGCTGTCGCCGGTGAGGGCCTTGAGGTCCACCACCCCCTCCGGGGGCACCCCCAGCTTTTCGATCACCTGGGCCCGGCGGATCTGGGTCGGGCCGCTGTTCTTGGCGTAGGGGCCGCCACCCATGTACAGCACGCTGATGTCGCGCTCGTCGTCCACCAGCTGGAACAGGTCCCGGTCGCCGGAGAGGATCCGCACCCGCCAGCCCTCGCCCGCCGCCCGGTTGGCCAGGGTGCCGAGCACGTCGTCGGCCTCGAAGCCCGGCGCCATCGACAGGGACAGGTCGAGGCAGTCCCGCAGGATGGTCTGCAGGTTGGCCAGATCGGCGAAGAAGTGCTCCGGTGCCACCTCCCGGTGGGCCTTGTAGGCGGCATCCGCCTCGTGGCGGAAGGTGGGTTCGGCCGTGTCGAAGGCGATCACCACCCCCTGGGGCTCCAATCCCTTGCAGTGGTCGAGCAGGGCCTTGAGGAAGCCGTAGGTGACGCTGGTGGGCACCCCGTCCTTCGTGCTCAGTCCCCCCTCGCCGCCTTTGGCGAAGGCGTAAAAGCTGCGGAAGGCCAGGGAGTGGCCATCCACCAGCAGCAACAGGGGCTTGTCCCGCTCCATGGCCGTCCCTGGGATCTGCCCGCCGATCGCCACAGCCTGCCATCCGGCGGCCCGGCAGCGCCGTGACCACCATCGGCAGGGCCTCCTTCAGCCGTTGCGGCCATTACCGCTGGTGGCTGGAGCGGGTCTGGGATCCCGGCGGCGGCCGCCTGCTGTTCATCGGCCTCAATCCCTCCCGCGCCGACCACCGCCACGACGACCCCACCCTGCGGCGGCTGATGGCCTTCGCCGTCGGCTGGGGCTACGGCGGCCTGGAGGTGCTCAACATCTTCGCCCGGATCAACCCGAGCCCGGCGGCCCTCGCCCATGCCGCCGATCCGGTGGGAGCCGCCAACGCGGCCTGGTTGCGGCGGCGCCTGCGGGCCGCGGATCGCCGCGCCAGCCCCGGGCTGATCTGGCTGGGCTGGGGCAACGGCGGCCGCCGGCTGGGCCAGGACGCCCGGGTGCTGGAGCTGCTGCTGCCCCACCAGCCACGGCTCGTCTGCCTGGGCCTCACCGCTTCGGGGGCCCCGCTCCATCCCCTCTACCAACCGGCGGCGAGCCTGTTGCGGCCGTATGGGCCATCCTGTGGACGTTCAGCCGCAGCCGCTGCTCCATGGCCCGCACCCCCCGCCGCTACGCCATCCACCTGTTCCTGATCGGCGGTCACCACCAGGAGGTGCACTTCAACACCCTCGAAGATTTCCAGACCTGGTACGGCGGGGTGCTGAACGCGGCGTCCCTCGATGCCTTCGTCAACGTGCCGATCAGCGACCTGACCAGCGAATTCCTCGTCCTGCGGGCCGGCAGCGTCCAGGCGATCCGGGTGGAGCCGATCTACGGCGCCCTCGAAGACTGAGGCGCGAGCCAGGCCGCCCGTCACAAAGCAGCGACGATCCGCTCCCGGTCGCTGTCCAGCCGGTGAAGCAGCAGCCAGGTGGTGAGCAGGTCAGGGCCTTTGAGGCTGCCCAGCAGGGCGGCCCGCAGTCCCTTCATCAGCACCCCCTTCTTGACGCCGGCGGCCGTGGCGGCCTCCGCCAGCAGCCCCTGGGCGGTCTCGGCATCCAGCGGCCCCTGCGGCAGCCGCTCCAGCAGGGCGCCCAGGGCACCGCGGCTGCCGGCGTCGGTCCGCAGGGCCAGGGCGGCATCGTCCGGCTCCGGGGCCGTGAAGAAGGGAGCGGCCTGGTCGACCCCGTCCGCCAGCAGGCTGAGCGAGGGCCCCAGCAGGGTGCAGAGATCCTCCTGCCAGGCGGCGTCAGCAGCGGCGCCCTCGCCCCAGCCCCGGGCCTGCCAGAGGGGCAGCAGCCGCTGGCGCAGTTCGCCGGCCGCCAGCCCATGCAGCACCTGGGCATTGAGCCAGTTGAGCTTGTCCCAGTCGAAGCGCGCCCCGGCCCGGTTCACCCGCTCGAAGGAGAACACCGCCGCCGCCTGCTCGAGGCTGAAACGCTCGCCGATGCCCTCCGGCGGCGACCAGCCCAGCAGGGTCATGTAGTTGACCAGGGCCTCGGCGGTGTACCCCATGGCGCGGAAGTCGCCCACCGAGGTGACGCCATCGCGCTTGGAGAGCTTGCGGCCCTCCTGGTTGAGGATCAAAGGGGTGTGGGCGAACTGGGGCGGCGTCAGCCCCAGGGCCGCATAGAGCAGGAGTTGCTTGCCGGTGTTGGCGATGTGGTCCTCGCCGCGGATCACGTGGCTGATGGCCATGGCGGCGTCGTCCACCACCACCACCAGGTTGTAGAGGGGGTCGCCGATCGCCGTGGCGGGCGCCCGGCGGGCGATCACCATGTCGCCGCCCAGGTCGCTGCCGGCCCAGCGCATCTCGCCCCGCACCAGATCGCTCCAGGTGATCGTGGCGCCGTCGTCGATGCGGAAGCGGATCACCGCCTCGCGGCCCTCAGCGATGTAGGCCTGCTGCTGCTCGGCGGAAAGGTCGCGGTGCAGGTTGTCGTAGCGGGGCGCCCGGCCCTCGGCCTGCTGGCGCTCCCGCATCGCCGTCAGCTCCGCGTCGCTGGCGTAGCAGCGGTAGGCGTGGCCGCGCTCGAGCAGCTGCTCGATGGCCTCCCGGTGGGCCTCGATGCGCTCGCTCTGCACCACCGGCTCCTCGTCCCAGGTCAGGCCCAGCCAGCGCAGGCCATCGAGGATGTTGGCGGTGAATTCCGGCTTGGAGCGTTCCCGGTCGGTGTCCTCGATGCGCAGCAGAAAGGAGCCCCCCAGGTGGCGGGCGAACAGCCAGTTGAACACTGCCGTGCGGGCGGTGCCGATGTGCAGGGTGCCGGTGGGGCTGGGGGCCAGCCGAACGCGTACGGGAACCGTTGCGGGCACGGAAGCGGCTCCAGATGGTGAGAACGGGACTGACGGGGCTCGAACCCGCAACTTCCGCCGTGACAGGGCGGTGCTCTAACCGATTGAACTACAGTCCCAGACCGTCTTTCGAGGCTCGAATCGCCCCGAGGGGTGGATCCGGCGCCGATGGGCGATCGCGACGACGCGGACGCCGACTAGGGAAGTATCCATCGTCACCCCTCCCCCCGTCAACGCAGCCTGTCGACGCCGCCCCAACGTCGGCTAGGGCGGCGTCAGGATGCCGATCGGCCACACAAAAAGCCCCGTGCAGGGCACGGGGCACAATGGGACGTTTAGCTGGGAAGGCAGGCTGGGACTGGGGCGCGATGGCGCCAGAACGCCCTGGCCTCAGGGGCGAAAGCCAGCGGGTTCAATCAGGCGCACCTGATTTCCCCGGGCGGTGAATTCCCGCCCCTGGTCGCTTTGGACAACGACCCGACCTCCGGACTTGACCCGGATCACCCGGGCCCGGACCCAGCCAAGGGCAGCTGATTCCAGCACCTTGACCACATCACCGGGCTGTAGATCCAACTCCATGTTCGGAACCACGAGACTACAAATGGGACCATCGAACGCGCCGTGGAGGACTTGAACCCCCGACATCAGGTTTTGGAGACCTGCGTTCTACCAACTGAACTAACGGCGCATGGCCGATGGTCCCTGGAAAGCGTGAGAGGGAAACGCGGGAAATGAAATCCCGTGAAACCAGGCTTCAGCGATCGAAGCGCTGTTTGACACGCGTGGCTTTACCCACCCGGTCGCGCAGATAGAAGAGCTTCGCCCGACGAACCTTACCGCGCCGCTCCACCTTCACGGAAGCGACCTGGGGGCTGTGCAGCATGAAGACCCGCTCCACGCCGATGCCCTGGAAAATGCGGCGCACGGTGATGGTCTGGTTGAGGCCGCCGTGGCGCTTGGCGATCACCACACCCTCGTAGGGCTGCACCCGCTCCTTGTTGCCTTCCCGGATGCGCACGCCCACCTTGACGGTGTCGCCCACGTAGATCTCGGGCAGGTCGCTCTTCAGCTGACCGGCCTCGAACTCCTCGATCAGCGCCCGGGCGCTGAGCTTGCCGGTGGTGACCTTCACCGTTGCAGCGGCCGTGGCCGTTGCGGTTTCAGTCACGGTTTCCGCTTGCACCGACTGGGGCTCCGCGTCTGGGGTTTGCTGGTCCACTTCCGTGGACGGATCGATCTCGGTTGCCATCCCTGTTCTCGGAGCGCCAGGCCAAACCAACACCCTACCGCCTCAGGTGACCCCCTTCCCCCCACGCCGCCGCCAGCCCCGCCGCAACCGCTCCCAGGCCATGACGCCGCCGGTGATGAGCATCCACAGCAGCCCCAGGCCGTTGAGCAGCACGTAAAGCGTCTCGCCCCCCTCGCCCACCCAGCTCTGGAGCCATTCGCCCTCGTGCAGCACCATCAGTGGATGGGCCTGGTCCCGGCTCAGGCCGCCCCAGTCGCGGAGCAGCCGGTAGCCCACTCCCGTGACGGCCGAGAGCAGCAGGGGGGCGAGCATCAACGGCGCCAGCCAGGCGTGGGCCTGCCGCAGGCGGGCGCCCCACGGGGGGGAGGCGGCGGCTGGGGAGGGGATGGACACGGGGAACCGACGGCTGGAGGGACGCCATTGATAACTTGAATGTCCGGCTCCGACTCCCACCGCATGAACCTGTTCGCCGATCTGCTGGCCAGCACCAACGGCGTCAAGGGCGGTGGCACCCCTCTGACCCAGGCCGGCCCCCGCATTCAGAAGGGCCGCCGCGGCGTCGAGGTGAAATCGGCGCGGGAAATCGCGATCATGCGCCAGGCCAGCCGCATCGTCGCCACGGTGCTGCGGGAGATCATCGACATGGCCGCCCCGGGGATGACCACCGGCGACCTCGACCGCCACGCCGAAACCCGCATCCGCGCCATGGGCGCCACCCCCAGCTTCAAGGGCTACCACGGTTTCCCCGCCAGCATCTGCGCCAGCATCAACAACGAGGTCGTCCACGGCATCCCCAGCGCCAAGCGGGTGATCAAGGCCGGAGATCTGGTCAAGATCGACACCGGGGCCTACTTTGAGGGCTTCCATGGCGACAGCTGCGTCACCCTCTGCGTCGGCGAGGGCGTGCCTGAGGAGGCCCGCCGCCTCAGCCGTATCGCCCAGGAATCACTGATGCAGGGTCTGGCCACGGTCAAGGCTGGCAGCACCCTGCTGGAGCTGGCCGGTGCCGTTCAGGACCACGTCGAGGCCCACGGCTACGCCATCGTCGAGGACTACACGGGCCACGGCGTCGGCCGCAACCTGCACGAGGAGCCCTCGGTGTTCAACTACCGCACCAGGGATCTTCCCAACATGCAGCTGCGCTCAGGCATGACCCTGGCGGTGGAGCCGATCCTCAACGCCGGCGGCAAGGGCTGCCGCACCCTCAAGGACCGCTGGACCGTGGTGACCGTGGACGGCAGCCTCTCGGCCCAGTGGGAGCACACGATCGTCGTCACCAGCGACGGCTGCGACATCCTCACCGACCGCGACTTCTAGGCCCCATCGCTCACGGCCTCTGCAGCAGGCCCACGTAGGCCCAGCGGCCCAGGGTCGCCAGCGGCATCAGCACGTAGGTGAGCGGGTTCGGCGTCACGATGATCAGGCTGCAGTTCCAGCCGGCCTGCCTCAGGATCTCGCCGGCCACCCAGTCGGCCCCCATCACCCCCACCGGATTGAGGGCGGAGCGGAACGGCCCCAGCACCAGCCGCCGCAGGCGCAGGGTGGGCGCCAAGGCCGGCGCCCGCAGGCTGAGCAGCTGGCCCAGCAGCCGCTTGCTGATTTCGTAGAGGGGGCTGACGGCCGGCTGGATCTCCGCTTCCGAGGTGTTCACCCAGACCTCGGCCCGCCGGCGCCCCACCCGCCGCCCAGCCACCACGGCGAACAGCTCCAGCAGTCGCCAGGCACTCAGGGCGTTCACCTCCAGGGAACAGCCGGTGGCCTCGGCACTGCAGTCGCCATGGACGTTGATGCCGTGGTTGATCACCAGCACGTCCACCTGGGTGAGCAGGGGTTCCAGGGCCGCCTCCTCCCCCACCTGCCATTGCACCTGGCGCAGGGGGATCAGCTGCCCGTCCGGGCCGGCCAGCTGCAGCGGTGCGCGGCCATGGCAAAGGGCGATCAGCTCGGCCCCGCGGTCGTGGAAACGGCGCAGCAGGGCTTGGCCGAGGGCGCCGCTGGCCCCGGTGACGGCCACGGTGAGGGATTCGGTCGACGGGTCCGGCATGGGCCTTCGGTGGACGTGCTGCCTAGATTGCCCCGCACCTGCGGGACCCGGCGAGGTCAACCCATGTCCATCCCCCTGCTGATCGGCTCCTGCGAACCCTTCAGCGGCAAGTCGGCGGTGGTGCTCGGTCTCGGCCGCCAGCTCGCGCGCCTGGGCGTGCCCCTCGCCTTCGGCAAGCCACTGGTCACCTGCATGGATGACCCGCTCGACAGCTTTCCCGATGCGGCGCCGGGCAACCCCCTGCTGGATCCCGATGTCCGTTTCATCGGCGCCACCCTCGGATTACCCCAGGAGCAGCTGATCCCTTCGTTGCATGTGATGGAGCCAGAGGCCGCCCGGGAGCGCCTGCTGGCGGGGGATCTGGCCCCGGGTGAGGGTCTGGCGCTGCTGCAGCGGCGCATCCACGACGACGCCGATCGCCTGGTGCTGCTCGAAGGGGCCGGCAGTCTCAGCGAAGGGCAGCTCTACGGCCTGGGCCTGGTGCAGCTGGCCCACGCCCTGCAGGCGCCTGTGCTGCTGGTGCATCCCTGGAGCGACAGCCGCAGCGTTGATGCCCTGCTCGAGGCCCGGCGCCAGCTGGGCGATCTCTTGGCCGGTGTGGTGCTCAACGCCGTGCTGCCCGACATGGTTCCGGAGGTGCGGGAGGCGGTGCAGCCTGCCCTGGAGCGGCTGGGGATTCCGGTGCTGGGCGTGATGCCCCGCAGCCCCCTGCTGCGCAGTGTCACGGTGGAGGAGCTGGCCCGGCGCCTCGAGGCCACGGTGCTCTGCTGCCACGACGGCCTCGACCTGCTGGTGGAGACCCTCTCGATCGGCGCCATGAATGTCAACTCGGCGATGGAGTTCTTCCGGCGCCGCCGCAACATGGCCGTGGTCACCGGAGCCGACCGCACCGACATCCAGCTGGCGGCCCTTGAGGCTTCCACCCAGTGCCTGATCCTCACGGGGGCCGGCGAACCCCTGCCCCAGCTGATCAGCCGGGCCGAGGAACTGGAGGTGCCCGTGCTCAAGGTCGACCACGACACCCTCACCACCGTGGAGGTGATTGATGGTGCCATCGGCCATGTGCGGCTGCATGAAGCGGTGAAAGCCACCTACGCGATCCGTCTGGTGGAAGAGAATTGCCACTTCGAACGGCTGTTCGGCCGGCTGCGCCTGGCGGTCCATGTCTGAGGGCGCTGCTAGTTTCAGGTCGTTGGTTGTCGATAACGGGTGACCCGGTCCCTAGATCTTCCGGCCTTGGACCGGATCGATACGCTCGCCCAGGAGCTGGCCATGCTCCAGGACCGGGGCAAACGCAGAATCGCTTTCCTCGGCAGCCGCCATGTGCCGGTGGTGTCGATCCATCTGGTCGAGCTGGTGGCCCGCTCCCTGGCGCAGGAGGGCCACAACCTGATCACCTCCGGTGCCCAGGGGGTGAATGCCGCCGTGATCCGCAGTGTGCTGGAGGTGGATCCGGCCCGGCTCACCGTGCTGCTGCCCCAGAGCCTGGAGCGTCAGCCCGGCGAATCCCGCAGCCAGCTGGAGCGGGTGCTGCATCTGGTCGAAAAGCCGGAGAACGATGAGCTGCCCTTGCCCATGGCCAGCAGCCTCTGCAACCAGGAGATCATCAACCGCTGTGACCAGCTGATCTGCTACGCCTTCCACGACAGCGAAACCCTGCTCTCCAGCTGCCGCACCGCCGAAGACATGGGCAAGGTGGTCAGCCTGATGTTCTTCGATTAGCCAAGTCTGAGCTAACCCGGCAACGCGTCCTGGCGCGGCAGCACCTGCAGCCGTGTCCCCTCCCGGCCCATCACCGTCACCTGGGTTCCGGGGGGCAGGAGCTGGTCCGGGGCCAGGTTCTGGGCGGCCCAGCTCTGCCCCTGCCAGCGCACGCGGCCATCGCCGTTGGCATCGAAGGCCGTGGTCACCTCCGCCAGCTCGGCCCGGGCGCTGGGGGGAATCGTGCGCGCCTGGCGCCCTGCCGACCAGCGCCGCATCCAGCCGTAGCCCGCCCCCACAAGCGCGCCGAACAGCAGAACCTGGGCCAGGGGCGGCACCAGCGGCACCAGCACGGCCACGAGGGTGAGCAGCAGGGCGGCCACGGCTCCCACCAGCAGCAGGCCGTCCGCGTCGGCGCCCACCAGCTCCAGCAACAGCAGCACCCCCGCCAGGGCCAGCCAGAGGATCGGGGGTGCGGGCATCGGCAGGGGGCGAAGGGGCGGTGGCGAGGACAACGAAAGCAACGGCACCGTTGGCCTTCGCCCCCATCCTGCCTAGCGTGGCGCCAGTGAAGAAGCCTGCATGGAAGCGCTCATCATTCCGGTGCTGGTGGTGCTCGCCGGCCTGGGCATCAGCGGCGTCAAGGTCACCAGCAGCAGCCGCTCGATGCTGGTGGAGCGACTCGGCAAGTACGACCGCGAACTGCGCCCCGGTCTCTCCCTGGTGATCCCCGGCCTGGAGCGGGTGGTGAGCCACGAATCGCTCAAGGAGCGGGTGCTCGACATCCCCCCCCAGCAGTGCATCACCCGCGACAACGTCTCGATCGAAGTGGATGCGGTGGTGTACTGGCAGCTGCTGGAGCATTCCCGCGCCTACTACGGCGTCGACAACCTGCAGGCGGCCATGGTCAACCTGGTGCTCACCCAGATCCGGGCCGAGATGGGCAAGCTCGACCTCGACCAGACCTTCACCACCCGCCAGGAGGTCAACGAAACCCTGCTCAAGGAGCTGGACCAGGCCACCGATCCCTGGGGCGTCAAGGTGACCCGGGTGGAACTGCGCGACATCCAGCCCTCCCAGGGGGTGCAGCAGGCGATGGAGCAGCAGATGACTGCCGAGCGGGAGAAGCGGGCGGCGATCCTGCGCTCCGAGGGCGAACGGGAATCCCAGGTGAATGCGGCCCGGGGGCGGGCAGAGGCCCTTGTGCTGGATGCCAAGGCCAAGCAGGAGGCCGTGCTTCTCGACGCCGATGCCCAGGCCAAACAGCAGCTGCTGCTGGCCAAGGCCCGCGCCCAGTCGGCCACCGAACTGGCCGCTGTGATCGAGGCCCATCCGGCGGCAGCCGAGGGTCTGCGCTTGCTGCTCGCCAAGGACTGGATGGCCATGGGCCAGCAGATGGCCGCCTCCCAGGGGGGATCGGTGCTGATGGTGGATCCCCAGAGCCCGGCCTCCTTGCTGGCGGCCCTCAAGGGGCTGCAGCAGAAGGGCGGCAGCTGACTCAGCTGCGCAGCACCGCCCGCAGCCCTTCGCTGTAAAGCAGGGCGGTGCAGAGAATCCCGCCGGCCCAGCAGAGGCTGCGCACCGGGGGGATGTTGGCCACGTAGGCCGCCAGGTAGCCCAGGCGCAGGGCCGGGTGCAGCCAGGCCGCCAGCGCCAGCCAGGGGGAGGCCGCCAGCACCGCGGGAGCCACCACCAGGCACAGCAGGCAGGCGGGGGCGTGCAGGGTGAAGGCCTCGAAGCTGTTCTGGTGGGCCCAGTTGGCCCGCTTGCCCCAGGCCGGCAGCCGCTCGAACATGGCCCGCGGCGCGGCCAGGTCGGAGGGTTTGAAATCGGCCTGGGAGCGGGCAGCCCCCAGGGGGATCAGGCTGAGCACCACCACGGCGCCCGAGAGCACCAGGGACCAGGCGAAGGGCCCTCCCGCCGCCGCCGGCAGCACCGGCAGGGCGATGCTCGCCGCCAGAAGGGAGCTGGGCAGGGAGAAGGTCATCGGGACGGGGCCGCAGGGTCTCTTTTCTAGGCTGGCGCTGCTTTGCCTTTGCCCGCGCCATGGCCGACAGCTATTCCTTCGACGTCGTCTCGGACTTCGACCGCCAGGAGCTGGTGAATGCCGTCGACCAGGTGCGCCGGGAGGTGGGCCAGCGCTACGACCTCAAGGACTCCAACACCGACATCGACGTGGAGGAGGCCAGCCTCACGATCACTACCGCCAGCGACATGACCCTCGACGCGGTGATGGACGTGCTGCGCCAGAAGGCCACCAAGCGCAACCTGTCGCTGAAGATCTTCGACCTGCAGACCCCCGAGCCCGTGGGCGGCAACCGGGTGAAACAGGTGGTGAAGTTGCGCAAGGGCCTCAGCCAGGAGCTGGCCAAGACGCTCAGCAAGCTGGTGCGGGATCAGATCAAGAAAGTGACCGTGGCGATCCAGGGCGAGAGCCTGCGGATCACCGGCAAAAACAAGGACGATCTCCAGCAGGTGATCACCCTGCTGCGCGCCGAGGACTTGGAAGTGCCGTTGCAGTTCGAAAATTATCGCTGAGACGTCTTGCGGATCCTGGTTCTCAGCTTGCGGCTGAAGCCGAAGGCGGCAGCGGCGCCGAGCAAGGGAAGCGGGCCAGGGACTGGCTCCCCAGGATCGGCGCGCGGTGGAGGTGTGAGCCATCCGGCTCTGGACTCGTTGCCTGGGCCCGGAGCCGGACACTTTTCAGGATCGCCGTCCACTTCATAGCCTGGGCAATACAAAAGTGATCCAAACAGGGTCCATTCAGATGTGCTACGGGCTGTCGGGGGAGAGGACGTGATCAGGAGCTGCCAGCCCCCGTTATGGCCATGGAACAGGGCTGGGGACGTGAAGATGGAACCGTCGGCCGTCACCGAGAGGTAGCCACAGTCTGGAAGAAGGCAACGCGGCGCCTTGTCGTAGCGACCCTTGGGTGAACCCGCTGAAGAGACGAAGTTCATTTCGACTTCGGCGGGAGGGAAACCGTTGACGGTTCCAGCTTCAAGACTGCGGAAGGTGCCGATCACCCCATCAAAGACGAAGACCAAGTCCACAGCAAAGGCTGCTGGCGCCGCCACCAGTACTGTTGCGATGGCTCCAATAAAGACCGCTAAAGGTCCCTGAAGGCTTGCCGGCTTCATCGCGGCTTGCTCCTAATGGATAATCATTGTTCTTTGATTTTCCTTGCCTCACTGTAAAAATCGCTGCATCTTTATAATTAATGCAGATGCGACGCGGTGGTGCATCACTTGGGACGCGTCTGCCACTGACTATGGTCAGTTCGTGCCGATCTGGGAGGGTTTGGGAGGTACACTGCCGTTGATCCGCTTTTTCAGTCTGCGGCTATAGCCGAAGCAAGCGGCTGCACCCAAGAGGGGAAGTGGACCGGGAACGGCATCAACGTCCGGCCTGACGACTCTTGTGAACGTCAGACTTCCTGCGCCGCTCTGGCCGGAGCTGGCCCTGAGATCATAGGCAAAGAAGGCCTCGCCAACATCAAAGAAGCCAGGAATAAAGGAGAAGGAAGGCGAGGTGTCGACGGAGTACTCCAGGCCCAGAAAGACTCCATTGTCGAAATGGACCGAAGCGTCCGGATCATCGCTTTCGTCGTACTGAGTACCCTCGAACAGGAAAGAAAAGTCGGTGAGGTTGAGTGTCTGGGTGTTGTAGGCGAAGGTGCCGGAGTAGCTGTTGGGCTGCAGGGGACCCGAGTCAATCAGGACGTCGAAGATGTAATCTACCACCGCTGCCTGGATAGGGGCGGGCTGGGCCAGCGCCATGCTCAGTGCCAGACCTGTTGTCGTCAAGACAATCTTGGGGAGAAGGCTGGTCATGGGTGGGGAATGGCGGGGTGGTACGAGAAGGAGGCCATTGCCTCAGATGTCCTTCATCTTAGCTCAGGCCTGGCTCATCTGGCCTTTAGTCCTGTGTCAGGACCAAGCCATGGTCAGGGCGGTCAGACAATGAAATTGTCCGGGATGTTGAGGGTGGCCACGGTGACGTTCTTGAACAGGATGAAGTTTCTGGACGCCGCCAGGCCTGCCCCATCGGGATCGATCAGCAGCATGGTGTCGCTGCCCCTGGCAGCGAACTTGACATAGCCATCCGAGATGGGAGTGGTTCCCCCATAGCCAACGCTCGCCAGCACCCCCTTGAGGTCGACCTTGTCGCCCTGGGCACGGTTGAAGTCGATGATCGTGTCACCGGCATCCACGAGGCTCGTGTAGACAAACCGATCGCCTCCACCATTGCCCCGGATCGTGTCCGCCCCCTGGAGTCCGGTGATCACGTCGTCGCCATCGGTTCCCACCAGGGAATCCTTGTTCCGGGTTCCTGTGATGACGCTTCCGAGATCGTCATTAAAGATGGTGCCGAGCCCTTGGCCGTCAGCGAGTGTGACGCCGTTGGTGGGAGCGGAGAGGTTGAGGAAGAAGGTTTCGTTGGGCTCGAAGACGGTGTCGCCGTTGATGGTGACGGAGACGGTTTTTGTTTCGCCGGCAGTGCC
>NZ_JAHLYP010000029.1 GCF_025127995.1 Synechococcus sp. CS-1332 | reverse complement strand
GGCCGCGGCCAACCCCAGCTGCAGGGACTCTCCCTTCAACAAGAGGCGGCAGGCCATCCCCCGGGCCCTGAAGGCCAGGGCCAGCTCCACGGCGGCGGCCCCACCGCCGCGGATCACCAGGGGCTCGCCGGCGCTGCGCCGCTCCGCCCAGGCCAGGAAGGGCTCCAGCGGCTTGACGGCCATCGCCTCCCCCGGCATAGCGGTCACGGCGCCCAGATCGAGGCTGAGCCGGTCGAAGCGCAGCGGCGGGCGGCCCGCCAGCTGCAGCTCCCGGGCCGCCGGATCCAGACCGGTGATCTCCGCCTGCACGAAGACGACACCGGCCAGGGTGCAGAGGCGGCGCAGGTCGATGGCGGCGGCCTCCAGGGGTTCCAGCCCGGCCACCACGGCGGGCAGCAGGCCCGAATAGAGCGCGGTGCCGTGGCGGCTCACCAGGGTGAGGCGGGTGCGCGGCGGCTTGGTGCGCGGGCGCATCAGCCAGCGCCGCAGCACCAGAACGTGGCTGTGGCCGCCCCCCGCCAGGACCAGTTGCTGCCGCTCGGGGGCGGCGGTCATGGGCTGGGCACCGGCGCCCCGGTCGTCCGGGCCTGGAAGGCCGCGATCGCCGTGGGCAAGGTGGGGAAGAACAGGCGCGCCCCGATCTTGTCCACCAGGCCGGCCCGTTGCAGCTGGGCGTAGAGCTCCTGCTTGACCCGCACCAGGCCGAAGGTGATGCCCTGGACGGTCAGTTCCCGTTGCAGTTCCTCGAGCACATCGGCGGCCGTGATGTCGATCTCGACGATGGCTTCGGCGTTGAGAACGAACCAGCTGATCGGCTGCGGCTCGGCCGCGATCGTCGCCAGCACCCGCTGGCGGAAATGCTCGGCGTTGGCGAAACAGAGGGGCGCATCAAAGCGAAACAGCACCAGGCCAGGAATCGTGCGCGCCCCCTCCCAGTCGCGCACGTCGTGCAGGCCTGCCAGGCGGGGCACGATCCCCATGACGGCGTCGTGGGGACGCACCAGCCGGGCGAACAGGTCGATCACCGATAACCCCACTGCCAGCGCCACGCCAAGGAGCAGGTCGGTGGCCAGGACCCCCACCAGGGTGATCAGGGCCAGCCGGAATTCGCTGGGGCGGAAGCGCTGCAACCGCAGGAACTCGGGGATGTCGATCAGGCGCAGGGCGGCATACATGACGATCGCCCCCAAGGCCGCCGTGGGGAACAGGGCCAGAACCGGCCGCAGCCACAGCAGCACCGCCAGCACCAGCGCCAGCGCCACCAGGGAGAACAGCTGGGAGCGGCTGCCGAGGGAATCGCCGATGGCGGTGCGGCTGCCGCTGCTGCTCACCGGAAAGCCCTGCATCAGCCCATTGCCCAGGTTGCTGGTGCCGAGGGCCAGAAGCTCCTGGTTGGCGTCAATGCGGTAGCCGCCCCGGGCGGCGAAGGCTCGGGCCGTGAGCACGTTGTCGGAATAGCCCACCAGGGAAATGCCCACCGCCGCCGTCAGCAGATAGCGCAGCTGGGCTGGCGAGACCCCGGGCGGCAGCGCCGGCTGGGGCAGCCCAGCCGGGATGGCGCCGATCACCGCCACGCCGCGCTGATCGAGGTGTCCCACCGCCACCACCGCCATGGCCAGCAGCACCGCCAGCAGGGGCGCCGGGGCCCTGGGGAAGCGGCGCTGCACCAGCAACAGGAACACCAGCACCCCCAACGCCAGCAGCAGGGTGGGCCGGTGGATCTCCCCCAGCCGGCCCAGCAGCTCCACCAGCTGGCCGGGGATGGAGTCGGCCTGCAGCGTCAGCCCACTGACCCGGCCCAGCTGGCCGCCGATCATGATCAGGGCCACGCCACCCAGATAGCCCACCAGGATCGGCTTCGAGAGCAGATCAGCCAGGAATCCCAGCCGGGCCCAGGCACCGGCGCAGCAGACCAGCCCCACCAGCAGGGCCAGCAGGCTGCAGAAGCCCGCATAGGCGAGCGGGTCCCCCGCCACCAGCGGCCCGACCGCGGCAGCCGTCATCACGGCAGTGGTGGACTCGGGCCCCACCGAGAGCTGGGGCGAGGACCCCAGCAGGGCGTAGAGGAGCAGGGGCGGCAGGATCGCCCACAGGCCCGCCACCGGCGCCAGCCCGGCCACTTCGGCGTAGGCCATGCACTGGGGCACCAGATAGGCGGCCACAGTGACGCCCGCCAGCAGGTCCGGCCGCAGCCAGCTGCGCTGGTAGCCCAGCAGCTGCGCGAGGCCCGGCAACACCCTGGCCAGGCGTTCGCGTGGCTCCATCAGCCTCCTCCGTCGGTGTTCATTTGCGGCGCAGCGGCAGGACCTGGCTGGGGCACAGGTCCTTGTCCTCCTCCACGCCCTTCATGCCGGCGAGCACCCCCTCCAGGTCGTCCTTGGTGGAGGGATCCCCGCTGATGATGTCCAATTGCGCCTGGGCCAGCTTGGCGCGGGTGGCGGTGGAGATGAAGCCGTCCTTCTCGAGGTTGCAGAGGGCACTCATGTAACCGGAGCCCACCCCCACCATCACCATGAACTCCTCCCGTGGACTGAGTTCCCCACCCTGCGATTGGGCCGCGGCGAGAGCCGGTGTGGCGTTCAGAAGCGCCAGCAGCAGCAGGGCGAAGGGGGTGGGCATGCCGGAACTGTGGCGTTGAGGTCAGGCTAGGGGTGGACCCCTGCTCAGGCCTCCTGGTACACCGACAGATAGACGGTGCCCTGCTCCACCAGGGGCAGCAGTTTGTCGCGCAGATCCTGGTTGTGCAGCCGCACGCAGCCGAGGGTGGAATGCAGGGGCTGGCGGGGCGCCCAGGCCCCGGGCCAACCGCAGGCGCTGCCGCCGCCGTGCACCATGATCCCGGCCCGGCCGAAACGCCGTTCCTGCCTCTCCAGATCCTCCAGATCGAAGCTGTACCAGCCATAGCTGCGGCGGTCTGCGGAGTAGGTGGGGCTGGGATCCTGCTCGTAGTCCCGGTAGACCTTCTTGGCGATGCGGTAGATCCCCGGCGGGGTGTCGGTGGACGTGTCCTGGTACTGGTCCTCCCGGCCCTGGCCGCGGGCCAGCGCCGGAATCTCCCAGAGCAGCCGTCCCTCCGCATCGAAGGCCCGGGCCGTCTCGCTGACGTCATTAACCACCACATGGCTGTCGGTGCCGCTGAAGCCGAAGTCCTGGGGGGTCTTCTTCGGACCCACCAGACCGGGAAGGGTGAGGGCAGGAGGATCGGCGTCCTTGGCTGGCGCCGTCATGGCTCTGGCAGCCGAAGCGACCGGGCCAGCGGCCTCCTGCTTGAGCCGCTGTTCCCAGGCTTCGCAGTCGCCCGGCGTGCGGATCTCGCGCTCCGCCTGGGCGCAGGCAACGGTGGGCTCCAAGCCGCCCCAGACGAGTCCCTCGGCCCGGCGGCGGCGGCCCAGACCCACCTCCACCGTCTCCCCGGGGTTGCGATACAGCATCAGGGCACCAGGAACGGCTTGCCAGCGGCGATCCCGCAGGTGGCGATCGAGGGTGTCGTGATACCCATCGCCATGGAAATGGGCACCGTTGTTGTAAGCGAAGCTGCACAGGGCGGCCCGCTGTCGATCTCCCATCTCCGCCCAGAAGGGGATCGTGGCCTCAAGCACCTTCCAGAATCGTTCGCGGCAGTTGTGCCCGTAGAGCGCATCGGCCTGCTCCTGGGTGATCACATCCCCCAGCCGGATGGGGGAACCATCCTGGTAAAAGGTGCTGCCCCAGCCGATCGTGATCGGCTCACCGCCGGTGCGGGGGTCGTTGTACGCCTGGAGGCGGCAACCCTCGTAGTGGTGATTGAGCTCGGCCACCTCGGGTGGCAGCTGGCCCTCCCCTGCCGCCGTCAACCAGGCGTCGTCGGGAACGATGAAACGCTCGGGGTTGAGATAACGCTGCTCCCCATCCGGCAGCGGCCGTGTGCCCCCCGGGCAGGTGTAGGGCCCCGCCAGCCGCACAATCGCCAGGACGGTATCGGGGACAGACCGCACCCAGGCCACAGCGATGCGGGAGCCGGCGGCCACATAGGAATCGGCATCGGCGGCGGCGGGGCTGGGGCTGAGCCCCGCGTCCTGGCGGGCGGTGATGTACGGCATCAGAGGCTCCCGCCCAGGCGGATCCGCTCCAGGGGGGTCAGGGCCGCCGCCGGCGGGGCTACGGGGGTGGCCGCACTCACCTGGATCGGTGTGCGGCTGCGGGCGATCTCGGCGCGCAGCCGCTCCACCTCCTCCAGGAGCTGACGCAGGCGGGGATCCTCCGCAGGCGTGGCGGCTGTAGGCGCCGGATTCAGTGCCTGGGCAGCCGTGGTCCGCAGGTCACCGCCGGCGCCGATCAACAGCTCCCGCAGGTCGCTGCTCCTGAGGTTCCCGAGGCGCTGTTCGGCAAACTTCTGCAGCACCTTCGGCGCGAAGGCCCCCAGCAGGAAGACCAAGGTGAGGGTCATCCCGGTGTCGTCCCGGGGTGGATAGCTGAGCGTCTCCTGCCCGCTGGAATCCCTGGTCACCATCGGGGCGCTGCGCATCATCGTGACCACTCCGAAGGCCATCGAGGCAAACAGGGCCAGCAGGCACATCAGCCGCATGGCGGAGCGGTTGCCCGGTGACTCCTCCAGAAATCCGGTCGTCGGTGGGGCGGGGGCGGTCATGGGGGCATCGCGATCAGCTGCTGTCGGTTGTTCCGGCGATGGGACGGGACCACCATGACCAACACCCCATCATTCTGGGGAGGGAACGGATGGGGGCTGGGGGCCTTCCCGTTTCTTGATCTTCCTCCCTATCCCAGGGTGGCCCCGCCATGGCCGTTCGCCTCTTGGCGTGCGTCCCGGAGTCCCATCGCCGCCTGGCGCACGTCGCGATGACTCGTCGCCATCCATCCTCGAGTGACAGGATCCATCCGGTCATTCGACCATGAACACGCCGATCAGCGCCTGCTGATCAGCACCCAAAGGAACGCCGCCACCCCGGCGGCCAGGGACACCAGCACCACCGGCCCGGGGCCGCTGCGGGGCCTGTGATCAGCGGCGAAACCGAGGGCCGTGCGGGGGCCGTGCCGAGCTTGCCGTGGCGAAAGGGACGTGGCGGCATCGACGATGGCCTTGGCCTCCTTGAGTCCGATGCCCCTGGACTGGCGGAGAAGCTTGATCGCCTGGATCTTCTCTCCCGCTCGGAGAGCCGCCAGCACGCTGTCGGGAAGGGGGGTGGTCATGGGTGGAGCATGGTGTGGCTGGCTCCAGGTCGCCTGACCAGTTCTAGGTTTGGCACTCTTGCAGACTCAGCCGATGGAAGGATCCGCCCCTGAGGCCGGTGGCGACTCCAGCGGCCAGTGCCCCTTCCTGCACGGCAAGCTCCGGGGCAGCACGGCCGGGGCCCGCTCCAACCGGGACTGGTGGCCGCAGCAGCTGAACCTGGCGGTGCTGCATCAGCACTCGCCCCTGGCCGATCCCCTGGGCCAGGGCTTCCACTACGCCGAGGCCTTCCAAAGCCTCGATCTGGAGGCCCTCAAGCAGGACCTGTTGGCGCTGATGACCAACTCCCAGGACTGGTGGCCGGCCGACTACGGCCACTACGGACCGTTCTTGGTACGCATGGCCTGGCACAGCGCCGGCACCTACCGCATCCAGGACGGCCGCGGCGGCGCCGGCTCCGGCAGCCAGCGCTTCGCGCCCCTCAACAGCTGGCCCGACAATGGCAACCTCGACAAGGCCCGGCGGCTGCTCTGGCCGATCAAGCAGCGGTATGGCAGCGCCCTGTCGTGGGCCGACCTGATCATCCTGGCCGGCAACTGCGCCATCGAATCGATGGGCCTCCCCACCCTGGGCTTCGCCGGTGGCCGCGAGGACGTCTGGGAGCCGGAGATCGACATCGACTGGGGCCCGGAGACCGAATGGCTCGGCGACAAGCGCTACAGCGGCGACCGCCAGCTGGAGGACCCGCTCGGTGCGGTGCAGATGGGGCTGATCTACGTGAACCCGGAGGGGCCCAACGGCCAGCCCGATCCCCTTGCCGCCGCCCGGGACATTCGCGAGACCTTCGAGCGCATGGCGATGGACGACGAGGAGACCGTCGCTCTGATCGCCGGGGGCCACACCTTCGGCAAGTGCCACGGCGCCGGGGATCCGGACCTGGTGGGGCCGGAACCCGAGGCCGCCAGCCTGGCGGAGCAGGGGCTGGGCTGGCGCAACCTGTTTGGCAGCGGCAAGGGGGACGACACCACTACCAGCGGCCTGGAGGGCGCCTGGACCGCCAACCCCGTGCAGTGGGACAGCGGCTACTTCGACAACCTGTTCGGTTACGAGTGGGCGCTGGAGAAAAGCCCGGCCGGGGCCTGGCAGTGGCGGCCGACGGATCCGGCGGCTGCCGGCACCGTGCCCGATGCCCACGATGCGTCGAAGCGCCACACGCCGATGATGGCCACCACCGATCTGTCCCTGCGGGTCGATCCGGCCTACCTGGAGATCTCCCGGCGGTTCCATGCCCATCCGGACCAGCTGGCGGAGGCCTTCCGCCGGGCCTGGTTCAAGCTCGTCCACCGGGACATGGGCCCTCGCACCCGCTACCTCGGCAGCCTGGCGCCGAACGAAGCGTTCATCTGGCAGGACCCGATCCCGGCCGTCGACCATCCGCTGGTCGACACCGATGACATCGCCACCCTCAAGGGCCGGATCCTCGACGCGGGGCTGCCCATCTCCCAGCTGGTGGCCACCGCCTGGGCGGCGGCAGCCACGTTCCGCGGCTCCGATAAGCGCGGCGGCGCCAACGGCGGACGCCTGCGCCTCTCCCCCCAGAAGGACTGGGAGGTGAACCAGCCGGCCAAGCTGGCCAGGGCGCTGGAGGTCTACGGGGCCATCCAGCAGGCCTTCAACGGCGCCCAGCAGAACGGCAAGCGGATCTCCATGGCCGATCTGATCGTGCTGGGCGGCTGCGCCGCCGTGGAGGAAGCGGCCCGGCGGGGCGGCCATGCGCTGGCGGTGCCGTTCACGCCGGGGCGCATGGATGCCTCCGAGGAGCAGACGGATGGGGCCTCCTTCGCTGTGCTTGAGCCCAAGGCCGACGGCTTCCGCAACTACCTGCGGCCCGGCCTGGCGGCCTCCGCCGAGGCGCTGCTGGTGGACCGGGCCCAGCTGCTCACCCTCACGGCCCCGGAGATGACGGCGCTGGTGGGGGGCCTGCGGGTGCTCGATGCCAACCACGGCAAATCACGGCACGGCGTCTTCACCGACCGCCCCGAAACGCTCAGCAACGACTTCTTCGTGAATTTGCTCGACATGGGCACCACCTGGACGGCGACCTCCGAGGCCGAAGACGGCTTCGAAGGCCGCGACCGCCACACCGGCGACCTGCGCTGGACCGCCACCCGCGTCGACCTGGTCTTCGGCTCCAACGCCCAGCTGCGGGCGATCGCCGAGGTGTACGCCTCCGCCGACTCCGGCGAGCACTTTGCGCGGGCCTTCGTGGCGGCCTGGACCAAGGTGATGAACCTGGATCGGTTCGAGCTGACCTGAACGCCATGGGCCCCCTCCTCTCCCTGCAACCGCCACCGGAACGGCGCGAGGCCATCGGCCGCGCCGGCCTGGGCAGCCTGCTGGCGATCGCCGCCGAGGGCGGCCCCCCCAGCCCGATCGCCCTGCGCACGATCACCGCCATCCGGGATCACCTGATCCGGCTGCCCATCCCCCTCGAGTCCCTGACGCCCGTCACGCCGGAGGAGCTGGCGGCGGCGGTGCCCGAAAGCGAGTGGCGCCAGCGGATCCTGCGCGGCATGACCGTGCTGGCCCTGCTCGAGGACGAGCCCGGTGAGGCCCGCCTGGCCCGGCTCGAGGCCACCGCCCGGGCACTCCACATCGATGACGCGCCGGTGCGGGCGTTCCGCCACGTGCTCGACCACCAGTTCAACCTGGTGCGCCTCGACATCGTCCGGCGCGGCTTCCAGAGGGGCGCCGCTGCGGCCTACCTGCGCGATGAGGGTCCCGCCGGCGCCCTGCAGATGGCCCGCGCCCTGCTGAAGCGGGAGGACCCTGCCCTCGCCCACCGCTACCGGGCCCTGGCGGCACTGCCCGAGGGCAGCCTCGGCCGGGCCTACCTGGCCTTCATCGACAGCAACGGCTTCAGCGTTCCCGGTGAGGTCGGCGGGCCGCCGCCGCCGGTGGTGCGCCACGACTGCTGCCACGTGCTTGGCGGCTACGGCACCACGGCGAGCGAGGAGTGCGGCGTGCTCGGCTTCCAGGCCGGCTTCGGCCGCAACGACCCCTTCTTCACAATCCTGTTCGCCCTGGCCCAGTTCCAGCTGGGCATCGGCTCCACTCCGGTCACAGTGGCCGAAACCGGCCAGGCCGATCCAGAGGTGATCTTCCGCGGCCTTGAGCACGGCCTCGGCGTCAGCCGCGACCTGATCAGCGACTGGGATCCCTGGGAGGACTTTCCCCAGCCCCTGGAGGAGGTGCGCCGCAAGTACGGCATTAGGCCCCGCCAGACGGTGGGGGCAGACCCGGCACCGTGAGCGGCAGTCCGGCCCGGTGGAACTCCACGTAGAACCGCACGCCTGGGCCGGGCTCAGCCCGGTGCAGCTGGGTGGGCGCCACGATGCCGGGCCGTTCGGGCGTCAGCACCACCAGCTCCTCGTCGGGCTCCAGAAACCGGAACGGCAGCGAACCCTCCAATACCACGACCCTGGCCCACACCCCCGTCTTGGTGCTGTGCTGCGCCCGCAGACCCGCCGGCACGGTCTCGGCGTCAAACGTGGGCGTGCGCTTGTAGGGCGTCAGGCCGTCGGGCAGATCAGCGCGCATCGGTGTCTCCAGGGTCCGTCGCCTGGTGGCCGTCCTAACCAGGGCAATCGGCTCCGGACTGCTTCAGCAGAAACGCCCGCACCGCCTGATCGTTCGCCAGAGCGATGGCGCGCCGGTAGGCCTGCTGGGCCGCGCCGGCCTGGCTGGTCCGCTGCAGCAGGTGGGCCCGCAGCGCCCACCAGGGCTGGTGCTCCCGCAGGGCCGGGTCGGCGGCGGCCAGCGCTTCCAGCTCGGCCAGGGCACGTTCGGGGCCGGCCAGCTCGGCCAGCACGGCGATCCGGCTCACCCGCCCACCCGCACTCGGGGCCAGCGCCATCAGGGCGTCGTAGAGCCCCAGCAGGGCCGACCAGTCCACCGTGCCGCTGACGGCGCGGTGGGCATGCAGCGACTGGATCGCCGCCTCCAGCTGGAAGCGCCCGGGTCTCCCAGCCCGGGAGGCCTGGGTCAGGACCGCCTCGGCTTCGGCGATCAGGTCGGCGTCCCACAGAGCCGGCTCCTGCTCCAGCAGCGGCACGTAGCTCCCGTCGACGGCCCGCCGGGCCCCATGGCGCGCCTCGCAGTGCAACAGCAGGGCGAGCAGGCCGGCGGCCTCCGGCTCCTCGGGCAGCAGGGCGGCGCACAGCCGCGCCAGCAGCACCGCCTCCTGGGTCAGCCCCCTGTCGCGGCCGTCGTCGCCATCACCATTCCAGCCGGTGGTGTAGGCCGCGTAGATCGCCTGGAGCACCGCCGCCGAGCGCGTCGGCAGCGCCTCGGCACCCGGCAGCACGAACGGAATGCCGGCGTCGCGGATTTTGGCCTTGGCCCGCACCAGCCGCTGGCCCATGGTGGCCGGCGCCACCAGGAAGGCCGCTGCGATCCGGCTGGCGGTAAGCCCCAGGACGGTCTGGAGCATCAGCGGGGCCTGGAGGCCTAGGTCGATCGCCGGGTGGGCGCAGAGAAACAGCAGTCGCAGCCGCTCGTCGGGGATCTCCATGGAGTTCTCAGAGGTTTCCGGATCCATGCCGGGGGCCGCGGCATCCAGCTCCGGCAGCAGGCGCTCCAGGGTCCGGTCGCGGCGGGCCCGGTCGATCAGACGCCGCCGGGCCACCACCAGCAGCCAGGCTTCGGGAGCCCGGGGCACCCCCTGCTCCGGCCACTGCTTCAGGGCAGCAAGGAAGGCGTCACCGATGGCGTCCTCGGCCGCGGCCACATCGCCGCAGCGGGCGGTGAGCCAGGCCACCAGCTTGCCGAAGGACTGCCGTGCCGCCAGCTCCGCCGCCCGCCGCTCCTCCATCTCAGGGGGCTTCCATGGCGAGCACGGGACGCACCTCCACGGCGCAGCGCTCCGCCGCCGGGCAGCGGGCGGCCCAGGTGAGGGCGGCGTCGAGGTCGGGCACATCGATCAGGAAGAAGCCGCCCAGCTGCTCCTTGCTGTCGGGGAAGGGCCCGTCCTGCACCTGCCGCTCTCCGTGGCGCAGGCGCAAGGTGGTGGCCGTGTGGGTGGGCTGGAGGGCCTGGCCGCCGGCCATATAGCCGGCCTCGGCCAGGGCCTGGGAATAGGCGGCATAGGCCGGCATCAGGCTTGGGCGGTCGGCGAAGTCCTGCTCGCTTTCGTAGATCAGAACGGCATACTGCATGGTGAGGAATCGCAGGGGTTGAGAGGTCGCGCACACTCCCGGAGGGCGTGCGTCATCTCCATGACGCACGGAGGGCCCCCGTTTCGACAGAATCAGAGCAATTCGTCCCATCCCGTGCCCTCCATGTCCAAGGTCGAGATCTACACCTGGCGCTTCTGCCCGTTCTGCATCCGGGCCAAGCAGCTGCTGGACCGCAAGGGCGTGACCTACGAGGACTATGTGATCGACGGCGACGAGGACGCCCGCGACGCGATGGTGGCCCGGGGCAGCGACGGTCGGCGCTCGGTGCCCCAGGTCTTCATCGATGGGGCCCATGTGGGCGGCTGCGACGACCTCTACGCCCTGGAGCGCCAGGGCCGGCTGGATGCGTTGCTGGCCGTCACGCCCTAAGAATTGACTCCAGCCTTCCATTCCGCCAGCTCCACGGTGATGCCCTCCGGACCCCGGAGAAACACCAGCTTGCGGTGATGGAACTCCATCACCGCGTTGCGGAGCTGGACGCCCGCCGCCTGCAGCCGGGCCACTTCTGCCTCCAGCTCGTCGACGGCGAAACAGACATGGTTGAACCCCACCCGCGCCAGGCTGTCGATGGCGGGCTCGGGGAGGGGATCCGGGTGGTGGTACTGCAGCAGCTGCACCTCCAGCCGCGGCGTGGCCCCGGCCAGGACGAGCGTGACGTGCTCCGCCTCGATGGCCTCCACCCCCATGTAGGCCGAGAACTGGGGCCCGCTGATCCGCACTGCCTTGTCTTCGGCGAACCCCAGCAGGCCGAAGAAACGCCGGGCCGCCTCGAGATCCCGCACGACGATGGTGACGTGGTCGAAATGCCGGATCATGGGCACCACTTCGGTCCCCTGCTTGAAAGGGCCATCAGCCGTAAGGATTGCAGGGCCTCACGAGGCTCGCGGTGGCCTGCGTCACGGACTGACACCTGTCACGTCAGGCCAGTGGCCGAGGCCCCCAAGCGGGGAGCCCAGCCGCCAGAGTGAGGCCCTCCACCGGCCGGCCCGATGAGCGACGACGCCAGCCCCGCCGAAGCCGCCACGCCAGCCCAGGGCGGCGGCTGGCCCCTGATCGAGGGCTGGGCCCGCGCCAGCCTGACCCCCCAGGGCCCGAAGCTCTGGCAGACCCTCAACCATCACAGCGCCTGCCTCTCCTGCGCCTGGGGCACCGGCGGCCAGCACGGCGGCTTCCGCGACGAGCTGGGGGAGCCGCTGCAGCGCTGCCTCAAGAGCGTTGAGGCGATCATGGCCGAGCTCCAGCCGGCGGTGAGCGAGGGGGTGTTCGGCCGCCGCAGCCTCGCGGAACTCCAGCAGCTCTCCTCGATGGAGGCCGACCGCCTCGGCCGCCTCAGCCATCCCCTGCTGCTGCGAGAAGGCGGCAGCCACTACGAGCGCATCGGCTGGGATGACGTGTTCGCGATCGCCGAGGCCGCCTTTCGGCGTCCGCCGGAGCGGGTGGCCTCCTACAGCTCGGGCCGCTCCTCCAACGAGGCCGCCTACCTGCTGCAGCTGCTGCTGCGGGCCATGGGCTCCAACAATCTGGCCGACTGCTCCGACCTCTGCCACGCCCCCTCCACCGTGGGGCTGAACGCCGTCTTCGGCTCCGGCACCTCGATGGTGAGCCTGGAGAGCCTGCAGCAGGCGGATGGCGTGGTGCTGGTGGGCTCCAACGCCCCGGCCAACCACCCGCGGCTGATGAACGAGCTGATCAAGCTGCGCCAGCGGGGCGGCTCAGTGATCGTCATCAACCCGGTGATCGAGGTGGGCTTGCTGAAGTTCGGCTCGCCGGCCTTCCCGGTCTCGTCGCTGCAGGGGGGCTCTGAAATCGCTTCGCTGTTCCTGCAGCCCGTACCGGGCAGCGACACGGCCGTGTTCCTGGGGCTGCAGAAGGCCCTGCTGGAGGCCGGTGCCGTCAAGCGCGACTTCCTGGCCGCCCACGCCGAAGGCTGGGAAGCGCTGCTGGAGCAGCTGAGCTCCACCTCCTGGGACGCCATCACCAGCACCTGCGGGCTGAGCCGCCAGGAACTGGAGCACACCGCCGCCGTGATCGCCGGCTGCCGCGGTGTGGTGTTCGCCTGGGCGATGGGCATCACCCACCACGCCAACGGCATCGACAACGTGCAGGCGATTGCCAACACCGCCCTGCTCAGCGGCAACGTGGGCCGTCCCGGGGCGGGCACCATGCCGATCCGGGGCCACTCCAACGTGCAGGGCTTCGGCTCGATGGGGGTCACCGTCAAGCTGCGAGCGGAGATGCAGCAGGCCCTCGAGCAGCTGCTGGGCCGGCCCCTCAGCCGGGTGCCTGGCTACGACACCCGCGCCCTGATCGAGGCGGCCGATGCCGGCCGGGTCGACAGCCTGCTGTGCCTGGGGGGCAACCTCTGGGGCGCCAACCCCGACAGCGGCGAGGCGAAGCGGGCCTTGGGCCGGATCGACACGATCCTGTATCTGGCCACCAAGCCCAACCAGGGCCATTTCCATGGCCTGGCGGCCCGCCAGACCCTGGTGCTGCCGGTGTTCAACCGCTTCGAGACCCCCCACCGCACCACCACCGAATCGGGCAACAACTACGTGCGCCTCAACGAGCCAGGCTCCACCCACCTGCGCCACGCCGACCTGATCAGCGAAGTGGGCTTCCTGGCTGAGCTGGCCCGGCGGCGGATGGGTAGCGATCCCATCGACTGGGGGCGGCTGCAGGATCCGTCCTACGTGCGGGACCTGATCGGCCGCACCGTGCCCGGCTACGGCCCGATCGCCCACATCGATGCCACCCGCCAGGAGTTCAGCGTCGAAGGACGCCTGTTCGACAGCCCCCACTTCCCGACCCCCAGCGGCCGGGCCCGGGTGGCGCCCACCCCCCTGCCCGAGCTGGCATTGCCGGGGCCTGAGCACTTCGGCGGCCTCGGGCCGGGGCAAGGGGGCCTGGTGCTGGCCCTGATCACGGCCCGCAGCTACGGCCAGCACAACACGGTCGTCTACAAGCCTGGCGACAGCTACCGGGGCATGCCCCACCGCCAGACGATCCTGATGAACCGCGCCGACCTGCGCCGCTGCGGCCTGACCGCCCACCAGCGGGTGACGGTACAGGGGGAGGCGGGCGCCCTTGAAGGCGTTGAGATCATCCCAGGCGAGATCCGCGAGGGCGCGGCATTGATGTTCTACCCGGAGGTGAACGTGATCATGAAGGCCGTGGTCGACCCCCGCTGCGGCACCCCCGCCTTCAAGCGGGTGCCGGTGCTGGTGCGAGGGCCGGTGGCGGCAACGCCAGCCAGCGGCGCCCCTCAGCCCCCCAGGTAGGCCATCTCCGCCGGTGCCGGCCGTTGGGCGGCGGCTTCGAGACGCTCCTCGCTCCAGCGATCGCGGCGGGCGCGCCACAGCCCCTCCAGCGCCTGCCGCAGCCGGGCCGGCTCGGGCAGGGGCCGCAGCCAGGGCCGCAGGTCGGTGCCGCTGCCGGCGAACAGGCAGCTGTAGGCCACCCCATCGGCGGTGATCCGCAGCCGGTTGCAGTCGCCGCAGAAGGGCGCCGTGATCGAGGCCACCACCGCCAGGTGGGTGCCGTCCCTGTCGCGGTAGCGCCAGCGGCTGGCTGTGCCGTGGGGGGAGCGGCCCACGGGCTCCAGCGGCCACACCGCCCCGATGCGGGCCACCATCTCCGCCGCCGGCAGCACCTGCTCCGGCGCCCAGCCGTTGCGGTTGCCCACGTCCATGAATTCGATCAGGCGTAGCTCCAGCCCCTGCTGCCGGGCCAGCTCCGCCAGGGGCAGCAGCTGGTCGGCATTGCCCGAGCGGGTGATCACCGCATTCAGCTTCAGCGCGCCGCGGGCCGGGTCGAAGCCGGCCTGGCGGGCGTGGCCGATCGCCGCCAGCACCTTCTCCAACACGGCCCCGCCGGCGGCCGCCCCCCCCAGGCCGGCCATGCGGGCCACGCTGGCCCCATCGGTGCCATCGAGGCTGAGGGTGATCCGGTCGAGCCCTGCCGCCTTCAATTGCCGGGCCCGATCGGCACTGAGCAGCACCCCGTTACTGGTGAGGGCGATCTCCCGCAGGGCACCGCGGGGATCGCTGGGGTCGCGCTGCCGCAGCGGCTGCAGGGAGGCGATCAGCTCCTCCAGGTGCCGGTGCAGCAGGGGCTCGCCGCCGGTGAGGCGCAGGGTGTGCACCCCCAGGCCCACGGTCGCCTCCACCAGGGCCACCCGTTCCGGCAGGGTCAGCAGGTCGGGCGGGTCCTCGACATCGGGGCAGCAATAGGGGCAGGCCAGGTTGCAGCGTGCTGTGAGTGACAGCCGCAGCACCCCCAGGGGCCGGCCGTGCAGATCCAGGGGACGCTCCGCCATGGCAGGAAAGCTAGGGCCACAGGCCGGCGGCGGCGTCGGGTCGATTGGCATTGCGCAGGCCGGCGGCCGGCAACGGCTCCGCCACCACCTCTTCCCCGGCCAGCCAGTCCTGCAACCGCCGGCCACCGGCCGCCGTGAAAGCACGCAGCCCCTGGCGGCGGCTGGCGTGGGCCGGGTAGATCCCCAGCAGCGGCTGCAGCCGCCGGCCGTCATGGGCCAAGTGGATGGCCGCAGGGGCCGCCGGGCTCGTGGCGGCCGCCACCAGGGCCTGGAGGGCGGCCGTCTCCAGCCAGGGCATGTCCACCGGGCAGAGCAGCAAATCATCATCGGGGTAGAGCTGCATCAACCGGTCGAGGGCCAGCAGCGGCCCCTCCCGGGGTGGCGGCTCCTCCAGAACGCTGATCGCGTCGCCCAGCCCATCCCTCAAGGGCCGCGCCAGGGCCTGGTGGGCCCGGTGGTGGCTGACCAGGGTGATCGGCAGCGGCAACGCCGCCAGCTGAGCGAGGCTGAACTCCAGCCAGGTGCCCCCGGTGGGATGGGGCAGCAGGGCCTTGTCCGTGCCCATGCGGCGGCTGGCGCCGCCGCTGAGCAGGCAGGCCCTCAGCCCACTCATGCCTCGAGGCCGAACTCGGCGAAGGCCCGCGGCAGGTTGCGGTGCTCGTGGCCCGGATGGCTGAGCTTCACCAGGGCAAAGCGCTGCAGCTCGTCAAGCTCCGCCCAGGCATGCGCGGGCAGGCCCAGCCCCAGTTGCTGGCAGGAGGCGAGCAGCACCTGCGGGGGAGCATCGCCCTGCTGCCACGGAGCACCGCAGGCCGGCACCAGCCGGCCGGCGACCCCGGCGGCCATGCCGGCGGTGCGCTGGCCGAGCCAGAGGTCCAGCTCCGCCAGGGCACAGGGGTCGTCCGGCCAGGCCAGCAGCCGCTGCCGCTCCTGGTCGCTGAGGTCGCCCCAGTGGCTCAGCTTCAGCTTGACGCCCACCAGATCCAGCTTGCGCCGCACCGCCATTGGGATGCAGCGCAGGTCGCCGACGAAGTCGGCCTCGAAGCCGAAACAATGGTCGTGGCGGCCCATGGGCGCGGCGCGCAGGGGGTTCACCCTAGGCATCACCACCACTGGAACTGGCCCAATGCCCATGGGCTTTCGTAGCCGATCTCACCGTGGGACCCCGCCAGGATTAGGTTCACTGAACAGACCGCAGAGGCTTCTCACGAAGTCGCTCCCATGACCGCCACCGTCCCGTCGAGAGACGAGCTGCAGCATCGCCGGTCCACCGGGGCCGCCCAAGGGCCCCGTCCAGCTCCGATGTTCGAGCTGATCCCCTACGAGAAGTTCCGCGACACCCCGTCGGTGCGGTTCTTCGACATCACCGTGCCCACGTCCAACAAGCGGGATCTGGTGGTGCATTCGGGTCCGGCGATCAGCCCGCCGGACTGCAAGGAGTCCGGCAGCTGGCAGTTCTATCTCCATCCCCATCAGGAGGACAACCTGCTGGCCATGCACGGCGGCCGCACCTTCTTCCTGGTCAATCTGGGCTGGAACTACCCATATCACATTGTTCGCCTCGACTGCGGCGGCGACATCCTGCGCATTCCCCCCGGCACGTTCCACCGTTCCGTCTCTGATCCCGATGGCTCCCTTGTGCTCAACCAGGCCGTGCGCGAGGAGGGCGCCAGCGTGGTGCGCGAATTCCGCGTCTACAACAGCCACCGCATCCCACGGCTCTTCGCGGTGACCTCCAAGACCGCCCCCCTGCCCAAGCTGCACGGGGTGAGCTGGTAAGCGCTGGCTTCAGGCGGCGGCAGCGACCCGCAACAGGGAGCCGAAGGCGTCGGCGGACATGGGCCTGCCCAGCAGGTGCCCCTGGAACTGGTCGCAGCCGAGGCTCTGCAGCATCCGCAGCTGCTCACGGGTTTCCACCCCTTCCGCCAGGGTCATCAATCCCAGTTCCTTGGCCATCACGATGGTGGCCTTGACGATGGCCAGGTCGGCGTCGTCGTTGCCAAGGCGGTCGACGAAGAAGCGATCGATCTTGAGCTTGTCGAGGGGCAGGGAATGGAGCATGGCCAACGAGGAGTAGCCCGTGCCGAAGTCGTCGATCGCCAGGCTGAAACCGCTCTCGGCGAGCTGCCGCAGTTGTTCGCCGGCACGGCCTGGATCGTTGAGCAGGGCCGTTTCGGTGATCTCCAGTTCGAGATTCTCGGGCACCAGGCCGTAGTTCTGCAGCGCCCCGGCCAGCAGCTCGGCCAGGGAGGGATGCTCGGCACCCAGCTGCAGGGCTGAGATGTTGATCGCCACTTTCCCCGGCCGCAGTCCCTGCCTGTGCCAGGCGTGCAGTTGACGGCAGGCCTCCTCGATCACCCAGAGGCCGATGCTGTGGATCTGGCCGGTCTTCTCCGCCAGCGGAATGAACACGTTCGGGGACACCATCCGGCCGCTCTGGTCCCGCCAGCGCAGCAGGGCCTCGGCCCCCGCAATCCGGCTGCCACCCCGATCGATCTGGGGTTGGTAAAACAGACGCAGCTGCTCCCGGTCAATGGCCCGGGCCAGGCTCAGCTCCAGCTCGAGGCGCTCGCGCAACTGCAGGCTGATCTCCGGGGTGTAGAGGCGCAGCTGGTTCTTGCCGTGCTGCTTGGCCTCCATCAAGGCTGTGTTGGCGCAGCGCAGCAGGGTGTCGGGGTCGAGGCCGTGGTCTGGAGCCAGGGCCACCCCAAGCGAAGCGCTGGGCTGGACCGCCAGGCCGGTGCCCATCCCGGGGGTGTTTCCGAGGGTGCGGCGGATGTCCTCAGCCCACATCAGGGCCTGGCCCCGGTCCGCCATGGCCATGGGCCGCAACAGGATGAATTCATCACTGCCGACCCTGGCCAACCAGTCGTCCGGTCCCATCAGGTGGCGCAGGCAGGTGCCGCTGGCCTGGAGCACCTGGTTGCCGATCTCATGGCCCAGGCTGTTGTTGATCGACTGGAAATTGTCGAGGTCGAGGTTGATCAGGGCGATGCTGTGCTCCGTGCCGGACGCACGCAACAGGCGGGCCAGCTGACGAACGGCGGCGGCCTTGTTGGGAAGCCTGGTGAGGGGATCAACGAAGGCGATGCGCTCCAATCGCTGCTGAATCTCGTGCTGTTCGCTGATGTCCTGAACCGTTCCCACCGTGAACAACGGTCGTCCGTCGTCGTCGAGGGTCGTGCGTCCCCGCTCCAGGACCACCTTGAGCAGGCCATTGCCAAGCAGCAGACGATGCTCGATCCGATAGGGCTGGCCCGAGCGAAAGGAGTCCTGGAAGGTGGCATCCACCAGGGAACGATCCTCCGGATGCACCGTCCTGAGGAACTCCTCGTAGGACGGCGCCGTCAGCTCCGGGGCGGTATTGAAGATGCTGTAGGCCTCCTTGGACCAGAGCAGTTCTCCGGTTCGATGGTTCAGCTCCCAGCTGCCCGCATGGGTGAGTCGCTCGGCCTCCTGCAGCAGCGAGCCCAGCCGGGAACTTTCCCGCAGAGCCGTATCCAGGTCGGTTCGGTCGCGATGGGTCAAGAGAGCCACCAGCCGACCAGCCAACTCCAGCACCTGATAACTCACGGACACATCCCGACAGGCGCCGGATCGGGCCCGATGGCGCGTGGCGAAGCTGCCCCTCGGCCGCTGTCGCATCACCTGCAGCTGATCCCGCATCAGATCGTTGGCCAGGGCCCCATCCGCCTGAATCGCGGCTGGATTCAATGTGAGGAACTGGTCCCGGTCGTAACCGAGCCGTTCGTGGGCGGAACGGTTGCAATCGATGAAATGGCCATGGTCGAGATCGAGCACAACGAGATCATCGCTGCCCAGGTCAGCGGCAAAACGCAGGGCATCGCCGATGCTCTCGACGCATGGAATCAGACTCTGTTCTGCCGGCGTTCTGAACCAGAAAGATTGCACTGATGCTTCCATTCACCAGGGATGTTAGGCATCGTTTTCGGTGCTGACCAGGCTGGGGAAGGAAATTCTCCTTCCCACCCGAAGTGATTCTTGATAACTGCAGCGCTACTGAGAATTGGACTGGAAATCCGGCTTCAAGGCGCCTGAAAAGTGAGAGAAAGAGAAGTGTTGGAGGTCGCTGATCTGCCTGCCTGGCTCAGATTTCGGTACTTTCCCGCGCCCCGCATGCCCGTTCAGCCGAGCCGCAGATCGATGGTGTGGTCGGTGGGGCGCTGGCGCCCCTGCCAGGCGGGCGCGCCGGGAACGAACCCGGGCGCCAGGCAGGGTTCAAAACGGTGGCCATCGGGGTGCAGGCGGAAGCCGAACTCCCCGCCGGGGGTGCGCAGCACAAGCTCCAGGGGCATGTGCGGCTCGATCGCCGGATGCAGGCACGGGTAAAGCCGTTGGAAACGGAAGCGCACCGCCAGCACCTGGGACGCCCCCTCCCTGGCGGGCTCCATCGGCAGGGGCCGACCGTTGACAAGCAGCTGGCAGTCCCGACGAAACGCCGGGTTGGCCACCACCTCGAAGCGGCGCAGGGAGCCGTCGATGAACCGGCTGGTGAAGCCCCCCTGCACCGGGGTGTCGCAGATCAGGGGCCAGGGCTCGGGGGCGGGCCGCAGTTCCAGGGCCGGTGCCGCGTCGCTGGGGCCGGCCTGCCCCTGCCAGCGCAGCAGGGGCGGAAAACGCCACTCCCAGATGGCCCGGAACGCGGCCGGATCGAGGGCCAGGCCATCCGCCGCCAGCTCGGCCAGAATGGACTCCAGGTCGGCCCAGAGCTGGCTGGGAAACAGCTGGCGGTCATGCAGGCTGGCGCCCCAGTCGTGCAGCTGGGTGGGGCGGTGGCGGGGCTCCAGCAGGTGGGCCGCCAGGGCCGTCCACAGCAGGGCGATGGTGCTGCTCCACGCCATGCTGGGCAGGCTTTCCAGGGCCCGGAACTCCACCAGGCCAAGACAGCCGGCAGGGGCACCAGGATTCCAGAACTTGTCGAAGCTGATTTCGCTGCGGTGGTTGTTGCCGCTGCGGTCGGCATGGAGATGGCGCAGCGTTTCGCCGATCAGGCCCCGAGCGTCACCGAACGGTTCGGCCGAAGGCTGGCCCTCCGCCTGCTCGATGGCCCGGTAGGCCAGCTCCAGATCGAAGCAATCGCCGATCGCCTCATCGGGCCGTGGCGACTGGGAGGAGGGACCCACCCCGGGGCCGCAGAACAGATAGGCCAGCGACGGGTGCCGTTGCCAGTAGCGCAGGATCCCCGTGAGCCAGGCCGGCCGGGAGAAGAAGGGATGGTGGGCCAGGTCGGGGCCGCCCCAGAGCAAGTGGTTGCCGCCACCGGTGCCCTCCTGGCGGCCGTCGCCCAGGTCCTTCCAGCTGCGCAGCCCGACGCGCTCGCCGACCTCCTCCAGCCGCTGCAGCCACTGGTGGTACTCCAGCCAGCTGTGGCAGACGGGCAGGTTGATCTCCAGCACGCCCGGGTCGGCGGTCAGGCCCAGCACCTGCCAGCGCTCGCCGGCATCAAAGGGCAGCACGCCGCTGAGCCTGGGCGCCGCCAGGTCGCCGAGGCTGTCGGCCACCGCCTGCAGCAACACCCGCAGGGGTTCGCGCTCGAGGGGTGGCAGGAACAGTTCCCAGCCATCGGGATCAATCTCCAGGGTGAGCACCTGGCGGGGCACGTCCTCGGGCAGGTGCTCCAGGGGCAGGCGCAGGCCGGCCGGACCGGGGGCACCGGTGAGCTCCCGCAGGCTGTCCTCCAGGGGCCAGGGCACCACCTTCCACTCCACCGCCCCCGCCTCGTCAGTCGTCTCCGCGGGGGCGACGCTCAAGGGGGCCGCCCAGGCCCGTCGATCGGGATCGAGGGGATCCCGCAGCAGCACCGGCTGAAGCGTGAGGCCCAGGAGCTCACCCAGGCGCTCCAACCAGGCCGGGCCTTCGCTGGACTTCAGCGGTGAACCCTCCAGACCGGGCTGGCAGAGGCCGGGCCAGCGGACCGGCGCCGTGCCGTCGTCGCCCAGGACCAGGCGCAGGGCCCAGCGGGGATTGACCTCGCCGTCGTAACTCTTGCCCGGGCAGTAGAGCAGCGTGCTGCCACGCCAGACCCGCTGCTGCAGGTCCTGGGCCATGGCCCGGGCGATGGCCAGCTTGGTGGGGCCGTCGGCCGTGACGCTCCACTCCGGCCCCTCCGGTACGAGGGGGACCAGGGTGGGCTCACCGCCGAGGGTGAGCTGGATGCCAGCGGCGCGCAGGCGGGACTCGGCCGCCTCGGCCACCCGTTCCATCCAGCTCATGCGGGCCAGCTCATGCGGGTTGCGGAAGGCTCATGTTGACGCGTTGGGAATCACGCTGCAGGAGTTGACGGGGACCGGGACCACCTTCCAGATGCGTTCGGCGTACTCCTGGATGGACCGGTCGCTGCTGAAGAAGCCGCAGCGGGCTGTGTTCAGCACGGACATCATGCTCCACCGTCCTGCGTCGCACCAGGCGCCGTCAACCTCGTTCTGGGCCCGGCGGTAGTCGCCCAGGTCGGCCATCACCCGGAAGGGGTCGCTGCTGCACAGGTTGGCCAGCAGCGGGTGGAACAGGTCGCGGTCGCCTTCGCTGAAGTGGCCCGAGCCGATGAGGTCGATGGCCTCCTTGGCCAGGGCGTCGTTCTCCAGCCAGGGCATCGGGTGATACCCGTTGCGGTTGATGGCGGCCAGCTGCTCGGCGGTGTGGCCGAACAGGAAGAAGTTGTCGTCGCCGACCCGGTCCCGGATCTCGATGTTGGCCCCATCGAGGGTGCCGATCGTGAGCGCCCCATTGAGGGACATTTTCATGTTGCCGGTACCGGAGGCCTCCATGCCGGCGGTCGAGATCTGCTCGGAGAGATCCACCGCCGGATAGATCTTCTGGCCCAGCTTGACGCTGAAGTTGGGCAGGAACACCACCCGCAGACGGCCGTCCATCGCCGGGTCGATGTTGATGATCTCCGCCATCCCCACGATCAGGCGGATGATCAGCTTGGCCATGGCATAGCCGGGGGCCGCCTTGCCGCCGAAGATCACCGTGCGCGGCGGCAGATCCTCCCCGGCCCGCAGCCGCAGGTAGCGCTCCACCACCTGCAGGGCCGCCATGTGCTGGCGCTTGTACTCGTGGATGCGCTTCACCTGGACGTCGAACAGGGAGGCGGGATCCACCAGAACGCCGGTGTCCTGGCGGATCGTGGCGGCCAGGCGCTCCTTGGCCTGCTGGCGCACCCCCTGCCAGCGCTCCAGGAAACCGGCATCGGTGGCCAGGGGCTCCAGCTGCCGGAGCTGGTCGAGGTGCCGGCACCAGTCGGTGCCGATGGCGTCATTGAGCAGGTTGGCCAGGGGCGGGTTGGCCACCGCCAGCCAGCGCCGTGGCGTGACGCCGTTGGTGATGTTGGTGAAGCGCTCGGGCCAGACCTGGGCGAACTCGGCGAACAGGTTCTCCTTCAGCAGGCGGCTGTGCAGCTCCGCCACGCCGTTGACCGTGTGGCTGCCCACCACTGCCAGATGGGCCATGCGCACCTTGCGGTGCGGGCCCTCCTCGATCAGCGACAACCGCTCCAGCAGGTCGGGCTGGCCGGGGAAGCGGATGCGCAGGGTGCGCAGGAAGCGGGCATTGATCTCGAAGATGATCTGCAGCTGGCGGGGCAGCAGCTGCTGGAACAGTTCCAGCCCCCAGGCCTCCAGGGCCTCGGGCAGCAGGGTGTGGTTCGTGTAGCTGATCGTGGCGGTGGTGATGCTCCAGGCGGTATCCCAGTCGACCCCGTGCTCATCGATCAGCAGGCGCATCAGCTCCGCCACGGCGATCGCCGGGTGGGTGTCGTTGAGCTGCACCGCGAACTTGCGATGGAACTCCGTGACCGGAATCCCCTGGCTGCCGAGGATGCGGAACATGTCCTGCAGGGAGCAGGAGACGAAGAAGATCTGCTGACTGAGCCGCAGGCGCTTGCCCTGCTCCAGCTCATCGTTGGGATAGAGCACCTTTGAGAGGGTTTCCGACTGCACCTTGTGCAGCACGGCCCGGGTGTAGTCGCCGGCATTGAAGGAGGCGAAATCAAAGGCGTCCGGCGCCTGTGCCGACCACAGCCTCAGGGTGTTGGCGGTGTGGACGCCGTAGCCCAGGATCGGGGTGTCGTAGGCGACGCCGATCACGGTCTGGCCGCCGATCACCACCGGATAGCTCCATTCCGGCCGGATCACCTCCCAGGGGTTGCCGCGGGCCAGCCACGGATCGGTGCTCTCCATCTGGCCGGTGGGGCCGATCTGCTGGCGGAAGATGCCGAACTCGTAGCGGATGCCGTAGCCGATGGCCGGCAGCTCCAGAGTGGCCATCGACTCCTGGAAGCAGGCCGCCAGCCGGCCCAGGCCGCCGTTGCCCAGGCCCGGTTCCGGCTCCTCCGCCAGCATCTCCTCCAGGGTGAGACCGAGGGCGGCGCAGGCGGCCCTGGCCTCCTCCCGCAGCCCGAGGCTGACCAGGTTGTTCTCCAGGTGGGGCCCCAGCAGGTATTCCGCCGACATGTACGTGGCGGTGCGCACGTGCTGGCTGGTGTAGGTGTCCACGGTGTCCACCCAGCTGGTCAGCAGGATGTCCCTCACCGCCAGCGACAGACAGACGTAATGGTCGTGGGTGGTGGCGAGGGAGGCGGACTTGGCCTGGCTGGAGAACAGATGGCGGCGCATCGCCTCCAGGAGGGCCTGCCCCTTGGGTGGGCAGGGGGCGGGAGTGGAGCTTGCCATGGGGGAGATGCCGTGGGTGGCGACGTGGGACCTGTCCTGGCCTGGGGAGTGCCGCAGCCGCTGCACCATCGGATACAGGCGGGCGCTCCTTAAGAGTGGCTTTCTTTCAGCGCTGCAGCACCCCGTGCCAGGAAGCGCCCACGGGAGCGGGCTCCAGCAGCTCCGCCTCGATGGTCCAGTCCAGTTCGCTTTCCACCCCCTCAGGGCCCGAGAAGCTGCCGTTCACCGCCGCCGTGAGGGTGGGCTTGGAGGAGGTGGCCAGGGTGATGTAGCGGTCGTCAATACTGCCCTTGCCACTGGGATCGAAGCCCCGCCAACCCGCACCGGGCAGGTAGACCTCCGCCCAGGCATGCAGGTCGTACTGCTTCGGCGGCGGTTCCACCAGGTGGTAGCCGCTCACGAACCGGGCCGGCAGACCGACGCAGCGGCAGGTCTCGATCATCAGCATCGCCAGGTCGCGGCAGGAGCCAACCCGTTCCTTGAGGGTGCGGCCCGCCGGCCAGGCCGGCCCCACGTGCCGCTGGGTGTACTTGACCCGGTCCTTGATGATCTCCACCAGCTGCTCAAGGAACATCAGCCCACGCTGGTCACTTCCCATCAGCGCTTCCTGGGCCAGATCCACTGCGGCGGGGTCGTGCTGGCCATTGGGGAGCCACCCCTCCAGGGAGCCCAGCAGATCGCCGTTGAGATGGCCCACCGGGTAGGGGAGCAGGGGCTCCTGGTCCTGCAGGCAGGTGGCCAGGGGCGGCAGCGGCTGGGTCTCCACATCGCTGGTCGCCTGCACCCGGAAGTGATCGGTGCTGCCCTCGAAGCGGGCCCGCAGGATCTCATCGCCACTGGCGGCCACCAGTGGATAGAGCAAAGAAGGATCCGGACTGATGGCCAGGTGGAAATGGAGCAGCCGCTGGAAGCCATGGCCCCGGGGCTTCAGGCAGAAACGGTGGGACCCCAGGAAGACCGGCGCGCTGTAGCGGTAGTTGAAGGTGTGGGTCAGGCGGGCTCGCATGCCGCCTCTTGACTCGAACTGCTGCTGGTGGGGGCAATGAAGTAACGGGCTTCGATCAACTGATGCAGGCGATTCAGATCCGACTGGAAATTGTCGATGGCCTCATGCAGACCGGTGGCGACGAGTTCGTCGATCCTGGTGAAACTCCAGTGGGCCAACGTGAGCCCGATCAGGCATTCCAGATCATCCGCTGGCAGGGGCACCGAGCTGCCCCGGATGATCCTGAGCGTGTCGCTGATCCGCTCCAGACAGTAGCGGACCGAACGGGGAAAGATCGGATCCAGCAGCAGGAAGGCGGCCACCGCCTTGGGTTCGATGGCCTGCTGGCTCGACTGACGGAACATCTGGTACGCGCCGGCCGAGCGCAGCAGGGAGATCCACTGCAACTCATCGAGAACCCCACCCACCTCCTCGGTCGAAGGCAGCAGCAGGAAGTACTTGACGTCCAGGATCCGGGTGGTCTTGTCGGCCCGCTCGAGCAGGCGACCGAGGCGACTGAACTGCCAGGAAAGGTCGCGGCTGAGGGTGGCGTCGGTGATCCCGTAGAACAGCTGGCAGGCCCGGCGGATCTCCCGCAGCTGTTCCTGGGGCGGCTGCAGCCAGAAGTGCTCTTCCTGCAGCGTCCAGTAGATGTCGTTGATCTGCTCCCACATCTCCGTGGTGATCACTTCACGGATCTGCCGGGCGTTCTCCCGGGCGTTGCCGATGCAGTTGAGAACGCTGCTGGGGTTGTCGGCCTCCCGCACCAGGAAATGGATCACGGCCTCCGGGGTCACCACCGGACAGAGCTTGTCGAAGAGCTTGCGGTCGCCGCTGGCCTCGATCAGGGGTAGCCAGGGTTCGGCGCTGCCGGGGGGGCAGTCGAGGGCCATGGCCTCGCTCACCTCCACGAAACGGGAAATGTTCTCGGCCCGTTCGACGTTGCGATTGATCCAGTAGAGGGAGTCGGCAACGCGGCTCAGCATGGGGCTTCATCCACGATCCAGGTGTCCTTGCAGCCACCCCCCTGGGAGGAATTGACCACCAGGGAACCGCGCCGCAGGGCGACCCGGGTGAGGCCGCCGGGACTCACCCAGGCCCCCTTGCCACGCAGCACATAGGGTCGCAGGTCCACATGGCAGGGGTAGAGCTCCCCTTCGCTCAGGGAAGGCACGGTGGAGAGTTCCAGGGTGGGCTGGGCGATGTAATTGCGGGGATCCGCCTGGATCTTGATGGCGAACTCATCAATCTCCGCCTGGCTCGCATGGGGGCCGATCAGCATGCCGTAGCCACCGGCTTCCGCCACCGCCTTCACCACCAGCTCCCCGAGGTGCTCGAGCACGTAGGCCTGGTCGTCGGGGCGAGAACAGATGTAGGTGGGAACGTTCTCGATGATCGGCTCCTCATCCAGGTAGTAGCGGATCATCTCGCCCACATAGGCATAGATGAGCTTGTCGTCGGCCACGCCGGTGCCCGGGGCATTGGCGATGGCCACCCGCCCCGCCCCGTAGGCCCCCATCAGGCCCCTCACCCCCAGCATGGAATCGCTGCGGAACACGGCCGGGTCGAGGAAGTCGTCGTCGATGCGGCGGTAGATCACATCGACCGCCTCGAGGCCGGCGGTGCTGCGCATCCACACCCGATCCCCCTCGCAGACCAGGTCACGGCCCTCCACCAGCTGGATCCCCATCTGCTGGGCGAGATAGCTGTGCTCGAAGTAGGCGCTGTTGAACACCCCGGGGGTCAGCAGCACCACCTTGGGGGTGTCGGTCCAGGGGGCCAGTTCCCGCAGGGTCTGCAGCAGGTGGGAGGGGTAGTCGTCGATGGGCTGCACCGTGCGCCCGGCGAACAGGCTCGGGAACATGCGCTTCATCACCCGCCGGTTCTCGAGGAAGTAGGCCACCCCCGAGGGGCAACGCAGGTTGTCCTCCAGCACCCGCCAGGTGCCGTCGCCGTCCCGCACCAGATCCAGGCCGGAGATGTGGCACCAGCGCCCGAGGGGCGGCTGGAAACCCTGCATCTGGGGCCGCCAGCCCTGGGAGCTTTCCACATCGGCCCTGGGCACCACGCCGTCGGCCAGGATTTTCTGGTCGCCATAGACGTCGGCCAGGAAGCAGTCGATCGCCTCCAGCCGCTGGATCAGGCCCCGCTCCAGACGCTCCCATTCGCCGGAACTGATCAGCCGGGGCAGGGGATCGAAGGGAAGGATCCGCTCGACCCCCTTGCTGTCGGAATCGTTGAGCCGGAAGGTGGCCCCGAGGCGCTTGAGCAGCATGCCGGCGGCCACGTGGTTGCGGTTCAACTGGTCGAGGCCCATCTGGCCGAGGGACGACAGCAGCGGCTTCAGGGTGGCCCGGGGCTGGTCGGTGGAGGTGAAGTACTCGTCGTACCCCTGGTTCGGTTTGTACTGACTGAACATTCCAGACCCTTCCACGCAGTTGGATCCTGCAGTGCCGCCGGGGTGGCCACCCGTTGCCGTTGTTACGAAAACCAGGGGCGCTGCCGACGGATGGCTTCCGTCAACCCTCGCAGAGCAGCCTGTCGAGCCAGTCTAGAGAAACTTACCGCTTCATACGAATAGCGTTTTTATAAGCACCGTTCCCTGTGGGACCCAGAGGGTTCAGTATGGACACATAGGGAAGTGCCACGCCGATGCCGACCAATAAGACCGGGCCTAAGCCAACCAGAGCACCGTGCGCATCGGTCGTCCAGGTGCGTGACATGGGATGGAACGGCAGCCGCAGGGATCTACGCGCCTATGGGCGTCACAGCTTTGAGGGCGGCCGCAGCATCGCCGTGCGGCGCCTTGATGACGATCGCAAACCCTTTGGCCGCTGGTTCCTCGCCGACATCGTCGACGTGGGAGAGGGCGGTATGTGCCTGATCGCCTCCGAGGAGCAGTCCCTGGAGATGGGGCAGTGGCTGCTGATGGATCTGCGCGCCCATCCCGGCTTCGGGATGCTGCGTCTGCAGGCCGAGTTGCGCTGGCTCACCCGGGCCCACTTCGCCCTCACCTTCGGTGTGGCGTTCGCCACGCCCCTGAAGGAGGTGCCGGTGCTGTCGCTGGAGCGGCGCAACCTGCGCCGGGATCCCAACCAGGAAGACTGGGCCCTGGCGGAAGAGCGGGAACTGGCGCTGTCTTGAGCCGACAACGGTGTGGCGCACAGGCGGGAGTTCACTAGTCTCTGGGCATTAATCCAGAGTGCAGCCCCTTGGCCCGTATGCCGACACCCGAGGCAGGCCTCGTCGCCGCTTCCTTTTTTGCAGCGGCCCTGGCGCCGGCACCGGGGCAGGCCATCGGCACCACCTTCAGCTTCAACCTCGGCAGCGCCACCGCCAGCCCCGCCGGCCCTCTGGCCTCGCCCAACAAGACCTTCACCGCCACCGCCGACGGCCAGACCCTGAACCTGGTCTTTCAGAACGCCCTGCGACCCAACGGCAACGCCAAGCCAGTGAGTGCGACCGGCGACGGCCTCTGCATCTACAAAGCCGGTGGGGCAGGCCTCAACGACGTCGGCCGGACCAACTGCGGACGCCGCAACCCCGGCAACGGAACGGGCGTGGCCAACCAGGATTCCATCGAGCTGTTCTTCGACCAGCAGGTGGAACTGCTCAGCTATCGCTACGGCAACCTGCGGGTGGGCCTGGGAAATCCCCTGCTCACATGGGTCGATCCCAACAGCCCGGTGGTGTCCACTGAAACCCTGTTCGACAAACAAATCAACATCAACTACGCCTTCTCCAACCCTTTCATCGTTCAGGCCAACCAGATCCTCACGATCACCGGCACCGGCGGCGGCCGTGGCACCAGTTCCACTGAGGCGCTGCTCAATGGGCTGGTGGTGCGGGCGCTGGCGGAACCACCAGCCCCGTCCAGCGTTCCCGGTCCACTGCCCCTGCTCGGAGCCCTGGCGGCCTTTGGCTGGAGCCGCCGGCTGCGTTCCCGCCTGAGCCACGCAGCTCCCGCCGCTTCCCCATGTGATCGCGACGGATTCCAGGCTTGAGAACGGGGGGCCGTCGGGCCCACTGTCATCGCTGGCTTCGATCCTGCTCGCCGCGGCCCTGGCCCTGGTGGGCCTCTTCGTGCTGGCTGTGGTCGCCGGCGCTCTTCCCATTCAAGTGCTGCAACGCGACTGGCAGCAACGCTTCATCGAACTGGTGATCGGCAATTCCGGATTCCCCCTTGTGGGTTTCGTTCTCGTGCACCTGGCGACCCACGTGGAGCCGGAACGCCTGGAGCTCTTCCAGTTGCGCCAGCGGCTGCGGCGCTGGGCGGTGCTGATCACATTTCTGTACCTGCTGCTCATCCCGCTGCAGCTCTCCGTCACCGTGCGGCAGTTCAGCGACCGCGCCGCCCTGCAGGCCCAGCAGCGGCGCCTGGTCAGCGATCAGTTCAGCGGCTTCGCGGCCCTGATCCGCTCGGCCCCTGATGCCCTCAGCCTGCAGCGGCAACTGGCGGCGGTCAATGGGCCGGCCCTCACGGCCGCCGATCTGGCCAAACCGATGCCCCGGCTGCGCCAGGACCTGCTGGCCGCCCTGCGCCAGGCCGAGGCGGCCATGCCCGCCAACATCGAGCAGGCCACCCCCCTGTCTCCCCTGGTCTGGGCGGCCCTGCGCGATGGCCTGCGCCTGAACGGCTCGGCCCTGCTCATGGCGGTGGCCTTCGCCGCCGGCGCCCAGGGCCGAACCAGCAGCCGCACCCTGCTGACGCGCCTGCTCATGGTCTGGAGGTCGGTCCGCCGGCGCCGCTACAGCAGGAAGTAGCGCTGGGCCATGGGCAGCACCTCCGCCGGCTCGCATGTGAGCAGCTCCCCGTCGGCGAAGACCTCGTAGGTCTGGGGATCCACCTCCACCTTGGGCAGGGCGGTGTTGTTGCGCATCTGGGCCTTGCCGATGCCCCGGGTCTGGACCACCGGCACGCAGGCCCGCTTCAGGCCGAGGCTGCTGGGCAGATCGGCGTCGAGCGCGGCCTGGCTGACGAAGTTGAGGCAGCTGCCGGCCAGCGAACCGCCATAGGCGGCGAACATCGGCCGGCCATGCACGGGCCCCGGCGTGGGGATCGAGGCGTTGGCATCGCCCATCTGGGCCCAGACGATCGAGCCCCCCTTGATCACCAGCTCCGGCTTGACACCGAAGAAACCCGGCTTCCACAGCACCAGATCGGCCAGCTTGCCCACCTCCACCGATCCCACCTGGCTGTCGAGGCCATGGGCGATGGCGGGATTGATCGTGAACTTGGCGATGTAGCGCTTCAGGCGGGTGTTGTCATTGCGGCCGCCGCGGGGACCGGCGGCGTCCTCGGGGAGGAAACCACGCTGCACCTTCATCTTGTGGGCCGTCTGGAAGGTGCGGGTGATCACCTCGCCCACCCGGCCCATCGCCTGGGAATCGCTGGCGATGATGCTGAAGGCGCCCAGGTCGTGAAGGATGTCCTCGGCGGCGATCGTCTCGCGGCGGATGCGGGATTCGGCGAAGGCCACGTCCTCCGGGATGCGGGGATCGAGGTGGTGGCACACCATCAGCATGTCGAGGTGCTCCTCGAGGGTGTTGACGGTGTAAGGCTTGGTGGGGTTGGTGGAACTGGGCAGCACATTGGGCTCGCCGCAGATGCGGATGATGTCGGGGGCGTGGCCGCCGCCGGCCCCCTCGGTGTGGAAGGTGTGGATGGTGCGGCCGCCGATGGCCCGGATCGTGTCCTCCACGAAGCCCGCCTCGTTGAGGGTGTCGGAATGGATGCAGACCTGCACATCGAAGCGGTCGGCCACCGTCAGGCAGCAGTCGATGGCGGCCGGGGTGGTGCCCCAGTCCTCGTGCAGCTTCAGACCGCAGGCGCCGGCGCGGATCTGCTCCTCGAGCGCGGCGGGCGTGCTGGCGTTGCCCTTGCCGTAGAAGCCCAGGTTGATCGGCAGCCCCTCGGCGGCCTGGAGCATGCGGGCCAGGTGGAAGGCGCCGGGGGTGCAGGTGGTGGCATTGGTGCCGGTGGCCGGGCCGGTGCCGCCGCCCAGCAGGGTGGTGACGCCGCTGGCCAGGGCGGTTTCGATCTGCTGGGGACAGATGAAGTGGATATGGGTGTCGATCGCCCCGGCGGTGATGATGTGGCCCTCGCCGGCGATGGCCTCGGTGCCAGGTCCCACCACGATCGTGACCCCATCGGTGATGTCGGGGTTGCCCGCCTTGCCGATGGCACAGATGCGGCCGTCCCGCAGGCCGATATCGGCCTTGACGATGCCCCACCAGTCGAGGATCAGGGCATTGGTGATCACCGTGTCCACGGCCCCCTCAGCCCGGGAGGTCTGGGCCTGGCCCATGCCGTCCCGGATCACCTTGCCGCCGCCGAACTTCACCTCATCGCCGTAGGTGGTGCAGTCGCTCTCCACCTCCAGGATCAGGTCCGTGTCCGCCAGCCGCAGTCGGTCACCGGTGGTGGGGCCGTAGGTCTCGGCGTAGGCGCGGCGGTCGATGCGGTACGGCATGGCCGGAGGTGAGGGGAGGGGGCGAAGGAGGGGGCGGGGGCGGGCCTAGTCGAGGGGGCCGTTCACCAGACCGTTGAAACCGAAGACGCGACGGTCGCCGACGTAGGGCACCAGATCCACCTGGCGGGTGTCGCCGGGCTCGAAGCGGATGGCGGTGCCCGCCGGGATATCCAACCGCAGTCCCCGGGCGGCCTCGCGGTCGAAGTGGAGGGCGTCGTTGGCCTCGTGGAAATGGAAGTGGGAGCCCACCTGCACGGGGCGGTCGCCGCTGTTGGACACCGAGAGGGTGGTGACGGGGCGGCCGGCGTTGAGCACGAGGGTTCCCGGTTCAGGGATCAGCTCGCCGGGGATCAGGGGGGCCATGGCTGTGGTGGGGTGGGGGTCAGCGGATCGGTTCGTGAAGGGTGACGAGCTTGGTGCCGTCAGGGAACATCGCCTCGATCTGCACGTCGGGGATCAGCTCGGGCACCCCCTCCATCACCTGGTCCCGGCGCAGCCAGGTGCTGCCCTCCCGCATCAGCTCCGCCACGCTGCGGCCATCGCGGGCCCCTTCGATCACCTGGAAACTCAGCCAGGCCACGGCTTCAGGGTGGTTGAGCTTGAGGCCCCGGCCGAGCCGCCGTTCCGCCAGGAGAGCGGCGGTGACGATCAACAGCTTGTCTTTCTCCTGGGGGGTGAGGTTCATGCAGGCGGCGCTGGCCGGAGCCACTCTCGCAGCGGTCCGGCACCGGGTCAGGTTCACAAGGAACGTTCGGTGCCTGGATCAACGCCGCTGGAGCACCCCCTGGCCGTTGAGGTTGAGGTTGTCGATCCGCACCGCCGTGGCCCGGCCGTCAGGGCCGACCGTGAAGCTGACGGCGCTGGGGCCGTAGGCGTTCTCGCCGGGGGGCTGGTAGCGGAAGGTGTCGCCGCTCACCGGGAGGAGGGGGAAGGAGGTGAGGCGGGGCCCCAGCTGCAGCTCGAGCCCGTCCCCGCGACGCACCACCGCAATTGGGCCCACGTAGGCATTGGCGTAGCTGCCGATGTAGGCGTCGGCGGGGCGGGCCGGCAGGGGCCGGGCCGGGGTGACCACCATGGGGTAGTCCTGCTGCTCCATGCCCTGGAACAGGGGGCGAATGGCGGTGAGGTAGTCGCGCTTCACCGCTCCGGTGGTGGCCAGGTCGAGGAAGCTGAGGCTCAGGGCCTCCGGCACCCCCAGCGGCTGGCTGTTGGAGAGCACGACGATGCCGAGGGATTCCGCCGGCAGCAGGTAGACGGCCGTGGCGGCGCCGAGGTCGAAGGCGCCCGAATGGCCCAGCAGCACCGTGCCCCGGTCGGTGTAACTCACGTTCCAGCCCAGCCCGTAGAAGCCGGCCCGGTCGGCGGAAGGATCGCGGGGCTGCTGGCTGACGATCTGGGGCCGGTGGGTCTCCGCCAGGGCAGCGGTGTCCACCACCGCACGGCCATCCAGGCGGCCGCCGGCCAGCTGCAGACGCAGCCACTGGCCCAGATCCCGGACGCTGGAGCTCACCCCGCCGGCGGGGGCCTGGGCATCGGCATCCCGCTGGTATCGGGCCACCCAGCGGCCCCCCTCCGGCACGTGCAGGGACGCGTGGTTGGTGGCGGCCACGACATCAGCGTGGCGGGAGCTGGTGCGGGTCATGCCCAGGGGCTTGTAGAGCCGTTCGCTGGATAGTTGCTCCCAGGGCAGGCCGACGGCGTTGGCGGCGGCCACGGCGCCGGCGGTGAAGCCGAAGTTGGTGTAGGCGTAGTCGGCGCGGAAGCGGTTGCCGGTGGGCAGCAACCGCAGCCGCTCCAGGATCGTGGCCCGATCGAAGCCCAGGTCCTCGAGGTGATCGCCGGCGTGGTCGGGCAGGCCGCTGCGGTGGGCCAGCAGATCGCGGATGGTCACAGCGGCGGCGATGGCCGGCGGACCGATCCGGGCCTGGGGAAGGGTGCGCAGCACCGGGTCGTCCCAGCCCACGCGCCCGTCGCCCACCAGTCCGGCCACCAGCGTGGAGGCGATCGGTTTCGAGAGCGACGCCAGCTGGAAGAGGGTGTCGGCATCCACCGCGCCGGGCTCACCCACCCGCCGCACCCCGTAGCCCTTGAGGAACACCAACCGGTCGGCGTGCACCACCACGATGGCCAGACCCGGGACACCGGTGCGGCCGAGCATCTCCGTGGCCAGGGCATCGAGTCGGGGCAGGGCCGCGGCCAGGCCCTCCGCCGTGACCTGGCGCGGCGGTGGCGGGGGCCCCGACGGTGCCTCGGCGCTGCGTGCGGCACCCGGGGGCCGGAGCGCCAGGGCCAGGCCCAGAACCAGGGCGGCCGCCCCAGGGCGGCGCTGGACGCTTGGGGCCACGGCAACGCCGGCAACTCGGAGAAAGCTAGGCCTGGTGCTGCAGCGCCTGTTCGGGGTCACCAGCTTCGCGCTGGGGTCGCCAGCGGCGGTTCCTGGTCGAGGGGCTGTTCCTGGAACGGCCACACCCGTGGCAACACTGGAGCCGCCAGCCCCCGTTCGGCCCGGATCCGGGCCCAGATCCGCGTGAACCAGAAGCGGGCGGCCTGGGTGGAGCGACCCCGGTAGCGGGCCACGAGCCCCCGCTCCAGCCGGCCGCAGGCCATCTCCCCCTCCAACCCGTGCCGCTCGGCCCGGCAGGCCTCCAGCAGGGGCTCGCCCACCGGCCCGGGGGCGGCCCACACCAGGCTGGCGAACACCGGCTGCCCCCCCAGGCCGTGGGGGCTCTCCAGGCTCTCACCGCCCAGCTCAAGCCGGTCCACCAGCTCCCACTGCCCCTCCCGCCGGATCTCCAGCAACGAGCGCCAGCGGCCGGAGCCGAGCGTCTCGCCATCGGCGCTACGCCCCAGCCGCACCACCTCCGCCCCCAGCCAGCTGGCCCCTTCGGCCAGCTCCACCCGGCAGATCTGCTGGAACAGGCCGTCCCTGAAGACCACCAGTTCCTGGGGAAGCCATTCCAGATCGGCCGCCGCGGCGAGACGGAAGTCGAGCGTCTGATGGGTCCAGCTGCCGGCGGGGACCCGCCGGGAGCGGCCCACGGTCCCGTAGACCTTCTGGGCCGCCACGCTGGTGATCAGGGCCCGGCTGCCGACGCCGAGGTCGGCGTCGATGGCCAGTTCATCCCCCCCCACCAGGCCCCCGCCGGTGTGCAGCAGGGGCAGTTCGCAGCGGCCATCGGCGGCGGCGAAGGACCGCTGGATCTTCAGCGGCGCTGTTGCTCCGCCCTGATGCCGGGTGGAACCGTCCGCGCCGTCGCTGGTCTGGAAACGAAGCCGGGCCTGGGCTCTCCAGGGAGCAGGAGCAGTGAGCTGCATGGCGGTGATGCTGGGGCCCTGAGGGCCTGGATTCGGTAGCGGTCAACACAGGGCCGCCCGCCAGCGGCTGGCCAGGGTGGACGGCCCACCGTCGCCCGCTGGCCTGGTCCATGCCCGCCCCCACTGTTTCCGATGCCACGGTTTCCGATGCCACCGTGCCCCTGGTGCTGGTGCGGCACCTGCGCCACGGGGAGGTCTCGGGGCCGGTCCCGCCGTTGCGGTTACCGCTCCGGGCCGACGAGCGCACCAGCCTGCGGGGCCATCGCCGCAGCGCCTGTGGACGGGACCTGCTGTTGCAGTTACCCCGGGGAGCGGGCCTCGAGCCCGGCGACCTGCTGGCACCGGAGAGCGGTGGGCCCCTGGTGGTGGTGGAGGCCGCCAGCGAGCCGCTGATGGTGGTGCGGGCCGCCAATCCCCTGGCCCTGCTGCAGGCGGCTTATCACCTGGGCAACCGCCACGTGGCCATGGAACTGCACAGCGACGAACTGCGCCTGGGCATCGACAACGTGCTCGAGGATCTGCTGCGGCAACGGGGTCTGGCCGTGGAGCGAATCATGGGGCCTTTTCTGCCGGAACCTGGGGCCTACGAACCGTCTGTCCACGCCCATGGCCACCGCCATGGCCAGCCATGAGCATCTCCCGGCTGCGCCTCTTCCAACTGGTCAGCCCCGCCCTGCCGGTGGGGGCCTTCAGCTATTCCGAGGGCCTGGAGGTGCTCGTGCAGGCGGGCCAACTGCAGGACGCCGCCAACGTGCGCCGCTGGCTGGAGGCGGAGCTGGACCGCGGGGCCCTGACGATCGAGGCCGCCAGCCTGGGCCGGCTGATGGACGCCCTGGCCACCTGGCGTGAGACACCGGACGGGCCTGCCTGGCAGGTGGTGCTGGAGCTGGACGGCTGGCTGCTGGCCCAGCGGGAGGCGGCCGAGATGAGGGCCCAGCAACGCCAGATGGGCCGCTCCCTGCTGCAGCTGCTGGCGGATCTGGGCCTGCCCCTGCCGGGGGGGCGCACGCCGCGGCTGGCGTGGCCAGCGGCCTGGGCCTGGGCAGGTCTGGCCCTCGAGATCCCCCCCCAGGAGGTGGTGGAGGCCTACCTCTATGGCTGGATTGCCACCCAGCTCAGCGCCGCCGTGCGGCTGGTGCCCCTGGGCCCCACCGAAGCCCAGCGGCTGCAGCTGGCCCTCGCGCCCACCATCGCCTCGCGGGCTGCGGTGCTGGTGGAAGCCGATCCCGAAGCCCTCTGGAACGGGGGGGTGGGGGCCGGCCTGGCCCAGCTGGGTCATGCTGAGCTCTACTCGCGGTTGTTCCGCAGCTGATGGTCATCGCGGGCAGGATCAGCCGGCGTGACTTCGCTGGAGCGTTTCGCCGGGCCGGCATGGCCACCAACCTGCCGCGCCATGAAGCTGAGGCAGACCGCCTTCCGCCTCCATCGGCGCTGGCGTCAGGATGGCATCCATCCTGGAATCGGGCGATGGGCAGCAAACTGAGGGTCGGGGTCGCAGGGCCGGTGGGCTCGGGGAAGACGGCCCTGGTGGATGCCCTCTGCCGCCGGCTGCGGGAACGGCTGCAGCTGGCGGTCGTCACCAACGACATCTACACCCAGGAGGATGCCCAGTTCCTGACCAGAGCGGGGTCCCTGGCGCCCGAGCGGATCCGCGGGGTCGAGACCGGAGGCTGCCCCCACACCGCCATCCGAGAGGACTGCTCGATCAACCGGGCCGCGGTGCAGGAGCTGGAGGAGGCCTTCCCGGACCTGGACCTGGTGCTGGTGGAAAGCGGCGGCGACAACCTGGCGGCCAGCTTCAGTCCGGAACTGGTGGATCTCTGCATCTACGTGATCGACGTGGCCGCCGGCGACAAGATCCCCCGCAAAGGAGGACCCGGCATCACCCGCTCCGATCTGCTGGTGATCAACAAGATCGACCTGGCACCCATGGTGGGTGCCAGCCTCACGGTGATGCAGGAAGACACCGAACGCATGCGCGGCGGTCGGCCCTGGTGCTTCACGAATCTGCGCAGCGGTGAGGGGCTGGATCGGGTCGAGAGCTTCCTGCTGCGGCAGCTGCCCGAGGGCGCCGTCGCCTGAAGACTGAAGCCATCGGATATTCCCCTCTCACCCGTTCATCACCAAAACCGTAGGTAATGCAACATATCGACAGGAAGGCGACGTGCAAATCCTCACCCCAGCAAGCCCTGGGTCGCTTTCTGTCTCATCGGATACCAGGAGTAACCACGTCCTTCCTTACCTTTCCTTTTGCCGTCGGTTACGGCGACTACAATTCATCTTGAACAGGCTTCAATGTCTCTGCATCTTTCAAGGCGACTGACAGCTGCTCTCGCCGTAACTGCTGTGAGCGTCACCCTCGTCTCCTGTGGGGGCGAGTCAGGATCAGGCGGCAATTTCGATGGTGAAGTGAAGGTTGGCATCCTTCATTCCCTCAGTGGCACGATGGCCATTTCCGAAACGACTTTGAAAGAAGTCGAGGAAATGGCGATCAAGGAAATCAATGATGCCGGCGGCGTCAAAGTTTCCGGCAAGTCTTACAAGATCGTCGCTGTTGCCGAAGACGGCGCCTCCGACTGGCCCACCTTCGCCGAGAAAGCCCAGAAGCTGATCGACTCCGACAAGGTGGCCGTGGTCTTTGGCGGCTGGACCTCCGCAAGCCGCAAGGCGATGCTGCCGGTCTTCGAGTCGAAGAACCATATGCTCTTCTACCCGATTCAATACGAGGGTCAGGAGTGCTCCAGGAACATCTTCTACACCGGGGCCGTTCCGAACCAGCAGGCTGAGCCTGCTGTCCAGTGGCTGATGGACAAGTTCTCCGGCAAACTCGGCAAGAAGGTCTACCTGGTTGGCTCGGACTACGTGTACCCACGTACCGCCAACACGATCATCAAAGAGCAGATGAAGGCTCTGGGTGGTGAAACGGTCGGCGAAGACTACATCCCCCTCGGCAACACCGAGGTGGCCCCGATCATCGCCAAGATCAAGAAGGCCTTCCCCGATGGCGGGATCATCATCAACACCCTGAACGGTGACTCCAACGTCGCCCTCTTCAAGCAGTTCAAGGCTTCGGGCATCGACCCCGCCAAGTACCCGATCATGTCCTTCTCCATCGCGGAAGAGGAGATTCGCCAGATCGGTCCTGAGTACACCACCGGCACCTATGCCGCCTGGAACTTCTTCATGAGCCTGGACACCCCGGCCTCCAAGAAGTTCACTGCCGACTTCCAGGCCATGTACGGCGCCGATCGGGTCACGGGTGACCCGGCCGAATCCGCCTACAACATGGTCTACCTCTGGAAGAACGCCGTCGAGAAGGCAGGAACCTTCGAAGATCTCGACAAGGTCCGCACCGACATGATCGGGATCACCTTCGCCGCTCCCCAGGGCGAAATCAAGATGTTCCCCAACCACCACACCTCCGAGCGGGTGCTCATCGGCGAGGCGGAGGCCAACGGCCAGTTCAAGATCCTGTCCGACAGCGTCAAGGCCATCCCTCCGATTCCCTGGAACCAGTTCGTTCCTGAGACCAAGGGCTTCACCTGCGACTGGACCCAGGATCGTCCGGACGCCGGCAAGTTCAAGATGTGATCACGGCACCAACCGTGAATCGATGAGCGGCGGGTGGTTCCTTCCGGAACCACCTCTTTCCCATTCGTCACACCACCACGTTCGACCCGATCCAGCGCTGGAAATCCAACGCTGGATCTAACGTTCAACACTCATTCCGTTGGAACTATTCTTTTCTCAGATCCTTGATGGTCTCAGCATCGGGTCAGTGCTGCTGCTGGCAGCCACGGGCCTGGCCATCGTCTTCGGATTGATGGGTGTCATCAATCTCGCCCACGGCGAGTTCATGATGCTTGGTGCCTATGTCACCTACGTGGTGCAATCGGCCTTCAAGCCGATGGGTGGTGTGATCTTTGAATTATACTTTCCGGTCTCGCTGGTTCTCGCCTTCATCGTGACAGGGCTCATCGGAGTGCTGCTGGAGAGAACCTTGATCCGGAAGCTCTACGGGCGGCCACTTGAAACGCTGCTGGCCACCTGGGGGGTCAGCCTGATTCTTATCCAGCTGATTCGCAGTGTTTCTACCGCGATGATGCTCGGCATCATTGTGGGTGTCGTGGTTGGATTTCTTCTATCCAAACTACTCGGTGCCAAGTTTTCCGAGAAGCCTTTCTTCACCTATCTCAATGGACTCGGGTGGGCGGTCGCTATCGGCATTGGCCTAGTGGCCGTCAACCTGTTCGATCAGGCCCGCCCGCTGTCGAAGGCCTGGTTCGGTCCCCGAAATATTGACGTGACGGCGCCCAAGTGGCTCCAGGGAAGTTGGGGGATGATCGGCACGATCGAGTTGCCGGGCCTGCGCATTTTCATCATCTTGCTGTCGGCGCTGCTATTGCTCGCCACCTTCTGGTTCCTCAATAAGAGTGTCTGGGGTCTGCGCATCCGTGCCGTGACCCAGAACCGCCAGATGAGTAACTGCCTCGGCATTCCCACCGATCGCGTTGACAGCATCACCTTCGGCATCGGATCCGGCCTGGCTGGTGTGGCCGGTTGTGCCATCACCCTGCTGGGGTCTGTGGGTCCGAACCTCGGTGCCGCCTATATCGTCTCCTGCTTCATGGTGATTGTCCTTGGCGGTGTGGGCAATCTGTTGGGCACCGTGCTGGCCTCGTTGCTGCTGGGCATCATCCAGTCGGTGATCGGTTCGGGCACCTTGCTGACCATTTTCCCGGACATGCCATTGGCAGCCAAAGGGGTGATCGAGTTCTTCGCCACCACCAGCATGTCCCTGGTGTTGGTGTTCATCTTCATCATCGTCTTCCTCCAGTTCCGCCCCAACGGCATGTTCCCCCAGAAGGGTCGCTCGGTCGATGCCTGACCCGATCATCTCAACCTTCTGCAGATTCCCGTTCCATCTCCCCACCAGGAGGCCCTACCTGTGAAAATTTTCCAACGACTCGTCCCCTGGATTCTGCTGGCGATCGCCCTGTTCATTCTCCCTGCGGCGCTCGACGACTTCCGCCTCAACCTGTTCGGCCGCTATTTCGCGCTGTCGATCACGGCTTTGGCGATTGACCTGATCTGGGGATTCACCGGTCTGTTGAGCCTGGGGCAGGGAATCTTCTTTGCATTGGGGGGCTATGCGGTAGCCATGAACCTGATGCTCAACACCAAGAGCCTGGCGGGTGGCAATGGAATTCCCAAGTTCTTCGAGAACTACGGAGTCGACCAGCTCCCCTTTTTCTGGCAACCCTTCTGGTCACCGGTGTTCACGCTGATTGCCATTTGGGTCATTCCTGCGGCGGTGGCTGGTCTGGTGGGTTGGCTGATCTTCAGAAACCGCATCAAGGGGGTGTATTTCTCGATCATCACCCAGGCCGCTCTGATGGTCTTTTTCCACTTCTTCAACGGCCAGCAGAAGCTGTTCGACGGCACGAACGGCCTCAAGACCAGCACCACCGAACTGTTCGGCCAATTGGTGGGTTCCCCCGACATGCAGGTGTGGTTTTACCGCCTGACTGTTCTGCTGCTGCCCCTGGCCTTTCTCGTCTGTCGGTACTTCACCAGCGGTCGCTTCGGTGATGCCCTGATCGCCATCCGCGACGACGAAAGCCGCCTGCGATTCGCCGGTTTCAACCCCGTTCCCTTCAAGACCATCGTCTTTCTGGTGGCTGGAGCCCTCTGCGGCATCTCCGGTGCCCTTTACACGATCCAGTCCGGGATCGTGTCGCCCCAATACATGTCGATCTCCTTTTCAATCGAAATGGTGATCTGGGTGGCCGTGGGCGGTCGGGGCACCTTGGTCGGTCCGATCATCGGAGCCACCGTGGTGAACTACCTACGCAGCCTGGTGAGCGAAGCGCTGCCTGAGGCCTGGCTGTTCGTGCAGGGGGCCCTGTTCATCTTCGTTGTGGTCCTGATGCCCGACGGCATCTACGGCTGGATCACCAAAGGTGGATTTCGCACCTTTCTGGCCGCCTTCGGCATCGCCAAGAAGGCCAAGACCTACCCGCAGCTGGACAAGGAGGCCATTCCGGTGGATTAGTCCTCCAAGGGACCCATCCTGGCTTATCTGCTGTGACTGCTTTTTCGATTTCGCACCCTTCCGATGTCCATGTCAGAACCTCTACTCGAGCTCAATGACGTCAGCGTGAGTTTCGATGGCTTTTATGCCCTCACGGACCTCAGCCTGAAGCTCTACAAGGGTGAGCTGAAGTCCATCATCGGACCCAACGGTGCTGGCAAAACCACCTTTCTGGATGTGATCACAGGCAAGGTGCGGCCCACGAAGGGGACGGTGACCTTCAAGGGCAAGTCCCTGCTTGGCGTCTCAGAGCAGCAGATCTCGCGCGATGGCATCGGCCGCAAGTTTCAGACACCACGGGTGTTCGAGAATCTCACGGTGCTGAGGAACCTGGAGCTCTCCGCCTCGCCCGAGAAGAACGCCTTCAGCCTGCTGGGCTCGGGCCTGCCCCAATCCTCGAAGGATGAGGTGCATCGGATCATGAACTATGTCGGCCTGACGCCGTTTGCGACCGTCAAAGCCGGCTCCCTCTCCCACGGTCAGAAGCAGTGGCTGGCGATTGCGTCCCTGGTGGCCCAGGCCCCCGAAGTTCTGCTGCTGGATGAGCCCGTCGCTGGCCTCACCGATGAGGAAACCCTGCGCACGGCCGAATTGATCAAGTCCCTTGCCGGCGACCACACCGTTGTGGTGATCGAGCACGACATGGAGTTCATCCGCGACCTCGGTTTTGACGTCACTGTTCTGCACCAGGGACAGGTGCTCACCGAGGGACCGCTGGACAAGGTCAAGTCCGACCCGCGGGTGATCGAGGTCTACCTGGGGCCGCCCGAACAGTAATTGCATCCCGACCATCACCCAAAGACCCCATGTCCCCCACCAGCGCCCAACCCCTGCTCCAGGTCTCCGACCTCAATGTGTATTACGGAGAAAGCCACATTCTCCGCAACGTTGACCTGACCATCCACGAAGGCAAGATGGTCTGCCTGATCGGCCGCAATGGCGTCGGCAAGACCACCTTCCTCAAGACCATCATCGGCCTGCTGCAGCAGCGATCCGGGACGATCAACTATCAGGACGGCCAGCTCACCACTCAACCGCCCTACAAGCGGGCCCGCTCGGGCATCGGCTACGTCTCCCAAGGCAGGGACATCATTCCACAGGTGTCGGTCAAGGAGAATCTGCTGCTCGGCATGGAAGCCCTGCCCGGGGGTCTCGAAAAGAACCGCCACATCGATCCACTGATCTTCGATCTGTTCCCGATCCTCGAGAAGTTCCTCAAGCGCAAAGGGGGCGACCTCAGCGGCGGCCAGCAACAACAGCTCGCCATCGCCCGCGCCCTGCTGGGTAAGCCCAAGCTGCTGCTCCTGGATGAACCTACGGAAGGAATTCAACCCTCCATCATCCTCGACATCGAGCATGCCGTGCAGCGGATCATGAAGGAAACCGGCATCAGCGTGTTGCTGGTGGAGCAGCACCTGCACTTCGTCCGCCAGTCGGACTTCTATTACGCCATGCAGCGTGGCGGCATTGTTTCCAGTGGCCAGACCGACCAGCTCTCCGATGACGTGATCAAGGAATTCCTCACGGTCTGAAGCCCTTTGATCTCCCAGTCCGCATCCTCTTCGGGCCGTGCGGACTGGGTTTTTTGTGTCTGCCGTCCTCGCTTGCGGAGAGGAGAATCTCAGCAGCCGCGGTTAAGCATCCAGGGACGGGTGCCACTCTCCTTGAGCCGCTGTTTTCCGACCACTTCCTTGGTTTCCTTGCGCACCAGGCGCGGTTCGGACTGCTCCTGCTTCAGCCTGAGGGGACCGCTGAGCGACATGACAGGGGTGAAGACGCGAAGGCCTTCCGCTGTACAGGTCGGGCAGTTGGTCTGCTTCTGGCGCTCATCGATGCTGCGCCAGACTTCATAGTTTTCGCAGCCATTGGTGCAGCTGTATTCGTAGACGGGCATCGCAATAAAGTGGGGAGAAGCGAGGGAGAATGCATGGCGAAAAGAAAAGGGGCCTGATGCTCAGGCCCCCCATTTCCCTTGGCTGATCAGCAGGGGAGGATGTCCTGATCGAAGATCGAGGTGGGAATGGCCAGGGTGCAGCAGGCGTTGGGGATGTCAACGATGCCGCTGATCCTGCCTTCCACCGGCGCACAACTCAGCAACAGGTAAGCCTGCTCGCCGGTGTAGCCAAACTTCTTCAGGTACTCAATGGCATTGAGGCAGGCACGCCGGTAGGCGATGTGCACGTCCATGTAGTACTGCTTACCCTCGAATTCATCAACGGAGATGCCTTCAAAGACCAGATAGTCGCTGTAATGGGGTTCCACCGGGCTGGTCTTGAACATGGGATTAACCATCCCATACTTCGCCATGCCGCCCTTGATAATCTCCACGTGGAGATCGAGATAACCGGACATCTCGATGGCCCCACAGAAGGAGATCTCTCCATCTCCCTGGGAAAAGTGGATATCACCCATCGAGAGCTTGGCGCCTTCGACGTAGACGGGGAAGTAGATCCGCGTGCCCTTGGTGAGGTTCTTGATATCGCAGTTGCCGCCGTGTTCCCGGGGCGGCACGGTGCGGGCGGCTTCGTTGGCCACACGCTCGAACTCACTCGAAGGCAGGGTGCCGAGGATGGCGCTGTTGGGATTGGGCAGAGCCGCCAGCACCGGCTCGCTGCCGGAAAGGCCAGCGCCATAGGTGCGGCGATCAGGGGCGGTGTTCACCAGTTCCGTCTCGCGACGGTTCCACTCATTCAGCAGTTCCTGGGAAGGGGCACAACCGATCAGGCCCGGGTGGGTGATGCCAGCGAAGCGCACGCCGGGAATGTGGCGGGAGGAGGTGTAGATGCCTTCCAGATCCCAGATGGCCTTGGCGGCCTTGGGGTAGTGATCGGTGAGGAAGCCACCACCGTTTTCCTTGGCGAAGATGCCGGTGAAACCCCACTCATCCCCCTGCAGGGCGCCGACATCAAGAATGTCGACCACCAGGATGTCACCGGGCTGGGCCCCGTTGACCCAGATCGGCCCACTCAGGACGTGAACGACCTCCAGATTGACGTCTTCGATGTCCTTGGGGTCGTCGTTGTTTTTGATCTGGCCATCGGTCCAGTCCTTGCATTCGATCCGGAACACATCACCAGGATTCACCGAGGCCACGGCCGGAATTTCGGGATGCCATCGGTTGTGACCGGGCATGTCCTGCTGATCCATCGGCTTGGTGAGATCGACGGAAAAGAGTGTTTTGGGCATCGAGGCACCGAGGCGCAATTTCCCAACCATCCAAAAGGATGACCTGCGGCTCGAAAGTGTCTGTTGCTACAGGATGCTGGCGGCCTGGCGCCAGCCCCATCAGACCGGAACAGGAATCATTATCAAGACAACGTCAAACCACCCTGCGCTTGGGCTAACAGGGGAATCAGGTGTCGTCGAAATCGCCCTTCCGGCACAGATTGTCCTTCAGTCGTGAGACCCAGGCACTGGACTCAAGGCTTCCGGTCTTTTCTGTCCGGCCGTCATAATGGAACAAGAACTGCCAGCGGCCCTTGACTGGGAATGTTCTCTTGGCATTGAGATCGCTGATCGGATCTCCATAGATATTGTCATAGGCTTGCCAGCCCGGCTCTCCCTTGACGCTGCAGATCGCCGTGACTTCATACATCTGCTTCTTGGCATCTTGGGCATCTGAGGTGATCTTCACGACACCCTTGTGCAGCCCATTGGCGATACCTGGAGTGAAAGCTCTGACGAGTTCCACCCGGCTGCCGTCGGCCTCCACCAGCAGGTCGCCCGGCTTGGCGTTCTGGACGGCCACCTCCTTGGAGGTGGCACCGCAACCGCCCAAGGCGACGCCCAGACAGGCCAGCAGTCCTGCCAAGTGCTTCCTGGACACCAGGCCCCCCACAGCGTCGGACAAGGTGATCGATCGGCTCTGGGTCAACCTATGACGACGCCAGCAGCCGCTCCCACAGGCCCTCGGCTCCGCTAGGCAGGGGCAGATCACGGCCCTCGCAGCGGCGGATCGGCCGGTGGCCCAGGCTGTTGATCAGCAGGGCCCCCTCGCTGGCGAGCAGGTCGGCGACGCCGAGGCCGCCCTCCCGCACCAGCCCCAGGGCCAGCCCACGGCCCCGCATCACCCCCGGCAGGCAACCGCTGGCCAGGGGGGGTGTGAGCCACTCGCCCTTGAGCCGCACGAGCAGGTTGGCGCTGGTGCCACAGCAGAGGTCGCTGCCGCCTCCCAGCAGCAGGGCGTCATCGGCTCCGGCGGCCCGGGCCTCCCGCAGGGCCTGGATGGCGCCGGCGTAGGCGAAGGTCTTGCAGCGGCTGACCAGGCTGTCGGGGTTGCGGCGCTCCAGGCCGCTGACGATCACCGCCACCGGCGTGCAGGGGCGCGTCCAGGGGCTCAGTTGCAACCAGAAGCGCGGTCGCCCCTGGGGTTCGCCCGGCCCCGGCAGGCCAAGGCCCCGCCCGCTGCCACTGCCCCGGCTCCAGTTGAGCCGCAGGGCGCCATCGCCGCTGAGGCCGCTGAGCGCCACGGCGTCCGTTAGCAGCGGCAGCACCCGATCGGCGCCGGGGGGTGGGGCCATGCCGAGGCTGGCGGCCGAGGCCTGCCAGCGCGCCAGGTGCTCCTCCAGCAGCCGGGGGCGCCCCGCCTGAACCAGCACCGTCTCGAACAAGCCATCGGCCAGCAGCAGGCCCCGGTCGTTCAGGGGCAGGCTGAGCTGGTCCGGGTCGCCCCAGGTTCCTTGCGGCGCTGGCGTGTCGATCCAGGCGATCGCTTTGGGCCCCGGGGCGGTAGCGCCGCCGCCGCTCATGCCAGGGCCTCCAACAGGGGTTCGATTTTCCAGCCCATCTCCCGGGCCTCCCCCACCGGGTCGGAGTCAGCGACGATGCCGCCACCGGCGTGCAGCCGCAGGCGGCGGCCCTTCTGCAGCAGGGTGCGAATGAGGATGCTGCTGTCGAAACCGCCGTCGGCCCCGAGGTGGAACAGGGAGCCGCAGTAGGGCCCCCGCGGCACCGGCTCCAGCTGGTTGAGGCGCCGGCAGGCGCGCACCTTGGGCGCACCCGTGATCGAGCCCCCCGGCCAGCAGGCCCGCAGCAGGTCCACCAGGCCGCAGCCGTCGGCGAGCTGGCCCATCACCACCGACGTGAGGTGGTGCACATGGGCGTAGCTCTCCAGCCCCAGCAGCTGCGGGACATGCACCGAGCCCGGCACGCAGACCCGGCCCAGGTCGTTGCGCAGCAGGTCGACGATCATCACGTTCTCGGCCCGGTCCTTGGGATCGCAGATCAGGGCGGCGGCGCTGGCGGCATCGGCATCGGGGTCGCCGTGACGCGGCCGGGTGCCCTTGATCGGCCGCGTCTCCACCCGCCCATCGGGGTGCAGGCGCAGGAAGCGCTCGGGGGAGGCCGAGATCACCGCCTCCTCACCGGCGATCGCCAGGCCCGCGAACGGGGCCGGCCCGTGCTGAACCAGGCGGCGATAGAGCGTCAGCGGATCGGGCCGCTGCGGCCGCACGCTCTCGCAGCAGGCGGTGAGGTTGGCCTGAAACAGATCACCGGCGGCGATCCACTCGCGCAGGATCCGCACCTGCCCGGCGTAGTCCTCCGGGGAGGTGTGCCAGTGCCAGTCGCCCCGCGCGATGCCAGCCCCATCGGCCGGGCGCTCCCCAGTCGCGGCCACCTCAGCGGCCACGTCCGTCACCGTGGCTGGATCCTGCAGCAGCTGGACCATGGCCGCCAACCGGCCGAGGTCGTCGCCCTCGAGCCAGAGCCGTTGCTCGCCCCGATCGAAGTGGATCAGGGGGTCGTGGCGGACCGCCCACAGGCTGGCCAAGTCGGAGACCTGCCAGTGATCGGCGGGCTCCACCCAGGCCCCGGCCTCATAACCGAGCCAGCCCAGCCACGGCCCCCCCTGGCGCACCAGGTCCGCCAGGACAGCGAAGGGATCGCCGGCGCCTGGGGTCCCCGGCAGACCCCGGCAGTCCACCGTGGCCACCGGATCCACCCCGAGGACGCCACGGCGGCCGAGGGTGCTGCCGTCGCCGTCGAGCAGCACCAGCCCGTCCTGGCCGAAACGCGCCGCCAGGACCCGGGCCAGGGCCCTGGGCTCCAGCCAGGGGAGCGGCTCGCTCTTCAACGGTCGGCTCCGGCGCTGATGGCGGCACCGGCGCGGATGGCGGCGCTGGCCAGGTCGGCCCGGCCGGCAGCGACCAGGGCGGCATCACGGATGCGGCAGCTGTCGCAGCGGCCGCAGGGGAGATCCTCGCCGCTGTAGCAGCTCCAGGTGGCCGCGATCGGCACCCCCAGCCGCAGGGCTTCACGCACGATGGTGGTCTTGTCCCAGGCCACCAGCGGCGCCCAGAGGCGGGCCCCCTGGCCCTGGCGCCCCGCCTTGCTGGCCAGGTCGGCCAGGCTCTGGAAGGCGGCCAGGTAGTCGGGTCGGCAATCGGGATAGCCGGAATAATCCACCGCGTTGACCCCGAGCACCAGGCTGCCGGCGCCGCGGGCTTCGGCCAGGCTCAGCCCAAGGGCGATGAACACCGTGTTGCGTCCGGGCACGTAAGTGGTGGGGATCACCCCCTCGCGCACCCCGGAATCAGGCACGGGGATGGCCGGATCGGTGAGGGCCGAGCCGCCCCAGGCCGCCAGGTTCACGGCGATCACATGGTGCTCCTCCAGTGCCAGGGCGGCGGCCACCGTGGCGGCGGCGGCCAGCTCACGCCGGTGGCGCTGGCCGTAATCGAAGGAGAGACCGATCACCCGGTGGCCCGCCTCGATCGCCAGGGCGGCGGCGGTGGCCGAATCCAGCCCGCCGGAGAGCAGGGCGATGGCGAGTGGCGTGGCAGGGGGGGGCGTGATGGGGCCGGCAGCAGCAAGGTGCCCCCATTGTGGAAGCGGCCGCAGAAGCCCGAGGATGCCATCGTGATCGGATGAGGATCCCCATGGCCCACGCCCTGCGCCGCGCCAGCCTGACGGCGGCCACCGCCAGCGTCATCGTCACCCTGCCGTCCCTGTTCGCAGGATTGGGGGCTCCGGCCCTGGCCATTCCCCAGCTGGATCTCAAGCCCTACCCCGCCGCCGCCGCCGGCCAGACCCGCTGGGTCATCCAGCTGCCCGGTGTGCTGCCCCCCGGCACCGATCCGCGCCTCTCCCCCCACCCGAGCGACTGGCGGGTGCAGCTGATCCCCGGCCGCCAGGTGGAGGCCGACTGCAACCAGCAGGCCTTCCGCGGCCGCTTCCGTGCCAGCAAGCTGAAGGGCCTGGGTGTCAGCGTCTACACCGTGAGCGATGTGGGGCCGACGGTATCGACCCGCATGGCCTGCCCCCCCGGCCAGGCCAAACGCAAGGTGTTCGTGCCCATGGGCAGCAAGCCCTTCGTGGTGCCCTACGACGCCAGCCGGCCGATCGTTGTGTACACCCCCAAGGATCTGCAGCTGCGCTGGCGGCTCTGGAAGGCGGAGAAGGTGCAGCAGCCGGCCCAGGCCCTCTGAGCCTGGGGTACGCAGCAAGAGGGCGCATGGGCAGGGCCGGGGGCGCGGCAAGCGCTCCAGTCATGACGAGGGGGCCGCTGGAGCGTTGACTGCCGTGACCCGGTTGCGCCCTCCGGCCTTGGAGGCATAGAGCGCGGAGTCGGCCAGCGCGAGCAGCCCGTCGAGGTCCAAGCCGGGTTCTGCCATGGCGCAACCGATGCTCAAGGTGATCTGGAAGTCCGGCATGCCCACACGGCCCTCGATGTCAGGGCCTTCTGAATGGTGGACAACGTCTGCGACTTCCTGCCTGAGCCGCTCAGCGATCGCCAGTGCGTCCTCCAATCGGGTATGGCTGAGCAGGATCGCGAATTCCTCTCCGCCCAGACGCGCCACCACATCCGTTGCCCGCAGGCTGTTCTGCAGCTGATGGCCAAGCCGTTGCAGCACGACATCGCCGATGTGGTGTCCCCAAAGGTCATTAACCTGCTTGAAGTTATCCAGGTCCAACATCAGCAGCGCCAGTGGCAGGTGATAGCGCCGGCTCCGTGCCAGCTCCGGGATCGCTCGCTCCTGGAAACCACGTCGGTTGAACAGGTTGGTGAGGGGATCGTGGACGACCAGTTCCTTGAGTTGTTCCTGCGAACGATGCAGCAGGGCGTTGCTGGCAATCAGTTCCTTGCGGGCCAATTGCAGCTTGTTCACGTTGCGCTGCAGGACGAACAGAAAGACAAAAATGATCATGCCCATCAGGGTGACCAGCCAGGGCAGGAGGTCATCCTGGGCAGACTTTTGCACAGCGATAAATTGCTTGGAGGCATCCAGGCGGATGATCCAGGTTGTTCCGTAGATGAGTGTGCGTTTCTCTGCGCTCAGCCCAGTGGCGGGACCAGCGGGAACCGCAAGTCTGGATTCGGGCATCCCTTCCTGGGAGATGGTCAGATTGAGGCCCTGCTCCCTGAGATCCTTGAGTTCGTTTTGCAGCAGGATCTTGAGGTCGTAGACCAGTGCCACGAAGCCTTCGATCTGTTCATTTCGTTGACTAAATGTTCCAGGAATGATTCCACCACGGTACACGGGAACGGTAACGGCGAAGCCCATGGGCTGAACCGAATCACCCGGATAGCGGATGACCCGGAACAGGCCCGAGGCCACGGGATCTCCTGCATCTCTGGCACGCCATTTCGACTCCATCCGTTCAGGGGAGAAGGCCAGATCCAGCCCCAGCGTCGTGCTGGCCTTGTTCATGACGTCGTAGACATAGAGCACCGGGACATGAAAGTCGCGCTCCCGAGCGGGTATGGAGCCGTCCTTGCCATTGACGGGTTCCCACAGCTGGAAATCGCTGAACAGGCCACCCTGTCTGCGCACCGAACGCTCGAAGGCCTCTCGATTCTGTTTCGTCACCAGAGGCTGCCACTCCACAAAAATCAATCCCGTCAGTGGGTCGACGCTCTGGTGGGCGAGCTCCCGGAAAGTCTCGTAGGAGATCGAGGGATCGACACTGAGCCGTGCCGTGAGCCCATGCATGGAGCGAACAGACTTGCTGACCGACTGACTGATGTCCAGTGTCAAGGCCGTGGTGCTCGAACGGAGGTTGGCGCGTGCCTTCTCCTGCAGACGATTGCTGATGACGACATGCGTCCCTATCCCCAGGGCGATGAACCCCAGGGCCGTGACAATGTTGAAGGCCAGAAAGCGAAGGGAGCGTGCCATCAACGCACCCCCAGTTCCTTGTGCAGCTGCATGCTGAGCCGCCAGCCTGGATGGGAGCGCACGTAGTCCAGGGCCAGGGCCTGGCCCCCGGTGCTCTGCCAGCCAGGCTGAAGCAGCAGGACCGGCGCCTCAGAACCTGTGCCCTCCCGCAGCAGGCGGGCCTCCCCGGCCATGGCCTCCGCGAAGACCAGGTCAGCCAGCTCGTGCACGATGATCTTGAGTTCGTTGCAATGGCGCAGCAGGCCCTCCTCAGGGGGGCGATGACGTTTCGGGGAGAGGGTGATCCAGTCGAAACTGCCGCTCAGGCGGTCCACGCCGCTGGTTTCCAGGTGCAACGGCAACAGCGTGTGCTGGCGCAGCGCCTCCGTGAGCTCGCTTAGATCGTGGTGCAGGGGTTCCCCTCCGGTGATCACCACGAAGCCGGCCCCTGCCACCGCCGCCTGCTGCGCCTCCAGCGCCAGGGTCGCCGGGGGGAGGAGTGGATGGGCGGCCTCAGGCCACGACTGCTTCGTGTCGCACCAGGAGCAGCCCACACGGCAGCCGGCCAGGCGGATGAAGAAGGCGCTGCGGCCCCAGTGGAGTCCCTCGCCCTGGAGCGAATGGAAGGTTTCCACCACGGGCAGGGCCGCTTCAGTGACGGCCATCGGCAAAGGTGCAGCGGAAACTCCCAGGCCAGGACCTGGCTGAAGCTCCAGGGCAACAGGGCGGGCGGCCTGGGGCCCGCATCGCCCTGCGGTTCGCCCTCAGGGGCCTCATGGGGCGACGAGCCTGGCCGCAGCAGCGGCGGCCAGCGGCAGCCGCTGCTGGGCCGCCTCGATCAGCCCCCGGAACAGGGGATGGGGCTTGCCGGGGCGGGAGAGGAATTCCGGGTGGTACTGGCAGGCGGTGAAGAAGGGGTGGCCCGTCAATTCGATCAGTTCCACCAGGCGGCCGTCGGGGGAGGTGCCGCTGATCTCGTAGCCCGATTCCAGGAACAGGGAGCGGTAGGCGTTGTTGAACTCGTAGCGGTGGCGATGGCGCTCGTAGACCACCTCCTCGCCGTAGAGACGCTGGGCCATGGTGCCCGCCGTCAGCCGGCAGGGGTAGACACCCAGCCGCATGGTGCCGCCCAGATCCACCACATCCTGCTGTTCGGGCAGCAGGTGGATCACGGGGTGGGGGGTGGCGCGGTCGAGCTCGGCACTGGTGGCCCCCTCCAGGCCGGCCTGGTGGCGGGCCCACTCGATCACGGCGCACTGCATGCCGAGGCAGAGCCCCAGGAACGGCACCCGCTGCTCGCGGGCCCAGCGGATCGCCGCCACCTTGCCGTCGACACCGCGATGGCCGAAGCCGCCGGGCACCACCACCGCATCCATGCCCCGCAGCAGGGCATCGGCGCCCTGGCTCTCAATCTGCTCAGCGCAGACCCAGTGGAGATCGAGGGAGGCGTCCCGCTCCAGGCAGGCATGGCGCAGCGCCTCCACCACCGAGAGGTAGGCGTCGTTGAGCTGCACGTACTTGCCCACCAGGGCCACCTTCACCGCCGGGCCGGGGTGGCGCAGCTTCTCGACCAGGTCGGCCCAGCGCGCCATGTCGCTCTCGTGGTCGACCAGGGAGAGGACGTCGAGCACCTGGCGGCAGAGGCCTTCGCTCTCCATCGCCAGGGGCACCGCGTAGATGCTGTCGGCGTCGAGAGCCTGGATCACGGCACCGGCCGGCACGCCGCAGAAGCCGCCGATCTTGGCCTTGAGGTCGGTGCTGATCGGCCGGTCACTGCGGCAGACGAGCACGTCGGGCTGGATACCGATCGAGCGCAGCTCCTTCACCGAGTGCTGGGTGGGCTTGGTCTTGAGTTCACCGGAGGTGCCGATGAACGGCAGCAGGGTGACGTGGACATAGGCCAGGTCGTGGCGGCCCACCTCGCCCCGGAATTCGCGGATGGCCTCCAGGAATGGCAGCGATTCGATGTCGCCCACCGTGCCTCCGATCTCGGTGATCACCACGTCGGCGCCGCTGTTGGCCGCCACCCGGTGGATGCGCTCGCGGATCTCACCGGTGATGTGGGGAATCACCTGCACGGTGCCGCCGTTGTAGTCGCCGCGGCGCTCCTTGTTGATCACCGCCTGGTAGATCGAGCCGGTGGTCACGCTGTTGAGGCGCGACATGGCCGTGTCGGTGAAGCGCTCGTAGTGGCCCAGATCCAGGTCGGTCTCGGCGCCGTCCTCGGTGACGAACACCTCACCGTGCTGGTAGGGGCTCATCGTGCCCGGATCAACGTTCAGGTAGGGATCCAGCTTCAGGATCGAGACGCTGTAGCCGCGCGATTTCAGCAGCCTCCCGAGGCTGGCGGCCACGATGCCCTTGCCGATGCTCGAAACCACCCCGCCGGTGACGAAAACAAACTTCGCGGCATGGCCCCGCGGGGCGGATGGTGCGGACATCGGGTAAGGCGCTGATTCCCCAATCTACCGACCCCTTCCAGTCCGCCAGCGAGCGTGGGCCGGCGCAGAGCTCACCCCTCCAGGACGCTCCGCAGCATCCAGGCGTTCTTCTCGTGCAGCTGGAGTCTCTGGGTGAGCAGGTCGGCGGTGGGCTGGTCGTTGGCCTCATCGGCCAGGGTGAACACCGAGCGGATGGTGCGGGCCACGGCCTCATGGCCCTCCACCAGCTCGCGCACCATGGAAAGAGCGTCGGGAAACCCTTTGGCCTCCGGGATCGAAGAGAGACCGGCATAGATCGAGGCGCCGTAAGGGGCCGGCAACCCAAGGGCCCGGATCCGCTCGGCGATCAGATCGAGGGCGGTCCAGAGCTCGGTGTACTGCTCCATGAACATCAGGTGCAGCGCGTTGAACATCGGCCCGGTGACGTTCCAGTGGAAGCCGTGGGTCTTGGCATAGAGCACGGTGCTGTCGGCCAGCACGCGCCCGAGGCCCGCGGCGATCTCCTCGCGATGCTTCAGCGAAAGGCCGATGTTGATGGCAGGGGCGGTGACGGCCATGGCGGGGTTGCGGGATGGAGGAGGTGTTACAGCGAAGCTACTGAGGTTTCATGCGTTCGTTTCGCCTTGCCGTGATCGCCTTGGCCCAGGCCGGCGGCGCCTAGGCCTCCTCGTCCACCCAGGTGCTGGCCACGTGCAGTTCCTCCAACTGCTTCGGCGCCACGTCGGCCGGGGCCTGGGTCATCAGGCAGCGGGCCTGCTGGGTCTTGGGGAAGGCGATCGTGTCGCGGATCGACTCCTCGCCGGCGAGCAGCATCACCAGCCGGTCCATGCCGAAGGCGATGCCGCCGTGGGGCGGGGCGCCCATGTCGAGGGCCTCCATCAGGAAGCCGAACTGGCGCTCGGCCTCCGCCAGGGGCAGGCCGATGGTCTGCAGCACCTGGCGCTGCAGGGCGGAATCGTGGATGCGCAGGGAACCGCCGCCCAGCTCCAGGCCGTTGAGCACCAGGTCGTAGGCCTGGGCGCGGGCCGTGGGGAGTGTCTCGGGCCAGGCAGCGGGGTCGTCGCCCAGATCCCCGGCGTTGGGGGCACAGAAGGGGTGGTGCAGGGCTTCGAGCCGGTTCTCGCCGGCGTTGAACTCGAACATCGGGAAATCCACCACCCAGAGGAAGTTCCACTGGTCGTTGTCCCGCTCGGCCGGCACCAGGCCGAGTTCGCGGGCCAGGTACTGGCGCACCCGGTCGAGGGCCTTGTTCACCGTGGCGGTGTCACCGGCGCCGAACAGCAGCAGCGTGCCTTCCCCGGCGCCGGTGCGTTCCAGCAGTTCCGCCTTCTTATCGGCGTCGAGGTTGTCCTTGATGGCACCGATGCTGTCGATCTCTCCGTCGGCCCGCACCCGGATGAAGGCCAGACCACCGGCTCCAGCCTTCTGGGCCTCGCTGAACACATCGCCACCCGGCTTGATGCGCACGTTGCTGACGGCCTCATTGCCACCGGCCACGGCGATGCATTTCACCGATCCACCGGCGGCCACCGCCCCGGAGAACACCTTGAAGCCCATGGTGGCCACCAGGTCGCTCAAATCGGTGAGCTCCATGCCGTAACGGGTGTCGGGCCGGTCGGTGCCGTAACGGGCCATCGCCTCGTGCCAGGTGAGGCGGGGGAAGGGGCGGGGCAGCTCAATCCCCTTGACGGCCTTCCAGATGGCGGCGATCAGGCCCTCGTTGAGCGCCAGGATCTGCTCCTGGTCCATGAAGCTCATCTCCATGTCCAGCTGGGTGAACTCCGGCTGGCGGTCGGCCCGCAGGTCCTCGTCGCGGAAGCAGCGGGCCAGCTGGTAGTAGCGCTCCAGGCCCCCCACCATCAGCAGCTGCTTGAACAGCTGGGGCGATTGGGGCAGGGCGAACCATTCCCCACCGCAGACCCGGCTGGGCACCAGGTAGTCGCGGGCGCCCTCGGGGGTGGAGCGGGTGAGCACCGGGGTTTCCACCTCGATGAAGCCTTCCCCCTCCAGGAAGCCGCGGGCGGCCTTCACCGTGGCGTGGCGCAGCCGCAGGTTGCGGGCCATGCGCTCGCGGCGCAGGTCCAGGTAGCGGTGGCGCAGGCGCAGCTCCTCGCGGGTGTTCTCTTCGTCGTGCACCGACACCGGGAAGGGCAGGTTGCCGCGCACCTCGTTGAGCACCGTGAGGCCGCTCGCCAGCACCTCGATCGCTCCGGTGGCCAGGCGTTCGTTGAGGGACGCGGCCGGCCGGGCCCGCACCTTGCCCTCCACCCGCAGCACGGTCTCGTTGCGCAGCCGCTCTGCCACGGCGAAGGCGGCGGGAGCCAGGTCGGGATCCACCGTGATCTGAACGGTGCCCGTGCGGTCACGCAGGTCGATGAAGATCACCCCGCCGTGGTCACGACACCGGTCGACCCAGCCGCACAGCTGGACCTGCTGGCCGATGGCGTCGTTGCGCAGGTCGCCGCACCCGTGGCTGCGCATGGAAAAGAACACATCAATCCGCGAGTTTCCCACAGGGCGCCCGCCGCCCCGGCTTCCTCAGGACCCAGTGCTCAGTCCTCAGCCGCGCCGGTAGAAGGGCCGCCGCACCACCAGCGCCGGCTCGGCCCGGCCGCGGATCTCCACCGCCAATTCGGTGCCGGGCTTGGCCGCCGCCGCCGGCACGTAGGCCAGGGCCACCGCCTCCCCCAGGGTGGGGGACCAGGTGCCGCTGGTGACTTCACCCACCGGCAGGCCGTCCTGCAGCACCGGATAGCCATGGCGGGCGATCGCACGGCCCTGCAGCTTCAGCCCCACCAGCTTCCGGCCCACCCCCTCGGCCGTCTGGCGCTCCAGGGCGGCGCGGCCGATGAAGTCGGCGGGCATCTCCAGGTGCACCAGCCAGCCCAGACCCGCCTCCAGGGGGGTGGTGGCCGCGTCCATCTCGCTGCCGTAGAGGTGCATCGCCGCCTCCAGCCGCAGGGTGTCGCGGGCGCCGAGGCCGCAGGGGGTGACGCCGTCGGCCAGCAGGCGCTGCCAGAGCGCCAGGCCGGCCGCGCGGCCCAGCAGCAGCTCGAAGCCGTCCTCGCCGGTGTAGCCCGTGCGGCCCACGAACAGCGGCGCCCCGTCGATGGCCAGCTCCCGGTGGCCGAAGCGGGGCAGCCCCGCCAGGCTGGTGCCCGTGAGGGCCTCGAGGCGGGCGGGCGCGTCCGGGCCTTGCAGGGCCAGCAGCACACCATCGCCCTTGCGGTCGCTGATGAGGACACCCTCGGGTTCCAGCTGGCTGGCGATCCAGGCGGTGTCGGCCTCGGCGCAGGCGGCGTTGATCACCAGCACCAGTTCATCCCGCTCCCCCTCGGGGCCGGCCACCCGGCCCCGGTCGTAGACGATCAGGTCGTCGCGGATGCCGCCGGCTTCGTTGAGCAGCACGGTGTAGCAGGCCTCACCGGGGCCGATGCGGAACAGGTCGGTGGGCACCAGCCGCTGCAGGGCATCCTTGGTGCCTTGCCCCCGCAGGGTGAGCACCCCCATATGGGAGATGTCAAAGACGCCGCAGTGCTGCCGCACGGCGTTGTGCTCCTGCACCAGACCGGCGAACTGGATCGCCATCTGCCAGCCGGCAAAGGGCACCATGCGGGCTCCCGCGGCGACGGCCGCGGCATCCAGGGGGGTTCGGCGCAGGGGGATGGGATCCATGGAACACAGCCGGCCGGCCAAGGGGAAGCCGGTGCCCGGTGGCGCGATCCTATGGAGGAGGCAGGCAGGGGCCCGGGACGGCGCTGTCGCCTCCAATACCGAAGAAAGCCTGTGATTCGGCTTCCACCCCTATCACACCAGCGTGGAACTGCGTACGTTGAAACCCCCACATGGTCAAGAGGATGGGCAACCGTCCCAACTGTCGTAGCTGCCGCCACTGCACCCCTCCAGCCGGGGCGGAGATGGGATGGTGCCAACTGCGCCAGCTGGCCATCCATCCCGAGCTGGTGGCCGACCTCTGGTGCCATCACTGGACGGCACGGCCGCCCCGGCTGCCGGTGGTGTCCCCCGACGGCCTGCCGAAGCCGGCGCGCCTTCCGGTGGGCAGCCAGCAGCTCAGCCTGGCCACCGGGCTCACCTGACGCTGCCGGAACGGTCAAATGTGTGACGGTTGATGCCGTTATGGCTTTCTTCCGCCGTTTCACCGCTCCTGCTCCTAGCGAAACGCCCCCTTTGGCCCTAGGACTACTGGACCCTGTCCACCCACACCACGGAGGTCCCCTGAATTGAGCAGAACCACCACATCCCCATCACCCATCGATCTGATGGCTGTTCATGTGGATTGTGAAACTTTCACCCTCCCCACGGGTGCCCACGTCTTCTCCCGCGGCGCCAGCGCCAACGCCATCTACGCCGTCCGTCGCGGCATCGTTGAACTGGTGGGCGAGCAGGGCGAGAAAACCTGCTTCCGCCCCGGTGAACTGTTCAGCTACCAGGACATCACCTGGCGCGAACTGAACCACCGCAGCGACGCCTTCGCCCGAACGCCGGTGGAAGTGCTGCGGCTAGATCGGCTTCGCTTCCTCAACCTGCTGCACAACCACCCCACCCTGGCCGTGCAGCTGATCGGGCAGCAGCACACCCGCCTTCGGGAGCAGCGCGCCAGCGGCACCTGCTGCTACTGAGTGCCGAGCAGCAGCAGCAGGCTCCGGGTCACCTTGGCGGCCAGCACCGCGCTGACACCGCTGGGGTCGAGCTGGGGAGCCAGCTCCACCACGTCGGCGGCCACCAGCCGGTGGTGGCGCAGCTCCTCAACCAGCTCGGCGAACTGGGGCCAGTGGAAGCCGCCGGGCTCCGGGGTGCCCGTGCCCGGCAGCACGGCGGGGTCGAACCAGTCGAGGTCGACGGTGAGATAGAGGGGCCGGCCCCGCAGGGGCGCCAGCGCCGCGGCCATCGCAGCGATCGGCACCAACCGACCACTGGTGCGCAGCTCCTGGAACTCCTCGCGGGTGCCGCTGCGGATGGCGATCTGGCGCAGCTCGCCGCTGGGCAGCACCTCCAGGCAGCGGCGCATGGCGCAGGCATGGCTGTGCCGGGCCCCGAGCCAGCTCTGGCGCAGGTCGGCATGGGCATCGAGCTGCACCAGCACCAACTCCGGGTGGTGCTGCGCCACCGCCGCCACCGCCCCACTGCTGATCGAGTGCTCACCGCCCAGCATCAGGGGCGCCAGGCCCAGATCCAGCACCGCCGCGGTGGCCCGGCGCACCGCTGCCACCACAGGCTCGGGGGCGCCGAAGGGGATGGCCACGGCCCCCAGGTCGGCGAAGGCCAGGTCTTCGAGATCCAGGTCGAGCTGGGGGTCGTAGCTCTCCAGGCCGCTGCTCACCTCCCGGATCGCCGCCGGGCCGAAGCGGGCGCCGGGGCGAAAGGAGGTGGTGCCGTCGTAGGGAACGCCGAACAGCCCGACGGTGCAACCCTGGGGCTCGCGGCGGGCACCCATGTAGATCGCCCCTTCGGTGTCGAACAACTCCGGGCTCATGGCTGGACCGCGGCGTCGGCCAGCTGGCGCTCCACGAAGGCGGGCACCGCCTCGAAGGCGCCCCGCTGCCAGCGGGGTGACCAGATGGCGCAACCCGGCGCCACCACCGCGGCGCGTTCCGCCAGCGGCTCCCGGTAGCGGGGGCCATCGGGGCAGGCGAAGGTCCAGCTCCACCAGCCGCTGGGGTACATCGGCACCCAGCCGTAGAGCGGGTCGGCATGGCCGAACACCTCGCGCAGCAGTCGCACGGTGTCGATGTGGACCTGACGGAAGGCTTCGGGGGACTCGCTCTGGGTGGCGAACACACCACCGGGGCGCAGCAGGCGGCGGCAGTGCTGGAAGAAGCTGCGGTTGAACAGGCCCTCGGCTGGTCCGGCCGGATCAGAGCCATCCACCAGCACCACGTCGTAGCTGGCGTCAGGGGCGGCGGCCGCCCAGGCGATGCCGTCGCCGACGGTGAGGTGGAAGCGGGGGTCGCGCCAGGCGTCGCCACCGAGGCTGGGCAGGTGCTTCTGGGACAGCTCCACCACCAGCCCGTCAATCTCCACCATGTCGAGGTGGGCGACGCCGGGGTGGCGCAGGCACTCGCGGGCGGTGCCGCCATCACCGCCACCGATCACCAGAACCCGCTCGATCGAGGCGGCGGAGCAGAGGGCCGGATGCACCAGCGGTTCGTGGTAGTGCCGCTCCTGCCGCTCCGCCGTCATCCAGCAGCCGTCGAGCAGCAGGCCCTTGCCATAGGTCTGGCTGTCAATGATCGTGATGCGCTGGTAGGGGCTGGTGTGCTCCTCGACCACGGTGGCGGCCAGGCCGTAGCGCACCCCGCCCAGCTCCTCGTCCACCCAGGCGCCCGGTGGCTGTTGCGGTCCCATGTGGTTGGCTCGTGGCTTTTCCAGCTAAACCTTCGGCAGGACCTCTTGTCACGGCGCCATGGCACATTCCAGACGCCACCTGTTGCAGCTCCTGGGCCTGGCAGGCGCCGGGCTGGCCCTGGACACCCTGCGGCCGGCGGCCGCGGCGGCCGCGGACGGCACCCTGAAGGAACGGCTGTCGGTGTGCCGTCCCGAGGGCGACCCGCTGCAGGAACTGCTGCGCCGCAACCGCGACTTCTCCCGCACCTGGCAGGCCGCCGAGCGCAGCGACGATCCCCGGGAGCGGGCCACCCTGCTGCATGAAACCTGGCCGCTGCGCTGCCAGGTGCGGCCCGATGCCCTGGCCGCCGGCCAGCGGCCCTGGGCCTCGGTGCTCTGCTGCGCCGATTCGCGGGTGGCACCGGAGTGGATCTTCGCCTGCGGCGCCGGGGAACTGTTCGAGGTGCGCAGCGCCGGCAACACGGCCTTCGACGAGGGTGTCGCCTCGCTGGAGTACGCTGTGGCGGAGCTGGCGATGCCCCTGATCCTGGTGATGGGCCACAGCGGCTGCGGTGCGGTGACCGCCGCCATGGCCAGCAACCCGCTCACGCCCTTGCTGGAGGACCTGGTGGCGCCGATCCGGGCCAGCCTGAAGCCGGGGGCGGACCTGGCCCAGTCGGTGCGCGCCAACGCGGCGGCCGCCGCCAGCGCGCTGCCGAAACGCAGTGCCCTGCTGCGCGAGGCCGTGGCGGACGGGCGCCTGCGCATCCAGGCCGCCTACTTCGACATCGGCAGCGGCGAAGTGAGCCTGGTGTGAGCGGCGATCTGCCCCTGGGGAATGGCCTGGTGATCCCTGCGGCCGAGCTGGGCTGGCGCTTCTCGCGCGCCTCCGGCCCCGGGGGCCAGGGGGTGAACACCACCGACTCCCGGGTGGAGCTGGTGTACGACCTGGCCGCCAGCGGCGCCCTGCCGCCGCCCCTGCGGGAGCGGGCCCTGCGGCGGCTGGCCGCCCGGCTCACCCCGGTGGGTCTGGTGATTGTGGCGGCGGAGCAGCGCTCCCAATGGCAGAACCGCCAGGCGGCGCAGAAGCGCCTGGTGGAGCTGCTGCAGGCGGCGATCGCGCCACCGCCACCGCCCCGCCGCCCGACCAAGCCCAGCCGCGGCTCGGTGGAGCGCCGGCTGAAGGCCAAGCGTCAGCGGGGATCGATCAAGAACCACCGGCGGCAGGGTCCACCGGAGGACGGGTAGGGCCGCCCCCCCCCTCAGCGCGGATCTGGGCCTTGGCCGCCTGCCAATGGCCCTCCAGTTCCGCAAGACCGCGGCCGCCGAGGTCGCCGCCCAGGGCGGCCTCCACCCGGGAAAAGCGATCGAGGAAGCGGCGGTTGGTGCCGGCCAGGCCCTCTTCCGGGTCGAGACCGCACCAGCGGGCCACGTTCACCAGGGTGAACAGCACGTCGCCCAGTTCCTCCTGGGCGTGGGCCTGGTCGCCGTTGGCCACGGCCTCCCGCAGTTCGTCCATCTCCTCCTGCACCTTGGCCCACACGCCCTCGATGGCATCCCACTCGAAGCCGGCGGCGGCGGCCTTGCGCGAGATGGTCATGGCGCCGGCCAGGGCCGGCTGTCCGCGGACCTTCTGGGCCAGCCGGTCACTGAGGGGGCTGGCCGTAGCTGGCTCCTGGCGTTCGGCGGCCTTGATCGCCTCCCAGCTACGGCGCACGGCCTCGGGGTCGTCGGCCCGCGCCGCCGCTGGATCGAACACATGGGGGTGACGGCGCACCAGCTTGTTCGTGATGGCAGCGGCGACGGCGGCCAGATCGAAGCGTCCCGCTTCGCTGGCGATCCGGGCGTGCAGGACCACCTGCAGCAGCAGGTCGCCCAGTTCCTCCGCCAGATGGGCGTCATCCCCCTGGCGGATCGCATCAGCCACCTCATGGGCCTCCTCCAGCACGTAGGGGATCAGGGTGCTGTGGGTCTGGGTCAGGTCCCAGGGGCAGCCTGCCTGCGGATCCCGCAGCCGCGCCACGATCGCCACCAGCTCAGCCAGGCCCTCAAGACTGGCCCCATCGGCTGCCGAGGCGGGGATCGGCCGGGAAGTGGGCATCGCAAGCAAGTGGAACCACGGAGACCATCCTTGGTGATGGGGTTCAGGCTGGCTCGAAACCTCAATCGCCTCCACAGACCGGATGGATCCAGCCCATTCGTGATTTCTGCCTCCTATCTGGCAACAGCGCAGCGCCCCTTGCTTCTAAAACTGCTGCTCCCCCTACCCCGCCTGATGGATCTGCTGCCCACGCTGCTGATGGACGTCGGAAGCCACCAGCTTGAAGTGACGGAAACCCTGATCGGGGTTGGTCGTTTTCTCGTGATTTTCGTGGCGGCCCGCGTCATGGCGGAGCTGATGGTGCGCCTGCAGCTGCCCACCATCCTGGGCGAGCTGGTTGCCGGGGTGGTGATCGGTGCCTCCGGTCTGCATCTGGTCGTCCCCCCCGAAACGCAGGCCCATCTCAGCGGCGCGCTCCTCGGGCTGCTGAGCTCGCTGGGCGGGGTCACCCCTGAAAGCGTCGCTTCGATCTACGGAGAGACGTTTTCGAGCCTGCAGGCGGTCGCCGAGATTGGCCTGTTCTCGTTGCTGTTCCTGACGGGTCTGGAAAGCGAGCTCGATGAACTCATGGCCGTGGGGGTTCAGGCCGGCACCGTGGCCTTCACCGGTGTGGTGCTCCCCTTCGCCGCCGGTACGGCCGGCCTCTACTACCTCTTCCACGTGCCGTTCATCCCGGCCGTCTTCGCCGGCGCCGCCATGACGGCCACCTCGATCGGCATCACGGCGAGCGTGTTCGGTGAGCTGCAGTGGTTGAAGCGCAAGGAGGGCCAGATCGTCATCGGTGCCGCCGTGCTCGACGACATCCTGGGCATCGTGATCCTGGCGGTGGTGGTCTCCCTGGCCGGTGGCGGTTCCTTCACCCTCGGACCGGTCCTGAAGCTGTGCGCCGCGGCGGTGATCTTCGTGGCCGTCGCCCTTGTGCTCAGCCGCTTCGCCGCCCCCGCCTTCGACTGGGTGGTGGACCGTCTCAAGGCTCCCGGGGATGTGGCGGTGGCCAGCTTCGTGGTGCTCACCCTCTGCTGCTTCTCCGCCCAGGCGATCGGCCTCGAGGCCGCCCTGGGGGCCTTCGCCGCCGGCCTGATCCTGAGCGCCTCCAAGCACACCCACGCCATCGAAACCACGGTCAAACCCCTGGTGGCCCTGTTCGCCACGGTGTTCTTCGTGCTGATCGGCACCGGCATGGACCTCTCGGTGCTCAACCCCTTCGATCCCGCCAACCGGGAGGGCCTGGTGGTGGCCCTGTTCCTGCTGGTGGTCGCCGTGGTGGGCAAGCTGGCGGCGGGCTGGACTTACACCACCAAGGACCCCACCAACCGGCTGGTGGTGGGTCTTGGGATGATGCCCCGCGGCGAAGTGGGTCTGATCTTCCTGGGTCTGGGCACCCAGGCCGGCATCCTCACCCCGGCCCTCGAAGCCGCCATCCTGTTGATGGTGATCGGCACCACCTTCCTGGCCCCGGTTCTGCTGCGGCTCGTGATCGGTGGTCAGACGGAAGCCGTGGCTCAGACCACCTGAGCGGTACGCCTTCCCTGCCCATCCGTTTCGCCGCCCTGCCGGTACCCCCGGTGTGAATCCTCTCCATCCATGGGCGTCGCCGATCTGAACGGCTCCACCACCATCAACCTGGCGCCCCCGTTCCCGGCCCTGCGCCGCGGTCGGCTCGAGACCCTGCAGGTGAACCTGGGCTACCGCTGCAACCAGAGCTGCAGCCACTGCCATGTCAACGCCGGCCCCAGCCGCACCGAGATGATGGCGGCCGACACCATCGACCTGGTGCTGGCGGTGCTGAAAGCCCGGGCCATTGCCTGCCTCGATCTCACAGGCGGCGCCCCGGAGCTGCATCCCGGCTTCCGCGACCTGGTGCGCCAGGCGCGAAGGCTGGGGGTGGCGGTGATCGACCGCTGCAACCTCACCATCCTCAGTGAGCCCGGCCAGGAGGACCTGGCCGCATTCCTGGCCCATCAGGGGGTGAAGGTGGTGGCCTCCCTGCCCTGCTACATCGCAGAAAACGTCGACCGGCAGCGCGGCGACGGTGTGTTCGAGCGCAGCCTCTCGGGCCTGCGGGAACTCAACGCCCTCGGCTACGGCGACGAACACTCCGGCCTTGAGCTGGATCTGGTGTACAACCCCCAGGGGGCCCACTTGCCGCCGCCCCAGGCCGCCCTTGAAGCCGACTACCGGCGCGAGCTGGCCGATCGCTTCGGCCTCCGCTTCAACCGCCTGTTCACGATCACCAACATGCCCATCCAGCGCTTTGCGGCGGTGCTGCGCCAGCAGGGGCAGCTGGAGGGCTACATGACGCTGCTGCGCCAGCACCACAACCCGGCCAACCTGGCCCAGGTGATGTGCCGCTCCACGCTCAGCGTCGACTGGCAGGGCTTCCTCTACGACTGCGACTTCAACCAGATGCTTGCCCTGCCCATCGGCCAGGCCAGCCCCCGGGCCCACCTGCGGCAGCTGCTGGAGCAGGACCCCGCCGGTGAGCCGATTGCCGTGGCGGATCACTGCTTTGGATGCAGCGCCGGCGCCGGCTCCAGCTGTGGGGGGGCATTGAGCTGAAGCCCACTGGACCGCTCAGGCACTCCCCCTCGATCGGGCTATCGGACTGGAACAGCCACTTCTGATCATGAACAACCAGACAACGACCAACAACGCCACCGGGGCCGCCAGACGGCGGGTGCTGGTGGTCTGCACAGGCAACTCCGCGCGCAGCATCATGGCTGAAGCGCTCTTCCAGACCCTGGGCCAGGGGGCGATTGATGTCGTCAGCGCGGGCAGTGCCCCGACGGGGCGGGTTCATCCGCTGGCCCTGGAGCAGATCAGCCGCCTTCCCGTGGACCCGGCCCAGTACGGCAGCAAGAGCCTGACGGCGGTCCTGGAAGCGGCGGCGGCACCGTTCGATCTGGTCGTCACGGTGTGTGACCACGCCGCCTCGACCTGCGGCACGCTCCCGGGCGACCCCGCCAGGTTGCATTGGGGCCTGCCCGATCCAGCCGCTCACCTGGAAACCCAGGAGGCCCGGAGTGCCTTCTCCGCCTGCTTCGATGAGCTGGCCGAGCGCATCAGTGGCCTGCTGAACGAGCCGATGGCCTGACCAACCGCAGGACCGTGACCATGGCGACGCCTCAGGGGCTCTGGCGATTCAGGTCCCAGTTGTAGGGGAGATAGGAGAAGCGGTAGTCGCCGCCCAGGATCAGCGCACGCTCTTCGGCGGGGCGGTGGCGGGCGATGAAGCGCAGCACGGCACTCTGCTTTTGGTGGCCCGGCACGGCGGCGGCGGTGGGATCGGCGCGCTGCCAGTCCTCAGCAAACCACTGAAAGATCGAGGAAATCCGCACCGTTCCTGCGGCCCGGTCGATCGTCAGGCCCACGGGGCTGGCCAGCCAGCGGGTCGTCTGATCCTCCAGCTGCCGGTCGAGGGCCGGGCCCGTGAAGGCCTCGCGCCGCAGCGGCGGGCAGCTGATGGCGGCACACACCAGGGCCGCGTGGATGCGGGGTTCGTTGTAGTCCTTGCGCAGGATCTCGTGCTCGATCGCGTCGAGGGTGAGGCTGCGGCCCATCAGCTGGTGGCGCCGGAATTTCCATACGCCGGGGATCGCCTTGATGCTGGGCCGGATCGGGTCGTGGTCGATGATCGAGCGCAGGGTGAAGGCGTTGTAGGCATTGATCAACAGGGCGATCTGCTCGACTTCCGACCAGGAGGCAAAGCGCTCAGGGGCCAGAGCGCCCAGCGCCTTGATGTAGCGATCAAGCTGGGCCGGATCCCGTTGCAGGGCGGCGTAATCCACCAGGCCCCGCCCATCCACCACGTTCTGCAGCACCGCGTTGAAAGGGGCTGGATCGAGGGAAGCCTGGGGGGCCACGGCCGCCAGCGAAGGGCGGCTGCCTTCGCGACCCATCAGCGCGGCCGACCCGCCGCCGCAGCCCGTGGCGGCGATCAGCACCAGGCCGCAGACCAGGAGTAACGGGGTGCGGGAACGGACGGGAACCATGGCAGGGCGGGGGTGCACCAGAGCTTTACCCGCGAAGGGGCGATTCGGTTCGGCCCCGAGCGCTGAGCAGCAGCCCCAGCAGCAGGGGCAGCCACAGCAGCAGCCGCTCGGGGGTGGTGAGTTGCCAGTCCGGCAACCGCGAGGGCAGCACGAAATACACAAACGCGGAGAGGCTCACCAGCCGTGCCCCCCAGTTCTGACTGGGCACGGCGAAGGGCATCAGCCAGATGAAGTACCAGGCGTGCACCACCGGGGAAAGCAGCAGCACCAGCACCAGGTAGCGCCAGGCGAAGACCCCCAGCCTGGCACTGGTGGCGAGCAGCAGCACCAGCGCCAGGAGCAGCAGCAGCCCGTGCACGGCATTGGTCTGCAGGGTCCAGGGCCAGAGCTGGGCGATCCAATGCGGCAGCCACTCGGCGCTGCGGCCGTGGCGGATGAAGGTGGAGCCGGTGGGCAGCAGCGGGCAACTGCGCAGGCCGCAGAACAGGGAGGCCCCCAGCAGCAGCGGTGCCAACCCCAGCAGCAACGTGCTGAGCACCGGTGCGGGGCGCCGGAACTGGCGCCAGCGGCTCCAGGCCCGCTGCAGCAGCAGCGGCAAGGTGATCCATTTCAGGGCCACGCTCAGCCCCAGCAACAGGTCGACCCAGGCCTGGGGGCGTTGACCCTGGGGCGGGGGATCCCGCTCGGCCAGCAGCCAGGCGGCCACCAGCGGCAACAGGAACCAGCTGTCGTAATGCCCGCCGCCGCTGATGCCGTAGATCACCAGCGGATTCCAGGCGTAGAGCGCCGCGGGTGCCGCGCCGAACCGGGCCGCCAACAGCGCGCAGATCGCCAGGTCGGCGGCCGTGAACGAGAGCTTGAACAGCAGCACCTGCTGGGCCACGGCGGCATGCAGCTGGAACAGGAGCTGCGTCAGGGGCGGGTAGATGGCGGTGGTGTCGGGGTGGTTGATCAGCGACCACCAGGGCGTGCGCAACCCCTCCAGCACCGCAGCATCCGGTGGCAGCCGGTAGGGATTGAACCCGTGCAGCTGGATCCCTCCCTCCCAGAGGTACCGCCAGATGTCATCGCCGGGCTCCATGGCCAGCAGAGCCAGCCGCGTCAGCACCGCCACGGCCCAGAACAGGGCACGGGGGATGGTGGGCAGCGACCAGGACAGGGCGAAACCCAGCCCCATTACGGCGGCCGCCAGCCAGAACGGCAGCAGCTGGGCGGCGTCGAATAGGTCGCCATGGGGCCACAGCAGCAGCGCCCCGGCGATCAGCAGCAGGGCACTGAGCAGCAGTTGCAGGCGCTGCAGCGGGGACGTCAGCTCCATCGCCGCAGCCACAGCCGGCCCAGGGTGGTGAGGATCACACTCCCGGCCCGGAGGCTGGCTCCCCAGCGCCCGGAAATCTTCGAATCGCCAGCCAGGCGCGGGCGGTGGGCGATGGGAACCTCGCGGATGCGCAGGCCCAGTTCGACGGCCCGCACCTGCATCTCCAGGGTCCAGCCGTAGCCGCGGTCGGCCATGGCCATGGCATCGAAGGCCTCGCGCCGCACCAGCCGCAGCGGCCCCATGTCGCGGTAGCGGAAGCCCCAGCCCAGGGCGATCAGCGTCGTGGCCAGCCGGTTGCCGCCACGCTGCAGGGGCGTGAGTGAAGCGCGCCCCACGGCGGTGGCGGTCCGGTCGCCGAGCAGCAGGTCGTGGTCGTCCAGAAGCTCCAGGAAGCGGGGCAGCTCCTCGATCGGATCGCCGCCGTCGCCATCGCAGAACATCAGCCACCGCACGGCGGGGTCGAGGTGCAGGCAGCCGGCCCAGCAGGCCCGGCCGTAGCCGGGACGGGGTTCGCTGAGCACCTCCGCTCCCAGCTGCCGGGCAATGGCCGCACTGCGATCACTGCTGCCGTTGTCGACAACCCGGATGCGACGCAGCCCCTGGGCCTGCAGCTGGCCGATCACATGGGCCAGGGTGCTCTCCTCATCGCGCACCGGGATCACCACCTGAATGGCCTCCAGCCGTCTGCAGACGTACGGGGGTAGGGGTGAATCCAGGGCCATGGCCGATCCCGGGTTGCGCATGGATGTCCCTTGGTGATGAAAGTACCGGCCAACCGGTCGGCTGGATGGCCTCCCGGCCGGGGCGGGGCAATCCGCAATTCCGGCTCGCCGGTACGACGGGGGAACGGCCCCCCCATGTCCCCACCTCCCTCGCCTTCCCGCTGGCGCCAGCTGCTGCTGATCGCCGCCATCGCCCTGGTGGTGGTCCTGTTCTTCGGACTGGGCCTGCACCGCCAGCTCACCCTGGAGGGGCTGCAGCGGGCCCATGGCGTCCTGCTGGAGCGGCGGGCGCAGGCGCCCCTGCTGGTGGGGGGCGCCTACCTGCTGATCTACGTGCTGGTGGCGGCCCTCTCGCTGCCGGGGGCCGCGGTGCTCACCCTGGCCGGCGGGGCCATCTTCGGCGTCGGGCTCGGCACCCTGCTGGTGTCGTTCGCCTCCAGCATCGGCGCCCTGCTGGCCTTCCTGGTGGCCCGCACCCTGCTGCGGGATCCGGTGCGGCGCCGCTTCGCCCGCCAGCTGGCGCCGATCGAGGCGGGGGTGGCCCGCGATGGGGTGCTCTACCTGCTCAGCCTGCGGCTGGCGCCGGTGTTCCCCTTCTTCCTGGTGAACCTGCTAATGGCGCTGACGCCGATCCGGGCGGCCAGCTTCTACCTCACCAGCCAGATCGGCATGCTGCCGGGCACCTTCGTGTACGTGAACGCCGGCACCCAGCTGGCCCAGCTGCGCGGGATCGGCGGCATCCTCAGCCCGCCGCTGCTGGGGTCCCTGCTGCTGCTGGCCCTGTTCCCCTGGCTGGCCAAGGCGGCCATCGGCCGCTGGCAGACCTGGCGGCTCTACAGCCCCTGGCAGCGGCCACGCCGCTTCGATCGCAACCTGATCGTGATCGGCGCCGGCGCGGCGGGGCTGGTGACCTCCTACATCGCCGCCACGGTGAAGGCGCGGGTGACGCTGGTGGAACGCGGCGCCATGGGCGGCGACTGTCTCAACACCGGCTGCGTGCCCAGCAAGGCGCTGATCAGCTCAGCCCGGCTGGCGGCACGCCTGCGACGGGCCGACCGCTATGGACTCGAGCCGATGGAACCGCGGCTGAGCGTGCGTCAGGTGCTGGAGCGGGTGGCCGCCAAGGTGGCGGCCGTGGCCCCCCACGACAGCGTCGAGCGCTACGAGGGCCTGGGGGTGGAGGTGCTGCACGGCCAGGCCCGTCTGCTTGATCCCTGGACCGTGGCGATCCGGGATCACGGTGGCGCCGAGCAGCGGCTGACGGCCCGGGCGATCGTCCTGGCCACCGGTGCCGAGCCGGTGCGGCCCGACTGGCCGGGGAGCGAGGCGGTGCCCCTGCTGACCAGTGAAACCGTGTGGGGCTGGCTGGCCCGCTGCCCGCTGGAGCGGCCACGGCTGGCGGTGCTGGGGGGCGGGCCGATCGCCTGCGAACTGGCCCAGGCCCTGGCCCAGCTGGGCCTGCCGATCACCCAGATCCAGCGCAGCGACCGCTTGCTGCGCAAGGAGGACGCCGATGTGGCGGCGGAGGTGCGGCGGGCCCTGGAGGAGGACGGCGTGACCCTGCACCTGAACACCGAGGTGCTCGGCTTCGAGCGGGATTCCGTCCCCGGCGGGGCGGTGACGGTGCTGGTGCGGCAGGGGGAGCGGCAGGCGCGGATCGCCTGCGACGCCGTGCTCTGCGCCCTGGGCCGGCGCGCCCGGCTGCAGGGCTACGGCCTCGAGGAGCTGGGGATTCCCACCAGCGCCACGATCACCACCAACGCCTTCCTGCAGACGATCTACCCGAACATCTATGCCGCCGGCGATGTGGCCGGGCCGTTCCAGTTCACCCACACCGCCGCCCACCAGGCCTGGTACGCCGCGGTGAACGCCCTGTTCGGCCAGCTGCGCTCCTTCAAGGTGGACTACCGGGTGATCCCGCGCACCACCTTCACCGACCCGGAGGTGGCCACGGTGGGGCTGACCGAAGCCGACGCGGCGGCACAGGGGGTGGCGGTGGAGGTGACGCGCTTCCCCCTGCACGAACTCGATCGCGCCATCGTCGAGAGCGCCGAGCAGGGGTTCGTGAAAGTGCTCACATCACCCGGCAGCGACCGGATCCTCGGCGCCACGATCGTGGGCGAGCACGCCGGCGACTTGCTGGCCGAGATCGTGCTGGCCATGAAATGGGGCCTGGGACTGGGCAAGATCTTCGGGACGATCCACGCCTATCCCACCCTGACCGAGGCCAACAAGTACGCCGCCGGTGTCTGGAAGAAGCAGCGGGTGCCCGAGCACCTGTTGCCCTGGCTGCGCCGTTACCACGCCTGGCGGCGCCAAGGCTGAGCCCTACCCCACAGCCCACCGCACGCAACCCGCACACCGCCCCCGCCCTTAGACCCCTCCCCATGACCAGCGCCACCGACCTCCACCGCAACGTTCAGGAGTACTACGGCTCCACCCTGAGCAGCAGCGCCGACCTGCGCACCAGTGCCTGCTGCGATGCCAGCAGCGTGCCCGCGCCCCTGCGCCGCCTGCTGGCCCGCCTCCACCCGGAGGTGCTCAGCCGCTACTACGGCTGCGGCCTGGTGGTGCCGCCGCTGCTGGAGGGTCTGCGGGTGCTTGATCTGGGCTGCGGCAGCGGCCGGGATGTGTGCCTGCTCGCCCAGCTGGTGGGGGCCGGCGGCGAGGTGGTGGGCGTCGACATGACACCGGAGCAGCTGGCGGTGGCCAGGCGCCACACGGACCACCACGCCGAAGCGTTCGGGTACGCCAATGTGCGTTTCCTGGAGGGCCGCATCGAGCAGCTGGAGGCGCTGCCGCTGGAGCCCGGCAGCTTCGATCTGGTGATCTCCAACTGCGTGGTCAACCTCTCGGCCGACAAGCTGGCGGTGCTGAACGGGGTGCGGCGGTTGCTCAAACCCGGCGGCGAGTTCTTCTTCGCCGACGTCTACGCCGACCGGCGCGTGCCCGAAGCCCTGCGCCACGACCCGGTGCTGCACGGAGAATGCCTCAGCGGCGCCCTCTACTGGAACGACTTCCTGCGGCTGGCGCGCCGTGCCGGCTTCGCCGATGCCCGCCTGGTGGACGACCGCCCCCTGGAGATCACCGACCCGGAGCTGGCCGGGCGCACCGGGGCGATCCGCTTCTTCTCCGCCACCTACCGGCTGTTTCACATCGAGGCGCTGGAGGACGCCTGCGAGGACCACGGCCAGGCGGTGATCTACCGCGGCAGCATCGCCGGCCACCCCTACGCCCTGCCTTTCGACAAGCACCACCACATCGAAGCGGGCCGGGTGTTTCCGGTGTGCGGCAACACCTTCCGCATGCTGGCCGAAAGCCGCCTGGCGCCCCACTTCAGCTTCATTGGTGATTTCAGCCGCCACTACGGCCTGTTCGAGGGCTGCGGCAACACCATTCCCTTCGACGCCACGCCTATCGCCGCTGCCCCCGCACCTAGCGCCGCTGTCCCCGCCAGCGGCGGCTCCTGCTGCTGAGCCGACGCCCCAGGGCCCGTAGGGGGCGTGGCAGCCGCGGAATCGGATCGCCGTCCTGGAGCAGATGCAGCCAGCTGCTGGCCTCCAGGCCCACGAAGGCCGCCAGCAGCAGGGGCCGCTGGCTGCCCCAGAGCGCCTGGCCCCGCCGCAGCAGCTCCGCCGGCGCCGGGGTGCCCAGGGGCCCAAGGGCGGCGCAGGCGACGAGCACCAGCAACGCCAGCCAGAGCAGCCGCAGGCTGGTGCCGAGCAGGGGGCTGTGGGAGAGCAGGGAGCGGTGGCTGAGCAGCCGCCGGTAGGGCCACCACAGCAGCCGCAGGGGGCCCCAGCGGCGGGTGGCGTTGGAGCGGGTGTCGAGGTCGGGGGAGAGCCAGAGGCCGCCGAGCAGGAAGGCGCCGGTGGCGACAGCCACCCCCGCCGGCCCCAGGGCCGGCCACCAGAGCAGCCCGAAGGGCAGGGCCAGCCGTCGGGTGGCGCGATCGTGGTGGCGGCCGCTGGCCATGGCCGGGGTCCGGACGCTGCCGGCAAGGTACCGGCCGCAGGTCACCGGCGCCCCTTCCGCCAGAATGGCCACACCGCCCGATTAGCTCAGCGGTAGAGCGCCTGCCTTACAAGCAGGATGTCGCTGGTTCGAAACCGGCATCGGGCATCGGGAGAGGAGGCCATGCCCCACCATCGGGCCTAGGGTTGGTCATCGAGATGACCAACAGCATGAGACACGTCACGGTGGCGGAGGCCAAAGCCCAGCTCTCGAGCCTCCTCGACACGGTGGAGAGCGGCCAGCCGGTGGTGATCACCCGACGCGGCAAGGCCATCGCACAGCTGGTGCCCAGGCCTGCCGTGCGCGATCTCCTGCCCCAGCTCCAGGCTCTGCGGGATTCCCTGCCCCATCAAGCCACCAGCGGCGTGGAGACCCTGCGCGCGCTGCGGGATGAAGACGACTCCTGATGCTTTATGTCGACACCTGCGTGCTGCTGGCGGCTCTCACACCGGAAGCCCACTCCGACACCGCCGCGGCCTTTCTCGAGCAGGCCACAGCGCCACTGGCGATCAGCCCCTGGAGTGCCACCGAGCTCCATTCCGCTCTCGGGCTCAAGGTGCGCAGCAAGGCCCTGAACCCGTCGCAGGCCGAGGCGGTGCTGCAGGGCTTTGAACGCAGTCTGGCCCCAGGTTTTCTGATGCTGGAGGTGGAACCCCAGGACTTCCGCAATGCCCAGGCCTGTCTGCGCGGCTGGACCACGGCCCTGCGGGCGGCCGATGCGCTGCACCTGGCGATAGCCGCCGGACGGGGCGCCACCCTCTGCAGCCTGGATGCGCCGTTTGTGATGGCAGCCCAGCAACTGGGGCTCGACGCCCAGTTGATCGGGGTTGACTGACGCGCGTCTGGCGGATGGCCAGGACCAGGGGGATCGGCAGGCTTGTTAATCGAGGGGACCCAAGCGTCTCTGTCGGATCTGCTGATGTTCGAGCTGGAGGAGGCTCCCGGGGTTCCCTTTGATGTTGTCGAGGAGGTGTCCAGCACCGTGGCGGCCCTGAAGCTCTGCACATCCGGTCTGCGAGGGATCCGGCCGCGACCGTCCTTCAGGCCGGTGGGAGCCGAACGACAGATCGCGACGGAGGGAGCACGCCTTGCTGGGGCGCTCCTTCCGCATCAGGACATTGGAAGAGGACAACCCGCTTCTCTGCTGCTTTCGCTTCGTACATTGCTACATCGGCATGCCTGAGAAGGGTCTCGGCGGTAGATCCATGGGCAGGAAAGATGGCAATGCCAATACTGACACGCACCCTGAGAACTTCCCCATCAAGGACGCAGGGTTCGGCAATACGAGCCACCATATGCTCCGCGAGATGCAGGATATCGACATGATTTTTCACTTCCGGCAACAGGCACACGAATTCATCTCCACCCCAGCGACTGACCATGTCGGTCTCACGCAAGAAGGACGTTAGACGCGTTGCCACCATCTGCAATACCTGGTCACCCCAGTCATGGCCATAGGCGTCATTGATGCTCTTGAATTGATCAACATCAATGAAGAAGACGGCAAGCCCCCACTGATGCCGCGCGGCCTGGGACAGGCCGTACTCAAGACGCTGGTCAAAGGCCAATCGATTGGGCAAGCCAGTGAGGGCGTCCTTGAGGGCAATCTGCCTGGCTTCTTCTGTCTCAAGACGAGCGTCCGCTAAATCGTCGCGCAGGTCATCCCGTTCGGCCTTCGTCTCAGCAAGGTCAGATTCAAGAGTTGTCCGCTGTAGGACTTCATCAGAAAGGCCTTCATTGACCAGCGTGATCTCGACAGCGGCAGTCGCAACGTTATGCTCCGTGGCTTCATTCTGAGAGTGAGCATTCCGAATGTCCTCAATAGGAACTTCGTCTTGCCTGAGAACTTCGCTGACCGCTGTGAACTCAGCACCAGCTTCTGCGACATCTCCGTTGAACTTCTGATTCTTATTCAGCAGGTTGCCAAGCAAAGATTCCTTGGTCGATGGCTGCCTGAGGGGCTTTTCGGAAGTCATCCTCTTAGCTTCAACCGCTTTCTTAAACGTCTACAGGGGAAGAGCGCATGGGATGTGCCGTACCGCGTGGCTGGTGCAGCGCCGCAGCGCCGACGCCTCAGTGCAGGTCCTGATGGATGGAGAGGGTCATCTTGACGGCGCCATGGTGCCGATGCCGATCGCCCAAGGCCCCGATCTGATTGGATCCACCACCACACCATCGATCAGCCGCGCCTGGCGCCCGTCAGTCCGCCACCATCACCCGGTTCCGCCCAGCGGCCTTGGCGGCGTAGAGGGCAGCGTCGGCGCTTCGCAGGCCGCTCTCCAGCGCGGCCAGGCCCAGCCCTTGCACCGGCGCAAGACCGCCCGAGAGGGTGACGCGCCACTCGGGCGCTCCGGGGTGGGGCACCATCGCCGCCGCCGCCCGCAGCCGCTCGATCAGGGGCCTGGCGCCCTCCGCGTCCACGCCGAGCAGCAGCAGCGCGAACTCCTCACCACCGACGCGCGCCAGCACGTCGCCCGGGCGCAGCACGCCGCGCATGGCCGTGGCCACCTCACGCAGCACCGCATCGCCTGCCGCGTGGCCCCAGCCGTCGTTGATGGCCTTGAAATGGTCGATGTCGAGCATGGCCCCAGCCACCGGCCGGCCGTCGCGGGTGACAGCGGCAAGCGCCGCGGTGGCGGCCTCGGTGAAGCCCGTGCGGTTGGGCAGGCCAGTCAGCGGATCGTGCCGCGCCGCGGCGACCAGCTCGGCCTCCAGCTTGTCGCGCTGGCGCAGGGTGGCCAGCGCGGCAAGCACCTGGGCGGGGATGGAGAGATCAAGCAGCACCCACACCCAGCTGCGCCAGCGCAGCGGCTCCCCCGGCCGACCCAGGGCCTCGCCCACCCCGTCCTCGAGGGCAAACACCCCGAGAGCCAGCATCACCCCCGCTGCCAGCCGCGCCCGCCAGCGCCGCTGCCGTGGCTGTCCGCTCAGGCCGGCACGTTGCAGCGCGCCCCGCGCGGCAAGAGCACAGAGCAGCGCCGTCGCGCCGCGCAGCACCAGGAAGGCCTGATCGGCGGCGGTCACAGGGTCAGGATCTCAGTCACCGGGGGCGCCGACGCTCCAGGGGTGTTGCCCATGAAGTTAGGGGCGGATGGACGAGGCGCCATGGGCGGCGATCTCCCAGCCTGCATGGACCCCCATGCCTGGCCAGAATCTCCCCAACGACCGCCCCACTCGCCCCCATGGCGCCCCTCCACCCATGAGCTTCGCGGTGGCCCTGGCCATGCTGGAGCGGGAGGGCCGCTGGCTGCTGCAGCTGCGGGACGACATCGAGGGCATCGTCCATCCGGGCTGCTGGGGCCTGTTCGGCGGCCACCTCGATCCGGGGGAGCGGCCGGACCAGGCGATCCTGCGGGAGCTGCAGGAGGAGATCGACTGGGGGGCGCCACCACTGCCGCTCTGGTTCGAGCACCACGATGCCCAGCTCAGCGCCTTCTACTTCCGTGGCCCACTCTCAGTGCCCCTGGCGGCGCTGCAGCTGAACGAGGGACAGGACATGGTGCTGGCCAGCCTCGATGAGCTGCGGAGCGGCCAGGTCTGGAGTCCCAGACGGCGGGAGTGGCGCAGCCTGGCCCCTTCCCTGGAGCGGGCCGTGCAGCGCCTCGGGCCAAAGAACTAAGAAAGAGTGAGTGATGCCTTAAGATCCGAGGTATCAGACCATTTCCCTGCGTCTCATGGTTGATGAGGATGCGCTTCCCGGCAAGATTCGCGACAATTGCCGCAGGCTTCCGGTCAGAGGCTGTATCTGCAGCCACCCCCACCATTGCGCCCGCAGGCCTGCCGTCCCGACCCGATTGTCTGACATGAGCCGCGCTTTGAAGGGCCCCCCCGGGGTGAAGCGATGACCAACGTCTGGTGCGTGCGGGCGGGCGGCGGGATCTATGCGGAGAATTTCCTCAGTGGCGGCTTCGTAGGCATCGGCTGGCGTGAAATCAGTGAAGATCTCGGCCTTGTCAAGACACGAGAACAGCTTTATTCGGTGGTCCGGCACTATTTCCCCGATCTTCAGAGCGCGATCCTGCTCTCCAATTACGTCAATGAGATTCATCGCTTTCTGCTTGAGATCCAGCCCAACGACCATGTGATCATCCCTTCGCCGGATGCCGACCTGCTCAGCTATGGCGTCGTGGATGAAGGCACGCCCTACTACGACCCCAGCGGAGACGACGGTTGCCCCCTGAGGCACAGGCGCCCCGTCACCTGGGCGACCGAACCGATCAAGCTGAACGACTTCACCGCTCCTTTCCGGGATTCCATCCGCACCCTCCTGGACGTACCGGCCCACACCCGGATGCGGTCACTGCTGACGGTGTTCATGGTGGAGCACAAGGCCGAATTCATCCGGGCCATCGGCCGCCCCGAGGTGATGGCCTCTGCCCAGCCGGCCACCAGACAGGAGGGTCACCGCATCGTGCTCGAACAGATGATGCAACTGACGCCGCCCGAGTTTGAGCGGCTTGTGGTTCATCTGCTGGATGCCCTGGGCTTCGAAGACTGGGAGCGGGCCGAGCACCACGGGGCCATGCGCGACTTCTTTGATGCCTGCGGTGACATCAGCCTGTCGCTGCCGGCCCGCATCCGCATCCATGCCCGTTTTCACCGCGGCAACCTCGGAGCGCGGATCGGCGCCGACGCGGTGCGGGAACTGCGGCAGTTCATTCCCTTCGGCGGCCACGGCGTCTACATCACCACCGCTGATTTCCAGCCGGCGGCGATGGCGGCGGCCCGGGAGGAAGGCTTCGCCAGGATCAGCCTGGTCAATGGCCAGCAGTTGGCCGACCTGATCGCCCGCCACTGGACCCACCTTCCCGGTGAGCTCCGGGATCGTCTGTCGCTCGAGCAGGCGCTGGTGAGGAACTGAGGCCATGCCGTCGCGATCGCGCCGCAAGACGCCAGGCCCCCCCAAGACCATGCCGGCCAACGCTGCCGAGGAGTCAGGCGGCCTGCGCCCTCGCCTGCAGATCCTGGCGGGGTTCCTGTTGCCGCTGGTGGTGCTGAGCCTCTGGCTGAATTCCCGGGGCTTCTTCGGGAGCCCCTGAGCTCAGGGAAACGTGGGGCCGCTGCCCAGCAGCTCCAGCTCCGGATCGTCCCGGACGATGGCCAGCAGCTCCCCGTGCAGGGCCTCCGCCCAGGGGGCCGTATCGATCCAGCCGAACGTCCGCCAGTTCCAGATCCGCTCGGCGCCGGCCCCGTCGGTGCAGCAGAACTCGGCCACCTCCCCGTCGCTGGGAAGGCTGTAGATGCAGACCCCGAAGCGGAAGGGGGGTCCGGCCAGCTCCACCCACCAGCCCCAGTCTTCGCAGCAGACGAAGGGCACCTCCCGGCCCAGGCGCTGGAGCTTCTCCTGGAGGTAGAGGGCCAGGGCTTTGCCCACCAGGCCCTCATTCACCATCTCCTCGGCCTCGCCGGGCAGCTGGGGGAATTGGGCCGACCTCAGGTGGATGAATTCCTTCATGGTCCCGGCCGTTGGATCCAGGCGAACCCTGGGCGGACGGTAGGTCCTGTTACCGGAGCTGTCCCGCCCAGGCCCGCAGAGTAGGCCGGCAACAACGGGTCAAGGGTGTGCGGGAGCTGGTGGGGACGGTGCAGACGCTCTGGCGTTACCCGGTGAAATCGATGCTCGGGGACTCACCCCAGAGGCTGGATGTGGAGCCCCGCGGCATCCGGGGCGATCGGGCCTACGCCCTGTGGGACCACGCCAGCGGCCGGGTGGCCAGCGCCAAGAACCCACGCCTCTGGCAGGACCTGCTCGGCTACCGCGCCCGCTTCCGGGAGGAGCCGGCGCCGTCCGCGCCCCTGCCACCGGTGCTGATCGGCCCGCGCCAGGGGGGTGGGGCCGCCGAGCTCTGCAGCAGTGACAACGATGTCGGCGCCTTCTTCAGCGAGTTGTTCGGGCGCCGGGTGAGCCTGCTGGACACCCCTCCCGACGGCGCCAGCCTTGACCAGTACTGGCCGCCGGTGGAGGGCCGCGCCTTCCAGGACGAAACCAACGCCCTGGAATTGCCTGCGGGCACCTTCTTCGATGCCTGCCCCATCCACGCCATCACCACCGCCACCCTGGAGCGGCTGCGGCAGCTCGAGCCCCAGCTCGATTTCGCCGTGGAACGGTTCCGCCCCAACCTGCTGATCCGCACGCCGGAGGGGGCCGAAGGCTTCGTGGAGGGAGCCTGGGACGGCGCCTGTCTGCAGATCGGCGAGCAGTTGGTGCTCCGGGTCGACGGCGGCTGCCCCCGCTGCGTGGTCACCACCCTGGCCCAGGGCCCCCTCGGCGAAGACCTGGAGATCCTGCGGGCCACCGCCCGCCACAACGGCGTGGTGGCGGGCCTCCGGCTCAGCGTGGTGACCCCCGGCCCGGTGGCCGTGGGCGATCCGGTGCGGTTGCTCCGGCCAGACCAGGCCTGAGGCCCCCGTGGCCCAGAGTCACCCCAGTGATCGTTGCGCCGCCGTCCCTTGGTCGCCCCCACTCCAGACCTCGCCGCCGTGGTGCGCGTTCGCCTGTTCGCTGCCCTGCGGGAGCGGGCCGGCTGGGGTGAGCGCCTGATCCCCCTCGGGGCCAGCCTCACCAACGCCGCCGATCTCTGGCGCCAGTTAGCCCTCGACGACAGCCCTGCGGCAGGCGTCGGGGAGCTGCCGCCCAGCATCCGCGTGGCCATCAACCAGGCTTTCGCCGCCCCCGACACCCCCCTGCGCCCCGGCGACGAGGTGGCCTTCCTGCCCCCGATCAGCGGAGGCTGACCCATGCCGACCCCCAACCCAGGACAGCCGATCGTGGTGCAGCTGCTGGAGGCACCCTTCCAGCCGCTGGAGCTGCTGGCCGCCTGGCAGGGGAACCTGGGCCCAGCCGCCCCGGCCGCCGAGAGCCACTTCATTGGCCGCGTGCGCCCCACCACCGCCTCAGGAGAGCCTCTGGAGGCCCTTGAACTTGAGCACTACCCAGGCATGAGCGAGGCCCAGCTGCGGGCCATCGCCGAGGCCTGCGCAGCGCGCCACGGCGTTGGGGCGGTGCTGGTGGCGCACCGGGTGGGGCGGATCGGGCCGGGGGAGGCGATCGTGCTGGTGGCCGTCCAGGCGGACCGCCGCGGCCCGGCACAGCGCTGCGTCCAGGAGCTGCTGGAGGATCTCAAGCACCACGCTCCCTTCTGGAAACAGGAGTGGAGCGGCGGCAGCGGCACCTGGGTGACCGGCAACACCCCCCTCTGAATCCATCACCCCCCTCCCATGGGCCAGTCCTGCGGCGCCCTCAGCGCCGACCACATCGCCTTCATCGCCGCCCAGAAGCTGTTCTTCGTCGGCACCGCCACGGCGGACAGCACGGTGAACGTGTCCCCCAAGGGACGGGATGCCCTGCGGGTGCTCGACGAGCGCCGCGTGATCTGGCTCAACCTCACCGGCAGTGGCAACGAAACCGCCGCCCACGTGCAGCTGTGCCCGCGCATGACCCTGATGTTCTGCGCCTTTGAGGGCCCACCCCAGATCCTGCGGCTCTACGGCACCGCCCGCACCATCCAGTACGGCGAAGAGTGCGGCGAGGAGGGCTGGGACGAGCTTTACGGCCTGTTCGAGCCCCTGGCCGGCGCCCGCCAGATCTTCGATCTGACCATCGACAAGGTCCAGACCTCCTGCGGCATGGCGGTGCCCACGTACGCCTACGGGGGGGATCGCACCGCGCTCGACAGCTGGGCCCGCCGCAAGGGGAGCGAGGGCCTGGAGCGCTACTGGCAGCGCAAGAACCGCCGCAGCATCGACGGTCTCCCAGCCCCGATCCCCGCCCCCAGGCCGGCGGACGCCACCAACGACTGACTCAGAGCAGGGGCAGCCGCAGCAGCTGGGCCCACAGGTCCTCGCCGGCCTCCAGGGCGCCCGTCTCGGCAGGGATCTCCAGCAGCAGGTCGGCCCCCTGGAGCGAGCCGATGCGGGAGGAGGCCTGGCTGCCCTCCACCAGGGCCAGCAGGGTGCCGTCGCCATCCACCTGCAACCGGGCCCGGGCCAGTTCGGGCCGCCCAGCGCCCCGTTTCAGCGCCGATGCCAGGCGCACCTTCAGCCGCGGCAGCAGCACCACCTCGCCCCCCTCCAGCCGTTGCAGGGCGGGCCAGAGCAGCTGCAGGGCCGTGATCGCCGCGGCCACTGGATTGCCAGGCAGGCCGAAGAAGGGCCGCGTCCCCAGCCGGCCGAAGGCGAAGGGCCGGCCGGGCTTGAGGAACAGCTTCCAGAAGCCCACCGTCCCCAGTTCGGCCAGCAGGGGCCGGATCCAGTCGCTGTCCCCGGCCGAGACGCCGCCGGTGCTCACCACCACGTCGCAGCCGGCGGCCAGCTCCTGCAACGCTCGGCGCAGGGCGGCCGGATCGTCGGCCACCACCCGCTGCTCGCTCACCCCGTAGCCCAGCCGCTCCAGCAGGGCCCGCAGCAGGGTGCCGTTGCTCTCCCAGATCTGACCCGGCCCCCGCGCCGCGCCGGCGGCCACCAGCTCGTCACCGCTGATCAGCAACCCCACCCGTGGGCGGGCGCTCACCAGCAGCGTCGCCACACCGCAGCTGGCCAGCCGACCCAGGGCGGCTGGCCCCAGGCGCACGCCGCCCGGCAGCAATTCGTCGCCTGTGGCGGCCTCCTCCTCGGGGGCGCGGATCCAGGGGTTGGGCCCCGCCTTCCCGGTGAGCACCAGGCCGTCGGCGGCGGCGGCCTCCCGAACGGACTCCGGGCTCACCAGCTCCTGGGGCAGCACCCGCTGCGCCCCCTCGGGCAGGGGCGCGCCGGTGAGGATCCGGATCGCTTCCCCCTCCACCAGCACCGTTCCGTAGGGGGCCCCGGGGGCGGAACGGCCCACCAATCGCCAGCGGCGGCCGGGGCTGGGAGCGTCGGCTTCGGCGATGGCATAGCCATCCATGATCGAGGCCCGGAAGCCCGGCACAGCTTCAAGGGCCAGCACCGGCTCGGCACTCACCCGGCCCAGGCACTGCCCCAGCGGCAGCCGCTCGGAGCCCTCCAGCGGGGTGATCGCCGCCAGCACCCGGCGGCGCGCCTCCTCCAGGGGCAGGCCTTCGCGGGGGAACGGTTCAGCCATCGGACTCCCCAGCCAGGGCCTGGACAGCGGGATGCACCCAGGGGCCGCGGCGGCCCCCTTCCTTGCGCAGCAGCCGCACCGGGCCGATGGTCATGGCCGGATCGGCCGACTTGACCATGTCGTAGAGGGTGAGCAGGCCCACCTGCACCGCCGTCAGCGCCTCCATCTCCACCCCGGTGGCGCCGTTGGTGCGGGCGCTGGCCTGCAGCCGCAGGCCGCTGCCGTCGGCGCTGGGCTCGATCAGCACCTCCAGGCCCGTCAGGGCGATCGGGTGGCACAGGGGGATCAGCTCCCAGGTGCGCTTGGCGCCCTGGATCGCCGCCACCCGGGCCACCGCCAGCACGTCACCCTTGGCCGCCCGACCCTCCAGCACCAGGGCCAGCACCTCGGGCGCCATCGTGATATGGCCCTCGGCCACGGCGCGGCGGTCGCTGGCGGGCCGGTCGCCCACCTCCACCATGTGCACCTGGCCGGCGGCGTTGAGGTGGGAAAGGCCGGGCTGGCTCATGCCGGAGCTGACGGGATCGGGCTGGGGCCCAGCATGGCGCCCCTGCCGGCGGGCGGGGCTCAGAAGGGGATCGGCATCGCCACATCGGCGGGCGACGGCGCACAGGACGGCACCCGCTCCTCCACCACGGCGCCCACCACCACGATCGACGGCGAGGCGAACGCCTCTGCCTCCACCCGGTCGGCCAGCACCTCCAGGGTGGCCACCAGCTGCCGCTGGCCCCGCACGGTGCCCTGCTGGATCACGGCGGCGGGCGTGCTGGGGGCCAGGCCCCCCTCGATCAGCTCCGCGACGATGTGGCGCAGGTTGTGCAGGCCCATGTAGATCACCAGGCCATCGCTGCTGCGGGCCAGGCCGCGCCAGTCGACGCCGGGGCGACGCTTGTCGATCTCTTCGTGGCCGGTCACGAAGGTGACGCTCGAACCCGCCCGCCGGTGGGTGACGGGAATGCCGGCGTAGGCGGGGGCGGCGATGCCGGCGGTGACCCCGGGCACCACCTGCACCGGAATACCGTGGGCGGCCAGGTGCGCCGCCTCCTCCCCGCCGCGGCCGAACAGGAACGGATCGCCGCCCTTGAGGCGCACGATCAGGCGCCGGCGGCCGGCCAGCTCACGCAACACGGCATTGGTGCTGGGCTGGGGCACCGAATGGTGGCCGCGGCGCTTGCCCACGAAGTGCCGCTCGCAATCCTGGGGCACCAGGTCCAGCAGGGCCGTGGGCACCAGGGAGTCGTAGACGAGGGCGTCGCACTGCTGCAGCAAGCGGTGGGCCCGCAGGGTGAGCAGGTCGGGATCCCCGGGGCCGGCCCCCACCAGATACACCGTCCCGGGGCCGTCGTTGGCGGAGAGGGGCAGGGTGCCGTCCGTCATGGCAACGCCATCAGCGCCTCCAGCAGCACGGCCCGGAACCGGGGCCGCTGCAGCAGGGGTACCCCCAGCGGCGACGGCAGGGCGTCGGTGAGCCGGTTGGCCGCCAGGGCCAGGGGCAGGGCGGGGCCAGGCAGGGGCAGCGGAGCGTCCTCGGCATTGGGGGCACTGTATGGAGTGGCGCGGCAACGGCCACCGGTGACGGCCTCCAGGTGGGCCAGGAATGCCGCCCCCAGGGGCCCCTCCAGGGGGTGATGCAGCAGCCACGGCCCACCCCCCTGGGCCTTCAGGGACGCCAGCTCGTCGGCCAAGGCGCCCTGCCAGGAGGGCCAGGAGCCCAGGAAGGGCAGGCGCCGCAGCGGCCCGCGACGACGGCATCGCGCGGCGATCTGCGGCACGTCCCGGCGCACATGGCTGCCGGGCAGAAGAAACAGGGGCACCAGCAGCAGGGGGGCCAAGGCGCTGCCGGCCGGCAAGGCCGGGGGTTCCGCTGCGGTGAGGGCCTCCAGCCGCACGGGCGCCCCGCGTTCCACCTCCAGCTCGTGCGCCAGGTCCAGCAGTTCGGCGGGGATCACGCCACCGGCACGGCCATGCACCACCAGCAGAAGGGGGCTTGCGAGGATCCGAGCCATGACGCTCACCCTACGGAGGCTGCCGCGTATGTCGAAGCCGCTGCCTTTCTGATCGCCCATCGCCTGCGGCGCCCGGAGCCCCGGGAGCTGGCCGGCCTGGCCCTCACAGCAGGGGATACCCCCCCAGCAGGGCAGCGACCCGATCCAGCAGGTTGTTGATGAGCCGGCGCCCCTGGCGCTCCCCCTCCTCCCCCCAGCGGGCCTGGCCGGCCCGCACCTGGTCGACCCCGTCCGGCCCGAGGGCCATCCGCACGTAGTCACCGTCTTCGTCGAGCCATGACTGCAGGGCCGCGTCCGTCACCTCCACGTGGAACTGGAGTCCGTGGGCGTGGTGGCCGATCCGGAACAGCTGCTCGGCGCAGAGAGATGTGGACCCCAGCAGGGTGGCCGCGGCCGGCAGCTGGATCCGGTCCCCATGCCAGTGCAGCACAGGCATGGCGGCGCCGAGCCCGGCGAGCACCGGTTCCTGCTCCTCCGGCCGGGTCCAGGCCACCGGACCCCAGCCCACCTCGTAGGCCCGCACGGGCGGCTCCCCCGCCATCAGCGGCACCACCTGGCCCCCGGCGGCATGGGCCAGCAACTGGGCCCCCAGGCACAGCCCGATCACGGGCCGCTCGCACTCCAGGCACTCCCGCAGCAGGGCCACCTCCCCCTTCAGCCAGGGGAAGGCCTGCGAGCCGATGTCAGCGACGCCCATGGGTCCGCCGAGCACCAGCAGGGCCTGGTCGGGGCCGAGCCGGGGCAGGGGCTCCCCCCGGTCGGGCCGGCACACCGTCACCACCCAGCCCCGGCGTCGGGCCTCCTCGGCGAAGCGGGCCGGGCCTTCCCGCTCCAGGTGTTGCAGCACCACCAGGTGGGTCATGGGTGGGCAGGACAGCAATGGGAGCCCCAGCATGGAGTCGTCCGCCGTTCCAGGCCAGGATCCATGCGCAGCGATCCCAGCATCGTCCAACTCATGGCGCTGTTGATCGGATCGGTCGGACTGGGCTACATGCTCTATGGCAAGAAGCAGTCCCATGCGGTGAGCCTGGGCTGTGGGGTGCTGCTGATGGTGATCCCCTTCGGAGTCAGCAACCTTTCCGCCCTGGTCGCCATGGCTCTTGTGCTGATGGCGCTTCCCTTTGTTCTTACCCGTTATCTGCGCTGATCCATGTCGATCCCGGAGGAGGTGCTGCGTTTCTGGTTCGAGGAGATTCCGCCCTCCGCCTGGTTCAGACCCGGTGCCGCGGGCGACCGGGCCGTACAGGACCGCTTCGGAGAGCTCACCGAACTGGCCATGGCCGGCGGCCTGGCCCCCTGGGGCGAGACCGAACCGGACGCCCTTGCCCTGCTGCTGGTGCTCGACCAGTTCCCCCGTCAGATCTGGCGCGACCAGGCCCACGCCTTTGCCGGCGATGGCCAGGCCCAGGCCCTCACCCTGCGGGCCCTTGAGGCCGGCTGGGTCGCGGCGGAGCCGGTCCCGGAACGGCGGCCGTTCTGGCTGATGCCCCTGATGCACAGCGAGGATCAGGCCCTGCAGGAGCTGGGCCTGCCCCTGTTCGAGCGCCTCACCGACCCGCGCACGGCCGACTTCGCCAGGCGCCACCATGCGGTCATCGCCCGCTTCGGCCGCTTCCCCCATCGCAACCGGGTCCTCGGGCGGGCCAGCAGCGACGAGGAACTGGTCTTCCTGCTGCAGCCCGGCTCCCGCTTCTGACCCCCGCCCGATGCACTCCCCCTCCGACCCCTCAGGCGCCGCCGCGACACTCCAGGCCGCCGAAGCCACGGCCCATCGGCTGGCGGGAGAACTGTTCTCCTGGGACTTCACCCGGGCCCTGGAACTGGCCCTGCTCAAGACCTTCTGCGTGCCCTCCATCTCCGGGCTGCTGGCCCGCACCGGAGAATTCGAGCGCCGGCCCCGCAAGCGCTACGACGACACAGGCCTGATGGTGGCCGAACTGCTGCGCCATGGCCCAGACAGCCCGGCTGGGGCTGCGGTGATTGATCGCATGAACCGCATCCACGGCCACTACGCGATCAGCAACGACGATTTCCTTTACGTCCTCTCCACCTTCGTCGCCGAGCCGATCCGCTGGCTGGCCCGCTACGGCTGGCGGCCGCTGAAGCCCCTGGAGCAGGAGCACCTGTTCCGCTTCTGGTGCGGGGTGGGCGAACGGATGGGGATCGCAGACCTGCCGGCCAGCCTCGAAGCGCTGCTGACCCTGAACGAACGGGTGGAGCGGGAGGCGTTCGCCCCGGCGGCCACCAACCGGCGCATCGCCGAGGCGACCCTGGCCATGCTCCTGGCCGACTGGCCCGCCCCCCTGCGCCCTGCCCTGCGGCAGGGGCTGCTGGGCCTGCTGGATCGCCAGACCTGCGCCGCCCTGGGCTGGAGCACCCCGCCCGACTGGCTGCAGGGCCTGGTGCTGCAGGCCCT
>NZ_JAHLYP010000028.1 GCF_025127995.1 Synechococcus sp. CS-1332 | reverse complement strand
GGCCCTGGCCGCCGCCGGTGCGGGCTGGCTGGCCCTGGTCTGGCCCCGAACCCAGCCCCCGCCGCAGGCGGCGCCCACCTCCCCCGGGCTTCGGGCCGCCCTTGCCGAGGTGGAGCGCCTCTGCAGCCAGCCGGCCTCCCTTCCCCTGGAGTTGCGCCGCCGCCGCGAGCTGTTCGTCGCCCTGCGCCAGGGCCGGCAGGATCCAGGCCGACTGAAAGCCGCAGCCGTCACGGATCCCCTGGCGGCCCTGATCGCGGCGGATCTGCCTGCTGCCGATCCAACGGAGGAAAAGCCTGCAGCGGCCCAACCGGCACCGGCCAAACCCCACCGCCCTCTACAGGCCCTCGGCGCCTGCCCGGCCCTGCTGGAGGCCCTTGACCGGCAGTGGGCCCTGTCCCCGGCTCCCACTACCCCCTGACCCCCATGGCCTTGCGTCTGCTGCTCGATTGCGCCGATCCCCTGGAGTGGGAGCGCTGGCTGCCCAGCGGCCTGTTCCAGGGCGTCACCACCAACCCGACCCTGCTGCGGCGGGCCGGCCAGCCCTGCAGCATCGATCACCTGGGGCGGCTGGCTCAGCGCGCTGCTGCCCTGGGCTGCCGCGAGCTGCATCTGCAGACCTGGGGCGCTGATGGGGAACAGCAGCTGGCCACCGGCCGGGCCCTGGCGGCCCTCGATCCCCAGCGGGTGTTCGTGAAAGTGCCGATCACCCGGGGTGGGGCCGAGGTGGCGCGGCAGCTGATCGCCGAAGGGGTGCCCGTGACGTTCACCGCCTGCTACGAGGTGGCCCAGGTGCTGGTGGCCGCCGCCCTCGGGGCCGATGGCATCGCCGCCTACCTGGGCCGCATCGGCGATCTCGGCCGCGATGGCCATGGGGAGCTGATCGCCATGCAGCGCGCTCTTGACGGGGTGGGCTCCAGCACCCGCCTGCTGGTGGCCAGCCTGCGCCAGCCGGGGGATCTGGCCCGCCTGGCCGCTGCCGGCCTGGCCCACCACACGATCAGTCCGGCCATTGCCGAAGCGCTGTTCGCGAGCCCGGACACGGCCGCGGCCGCTGAACAGTTCGAACGGGAGGCCCAAGGCGGCTGAACCGCCCAGGGCACACGGGACTCAGGCGGTCCCGCAGAAGGTGACGTCGGGGAACTTGAGCTTGGCTTCATCGAGGGATTTGCCGCGCCCTTCCTCCTGCCAGTAGTTGATCACCTCGGTGGCCTTGTTGAGGATCTCGACCCGCTCGTTGTCGGTGATCCAGCTCTTGGCCTCGAGCTCACCCTTGAGGGTTTCCCAGGCGTCTTCCCGGGGCCAGAAGAAGTAGGCGGTGAGGGGGCTGGGGCCGCCACCGACGATCTGGTCCACCGCCAGGGCGACGTTGTCCGGCAGCCAGAGGATCTTCACCATGAAGCGGCCTTCGTCGGCCTTGGGGGTGTAGCCGGAAGGCACACCGTCCTCGTCGATGGTGGCGGTGGCCAGGGCGGCACTGCCGCCGCGCAGCACCGGACGACCCTCGGTGGTGTCGGCGGCGATGGCCGCGGGGACGGCGCTGACTGCAGCGACCTCGGCACTCTCAGGGGCTGTCACGGTTTCGGCGCTCAAGGAGAACTAGCAAACGATTAACTTACCAGCCGATTCGCAGCAACCCCCCTGGCCGCCCCCGCCGTCCCCCGCGCCGTCCTCCTCTTCGACATCGACGGCGTGATCAGGGATGTGGGCGGCAGCTACCGGCGCGCCATCGTCGAAACCGTGCGGCAGTTCAGCGGCTGGGCCCCCGAGCCTGCCGCCATCGACGCCCTCAAGGGCGAAGGCCGTTGGAACAACGACTGGCAGGCCTCGATGGAGCTGCTGCGCCGCCGCGGCATGGCCCCCCTGCCCGCCTGGGGGGAGCTGGTGGCGGCGTTCAGCGGCAACTACTTCGGTGGCGATCCGGAGGGGGATCCCGGGCTCTGGCGCGGCTTCATCGGCAGCGAGCCCCTGCTGGTGGATGGGCCGTTCTTCGCTGCCCTCAGCGACCGGGGGATCGCCTGGGGCTTCGTCAGTGGCGCCGAGCCCCCGTCCGCCCGCTTCGTGCTGGAGCAGCGGCTGGGCCTGGTGGCGCCGCCCCTGATCGCCATGGGCCAGGCCCCCGACAAGCCCGATCCCACCGGCCTGCTGGCCCTGGCGGCCCGCCTGGCGGGGGTGCCCCTGGGCGCCGGCGCCCCGCCCGTGGCCTACCTCGGCGACACGGTGGCCGATGTGGAAACGGTGCGCCAGGCCCGCGCCAGGGTGCCGGGCCAGCGTTTCGAGGCCCTGGCGGTGGCGCCCCCCCACTTGCACGAGCCGGGGCGGCAGGCCGATCGCCAGCGGTATGAGGCCCAGCTGCACCAGGCGGGGGCCGACCGGGTGCTGGGCTCCACCCGCCAGGTGCTGGAGCTGTTCAGCGCTCCATCGCCGCCGGCGCCTTGAGGGCGGAGGCCGTGAGCACCTCATGGCCGTGGTCGCTCACCGCCACGTCGTCCTCGATGCGGATGCCGATGCCCTTCCAGCGCTCCTCGATGGCCGGCTGGCCCTCGGGCACCGCCAGCCGGTCGCTCACATAGAGGCCGGGCTCCACGGTGAGCACCATGCCCGGCTCGAGCGCCACGTGGTGCTCGCCCAGCCGGTAGGCCCCCACATCGTGGACATCGAGCCCCAGCCAGTGGCCGGTGCGGTGCATGTACAGATGGCGGTACGCCCCCTGTTCGATCAGGCCGTCCACCGCGCCGCTGAGCAGGCCCAGCTCGACCAACCCCTCCACCAGCACCCGTACGGCGGTGTCGTGCACCCCTTCGGCGGTCTGGCCGGGGGCCACCGCCGCCACGGCCGCCTCCTGGGCGGCCAGCACCAGCTCGTAGAGGGCCCGTTGCTCGCCGCTGAAGCGTCCGTTGACGGGGAAGGTGCGGGTGATGTCGCCGTTGTAGTAGTCGTCGAGGCTGCAGCCGGCATCGATCAGCAGCAGGTCGCCGTCCCGCAGGACATCGGCGTTGGAGGTGTAGTGGAGGACGCAGGCGTTGTCGCCACCGGCCACGATCGAGCCGTAGGCCGGGCCGCGGGCCCCCTGCTCAAGGAAGTGCTGCTCGATCACCGCCTGCACCTGCCGTTCGCTGAGGCCGGGCCGCACCACCCGCCGGGCCAGCTCGTGGGCCTCGGCGGAGATGCGGGCGGCCTGGCGCAGGCGGGCCAGTTCCTCGGGGTCCTTGCGCAGTCGCAGCTCGTGCAGCAGCGGGCAGGGGGCCACCAGCCCCAGGGCGGCCTTGCCGCTGCGGGGGGCCCGATCCAGCTGGCGCCCCCAGGCGGCCAGCACCAGGGGCTCCACCTGGGGATGGCGGCCCACCCGGAAGGCGATCCCCTCGGCGCCGTCGAGATACTCCGGCAGCCGCTCGGCCAGTTCGCTGCGGGGGTGGGCCAGGTCGGCGCCGAAGCTGGTGACGGCCCCCTCGCAACCCCAGCGGAAACCGTTCCAGACCTCGGCACCGGGATCCTTCGCCTCCACGAACAGCACGAAGGGGTTGTCGGGCCGGTGGGGCAGGAACAGCGCCACGGCACCGGGCTCATCGAAGCCGGTGAGGTACCAGAAGTCGCTGTTCTGGCGGAAGGCATGCTCCACGTCGGCGTGGTGGGTCACCAGCGCCGCCCCCGGGATCACAGCGGCCACGCCGTCCAGCTGCTGCAGGAACCGCTGGCGACGGCGGGCCAGCAGGGCGGCGTCGATCGGGGGGGTCGGCGGCATCGCGGTGAAGGGATGTACAGCGAGAAGATGGCACAGCCGATTAAATACACGTGATCCCCCCGAACCTGCGCGTGCCGCCCTCCACTGTTTCCATCACCCGCGGATGAACGATCTCCTGCTCCTGGTGCTGGCGGTGGTGGTGATGCTGGTGGGTTCGTTCATCAGCTCGGGGGTGGAAGCAGCCCTGCTCACCGTCAATCCGGTGAAGGTGCATGAGCTGGCCAGCCGCACCCGGCCGGTGCCGGGGGCCCGGCGGCTGGAGGCCCTGCGGCTGCGACTGGGCCGCACCCTGGCGGTGCTGGTGATCGCCAACAACGTCTTCAACATCTTCGGCAGCCTGATGGTGGGCGGCTTCGCCAGCGCCGTGTTCGTCCGCCAGGGCGTCAAGGGGCTGGCGTTGCCCCTGTTCTCCGTTGGGCTCACCGTGCTGGTGATCCTGCTGGGGGAGATCCTGCCCAAGGCGATCGGCAGCAAGCTGGCCCTGCCGGTGGCCCTGGCCAGTGCCCCTGCCCTGGGGGTGTTCACCAAGCTGATGCTGCCCCTGGTGCTACTGCTGGAGCGGATCCTGCCGGCCATCACCGCCCAGAACGAGATCAGCACCGACGAGGAGGAAATCCGGCTGCTGGCGCGGCTCGGATCCCAGAAGGGCCAGATCGAGGCCGATGAGGCCGCCATGATCGCCAAGGTGTTCCAGTTGAACGACCTCACCGCCAGGGACCTGATGCTGCCCCGGGTCTCGGCCCCCACCCTGGCGGGCCACCAGAGCCTCGATGAGCAGCGCTCCACCCTGTTGCGCCATGCCACCGCCTGGTGGGTGGTGCTGGGCGAGGAGGTGGATGAGGTGCTGGGGGTGGCCAGCCGCGAGCAATTGCTCACGGCCCTGGTGGAGTGCCGTGGCGCCAGCCAGGCCGCTGATCTCTGCGAACCGGTGGAGTTCGTGCCGGAGATGATCCGGGCCGACAGGCTACTGACCAGCTTCCGCCGCAACGGCCCCAGGGTGCGGGTGGTGGTGGACGAGTTCGGCGGTTTTGTGGGGGTGATCGGGCCCGAGGCGGTGCTGGCCGTGCTGGCGGGCTGGTGGCGCCGGCCCGCCGCCGCCGAGACCACCCCGTGACGATGGCGGTACCGGTCCCCCTGGTCGCCCCCCCCGCCGCCGAGCGCTGCAGGCAGCTGCTGGCCCGCTGGCGGTCCGGGCTGGCGCTCAGCGGCCGGGAGCAGGCGGCCCTGGCGCCGGAACTGGCCAGCCTTGATCGCCAGCTGGAACGCCTGCGTCGCCGCCGGCCGCGGGTGGCGGTGTTCGGCCGGGTGGGGGTGGGCAAGTCGAGCCTGCTCAATGCCCTGCTCGGGGAGGAGCACTTCGCCACCGACGTGGCCCATGGCTGCACCCGTCACCAGCAGCAGCAGGCCTGGGGCCAGCCGCTGGCCGGTCTGGAGGGGGTCGACCTGGTGGACACCCCCGGCATCGACGAGATCGCCGCCGCCGCCCGCGCCCGCCTGGCGGCCCGGGTGGCGGTGGGGGCCGACCTGGTGCTGCTGGTGATCGACAGCGACCTCACTGTGATGGAGGCCGAGGCCCTCGACGATCTGCTGGCCTCCGGCAAGCCCCTGCTGCTGGTGCTCAACCGCAGCGACTGCTGGCCTGAGGCCGAGCGCGACGCCCTGCTGGCCAGCATCGGCCGGCGCCTGCCGGCGGGGGCCCGCAACCTTCGGCCCCTGGCCGTGGCGGCCGCCCCCCGAGCAGCCCGGCTGCGTGCCGATGGCCGGGTGCGCAGCGAGCCGGCCCCTCCCCGGGTGGAGCCCCTGCGACGGGAGCTCATCGGCCTGATGGAGCGCCACGGGGAGCTGCTGCTGGCCCTCAATGCCCTGCGGGCCGCCGACCGTTTCAGCCAGGCCCTGCACCGCTGCCGATTGCGCCATGGCCGCCGCCAGGCCCAGGGCCTGATCGGTCGCTTCGCGGCCCTCAAGGCCACGGGGGTGGCCGCCAACCCCCTGCTGCTGCTCGATCTGGCCGGCGGTCTGGCCTGCGACAGCGCCCTGGTGGTCCAGCTCTGCCAGCTTTATGGCCTGCCGATGACCCGCAGCGGCGCCCGTACGCTGCTCACCCGCCTGGGCGGCCACAACGCCCTGTTGGGGGGCGCCCAGCTGGGCCTGCAGCTGCTGCTGGGCGGTCTGCGCCAGCTGCTGCTGCTGGCGGCGCCCCTGAGCGGCGGACTCAGCCTGGCGCCGGCGGCGCCGGTGGCCCTGGCCCAGGCGGCCCTGGCGGTCCACACCACCCGGCGAACGGGCCGGCTGGCAGCCGCCGAACTGTTGCGCAGCACCACCGCCGCCGGCCAGCCAGGGGCCCTGCTGCGCCGGCTCGTGCGGCAGGACCCGGAAACCCGTCGCTGGCTGAGCGAGTGGCAGATGGAGGGGGGGGAGCGGACCGCCGGCGGCGGCCTCCAGCCGTGACCCCCCCCGCAACCCGTCTCGCCCTGTTCGGCACCAGCGCCGATCCCCCCACCCGTGGCCACCGGGCCTTGCTGGAGGGGTTGCTGGGGCTGTTCCCCCAGGTGGTCACCTGGGCCAGCGACAACCCCCTCAAGCAGCACGGCGCCCCCCTGGAGGTGCGCACCGCCCTGCTGGCCGCCCTGGTGGGCGCCATCGACGACCCCCAGCTCAGCCTCGAGCCCGAGCTCAGCAGCCCCTGGGCGGTGGAGACCCTGGAGCGGGCCCGAGCCCGCTGGCCCCAGCGGGAGCTGGTGTTCGTGGTGGGCAGCGACCTGGCCGGCCAGATTCCCCGCTGGAAGCAGGCCGACGCGCTGCTGCGGAGCTGCCGGCTCGGCATTGCCCGCCGGGAGGGCTGGCCGCTGCAGCCGGCGGATCTGGAGCGGCTGCAGAGCCTGGGGGCCACCCTCGACCTGCTGCCCCTGGCGATCCCGCCCAGCGCAAGCTCCCGGATCCGGGAGCGGCCCGATCCCGCCCAGGTACCGTCCGAACTCTGGCCCGTGCTGCTGCAGCACAATCTCTACGGCCTTTCCGAGCCCTGATGCGCCTCGCCCTGGCCCAGCTCAATCCCCTGGTGGGCGATCTGGAGGGCAACGGCCAGCGGATCCTGGCGGCCGCCGAGCGCGCCCGGGCCGGCGGGGCCGACCTGGTGCTCACCCCCGAGCTGTCGCTGTGGGGCTACCCGCCGCGGGACCTGCTGCTGCGCCCTGCCCTGATCCAGCGCCAGGAGCAGGTGCTTGCGTCCCTGGCGGCAGCCTGCCCAGGCGGACTGGCCCTGCTGGTGGGGGTGGCGGAGCCGGCTGTTGGCCAGCGCCAGCCTGGCCTGTACAACGCCCTGGCCCTGGTGCAGCGGGGCCGCTGGCGCCATGTCTGTCGCAAGCGCCTGCTGCCCACCTACGACGTCTTCGATGAGCGCCGCTACTTCCTGCCCGGCGACGCCCCGGCGGTGCTGGAGCTGGAGGCCGGCGGCCGCCCCTGGCGGCTGGGCCTGACCATCTGCGAGGACCTCTGGGTGGAGGAGAACCTGCGCAGCCGCTGGCCGGATGCGGTGGACCCGATCGCCGATCTGGAGCCGGGCCGGATCGACCTGCTGCTCAACCTCTCGGCCTCCCCCTTCGGCCGCGGCAAGGGGGAGGTGCGCCAGGCCCTGGCGGCGAGGGCGGCGGCCCGGCTCGGGGTGCCGGTGGTCTACCTCAACCAGGTGGGCGGCAACGATGAGCTGGTCTTCGACGGTGCCAGCTTCGTGGTGGCGGAATCGGGGCGGCCGCTGCTGCGGCTGGCCTGCGCCGCCGAAGACCTAGGCCTCTGGGAGGCTGCCCCCGCCGTGGCCACGGCGCCCGTTCCGGCTCCCCCGGACCCCTGGGAGCAGCTGCTGCGGGTGCTGGTGCTGGGGGTGCGCGATTACGCCGCCAAGTGCGGCTTCCAGCGGGCCCTGCTGGGGCTCAGCGGCGGCATCGATTCGGCCCTGGTGGCGGTGATCGCCGCCGCGGCCCTCGGTCCTGACCGGGTGGAGGGGCTGCGGATGCCCTCCCCGTTCAGCTCAGCCGGCTCCCTCGACGACGCCGACGCCCTGGCCCGGCGGCTCGGACTGCGCACCGCCACCCTGCCGATCGACCCGCTGATGGAGGCCTTCGCCGCCGCCCTCACCCCCGAGCTGGGGGCGCCACCGCGGGGGGTCACCGAAGAAAACCTGCAGTCGCGGATCCGGGGGACGCTGCTGATGGCGGTGGCCAACGAGAAGGGCGGTCTGCTGCTCTCCACCGGCAATAAATCGGAATTGGCGGTGGGCTACTGCACCCTCTACGGCGACATGAATGGTGGCCTGGCGGTGATCGGCGACCTCTACAAGACCACCATTTCCGGGCTCTGTGACTGGCTGGATGGGGCGGCCTCCGGCCCCTGCCGCGCCGCCCTCGGGCTCCCCCCGGAAGGGGAGCTGATCGGCGCGGCGATCCGCACCAAGCCCCCCAGCGCCGAGCTGCGCCCCGACCAGCGCGACAGCGACTCCCTGCCCGACTACGCCGTGCTCGATCCCCTGCTGAAGGCCTGCATCGAGGAGCTGCGCGCGCCGGAGGAGTTGGTGGCCGAGGGGGCGGACCGGGAGCTGGTGGCGCGGGTGGCCGGATTGCTGCGGCGGGCCGAGTTCAAGCGACGCCAGGCCGCGCCGGTCCTCAAGGTGAGCGACCGGGCCTTCGGCAGTGGCTGGCGGATGCCCATCGCCTCGGCCTAGGGTTTGGCCACGATCGCTTTCGGGCGGCAACCCTTTTCGGCCCATGCCAGCTCCCGGCCCGGCACCCCTGGCCTCTCCGATGGCGAGCATCGGTGTGCCCACGGAAATCAAGCGCGACGAGCAGCGGGTGGCCCTTACCCCCGACGGCGTCCATGAGCTGGTGTCCCAGGGCATGGAAGTGCGCGTCCAGGAGGGGGCCGGCCTGGGGGCCGGCATCAGCGACGACGACTACCGCGCCTCCGGCGCCCGCACCGTCAGCTGTGAGGAGGCCTGGGCCGCCCATCTGGTGGTGAAGGTGAAGGAGCCCCAGCCCCAGGAATTTGCCTTCCTGCGCAGCGACCTGGTGCTGTTCACCTACCTGCACCTGGCGGCCTACCCCGAGGTGGGCCGGGCCTTGCTGGAGGCGGGCACCACGGCGGTGGCCTACGAGACGGTGCAGCTCGAGGACGGCAGCCTGCCGCTGCTGGCGCCGATGAGCGAGGTGGCAGGACGGCTGGCGGCCCAGGTGGGGGCCCACCTGCTGGAGAAGCCCCACGGGGGGCGTGGCGTGTTGATCGGGGGCTGCACGGGTGTGCGGCCAGCCCGGGTTGTGGTGCTGGGGGCCGGCACGGTGGGCTGGAACGCGGCCCGCATCGCCGCGGCGATGGATGCGGAGGTGTTCCTGCTGGATCGCTCACCACACCGCCTGCGGGGGCTGGAAGCCGCCCGGCGCGGCCGGATGACCGGCCTGGTGAGCAGCCGCAGCCTGATCGAGCGGCTGGTGCCGGGGGCCGACCTGCTGATCGGCGCCGTGCTCCTGCCCGGCGGCCGGGCTCCCACCCTGGTGGGGGAGGAGCTGGTGCAGCGCATGCGGCCGGGGTCGGTGATCGTCGATGTGGCCATCGACCAGGGGGGCTGCATCGCCACCAGCCGTGAAACCACCCACACCGATCCTGTGGTCACCATCCACGGCGTGCAGCACTACGCCGTGGGCAACATGCCCGGCGCCGTGCCCTTCACCTCCACCGAGGCCCTGGTGAGCGTCACCCTCCCCTACATCCTGGTGATGGCGGGACGGGGCCTGCTCGAGGCGGTCACCGACCGGCCCGAGCTGCTCTCTGGTCTGAATACCGTGGATGGGGCGGTGTGCCATCCCGGGGTGGCCAAGGCCCTGGGGGTGGCGCCCCGCCATCCGATGGCCTGCCTGCGCTGAGTCGGCGGCAGGGCCTTGAGGCGGCTCAGGCGGCGTTCTTGGTGGTGGCGCGAAAGATCACTGAGGCGGGCTGGCCGCTGAGGGGATCAAGCGGTTCGCGCATCTCCTTGAGCTCGAGGTCGTGATGGCGGAAGAGCCGCGACCACGATTCCAGAGTGCGGAAGTACCAGGGAGCCGGAGTCCGGAAAGACGGGGAGAAGCCTGACCAGGAGCCCTCCCGCCAGCCATCTTCGTAGGGATGGTCGGTGCAGATCAGCATGGGGTGCAGGGTCTGCACCAGAAAGCAGCCACCGGGGGTGAGCAGCTTCGGCAGGGACTGGACAGCTCGCCGAGGCTGCGATCCCCCAGCAGGGAGAAGTTGGCCACCACCACCTCGAACCGCTCGTTCAAGCTGCCGGTCGCGATGTCCTGGTAGGTGAGCGTCTGGAAGCGGGCGCCGGGCGGGGCGCTTTCCGTGGCGATGGCGGTGAGCTCGGCCACGGCGTCGGTGCCGAGCACCTCAATGCCCTGGAGGGCGCACTGATGGGCAAGCCAGCCTTCACCGCAACCGAGATCCAGCAGGGTGCGCGGCGCAACATCCCTGATCGCTTCGAGAATGGCCCCGTTGGTGACCCGTTCGCGGCTGAGGATCTCACCGCGACGGACGGCCCGGGTCCAGGCGACGGCGTTGGTGGCCCATGAGGCCAGGATCTGTTCCTCCAGGCCCGGCAATGCGGGCTTCTGGACGGAGGCGGCGCCACCGGCGGCGTCACGCGGCAAGGACATAGAGGAGGCTTGTTCGTGCTGATCTTAAGGAGATCTTAGCCGTTTGGGTGAATGAACGCTGAAAATTGGCTGTGAGTCGTCTCCGGCCATCCGCTTCGAGATCGCTGCATGGCAAGGAAACCCATCCGAATCCGGATCAGGCCCCTGGCTCCACCAGCAGGCCGGTGAGGTCTTCCGTGCCGAACACCTGGCGGTAGGCCGCCGTGCTGGTGCAGAGGATCACAGGCACCGCCACCAGCAGCCCCACGAAGCAGGCCAGCAGGCCCAGCAGGGCGATCGCGAATTCCACCAGGGCGAGCAACAGGACCGAGCCCCACTGGGGATCGAGCAGGGTGCGGCCGCGGGTGATCGATTCGATCGGTCCGAGCCCCTGCAGCAGGGCGATCTGGGCCAGGAACTTCTGGTTCACCGCCAGGTAGATCAGAACGGCGAACGCCACCAGAAAGGGCAGCACGGCCAGGACCTGGTTGAGCTGGGCGGCGGCGACCCCCACCAGGGCTGCCACCACCAGGACTGCCGCAAACAGGATCCCCAGCACCAGGCCATTGCGGAACAGCCTCCAGCTGGCCTGGCCGTCCCAGCGGATGAAGGTGCCAAGGCTTGGCTTCACCCCCGCCAGGGCGCTCCAGGCGCCCCGGACCAGCCCCGTGGTGCTCCACAGGCTCACCAGCACGCTGAGGATCGAGCCCACCACCACCCGGACCAGCTGAAGCGTTGTGATGGCATCGGCGGCTTCGGGGTCCACCTGGCCCTGGATCAGGGAGCAGAGGCTGCTCAGGACCCCCGCCAGCAGGGTGAAACCGATGAACACCCAGGGGGCCCGGGCGAAGGCCTGCCACCCCTCCTTCACCGCCTCGATCACCTTCAGGGAGGACCCACCGGAGGGATCCTGCATCAGAGAGACGGCCATCGAAGGTGGAGAGGAGCGTTGCCGGGAGACTAGGCAGAGGGGTGCCGGCGGGCACCCATCGGGTGCGAACAGTTGCAAGGGGCGGCGGCCTGTCGATCAGCCCGGCTGAAGAAACTTGAGCACCGCCTGGGTGCGGTTGCTCACCTGCAGCTTCTGAAAGATGGTGTGCAGATAGACCCTCACCGTGCCGGTGCCCAGGCCGAGGCTGGTGGCGATCTCTCGGTTGGTGAGCCCGCCGGCCATGGCAGCCAGCACCTGCCGCTCCCGTGGGGTCAGCAGGGCCAGGGACGTCTCAGCGGAAGTGCTGTCCGCCGGGGTCTCGCGGGTGCGGAGGGCCCGGGTGGCGGAGCGGTCCCACCAGCTGGCTCCCTGCTCCAGGCTGGCCAGGGCTGTCTCCAGCCGCGTCAGGGCCTCGGCCTTGTGCAGGTAGCCGCTGGCTCCGGCATCCCAGAGCCGCTGAACCCAGCAGCCGTCCTCCTGGCTGGTGAGGATCAGCACCGGCAGGTTGTGGTCGTCGCTGATCCGCCGGCAGGTCTCCAGGCCCCCCAGGCCGGGCAGGCCGATGTCGAGGATCACGACGTCGGCGCTGGCGGCCGCGAGGGCCTCCAGCCCCTGCTCCCCGTCACTCACGGCCCGGACGGCGGTGACTGCCGGCAGGCGCAGCAGGAACGCTTCGATCCCCACCCGGAAGGCCTCGTCGTCCTCGATCATCAGCACGCGCATCAGGGTCCGTGCTCCGGCAGCGGCAACACCACCTCCAGGCTGGCCCCCCCCGAGGGCAGGTTGCGGGCCTGGATGCTGCCCCCGTGGGCTTCTGTGATCTGGCGGGACAGGTAGAGGCCGAGCCCGCTGCCCCGTTGTTCTGGATCGCTCTGGTAGAAGCGCTCGAACAGGTGGGGCAGGCTCGCTTCGGGGAAGCCCCGGCCCCGGTCGCTCACGGTCACCACCAGCTGGGACGGCAGCCGCTGCAGGTCGATCCAGACCCGCTCGCCCCGCAGGCTGTGGTTGATGGCGTTGAGCAGCAGGTTCTCCAGCAGCCGGCGCAGCCCGCTGGCATCCCCCGGCAAGGTGAGGGGCTGCGATCCGGTGGGTTGTCTCTGGATCAGTGTCACCGACCGCTCACGGGCAATCGCCCCCACCGCTGCGATCGCCTCGTTGGCGAGGCGGCCCAGATCGCAGGCTTCCGGTTGCAGTTGCAGTCCCTCCTGATCGGCCCGGAACAGGCGCAGCAGATCCTCGATCAGCCGCAGGCTCCGCTCCTGGCTGGCCAGGATGGCCGCCACGCCCCGTTCCAGCAGGCTTCCCGCCGTCGCATCGGCCTCCAGCGCCAGCATCCGAGCCGTGGCGATCGTGCCCAGCACGGGGGTCTTGAGGTCGTGGGCGAGGGTGGCGATCACATCCCTGCGCAGATCGGCCTGGGCCAGCTGGACCTCCAGGTCCACTTGCTGGCGCAGCAGATGGCGGTTGTGCAGGCAGAGGAAGGTGGTCAGCGTCAGGGCGATGCACACCAGCAGGCGATCGATCAGCACGGCCATCCAGTCGGGATCCCGCAGGGGCACCACCAGATTCAGCAGGGTGAGCGAGCAGCAGAGCGTCAGAAATCCCAGGGCCTGGGGCCGGTTGCGGTGTGGCGCCCCGATCACCAGCGGAATCACGTAGAGGTAGCCGAACACGACCCGCGGGGGGGAGGCCAGCTCCAGCAGCAGGATCAGGACGGTGAGTGCCCAGAGGGGCCCCGGCGATCGGGCCACCCGCGTGAGCCGGACCTTGTCTCCCGCCGGGGCGCCCGAAGTCATCGATCCTCGGTGCCTGCCGGCAGCGAGCTGTCGGAGATCAGATGCAGATCGATGTTGAGGCCCCGCAGCAGTTGCTGCAGCCGTTCCGAGATCGGTCGGCGCAGCAGCGCCTGCCAGCGGGAGCGCAGGCTCTGACCCAGCACGATCTGGGTGATGCGCCGCTCGCGGGCCACCCGGGCGATGGTGCCGAGAACGTCGGCGCTTTCGATGCGCATGAACGTGCCGCCCACGTCCTGGCAGAGGGTGGTGCATTCCTCGAGCATCAGGCTGTCCTCCTTGCTGAGGAACCGGCCGGGATCCTGGATGGTCAGCGCCAGCAGCGGCGCATCCATGGTGCTGGCCAGGCGGGCGGCCCGCCGCAGCAACCGCAGCGCACTCGGGTAGGTGGACAGGCACACCATCACCCGCTCCCGCAGGCCCGAGGCCGTGGGCTCCTCCTCCTCCACCCGGTCGGCCACCTCCCGCAGCGACAGCTCCCGCAGTGCCACCAGGTGGCGGCGCTGGAAAAAGTTGGCCAGGGCCTGGTCGACTTTCTCCGGCGCATAGACCTTCCCCTCCTTGAGGCGCTCCTGGAGGGTCTCGGGGGTGACATCCACCAGCACCACCTCATCGGCCTGCTCCAGCACCCGGTTGGGAATCCGCTCGCGCACCACCACCCCAGTGAGCCCGGCCACCAGATCGTTGAGGCTCTCCAGGTGCTGGATGTTGAGGGTGGAGTACACGTCCAGGCCCGAAAGCAGCAGGGCCTCCACGTCCTGCCAGCGCTTCTGGCGTTCGCTGCCCGGGATGTTGGTGTGGGCCAGCTCGTCCACCAGCACCAGCTGGGGCCGTCGCTGCAGCACGGCGGCCACATCCAGCTCCTCCAGGGCCACGTCCTGATACAGCAGTTGTTTCCGCGGCACCTGCTCGAGTCCCTCGGCCTGGCGGATGGTTTCCTGCCGGCCGTGGGTTTCCAGCAAGCCGATCACCACGTCGACGCCCTGCTTGAGCAGCTCCCGTCCCTCCTGGAGCATGCGGCAGGTCTTGCCCACGCCGGGGGCCATGCCGATGAACACCTTGTGGCGGCCGCGGCCGCGGCTGGAGCGGATCAAGGAACCAGCTGATCGAGGGCGAGATTGAAGGCCAGCACATTCACCAGCGGGGGCCTCGCCAGGCCCAGCAACGGCCGATGGGTCTGGCGTTGCAGCAGGGCTTCCAGCCGCTCGGGTGGCAACTGGCGGGCCACGGCGATCCGCGGCAACTGTTGCCTGGCGGCTTCAAGGCTGATGTCGGGGTCGAGGCCCGAACCGGAGCTGGTGAGCAGATCGGCTGCGGGCCTGGCCACACCCCGGGAGGCCCAGGCGGCGGCGTCCGCCGCGACCCGCCGGGCCAGAGCGGGGTTGCCCGGGGCCAGGTTGCTGGGGCCGGAGCTGGGCGGATCGCCGCTGCCGTAGGCCACGGCGCTGGGTCGGCCCTGAAGGTAGCGATCGCTCGTGAAGGCCTGCCCGACCAGGGACGAGCCCACCACGCGGCCGCCGGCACGCACCAGGCTGCCCTCGGCCTGCTGGGGGGCGACCAGGCGGGCCAGGCCCAGCATCGGCAGGGTGATCACCACGACGGTGAGCAGCCAGAGCGCCAGGGTGAGGCGCAGCCCCTGGCCGAGTCGGGAGAGGGCGTTCATCAGAATTTCTCCGGGCGAACCATGGCGGTGAACAGATAGGCCGAGAGGGCCAGGGTGACGCTGATCAGCAGGGCCAGGGCATGGCTCTGGAGGCTGTCCAGCCGGCCCCGCTGCAGGGGGGCGAGCAGCACCGTGCCGGCGGCGAGCAGCAGGGGAAGCCAGAACAGCGGTCGCTTGAGCAGATCCATCGGAAAGGGGGGCTGAAAAGGGGATGGGGCGAGCCGCAGCTCAGAGGAGGCCCAGGGCACCGATCGCCAGATCGATCGCCTTGATGCCCACGAAGGGGCTGATCACGCCCCCCAGGCCGTAGAGGAGCAGGTTGCGGCGCAGCAGCTGGTCGGCACTCAGGGGCCGGAACTCCACCCCCTTGAGGGCCAGGGGCACCAGGGCCGGGATGATCAGGGCGTTGAACACCATCGCCGAGAGGATCGCCGACTGGGGACTGGCCAGGCCCATCAGATTGAGCGGGCCGAGGCCCACCCCGGCGAACAGGGCCGGCAGGATCGCGAAGTACTTGGCCACGTCATTGGCCAGGGAGAAGGTGGTCAGGGCGCCGCGGGTGATCAGCAACTGCTTGCCGATCGTGACGATGTCGATGAGCTTGGTGGGATCGCTGTCGAGATCCACCATGTTCGCCGCCTCCTTGGCGGCCTGGGTGCCGGAGTTCATCGCCACGCCCACGTTGGCCTGGGCCAGGGCCGGGGCATCGTTGGAGCCGTCACCGGTCATGGCCACGAGCTTGCCGAGCTTTTGCTCCCGGTCGATCACGGCGATCTTGTCCTCGGGGGTGGCTTCGGCGATGAAGTCGTCGACACCGGCCTCCCGGGCGATCACCCCGGCGGTGATCGGGTTGTCGCCGGTGAGCATCACGGTGCGGATGCCCATGCGGCGCAGCTGGTCGAAGCGCTCGCGGATGCCCGGTTTGATGATGTCCTTGAGGTAGATGACGCCCAGAATGTCGTTGCCGCGGCAGGCCGCCAGGGGGGTGCCGCCGAGCCGCGACACCTGCTCGTAGGCCCCATCGAGGTCGTCCGGCACCGTGCCGCCGCGGGAGCGCACGAACCCCTTGATGGCATCCACGGCCCCCTTGCGGAACTCGATCCCGGCGGGATCGTCGCTGCCGCTCATCCGGGTGCGGGCTGAGAAGTCGAGGCCCGTGGCCCGCTCCACCGCGAAGGGCAGAACGGCGCCCCGTTGTTCCGCCAGGCGCACGATCGATTTGCCCTCGGGGGTCTGGTCGAAGCAGCTGGCCGCCAGGGCCACCTCCGCCAGCTCGGCTTCCCGGTGGCCCCCCACCGCCAGGAACTCCTCCGCCAGGCGGTTGCCGAGGGTGATGGTGCCGGTCTTGTCGAGCACCAGGGTGTTGATGTCTCCGCAGGCTTCCACGGCGCGGCCGGAAGTGGCGATCACGTTGAACTGGGCCACCCGGTCCATGCCGGCGATGCCGATCGCCGACAGCAGCCCGCCGATGGTGGTGGGGATCAGGGCCACCAGCAGCGCCACCAGGGTCACCACCGGCGTGGGTTCCTCCAGGTAGGCGGCCATGGGCGGCAGGGTGGCCACGGCGATCAGGAACACCTGGGTGAGCACCGCCAGCAGCACCGTCAGGGCGATTTCGTTGGGGGTCTTGGTGCGCTCGGCCCCCTCCACCAGGGCGATCATGCGGTCGATGAAGCCCTTGCCGGGATCGGCGCTGATGCGGATGGTGAGCTGGTCGGAGAGGATCCGGGTGCCGCCCGTGACCGAGCTGGCCACGTCGGAGCCGGCCTCCTTGAGCACCGGTGCCGATTCGCCGGTGATCGCCGATTCATCCACCGAGGCCACCCCCTCGATCACCTCGCCATCGGCGGGGATCGTGTCGCCAGCCGACACCATCACCACGTCGCCCTTGTGCAGGGTGGAGGAATCCACCAGGCGTTCGCCGCCGGCGGGATCGAGCAGCCGGGCCTGGGTGCGGGCCTGGGTGCGGCGCAGGGCATCGGCCTGGGCCTTGCCGCGGCCTTCCGCCAGGGCCTCGGCGAAATTGGCGAACAGCAGCGTCGCCAGCAGGGTGAGGCTCACCAGGGCGTTGAACAGGCGGCCGCTGGCTTCGGCCCCGTCGCCGAACAGATCCGGCCTCACCGTGGCCAGCAGGCAGACGACCGTGCCGCACCAGACCACGAACATCACCGGATTGGCCACGACCGTGCGGGGGTCGAGCTTCACGAACGCCTGCAGGGCGGCGCGTCGCACCAGGCCCTTCTGGCGGGGCCGGGGCGTGTAGCGCCGCTGGTCGCGGCGGCCCCGCGGCATGCGGGGAAAGAGCGTGCGGGCCGGCAGGGAGGTCATCGGAGCAGTCGTGGGGCGATGGGGAGTGACGGGACGGGCAGCGCGGCGATCAGCCCGCCAGCACCAAGGCGTCGGCGATCGGACCGAGGGCGAGCACGGGGAAGAAGGTGAGGGCGCCGAGGATCAGCAGCACCACGGCCAGCACCCCCGTGAACAGGGTGGTGTCGGTGGCGAGGGTGCCGGGACCCGGCGGCAGCGCCGGCTTGCGGGCATAGCCATCGGCCAGCAGCACCAGGGCGGCGATCGGCAGGTAGCGGCCACCCACCAGGCTGAGGCTGGCGCTGAGGTTCCACCAGAGGCTGCCGTCGCCCAGGCCCTCCATGCCGCTGCCGTTGTTGGCCGTCGCCGAGGCGTACTCGTACACCACCTGGCTGATGCCGTGGGGACCGGGGTTGCTGATCCCCGCCAGGTCCGTGGCTCCCGCCATGGTGAGAGCTGCCGGCAGCAGCACGAACACCGGATGGATCAGCAGGATCAGGCTGCTCCACACCACCTCCGCCTTCTCCACCTTGCGGCCGAGGAACTCCGGGGTCCGGCCCACCATCAGTCCGGTGAGGAACACCGCCAGCACCATGAACACCAGCAGGTAGGCGATGCCGATGCCCTGGCCACCGAACAGCACCTGCAGGAACAGGTTGAACAGGGCCACCAGGTTGGAGAGCGGCAGCATCGAGTCCATGGCGCCGTTGACGGCACCCGTCATCGAGCCGGTGCTGAGAACGGCCCAGAACGCCGTCAGCCCGGCACCGAAGCGCAGCTCCTTGCCCTCCAGGTTCGGGCCGCTGAGCCAGGCCGCCAGGGCCGGGTTGCCCCCCTGCTCGGCCGCCATCGCGACGGCGGCTCCCACGGCGATCAGCGCCGTGACCAGCAGCAGCAACAAGGTGCTCTGGCGCCGGTTGCCGAGAAAACGCCCGAAGGCGTCGATGCTGGCGGCCGGGATGGCGACCATCGCCCAGGTGCTCACCAGGTTGGTCAGTCCGTTGGGGTTCTCGAAGGGGTGGGCGGAGTTGGCCCCGTAGAAGCCGCCACCGTTCTCACCCAGTTGCTTGATCGCTTCGAACAGGGCCACCGGGCCACGGATCAGCAGTTGGCTGCCCCCCTCCAGGGTGGTGATCCGCAGGGGATCGGCCAGGGTCATCGGCACACCGCAGAACAGCAGCAGCAGGGCGAGCAGGAGGCTGCCGGGGATCAGCACCCGGGTGAGGGAGCGAACCAGCTGGCGATGGAAGTTGCCCAGGGGCAGGCCGCACAGGCCCCGGATCACCGCGAAACCCACGGCCAGGCCGCTGGCCGCCGAGACGAACATCAGGAACTGGATCACCCCCAGCTGCACGAAGCTGCCCAGACTCTGCTCGGGCACGAGGTGCTGCTGGTCTGTGTTGGTGAGGAAGGAGAGGGTGGTGTGCAGGGCCAGGTCCCAGCGCAAACCCGGCCATCCCAGGGGATTCAGCCAGGCGGGTTGGAAGGCCAGCAGCACGTAGGCCAGGCCGCCGAAGCAGGCATTGGCGACCAGCAGGGGCTGCAGATAGGCCCAAGCGTTGGCCGCAGGCTGGCCACGGTCACCGATCCAGCGCAACAGCGCCGTTTCCAGCGGCAGCAGCCAGGGGTCCCAGGCGGGCTGCGGGCGATCGTCAAAGACCTGCCAGAGGTGGCGGCCCAGGGGAAAGGCCGTCAGCACCGCCACCGTCAGGGTGAGGGCGGCCAGGAACCAGGGGAGCATGGGAAGGCTGTCCTGCAGTCGCGCCCACAGTCCTGCCGGAGAGGGGGCTGCCGCAACTGACGAATGGCAGGGGAGAGGGAGGCCCCAGGCAGGGCCGGTCATCAGCCGCTGTTCATGGCCTGCGCTCTTGAGGGATCTTCAGCGTGGCGGCCAGCAGGGTCTCGGCGGCCCGGCGGGCATCGCTGGCGGCCTGGGGATTCCGCTGCAGGAAGGCCATCACCAGCGTGCCTTCGAGCAACAGGTGCAGCTGACGGGCCAGAGCCTCGGGGTCTGCAACAGCGAGATCGCGGCAGAGCCCTTCCAGCAGCTGGCGGCAACTGTCCTTGAAGGCCTCTGCCGCCTGGCGCGGCAGATCCTCCGGCGCGGGGTACTCGCTGGCGGCCTTGATGAACAGGCAACCGTGGAACTCCGGCGAGCGAACGGCTTCCGCCAGCCAGTCGAACACGGCCAGGAGGCGCTGCCTGGGCCCCCCCGGCGCGGCGGCGATGCGCTCGGCCAGGGCCGCGGCAATGGCGCTGCCCCGCTGCTCAAGGACAGCGGCGATCAGCTCCTCCTTCGACTTGAAGTGCTTGTAGAGGGTCATCTTGGCCACCCCGGCCTGGGCCAGCACCGTGTCGATGCCCACGGCCCTATAGCCCTGCCGGGTGAAGAGTTCCTCGGCGGTGTCCAGCAGCGCGTCCCGCTTGGCGGAGGACCTGTTGGCGGCGCTGCTTGCGGACATGGACCCGGATGAACTGTTTTGACCCTAGCGCACTAGACAGAAAGGTCTGCTACTTTTATTTGGTCAGACAGGTCTGTCTGCGCCGTCGGGCTCCGGTTCCTTCCCTCCTCTCGCTTTCGACGTCATGATCAAGCTTCACGGCCATGAACTCTCCGGCAACAGCTACAAGGTGCGCCTGCTGCTCGAACTGCTCGGCGTCCCCTTCACATGGGTTCGCGTCGATCTGATGGCCGGCGAGCACAAGTCGCCCGCCTTCCTGGCGCTCAATCCCTTTGGCCAGGTGCCCGTGCTGGAGGAGGACGGCACCACCCTTGGCGACGCCCAGGCGATCCTCTTCTATCTGGCCGCGCGCCAGGGGGATGGCCAGTGGCTGCCCGCCGATCCCCTCGCTCAGGCCCGCGTGGTGCGCTGGCTTTCCACCGCCGCCGGCGAGGTGCGCCAGGGCCCCGAAAATGCCCGGCTGCACCACCTGTTCGGCGTGACGTCGATCTCGATCGAGCGGGCCAGCGAGAAGGCCGCCTTCATCCTCGATCAGCTGGAGCGGCACCTGGCCGATCGGCCCTGGCTGGAGCTGGAGCGCCCCACCATCGCCGACATCGCCGTGTTCCCCTATGTGGCGCTGGCGGGAGATGGGGGGATCGATCTGGCCCCCTATCCCAACGTTCGCGCCTGGATCGGTCGGATCCAGGCACTGCCGGGCTATGTGGGGATGAAGGGCCTGGAGGCCTGAGCGGAGCTTCCACCCATGAGCCAGCACTACCTGCATCGCCACCTCACCCCCGCCGTCCTGGGGGCCCAGCTCGCCTCCTACGGCCAGAGCCACGGGCCGCCACCGGCCTCGGAGCCCGATCAGCTCAGCGCCAGGGAGATCGCCTTCATCAGCACCCGCGACAGTTTCTATCTGGCCAGCCTCACCGAAGCGGGTGCCCCCTACCTGCAGCACCGGGGCGGGCCGGTGGGGTTCCTGCGGGTGCTCGATGGGGGCACCCTGGGTTTCGCCGATTACGGCGGCAATCGCCAGTTGCTCACCGCCGGCCATCTGCGCCGCGACCCGCGGGTGGCCCTGTTCCTGATGGATTACCCCGCCCGCCGTCGACTCAAGATCGACGGCGAGGCCGAGGTGGTGCCGCTCGCTGCCGATCCTCAGCTGGCGGGGCAGCTGGGAGCTCAGGCTGCGGGGGAGGTGGAGCGCCTCTTCCGTATCCGGGTGGTGGCCTTCGACTGGAACTGCCCCCAGTTCATCACCCCCCGGTTCACGGCAGCGGAGCTGGAAGCCCAGCTGCGGCCGCTGCAGGAGCGGATCGCTGCGCTGGAGGATGAGCTCCAGGGTCTGCGCCGGCCCCGCTCATGACGATCCTTCCCCTCCTCGCTGGGGGAAGGAGATGTCGAGCACCAGGCAGCCCTCGTCGCTGCGAAAGGGGCCATGCACCTCCCCGGGCGGCCGACTGGCGTAGTGCCCCGTCTCCAGCCACAGGCCGAAGGCCGCATCGAACAGGCGCCCGCTGACGATGAAGATCTCTTCGGCAAAGTCGTGGGCCTTGCCCCCGAATCCGGCGGTGTCGGCCCCTGGCAGGAAGCGGGTGAGGCGGGTGAGTTCCCCGGTGACCTGATCGTGGCTGAGCACCAGTTCCTGCACCTGGCCCTCCAGGCCCTCCAGCCAGCGCCAGTGGTGCGCCTGCTCCGGCGCCAGCGGATTCCAGTAGGGGCTGGTGGTTTTGCTCATGGTGGGGGGATGGGGGCGGCCTCGGCGTGGTGAGCGTTGCTGAGGTGGGCCTGGATCAGCGGGGCCAGCCGGTCGGCGTGATGCAGGCCGAGATCATGGTCGCCGCCGGGGATCACGTGCAAGCAGGCGTGCGGCAGCAGGACCGCCAGCCGCTCACCCACCGCCACCGGGCTGAACGGATCGGCATCGCCCCACAGCAGCAGGGTTGGTGTCGACACGCCTGGCAATCGGCCGGAGAGGTCCGTCCTATCGGCAGCGAACCAGTCGGGCAGCTGGGGATGGCTGGCCTGGAACTCAGCCTTCCAGTCGGCGGCCCCCAGCTCCGCCATCGGCAGTCCGCCGGAGGTGGCGCACAGCACCAGGTGCGTCACCCACCGGGGCCGTGCCAGGGCGGCCCGCAGGGCCAGCACCCCTCCCATCGACTGGGCGATCAGGGCGCAGGGGCGATCCAGCGGCTCCAGCACCAGGGCCAGCAGGTCCTCGAATCCTTCGACCCCCGGCCGGGGTGGGGTGTCGCCGAAGCCCGGCCAGCCCAGATGGAACCGCTCGGCACGGCAGGCCAGCCGCTGCTCCAGAGGACGCCAGAACGATGTGTTGCCCGAGGCGCCGGGGAGGAACAGCAGCCGCTCGGGCAGGCCCGTCAAGGTCGATCGGCCTCCACGCCCACCAGAGCCGCACTCGCCTCCCAGAGCCGGCAGGCCAGCTCAGGGTCCTGGCCCTCGGCGCTGGTGGCGGTGGCCTCGAACACGTGCCGGCCCGGGGCCGTGACGCGGTTGCGGTGGTAGGTGAAGCCGTTAACGGCGTAGGCGTCATCGACGGCCAGGGCGGCCAGCAGGGCGCCGGCGTTTTCGACGCTTTCGGTGAGGCGCAGGATCGAGCGGGCCGCCAGGGCGAACAGCCGCTGCCCCAGCTCATTCGACTGGCGGCTGTAGCGCCAGAAGCCGCCCTCGCTGGTGGGCGGAATCACCAGCCCCGGGCTCCAGGCGATCACCGGATAAGGCGTCCCCTGGGCCTCCAGGCGACGGGCGAACTCGCGGGCGAACAGCACGTTGCAGAGCTTGCTGTCCTTGTAGGCCTTGTCGGCATTGAACGGATCTGAGCCGTTCACCATCGTGGTCCCCTTGCCGGGCTGCAGGCCAGCCAGCTCGCCGAGGCCCGCCGGGGCCCCCACCTTTCCCCCCGCGGTGGCGGGGTCGTGGACCTCGCTGGCGGTGACCACCAGCCGTGGCGATTGTCCGGCCGCCAGCAGGGGCCCCAGCTGGTGGGCCAGCAGGACATGGCCCAGATGGTTGACCCCGAAGCTGAGCTCATGGCCCTGGGCGGTGCGCCGCGGCTCGCTGGCACCGGCGTACTGCAGGCCGGCATTGAGCACGAGCGTGTCGATGGGGGTCCCCCGGGCCAGCAGGCCGGTGGCACAGGCCCGCACGGTGTCCAGATCGCCCAGGTCGCACACCTCGGCGGCAGGGGAGGTGCCTGAACAGGCCCGCTCCAGCACCCGCCGGCCGGCCGCCTCGGCGGTGGCCCGGTCCCGGCAGAGCAGGGTGAGGCGGTGGCCGGCACGGCAGAGGACCACGGCCGCTTCGAAGCCGATGCCGGAATTGCCGCCGGTGAGGAGGATGTGGCGCGCTGCGGCCAAGGGGCGGACTCCTGCGGGCGGCGAATCGGGTGCCGTGAACCGGCTCAGGCTAAGGAGCCGCTCCATGGGCAGCACACCCGGAACGAGCTCACGGTCACCGCAACGGCGGGGCCACTCAATCTGTGCTGCATGGTTCCGCCTGGAGAGGTCCGACTTGGAAGGAAGGCAGATAGCCTCCTGCCTGGCGTTCAGGAAGATCCCGTGGATCGGATGCAGGCCCTTTTCGACAGTGTTTCGGAGAACGGCACAACCGACGCCGCCAGGATTCAGGCGCGCCTGATCGAGAGTGGCATCACGGTTGACGATTTCCGCCTGCGCACCACCATCGACCGGCTGGCGGCCCTGGGCGGCAGGCCAATCGATCAGGAGAGCTTCGCTGCCCTGGTGGGTCCCGAGTTGATGATGGTCAACCGAGTCTTGCGACGCCAGCTTGTTATTCCTGACTGGGATGAATTCTGCTGCGATATTCAGACTGTCTACGACCATGTTGCCCTCGACTTCACTGGAGCGAATGCCAATTACATCCCGATCCTGCGGGATGCGGATCCTGAGAAGTGGGGGGTCGCGATCTGTACGGTCGATGGCCAGCGGATGGCGATCGGGGATGTTGATGTTTATCACTCGATTCAGTCCGTTTCCAAACCTCTCACCTATGCGTATGCGCTTGATCGTGAAGGAGCGGACTTCACCCATCAGTTCGTTGGAGTCGAGCCCTCCGGGCGCCCCTTCAACGCGCTCGATCTCCTGCCTGACAGTCGTCCCTTCAACCCCTGCGTGAACGCCGGAGCCATCATGACCGCCGGGGTCGTTGCTTCCGGCTGGCCAAACAAGAATGCCAGGGAGATCACCGAAGACATCATGAATCTCTGGTCGGCCCTCTGCGGAGGGGTTGGGCCGATGCGGTTCAGTGAGCAGACGATGCTGTCCGAGCGGGAAACGGCGCACAACAACTTCGCGATTGCCTATCTGCTTCAGGGGGGCAAAGGGCTGCCACGGCAGGTGGACCTCCACAAGATGCTCGATCTGTATCTCTCCTGCTGCAGCATCGAGATGACGGCCAACATGCTCTCGGTGGCTGCCGCCACCCTCGCCAACGGCGGCGTGTGTCCGATCACTTGCATGGAGATTCTGCCCACTGATGTGGTCAAGAAGACCCTGTCCGTGATGCAGGCGGCCGGGATGTATGACAACGCCGGTGTGTTCACTCTCGAGGTGGGCTTGCCCGCGAAATCCGGCGTGGCCGGTGCGGTGATGGTGGTGGTGCCCAACCTGATGGGCTTCGCGACGTTCTCTCCCCGCCTGGACCCCTATGGCAACTCGGTGCGTGGGGTCGCCTTTTGCCGTGAGCTTGTGGAACGCTTCACTTTCCACGTCTACGACAGCCTCTCGGGCGGCCACACCGGGTGCAAACGCGATCCCAGGGCCTCCCAGCTCCAGCGCAAGCAAAGGGATCTCTCCGATCTGCGCTGGGCCGTGTCCCTCGGTGATCGCTACGCGGCCAAGGTGCGCGATCTCATGCTGGCCTGCATGATTGACATCACCCTGGCGGATGGGGAGATCGAAGCGCCCGAACTTGTGACCATGGCCGACACCTGTGCCGAGATCATGGGTGAAAGGCCGGATCCCGAGGAACTCCGTGCAGCCGCTGAAGCGCGCCAACGTACCAATGCCGCCCCCGGCGCGGCTGGAACCTCACCGTTTGATGAACTCCTTGCTCGCCTCAGGGAGGAACGGGCACGGCTGGATGACAACGGCCGCGAACTGATTCTCGAAGCCGCTTTTCGCGTTGCCTGTGCCGACGGCATGATCGAGCCTGAGGAAGACAGCAAGCTTCGGGATCTCGCCGGGGCGCTGGGCATCACCGGAGGCGTGCTGGAGCTGGAGATCGGCAGGTTTAAGCGGCAGGTGGCGGGCAGGAGCGCCCGCAGCAACTGAGTCTGGAAACCAGGCAACGTCGTTGATGGCACGGGAGACATCTGTGAAGTCCGGCGTGACGCGCCATCAGAACAGCTTGAACAGATTGAAGCCCCCCCCCTTTTGGGCCGGCTCCTCCTTCCCTTCACCGGCGCCCGGATCGAGACCCTCAAGGCCCTCTCCGAGCGGACGCAGGGCGGTGGAGCGGCGCTCGAGGCTGAGCCGCCAGGCGGGGCCCCCCTTGGCGCTGCTCAGCAAGAGGGTGTCGCCGTAGGCGGTGAAGGTGAGCATCGCCATCCGCATCGCCGCCATGGCCTGGGCGCTGATCGAGCAGGTGGTGCGCTCCGGCGCCAGCAGCACGCCGCGCTGCACCAGCCTGGCCGCTGCCGGGGCCCGCAGTTCGCCCGGCACCGAGCTGTCCGCCCAGGGCGCCTCGCTGGAGGTCCACATCACGATGTCGCCCTCCTGGCGGCCCATGCCGGTGGCCATGGCCTGGTAGCCGAGGGCGGTGGGGATGGTCTGCCAGCCCAGCCGCTGGGCGCCGCCGGCTGTGGTGGTGGTCAGCGTCACCGGGGCCAGGTAGTCGTGGCTGCTTTCCACCTGGAAACGGATCTCCGGGGCGTAGTTGCTGGCCACCACATGGCTGCCCACCAGCGAGCCCTGCAGCGGCACCGCCGGAGGCTCACTGCCAGAGGGCCAGCGGCCGCTGGTGAGGGGCGCGCCGCCTGCGGCGGGGCTGGTGGCCAGACGCCTGAGGCCCTCCAGGGCCTGGCGACGCTGTTCCGGCAACCGCCCCTTCAGGGTGATGATCTCCGGCTGGCCGGCGCCGGCGCTTTCGGCGCAGCCTCGGTAGATCAACAGCCGCCCCTTCGGCTCGGGGATGTCCTTGTCCTGCCACTGGCCGGGCTGCCCAGGGCTGTCGCTGCCGCTTCGCAACGGCAGCGCCGTGCCCATCGCCATGGCAGGGGGGATGCGGTGCTCAGCCGTGGGGCTGGCCACCTTGCCGGGCGCCTGCAACTGCAGTTCCAGCTGGCGGCTGGTGCTGTTCATCGAAGGGCGGCCGCCCATCATCATCCGCATGATGTCGGCGCCGCCCATGGCCATCGCCCCCATTCCTGAGCTGGTGACGGCCTCCATCCCATAGGTGGCTACCGGGGCCGCCTGCGTGGCGCCCACTTTGGGTGTTGCCGCCAGGGCCGGCAGGGCCAGGCCGGTGCCGAGCACAACCGCCAAGGGGCCCGCCGCCTGCCGGATTCTCCGCTGACCTGCGCCCATGTCGTTGCCGCTGCCCTGAGGGCGATCAATCTATGGGTCGTTGCCGATGGTCGCCCGTGCCCCCGTTGGAGTCCGCCGCCCCCTCCCACCTGCAGCGCATCGATCAGGCGCTGTTCAACACCGTGGCGGCCGGCGCTGGCGCCTCACCGCGCCGACGCCTGAATCACAACTTCCACGCCCCCACCGATCGGGTGCAGCGCTTCCTCAACGCGATGCAGCCTGGCACCTACGTGCGGCCCCACCGCCACCGGCGCGGGACCCCCGGCGCCGGTTTTGAGTGCTTCCTGGTGCTGCAGGGGGAGGTGGGGTTGCTGCTGCTCGATGGTGCTGGTCGGGTGCAGGCGTGTGAACGGATCAGCGCCGGTGGACCCCTGTTCGGAATTGAGCTGGCCGAAGGGGTGATCCACACCCTGGTGGCCCTGAGCGCCGATGCGGTGCTGATGGAGATCAAGCAGGGGCCCTACGAGCCCGCCACCGACAAGGACTTCCTGGCCGGGTTCCCCATGGAGGGCACCGAGGCCGCGGCTTCCCAGGAGCAGGCCTGGCGGGCCCTGTTCGAGGACCGGAGAGGACCTGGCTTCCCCTGAACGCCCCTTTTGAAGGCTTCAGGCCAGCTCAGTGCGGCGGCAGAAGCTGCAGTGGCCCCAGCGGGCCATCTCCCCGGCCGGGGCCGGCCGGCCGCAGGCCGGGCAGTCCGCCAGGCCATGCACGTCGCAACGGCTGGGATGGACGGCCCAGACGTCCGCCTCGCTCTGGCCGCCCGGCGTGCCGGGGGCGCCGGGGTGGTGCTGCTGCACCCGCACGTCCCGCACCACGAAGCCAGCCGCCCGCAGCGAACCCAGCAACTGGTGGCGGTTGTATTGCAGGGCCTGCAGCCACGGCCCCGGAGCGGCACCCACGGTCAGCAGGCCCCCCTGCAGCTGCAGGGGACGGCAATGGGGGGCCAGCTGGGGGCCGGCGATCCGGGGCCATTCCCGCCACAGACCAGCCAGGTGGCCGTCGCGGCGCCAGTCCTGCTGGAGGCTGTCGAGGCAGCTCGCCAGGGCACTGGCCGGCGGCCGGGGGGGAGGCATCAGCAACGAGATGTTGCCCACGCGGCGGGTCTGCACCGCCTCGCTGATCCAGCGACGGGACCCGCCGTTATCGACCTGGCGGCGCTGGCGGGAACGGGAGGGCTCCATCACCCCACGCTAGGGGTGCGGCAATCCGCTGGCCGGTGGAGGGGGCTTGCCGGCTGGTTCTGGCTACTGTCGAGGACTGCAATAGCCCCGCCTCCATGGGTTTCTTCGATCGGCTCAGCCGCCTCCTGCGCGCCAACCTCAACGACCTGGTGAGCAAGGCCGAGGATCCGGCCAAGATCCTGGATCAGTCGGTGGCGGACATGCAGGCCGACCTGGTGAAACTGCGCCAGGCCGTGGCCACGGCCATCGCCAGCCAGAAGCGGCTGCAGAACCAGGCCGAGCAGGCCGAGGCCCAGAGCCGCACCTGGTACGAGCGCGCTGAACTGGCCCTCAAAAAGGGTGAGGAGGACCTGGCCCGTGAGTCCCTCTCCCGCCGCAAGACCTACACCGATACCGCCGCCGCCCTCAACGCCCAGCTCAATGGCCAGGCCGGCCAGGTCGACACCCTCAAGCGCAGCCTCACCGCCCTCGAGGGCAAGATCGCCGAGGCCAAAACCAAGAAGGACATGCTCAAGGCCCGCGCCCAGGCGGCCCAGGCCCAGGAGCAGCTCCAGAACGCCGTCGGCAGCCTGAACACCAACAGTTCGATGGCCGCCTTCGATCAGATGGAGGAGAAGGTGCTGAACATGGAGGCCCGCAGCCAGGCCGCCGCCGAGCTGGCCGGGGCCGATCTGGAAAGCCAGTTCGCGGCTCTGGAGGGCAGCAACGTCGACGAAGAGCTGGCGGCCCTCAAGAACCGGCTCGAAGGCGGCAAGACCCCCATCTCCCTGCCCATGGAGGGTGGTCCGGCTCCCCAGCTGGAGCCGGTGAAAGTGGCCGAGGTGAATGCCGAGCTCGAGGAGCTGCGCCAGTCCATCGACAAGCTCTGAATTCATACAATCGGGCCATCGCTCTCTCCAGTGCCGTGGCCGCCGACGTTGACCCCCCCGTGCTCGCCCTCACCGACGCCAACTTCCAGGTGTCGGTCCTTGAGGCACCTGGCCCGGTGCTGGTGGACGTCTGGGCCGCCTGGTGTGGTCCCTGCCGGCTGATGGCCCCCCTGATGACCTGGGCGGCCGCCGCCTACGCCACGGCTCCCGGTGGCGCCCTCAGCGTCGGCAAGCTGGAGGCCGATCCCAACCCCATCAGCCGCGACAGCCTCAAGGTGCAGGGTCTGCCCACCCTGATCCTGTTCCGGGCCGGCCTTGAAGTGGCCCGCCACGAAGGCGCCATGGCCCAGTCCCAGCTCAAGGCGTTCCTTGATGCCCATCTCTGAGCGCCTGACGCGGCTTGGCAGCGGCGTCTTCGCCCGTAACGACCAGCGCAAGGCCGCCTATAGCGCCCGTGCCCTGGAAGAGTGCGCCCCGGATGGCGCTCCCCTGCCGCCACTGCTGGATCTCTCCCTCGGCTCCACCGACCTGCAGCCACCCGCGGTGGCCCTCGAGGCCATCGCCGCGGGCCTGGGCAGGCCTGAGAGCGCCTCCTACTGCCTCCACGCCGCTACCCTCCCCTTCCGCGAGGCGGTGGCGGCATGGGCGCGGCGTCGTTTCGACGTGGTGGTGGATCCGGAAACGGAGGTGCTGCTGCTGGTGGGGTCCCAGGAGGGCACGGCCCATCTGCCGCTGGCGGTGCTCAACCCCGGCGATCCGGCCCTGCTGCTCGACCCCTACTACCCGTCCCATATGGGCGGATTGCATCTGGCCAGCGCCGAGCCGGTGTTGTTGCCCCTCGATGCCGAGGCTGGCTGGCGGCCGGATTTCGACCGGCTGGCCCCCAGCCAGTGGCAGGCCCTCAAGCTGATGGTGCTGGGCTTCCCCCACAACCCCACGGCCACCACCGGCGAGCAGGCCTGGCTGGATGCGGCGGTGGACCGGGCCCTGCGCCACGACGTGGTGCTCGCTCATGACAACCCCTACGTGGATCTGGCCCTGGACGGGGAGGCCCCCGCCCTGCTGCGCCACCCCGCCTGGCGTCGCTGCGGCATCGAATTCTTTTCGTTCTCCAAAAGCTGGTGCCTGGGGGGGTATCGGCTGGCCTTCGCCATCGGCGCCGAGGAGCTGATCACCGCCCTGCGCCAGCTCAAAGGAGTGGTGGATTTCAACCAGTCCCTGGCCCTGCAGGCCGGAGCCATCGCCGCCCTGGAGCAGGCCCCCCACTGGCCCCAGCAGCTGCGCGGCATCTACCGGGAGCGCCGCGATCGGATGGCCGCCGGCCTCGAGGCCCAGGGCTGGCCGGTGCGGCTGCCCTCGATGGCGCTCTACCTGTGGCTGCAGATCCCTGAAGTGGCGCGGGCTCGGGGCCTGGATTCGGAGCGTTTCTGCGCCGCCCTGCTGGAGGGCACCGGCGTCTGCCTCACCCCCGGCAACGGCTTCGGCCCCGGCGGCGAGGGCTGGCAACGTCTGGCCCTGGTGCACCCGGCCAGTGACCTGGAGGCCGGGGCGGCCCGCATCGGCGACTGGCTGCGTCGGTTTTGATCGGCGCGATCGGGGCCCATCGGCGGGCGCTGCCTGATCCCCCTGCGTCACCCTTTGTCTGGCGGCTGCGGGCTCTGCCGGTGTGCGCCAGCACCGAGACGGAGCTCGACCGCTGGCTGGCCTCCGATCCGCGTCTCGCCGGCGCCGGGCCCCTGCGGACCCCCCGGGCGGTGATCGCCCGCCGCCAGCGCTTCGGCCGCGGCCAGCAGGGCCGCCCCTGGTGCTCCCCGAGCGGGGGGGTCTGGCTGAGTGCGGCCCTGCCATGGCCCGCTGCGGCGGCGGAGGCCGCGGCCCCTGGCCTGGCGGCGGCGGTCGGGCTGTGTCTGCGGCTGGAGGCCCGCGGGCTGCGGGTGCGGCTCAAGTGGCCCAACGATCTGTTGCTGGTCGCCGCAGACGGGGCCCTACCGATGAAGCTGGCGGGTCTGCTGCCCCGCTTGCGGCTGCGGGGGGAGGCCTGCCGCTGGGCCCGCATGGGTGTGGGGCTCAATGCCGCCAACCGTGTGCCTCCCGGCGCCGTGGCGGTGGCCACGGTGCTGGGATCAGGGCGCGCTGACCCGTGGCATTGGTGTGGGGAGGTGCTGGTGGCCCTGGACTGGGCCATGGCCTGGGCCGGTCGCCCGGAGGAGGTGCGCCGGCAGGCGGAGCAGCGCCTGTTGCTGCCCGCCGGCCCCATCCGCCTCGACGGTGACGACTGGCGTCCCATCGGGCTGACAGCCGATGGCGGGTTGCGGTTGGTTCATGGCCCACGGGAGCGGGTGCTGTACCGCAGGTTCGGCCCCGGATGAGCACCCCCCTTACAGTGTGTTTCGCCTTTCCCTGACATGGCCCCCAAGCCCCTCACCGTCCTGACGGCCCTTACGGCCGGCGCCACGGCCTCCTGGCTGGCCATGCCCCTGGTGCTGGCCCAGGCTGTTCCAGGCGCCGAAGCGACGGACCCGCCAGTGCCCGCTCCGACCCCGGTGCTGCGACCTTCGGTGAGGATCGCCGCGCCAGTCACCCGCCCCCAGTTCCAGGCGCCCGTCCAGCCCCTGGCGCCCCCTCCGCCGGTCAGCGGTGAGGCGCCTCCGCCCACCTTGCGCCCAGGCACGGCGGAGCGCCGTCCGGAGCCGGTCCGCCGCTTCGATTCGTCCCTCGATGCCCTGGTGCGGGAGGGGGTCGTGACCCCTGGTGAGCGGGTGCGGGTGCGCGGTTCCCTGCTCTCACCCCAGGAGGCGGCCACCCGCAACAAGGCTTGTCGCGCCGGGGCCCTCTCGGTCCAGGAATGCAATTCCGGCGTGATCATCATCGGTCGCGGCCGCAAGGATGGCCTCTCGGATGGTCTGGGCGAGGGTGATCTGGCGGCCGGTGGCCGCGGCATCGGCTTCGGCGGCTTCGGCCTCGATGCCTCCCCCCTGCCGCCGATCACCGTGCCCGTCAGCGCCCTGCTCACCGGGGCCGGCGGCAGCTTCCGCCTGACCGACGTGTTCCGGGTCACCCCCCGGCCCGCTCCGATAGGTGGCAACGGCAACCTGCGGCTGCTCTTCCCCCTGATCGGCTCAGCGGTCACCACCAGCAATTTCGGCTGGCGTCTGCACCCGGTGATCGGCAGCTGGCTGATGCACGCTGGCCGCGATCTGGCGGCCCCCGAAGGCACGCCGGTGGTGGCGGCCCTGTCAGGACGCGTCGTCAGCAGCGGTCTGGCTGGTGGCTACGGCCTGGCGGTGGAAGTGGAGCACGACCGTCCCCGCCGCCGCACCCTCTACGGACACCTGTCCGAGCTCTACGTCAAGGACGGGGAGATGGTGCGCCAGGGTGAAGTGATTGGCCGGGTTGGCAGCACGGGCCTGAGCACCGGCCCCCACCTGCATTTCGAGCTGCGCCTGCCCGAGGATGGCGGCTGGGTCGCCACCGACCCCGGCGATCTCGATCCCGGCGGCAGCCTGTTCGCCGGCATGGCCGGTCCGGATGGCAGCGGCCCCACCGACGCTGTAGCCCTGCTGATGGGTCAGCTCATCGCCACCCTGGAGCGGCCCCGCTCGCCCTTGCCGCTGCCCCTGCCAGGAACCCGGAAGCCTTCCCCGGGCTGAGTCGCGGCGGGCTTCAGCCGCTGATGCGGCCGTCGCGGAAGTGCACCACCCGATCGGCCCTGGCGCCCACCTCGTTTTCGTGGGTCACCAGCAGGATCGTGATGCCCTGGGCATTGAGATCACCAAACAGGCTCAGCACCTCCTCGGTGGTGTGGGAATCGAGGGCACCGGTGGGCTCGTCGGCCAGGAGCATGGCCGGATCGTTGATGATCGCCCGGGCCAGGGCCACCCGCTGCTGCTGGCCGCCGGAGAGCTGGTTGGGCTTGTTCTCCAGCCGGTTGGAGAGGCCGACGCGATCGAGGGCCGCCAGGGCCCGCCGGCGTCGCTCCTCCTTGGGGATGCGGGCATAGATCATCGGCAGCATCACGTTGTCGATGGCACTTAACTGGGGCAGCAGATGGAACTGCTGGAACACGAAGCCCAGCTGCTGGTTGCGCAGGTCGGCCAGCGCGTCGTCGTCGAGGCTGTCGACATCGGTGCCGTTCAGGTGGTAGCTGCCGGAGCTCGGCCGATCCAGGCAGCCAAGAATGTTCATCGCGGTGCTTTTACCGGATCCGCTGGCTCCCATCACCGCCAGGTAGTCACCCTTTTGAACCGTCAGGGAGAGGTCGTCAAGGGCACGAACTTCTGTGTCACCGCTGCCGTAGACCTTGGAGACGTGAACCAGCTCGGCCACCGGTGGGTTGGGGAGATCCATAGGCAGAAGGCTAGGAAGTCAGCCGGTCGTTCAGCCCAGTGGGGCGATGGCCGCTGCGGCGATGGCCTGCTGCAGGATCGGGGTGCCGGCCACGGTGGAGCTGGCCCAGTCGAACAGGGGGCTGGAGAGCACGCCACCCACGGCGGTGATCACCACGCAGCCCACGAGGGCCGCCCGCAGGGGCTGCATACCCGCCAGATTCCAGGTGATGGCGGGATAATCTTTGACCACATCGGAAGCCTCCTGGGGTTCTTTCACCACCATCATCTTGATCACCGAGATGTAGTAGTAGATCGACACCACGGAGGTGACCAGGCCCACCACCACCAGCAGGTATTGGTGGTCGGCCCAGCCGGCGAAGAAGAGGTAGATCTTGCCGAAGAAGCCCAGCATCGGCGGGATGCCACCGAGGGAGAGCAAGCACAGACTCAGCCCCAGAGTGATCAGGGGATCCTTCTGGTAAAGACCGGCGTAGTCAGCGATGCGGTCGCTTCCGGTGCGCAGGGAGAACAGGATGATGCAGGCGAAGGCGCCCAGGTTCATGAACAGATAGGCGGCCATGTAGAGCACCATCGCCGAGAAGCCGTCTTCGGTGCCACAGACCAGTCCGATCATCACGAAACCGGCCTGCCCAATGGAGCTGTAGGCCAGCATCCGTTTCATCGAGGTCTGGGCCAGGGCCACCACGTTGCCCAGCACCATGCTCAGTACGGCCAGCACGGTGAACAGGAACTTCCATTGGGCGTCGAAGCTCTCGAAACAGCCCACCAGTAGGCGCACCGCCAGGGCGAAACCGGCGGCCTTGGAGCCCACCGACAGAAAAGCGACCACCGGTGTGGGGGAACCCTCATAGACGTCGGGGGTCCACTGGTGGAACGGAACCGCCGCGATCTTGAACGCCACGGTGGCCAGCACGAACACCAGGGCCAGGGCGGTGATCGGGGAGGCGCTGGTCTGCAGGGCCAACCCGATGGTGGCCAGGCTGGTGGCACCGCCGCTGAGGCCGTAAAGGAGCGAGGCGCCATAGAGGAACACCGCCGCGGCGGCCGAACCCACCAGCAGATACTTCAGGGCCGCCTCGGAACTGCGGGCATCCCGTTTCATGTACCCCGCCAACAGATAGCTGGCGACTGAGAGGGTTTCCAGGGAGATGAAGATGCTCACCAGGTCGGTGGAGCCGCACAGGAACATGGCCCCGAGGGTGGCGGCCAGCAGGATGGCGGCGTATTCGCCCATCGGGGTGCCGCTGCGCTCCACGTAGCGCCAGCTCAGCAGCAAGGAGATCAAGGTGGAGGCGGCCACCACGGCCCGGAAAGCGATCGCCAGGTTGTCGGCCAGGAAGGAGCCGAGGAAGGAAGGCTCCAGGGGGCTGTTCCATTGCAGAGCCAGCAGCACGAGAGAAGCCGAAAGGCCGCCGTAGCAGATGGGCGGAACCCAACGGCTGGCGGCCTTTTCGCCGGCCAGGTCGACAACCAGACAGACCACCAGGGTGAGTAGGACGGCCACTTCCGGAGCGATCGCGCCGGCATTCAGCTGCAGGGCCAGGCCGCCGGTGCCCAGACCGGAGGCAATGGCCTCGGCGGCGGAAGCGGCCGTGGTGACAGAGCTCGCTGCTGCCAGAAACAGGTCTGCCACAGGGATCGAGGAGGCACGCGATGGGTTGGACTGTAGCCGCCATCTGGGGGGTCGGTCTGGTGCCCCGATACCCGCTGGGTCCGCCGATGCGATAAAGAAGGAAGCGGTATCGCGCCTTCCCGTGGCCCACACCCTGGTCATCGTCGAGAGCCCCACCAAGGCACGCACCATCCGGGCGTTCCTGCCCAAGACCTTCCGGGTGGAGGCGTCGATGGGCCATGTGCGCGATCTGCCCAACAACGCCAGCGAGATTCCTGCGGCGCACAAGGGCGAAAAGTGGGCCAATCTCGGCGTCAACACCGCCAACGCCTTCGAACCCCTCTACGTGGTGCCGAAGGACAAGAAAAAGGTGGTGAAGGAGCTCAAGGACGCCCTCAAGGATGCTGACCAGCTGTTGCTGGCCACGGACGAGGACCGGGAAGGGGAGAGCATCAGCTGGCACCTGCTCCAGCTCCTGGGGCCGAAGGTGCCGGTGAAGCGGATGGTCTTCCACGAGATCACCAAGGAGGCGATCGGCCGCGCCCTCGACCAGACCCGCGACCTCGACATGGAGCTGGTCCATGCCCAGGAGACCCGCCGCATCCTCGATCGCCTGGTGGGCTACACCCTGTCGCCGCTGCTCTGGAAAAAGGTGGCCTGGGGCCTGTCCGCCGGACGGGTGCAGTCGGTGGCGGTGCGGCTGCTGGTGCAGCGAGAGCGCGCCCGTCGCGCCTTCCGCAGCGGCAGCTACTGGGATCTCAAGGCCGGCCTCGCGCAGGCGGCGGTGCCGTTCGATGCCAAGCTCACCCACCTGGGGGCCGAGCGCATCGCCGGCGGTTCCGATTTCGACGAGACCACCGGCGGCCTCAAGCCGGGCAGCAAGGTGAAGCTGCTCAGCGAAGCCGAGGCCAGCGCCCTCAAGGCCGCCGTCGAAAGCTCCCCCTGGCGGGTGTCGGCGGTGGAGGAGAAGCCCACGCTGCGGCGGCCCGTGCCCCCCTTCACCACCAGCACCCTGCAGCAGGAGTCCAACCGCAAGCTGCGGCTCTCGGCCCGCGACACCATGCGCACGGCCCAGGCCCTCTACGAACGGGGTTTCATCACCTACATGCGCACCGACTCGGTGCACCTCTCCGGCCAGGCCCTGACGGCGGCGCGCAACTGCGTCGGCGCCATGTACGGCAAGGAATTCCTCAGCCCGGAGCCGCGCCAGTTCAGCACCAAGGCCCGCAATGCCCAGGAGGCCCACGAGGCGATCCGGCCCGCCGGCGAGAGCTTCCGCACACCCAAGGATTCCTGCCTCGACGGCCGCGATCTGGCCCTCTACGAGCTGATCTGGAAGCGCACCGTGGCCAGCCAGATGGCCGACGCCCGGCTCACCCTGCTGGCCGTCGACATCGAAGCGGCGGGCGCCACGTTCCGGGCCAGCGGCAAGCGCATCGACTTCGCCGGCTTCTTCCGCGCCTACGTGGAGGGCAGCGACGACCCTGACGCGGCCCTGGAGGGCCAGGAGGCGCTGCTGCCTTCGCTCGCCGTTGGTGATGCCCCCGTCTGCCGGGCCGTGGAGGCCCTCGGCCACCAGACCCAGCCCCCTGCCCGCTACAGCGAGGCCGCCCTGGTCAAGACCCTGGAGAAGGAGGGCATCGGCCGGCCCTCCACCTACGCCAGCATCATCGGCACCATCGTCGACCGGGGTTACGCCACCCTGCAGAACAACTCCCTCACCCCCAGCTTCACGGCCTTCGCGGTGACGGCCCTGCTGGAGGAGCACTTCCCCGACCTGGTGGACACGGCCTTCACCTCGAAGATGGAGCACACCCTCGACGAGATCTCCACGGGCAAGGTGTCCTGGCTGCCCTACCTGGAGGGCTTCTACAAGGGCGAGAAGGGCCTGGAGACCCAGGTGCAGCAACGGGAGGGCGACATCGACCCCGGCATCTCCCGCACGGTGGTGCTGGAGGGTCTGCCCTGCGTGGTGCGGATCGGCCGCTTCGGCGCCTACCTCGAGACCAAGCGGGTGGCGGAGGACGGCAGCGAGGAGCTGCTCAAGGCCACCCTGCCCCAGGAGATCACGCCCGCCGATCTGGATGCCGAGAAGGCCGAGCTGCTGCTGCGCCAGAAGGCCGAAGGACCCGAATCGCTCGGGGAGGACCCCGAGACCGGCGAGCAGGTGTACCTCTTGTTCGGCCAGTACGGCCCCTACGTGCAGCGCGGCCAGGTGAGCGAGGAGGTGCCCAAGCCCAAGCGGGCCTCCCTGCCCAAGGGGGTCAAGCCCGAGGATCTCAGCCTTGAGGATGCCCTGGGGCTGCTGCGGCTTCCCCGCCACCTGGGTGAGCACCCGGATGGGGGCAAGGTGCAGGCCGGGCTGGGACGCTTCGGCCCCTACGTGGTCCACGACAAGGGCAAGGGGGAGAAGGACTACCGCTCCCTCAAGGCCGAGGACGACGTGCTTGCCGTGGGCCTCAACCGGGCCCTGGAGCTGCTGGCCATGCCCAAGAAGGGCCGTGGCGGTCGCACGGCGCTCAAGGATCTCGGAGCGCCGGAGGGCTCCGAGGAGAGCATCCAGCTGTTCGATGGTCCCTATGGGCTGTACGTCAAGCAGGGCAAGGTGAATGCCTCCCTGCCGGAGGGCACCACCGCCGACACCATCTCCCTGGAGCAGGCGGTGGAGCTGCTGGCCGCCAAGGCCGCCACCAGCAAGAGCGCCGCCAAGGCCCGCAGCGCCACCAGGGCTGCCGCCAAGAAGCCCCCCGCCACCAAAAAGGCCACGGCCAAGCCAGCAGCCACCAAGGCCGTCACCGCCAAGAAGCCCCCCGCCACCACCAAATCTGGTCGTCTGCGGGCCAGCGCCGTGCGGGTGATCAAACCCGCGGGCAGCTGATGGCGTCTCCCCGCCCCTCCCTTTCGCTGGCGGGAACCCTGCTGATGCTGCCCCTGCTGCTGTCCGCCTGTGGTGGAACAACGTTTGGTGACGCCCTGTCCCGCAGCTTTTCCCGAGCCCCGGCCGCCCCTGCCTCCCCCCCGGCCGGTGCCCCGCGGGCGCTGACCCCCGCTAACCCCGCCCCCACCACAGCGAGTCAGCCCCGTCCGACGGCCAATGAACCCCCGGCCCGTCCTGTAGACCCTGCCACCCCGGTGTCCCCCGTGGCCCCGGCCGTCCGTCCGGCCCCTTACCGCGTCACCATCCGTCTACCCCTGGCGGATCCATCCGCCCCCGCCGAGGTGGTCACCAAGGCCCTGCGGGCCGCCGGGGTGCCGTTCGAGGTGGAAACGATCGAGCGCATGCCAGCGGCCGGTACCGCGGCCACGGAATCCCCCGCCCCGGCCACCGGCAGTGCCGCCCCCGCCTCCCGTCCGGCGCCGGCGCCGCGCTGAGCCGATGACTCCTCCCTCCCGGCGGCAGCTGAGCCCTCGCCAGGCGCGCCAGCTGATGGACACTGCCTACCTGGCGGCCTCCACCGCCCTGTTGTGGGTGGCGCTCTACTACCTGCCGGTGGGCAGCCCCCTGTTCCGTCTCGCCCTGCCCCTGCCCCTGGCCCTGCTGCAGCTGCGCCATGGCTGGCGCTGTGCCCTGGAGGGGGTGGTGGTGACGGCCCTGTTGCTGGTGGCCCTGATGGGGCCGATCCGCGGCCCCCTTGTGCTGTTCCCCTATGGCCTGCTCTCCCTCTGGCTGGGTTGGGGCTGGCGCCACCGCCGTAGCTGGTGGCTCACCCTGGGGGTGGGCAGCCTGATCGGCGCCGCCGGTTTCCTGGTGCGGGTGGCGGTGCTCTCGGTGCTCGTGGGGGAGAACCTCTGGGTGGTGATCACCACCGCCGCCGCCAACCTGCTGGACCGGTTGGCGGGGGTGGTGGGTCTGGCCGGGGGCTTCGATCTGGCCCAGGTGCAGGTCGCAGCCCTGTTGCTGGTCCTGCTGCAGAACCTGATCGTGGTGCTGGCCCTCCACGCTGTGGCCTACTGGATTTTCCCGCGCCTGGATGTGCCGATCAGCGAGCCGCCGGCGGCCCTGCGCGGCCTGGTGGCCCTCGACCCCCTTTGAGCCAGCTGCGGCGGATCTCCGGTTCCGCGGCCGCCGCCGACCGCTGGTGCGGGCCCTGGTCCCAGGGTTGGCGCCGCAGTGAGGTGCTGCTGCTGCTGGCGGCCACCGACACCGCCGCCGTGCCTGGCATCTCCGCCGCCGGCGCCACCCCCAGCTCCCGGCGCCGCACGGCGGCGGCCGACGCCGAACTGCTGGTGCTCGGGCCTGCCGGGGAGCGTCCCCACGCCCTGCCGCCCCTGCCCGCCGGGGTGTCTCCCGCCCTGATCAGCCATGTGGTGCTGCGGGAGCTGGCCCTGGCCCCCCTGGTGGTTGACCTGGGCTGCCCGGTGGCCCCGGCGGTGCCCCACCTGCGGTTGCCGGGGCTGGCCGGGGCCGGTTCGGCCCGCTGTCTCAGCGGCGGCGAGGCCCTTGATCCGGCCCGGCTGGAGGCCCTGCTGGCCCTGGGCCGTCGTTGGGGGGAGCCACGGCCGCCCGGCCGGCCCCTGCTGTTGGCTGAATGCGTGCCTGGGGGCACCAGCACCGCTCTGGCCCTGCTGGTGGGTCTGGGGGTGGCGGCCCACGGGCTGGTGAGCGGCAGCCTGCGCCACCCCGACCATGGCCTCAAGGCGGCGCTGGTGGAACGGGGCCTGCGGGCGGCGGGCCTCCCCGTCGCCGAGGCAGGGGATAGGTCCGGCGCCGCGCTGCGGGTGGTCGCCGCCGTGGGGGATCCGATGCAGCCCCTGGCCGCCGCCGTGGTGCTGGCC
>NZ_JAHLYP010000027.1 GCF_025127995.1 Synechococcus sp. CS-1332 | reverse complement strand
GCGAAGGCGCCGTGCAGGGCCACGAACGGCCAGAGGCCACCGAGCTGGATCCAGCGCACGAAGTCACCCTGGGCTTCCGGGCCCCAGAGCAGCAGCAGGCTGTGGCCCATGGCATCCGCCGGAGTGCTGACGGCAGCGGTGAGGAAGTTGCAACCTTCCAGGTAGCTGCTGGCAATGCCGTGGGTGTACCAGGAGGTGGCGAAGGTGGTGCCGGTGAGCCAGCCGCCCAGGGCCAGATAGGCCGTGGGGAACAGCAGCAGACCGGACCACCCAACGAAAACGAAGCGGTCGCGCTTGAGCCAGTCGTCGAGGACGTCGAACCATCCACGGGTGGCCGGTGCACGCCCTAGGGCGATCGTCATGGGTGAAAGCGGTGCGGATGACCCGCAGGGCTGTGGGTTACCGGGGGATGGTAACAACGTTGATCCGCCCCCCGTGCCAGGCGACACGGGCTGAAACTGACGCCTCCGGCACGCTTCGCGGCAGGATGGCGGGCCATTGCCCTTTCGTCGCGTATGGCTTCGCCCGGCGTCGCTTCCCCTTCGGCCGACGAGCAGGTGTTGGAGCAACCGGTGCTCGGCTCCCGCCGTCTTTCCAACCTGCTGGTGGCGGCCGCCGTCAGCATCGGTGGCCTTGGTTTCGTGCTCACCAGCGCCTCCAGCCGCTTCGGCCGCGATCTGCTGCCCATCGGCCACCCCGCAGCCTTGGTCTGGGTGCCCCAGGGTCTGGTGATGGGGCTCTATGGGGTGGCGGCGCTGTTGCTGGCCACCTACCTCTGGCTGGTCATCGGCATCGATGTGGGGTCAGGCCTCAACCGTTTCGATCGCGGGTCTGGCGAGGCCCGCATCAGCCGTCGCGGCTTCCGCCAGCTGATTGAAGTGGTGATTCCCTTGCGGGAGATCCAGGCGGTGAAGGTGGAGGTGCGCGATGGCCTCAGCCCCCAGCGACGTCTGGCCCTGCGGGTGCAGGGTCGTCGGGACATGCCCCTGACCCGTGTGGGTGAACCGATGCCCCTGGCGGATCTGGAACTGGCGGGTGCCCGCCTGGCCCGCTTTCTTGGCGTTCCTCTGGAGGGCCTCTGAGATGCGATTCCGCACGAACCCTGCGGCCCTGGGCTGGCGGCTGCTGCTCCTGGCGCTTCTCGGCCTGACGCCCCTTGGTCTGGCGGCCTGCGCCGCCGACACCGGCAACCGGCCCCTGGGATGTGAGGCGGCCAGCACCCCCTGCCTGCAGGGCACGGCCGTGGTGGCCATGGACACCAGCAAGGGACCGGTGGAGCTGCGCCTGGACGGTGCGGCGGCCCCCCTTACGGCGGGCAACTTCGTCGATCTCGTCCGGCGCGGGGTCTACAACGGCACCGTGTTTCACCGGGTGGTGCGGGAGCCGGTGCCCTTCGTGGTGCAGGGCGGCGACCCCAGCAGCGCCGATCCCAAGGTTCCCGCCAGTGACTACGGCTCAGGCGGTTTCGTGGACCCCGCCAGTGGCGAGTCCCGACGCCTTCCACTGGAACTCAAGCTCAACGGCTCCCAGGAACCCCGCTATGGAGAAGAGATCACCACCCCGACAGCCACGCGCCAGCTGGCCCTCAGCCACGAGCGCGGCGCCATCGCCATGGCCCGTTCGAGCGACCCCAATTCAGCCAGCTCCCAGTTCTATGTGGCCCTGCAGGCGCTGCCTGAGCTGGATGGCCGCTATGCGGTGTTCGGTCGGGTGACCAAGGGGATGGACGTGATCGACCGGATCCAGCAGGGGGACAAGCTGATCAAGGCCAGGGTGATCGAAGGGGGAACCCTGGTGCAGAAGAAGAAGCCCTGAGGCCCTTTCAGGAGGATCGCGCGTCTGCTCAGGCAGGGACGCGCTTGTCGGAGACGGTGGCCTTGAGCAGCTCGGTGTTCACCCCCGAGGCCCGCTCCAGGGCCACCTTGCCCGTGCGGGCGATCTCCAGGATCCCGTAGGCCTCGAGCAGGCGCTCCAGGGCCACCAGCTTGCCCGGATCCCCCACCACTTCCAGCGTCAGGGCGTCGTCGGCCACGTCCACCACCTTGGCCCGGAAGACCTGCACCAGATCGAAAATGGCGCCGCGATTCTCCGCCGGGGCCGCCACCTTCAGAAGCATCAGCTCCCTCTCCACGGCGGGAATGGTGGAGAGATCGATCACACCCAGCACGTTGATCAGTTTGTTGAGCTGTTTGGTCATCTGCTCAAGGGTGCGGTCGTCCCCTTCGACCACCATGGTGAGCCGAGACATGCCCCGGTGTTCCGCCGGGCCCACCGCCAGGCTCTCGATGTTGAAGCCCCGCCGGGCGAACAGACCGGAGATGCGGCTCAGGGCACCCGATTCGTCTTCCACCAGCACCGAAAGGGTGTGCTTCATGTCGGGCTCGTGAGCGGGGTGCGGCGGGGAACCGGGGGGAAACCGGAATCGTCTCCCCAAAGGTACGCGCCAGAGATCCCTACCAGTCAGCCCGTCTGCAGCCGCTCCAGCCAGCTGAGCACCGCGCCATGAAAGGCGTCGGGGGCCTCATCGTGGGGGCAGTGGCCGCACGAGGGGACCACGTGCAGGTCGAGGTCCGCGCGTAACCGCAGGCACTGCTGGGAGACCTCCACCGGCACCAGCCGATCCTGGGCGCCCCAGACCAGCAGGGTGGGCCGCCCCAGCCGCTGCAGCAGCGACACGGCGGTGGCCCGGTACGGCCGCAGTCCCATGCCGATGCTCATGGCCCTCAGGGCCCGCACCGCCCCGGGGCGTCGGGCAGGCCGGGCGATCAGCCGACGCAGCTCCTGGTCACCGATCACCGGGTGGTGATAAGCCGACTGGATGCCGAGGTCGAGCAGGGGGGAGTGGGCCAGCAGGGGCACCACCAGCTCCAGGGGCAGGAGTCGCAGCAGGACGTGAACCACCCCACGCTTCAGCCGGCGTCGCCAGGGGGGGCGCCGAGGAGGCCGGCGCCCGGCCATCAGCAGGCTGGGATCGGGGAGGGGAGCCGCCACCACAGCCCGCACCCATTGCGGGAAGTAGACGCTGCAGGTCAGGGCCACCAGGCCACCAAGGGAATGGCCCACCAGCACGGCCGGCGTCTGGACCACCTCCGCCAGGAAGGCCTGCACCTGCCTCGACCAGAGGCGGTTGTCCAGGGCCTGATGGCGATCCAGACCCGGCTGGCTGGAGGCGCCGAAGCCGATCAGGTCGAGGCCGTAGACGCACCAGCCCGCTGCCGCCAGGGGACCGGCGTTGCGGCGCCAGTGGCCGCTGGCGGCCCCGAAGCCGTGCAACAGCACCAGCGCCGGCCCGTCGGGGGGGCCCAGGCGGCGCCAGTGGCAGCCGTGGCCGCGCCAGTCCCACTGGGCGTGGTCCCCCCAGTCGGCTCCCTGCTGCGGCGCGGTCTCCCCGGGGGCAGGCTGGGGGTCGGCGGACGACACCGATGGTTGCGGCAAGGACCCGACTTTGAGCGAACCCCCTCACTATTGCGAAGGGGAGGCCGTCGTGGAGACCGGTGGCGGTTTCTTCCGACCTGCCTCCAGGCCAGCCAGGGACTTCGGCGTCCTGCTGGCGCGGACCCTGGCCGCCGCCGGCACAGACGGGCCGGTGCAGGTGCTGGATGGCATGGCGGGCTGCGGCATCCGGGCCCTCCGCTACGGCCTGGAGGGCGGCGCCACGGCGGTGTGGGCCAACGACGCCGACCCGGACCGCCTGCCCCTGCTGGAGCGCAATCTGGCCAGGCTGCCGGCGGCCGTGGAACGGCAATTGAGCACCGCCACGGCCCAGCAGCTGCTGGCGGGCTGCCTGGTGGAGGGGCGCCGCTTCGAACTGGTGGATCTGGATGCCTTCGGCTGTCCGGCCGCCCTGGTTCCCCTGGCCCTCGAGGCGGTGGCCTTCGGCGGCGTGCTCTATCTGGCCAGCACGGACGGACGTTCGGCCACGGGCCATGACCGCCGCGCCGCCGTGCGCCGTTTCGGTGCCGCTGCCCGCGCCCACCCCGCCAGCTGGGAGATCGCCCTGCGCCTCCAGCTGGGGTTGCAGGCCCGTACCGCCTGGGCGATGGGGCGAGGGCTGACCCCGCTGCTGAGCTTCAGCGAAGGACGGGCGTTCCGCACGGCCATTCGTCTGGAGCGGCATCCCGCGCGTGGGGAGGAAGGGCAACTGGGCCTGGTGGCCCATTGCCATGGCTGCGGCGATCAGCAGGTGCAGAGCCTGCTTCGCCTTGGACGCTGGCGGCCCTGCGGTTGCTCCGGGGCTCCATCGGGCGATGGGCCGGCCCTGGCGGTCAGCGGCCCGATCTGGATCGGCCCCCTTCAGGATCCCGCCACGCTCATGGCGATGCTGCAGCTGGCCGAGGGGGGTGGCGCCCATTTGGAGCGGCCGGGTCGGCGGCTGCTGGAGCGACTCCGACACGATCCGGCTGCGACACCCCGCTGCTGGCCCGTGGACGTGATTGCCCGCCATCTCGGTCAGGGGCCCCCGCCGCTGGCGCAGCTGGTGGCGGCACTGACGGCGGAGGGTTTCGCCACGGCGGCGAGCGGGGTGACGGCCGGCCAGCTGCGCAGCGAGGCCCCCTGGCCCTTGATCCTGGCCACGACCCGCGGGCTGGTGGCCACGACGGCTGCTAGATAGGTAGGCCGTTCCCCCTTGTCCGGGCCATGGCCTCTGAAATTTTCGGCACCGCCGCCATCTTCTGGGTGCTGATCCCCGTCGGACTTGCGGGAGGCGCCCTGCTGCTCAAGCTCCTGAACGACTGACCTGCGCGCCGGGGACGAACGCACCTCTAGGCTCAATCTCCTTCCCTTGCAGGGGTCCATGAAGGTTCTGGTCATCGGTGGAACAGGAACCCTCGGTCGCCAGATCGCCCGTCGTGCCCTCGACGCCGGCCATACCGTTCGCTGCGTGGTGCGCTCACCGCGCAAGGCCGCCTTTCTTCAGGAATGGGGCTGTGATCTCACCCGCGGTGACCTGCTGGAGCCCGCCAGCCTCGATTACGCCCTTGAGGGCCAGGAGGCGGTGATCGATGCCGCCACCGCCCGGGCCACAGACGGTGGCAGTGCCTATGAGATCGACTGGGACGGCAAGCAGAACCTGTTCGCCGCCTGTCGCCGGGCCGGCTTGAGCCGGTTGGTGTTCGTCTCCTTGCTCGAGGCGGCCAAGCACCGCAGTGTGCCGCTGATGGACATCAAGGCCTGCACCGAGGAGTGGCTTGAGGCCTCCGACCTCGACTACACGATCCTGCGATGTGTCGCCTTCATGCAGGGCCTGATCAGCCAGTTCGCCATCCCCGTGCTCGAGAGCCAGACCGTCTGGGTGAGTGGGGCCCCGACGCCGATCGCCTACATGAACACCCAGGACGTGGCCCGCTTCGCCGTGGCGGCCCTGGAGCGGCCGGACACCATCCGACAGGCGTTTCCGGTCGTGGGTCCCCGGGCCTGGATCACCGGGGAGATCACCCAGCTCTGCGAGCGCTACAGCGGCCGCGAAGCGCGGGTGTTTCGGGTGCCGCCGGTGTTGCTGCGGCTGATGCAGTCGGTGACGGGGTTCTTCGAAGCCAGCCTCAACGTGGCCGAGCGCCTTGCTTTCGCCGAGGTGGTGGGGGGAGGCGTGCCCCTCACCGCGCCGATGGAGGACAGCTACGCCGCCTTCGGCCTGGATCCGGCCGAGACCACCCTGTTGGAGGATTACCTCAAGGAGTATTACGACACGATCCTGCGGCGCTTGCGGGAGATGGAGTCCGACCTCGATAAGGAAGCCAAGAAAAAGCTTCCCTTCTGAAGCGCCACCATCCGCCAGTTCGTGTGTACTATTGACGCGGTCTGTCAGCGGTCATGGCGATTTCCCAGATCAAGAACCTCCAGCGTCGTCTGGCCAACCTGGAGGACGAGGCCATCGCCGAGCTCACCCGGGCCTGCGGCCATGAGCTCTGGGCCTCACTGGGCTTCGATGCCTTCGACACGCTTGAGGATCCCGATCGCCGCGCCCGGGCGAATTATTACTACGGTCAGCTTCAGACGGTCAGGGAACTGAAGGACGCCCTGGTCTGAGCAGCGCCTGCAGACGTTTGCTCTCCTCGGCGTTCACGGGGCGCCAGGCGCCCGGTTCCAGTCCCGCCAGACCCAGGGGCTGGCCGCCATCCATCAGGTCGATCGCCGTGCGCAGCAGCCGCAGGGTGGGCAGGCCCACTGCGGCTGTCATGCGGCGCACCTGCCGGTTCCGCCCTTCGCGCAACTCCAGTTCCAGCCAGTCGGTAGGCACCCGCAGGCGGTGGCGGATGGGTGGATCCCGCTCCGGCAGGGCCGGGTCTTCCACGGCTCGGGCCCGGGCCGGCAGGGTTCTGCGGCCTTGCACCATCACCCCTTGGCTCAGGGTGCCGAGGGCCGCTGCAGTGATGACACCCTCCACCTGCACCAGATACCGCCGCCAATGACCCCGCGCCGGGTCGGTGAGCCTGGCCTGCAGTCGCCCATCGTCGGTGAGGACCAGCAGCCCTTCGCTGTCCGCGTCCAGGCGGCCGGCGGCGTAGACACCTGGCTGATCGATCAGCTCTGCCAGGGTGCCCCAGGGGCTGCCGGGTTCCCGACGGAACTGGCTGAGGACCCCATAGGGCTTGTGGAGCAGCAGGGTGGTGGTCACTGCCCCAGCAGGATCAGGAGCTTTCCCGTGCCCGCCAAAGGTTCACAACGCCGATCGAGATCAGCAGCAGGCCCAGATCCATCGAGATGGGAGGAAGGATCATGGGGTGGGGCCTGGGGCGCTCGGTCGGCTGACCCTATCGCTCTGGTCTTCCCAGCGTGTGGTGCGCTTTGGAGCGGGCATGGCCGGCGCTTAAGCTGAAACCCTGTTGTTTTCTCTGGCCACCCTTCCCGCATGATCGAAACGTCCGGTGTGATCGAAAAGGAGCAAGGCAACGGGTTCTATCTCGTCACCCTCGAGCAACCTGCCGGTCACCAGTGCCTCTGCCGGGCAGCGGGCAAGCTCACCAAGTTCCGGATCAAGCTGCTGGCTGGCGACAAGGTGCTTGTCGAGATCAGCCCCTATGACCTGACCCGGGGACGCATCACTTACCGGGAGCGCAACGCCGGAGCCACCGGCCCCCGCCCAGGTGGCAACCGTCCTGGTGGCCCCAGGCGCCGCTGAGGCGGCTCTTGACGAATCAGATCTCGAGCAGGCCGTCGGTCTCGGGACGGGGTCCGAGATGGATGTCCCTGGGCACCATCAACACATTGGCCTGAAGCAATTCGGGATGGTCTTCCAATGTGAGCAGCCACTCACGGAACTCCTCGTTGATGGCGTAGCTGTCTTCGAACAGTTCGCGGCCATCCAGGGCGGCCCTGCGGGCCAGAGCCCAGCAGACCGCAACGGTCACGCGACGATGAACAGCGGCATCAAGCACCCCATCGGAACGACCGTGTTGATCGCTGGAATCGTCTCTTGGCCGGTCCATCGGGGTGATCTCGGTGGATGTCCTGTGGTGCCCACGTTGGCGGCTGCTGGGCGCCTCGACGGTGTTGGTTGTCACATCGTCGCAGGAAAATCGCCTGCTACAAGCCAAATGCAGCTGATTTTAAGCCAATCGGCGCTCAAACGAGGGCAACTCGGGCCCGCTGACGCTGAGCATCCGCCCGGCATCGTCTGCCAGGGCCTGCAGGGGAAGGCGTTGGTCGCTTGCCGGGGAGGTGGCTGCGCCGGGCGTCGTCGGCGTCGGGCGCGTCCGGATCACGTACGGCTCGCTCACGGTCCAGCCCCGGGCGTAGCTGATCAGCAGGGGATCGGCCGGGGCGAACACATAGGACGGACGGCGGGGGATGGTTTCCAGACCGGAGCGATCCCCGTCCATGCGCACGGCCCTGGTGATCGCCTGAACGAAGCGGCTGCGGGTGACCACGGTGGTCAGGTAGGCCACCACCCGTAGCCGGGGGGCGTCGAAACCTTCGGCGCACATGTCGATGCTGACAAGCCAGTCCGCCTCCCCGGCCTGGAACGCCGCCAGGTGCTGGGCAGCCTCCGGATCCTGGGAGTGGACCAGGTGCACCCGGTCCCCTTCCTGGGTCAGCAGGTCGGCGATGCGGCCGGCATGGTGGATGTCGCGGGCCACCACCAGACCGCCGGCCCCCGGATGCTCCAGTCGGACCCGTTCCAGGCGGCGGCGGGCCTGGAGCAGCAACCGCAGGGCGATCCCGCCCCGATCCCCGGGGAGGATGGCCCGACGCAGGTTGCGGGCCCGCCAGCTCTCCCGCTGCTCCGCCGACAGGGGGGAGGTCTCGGTGTCCTGCCCGTCCTCCGGGCGCCCGTGTTCCACCCAGCCATCCTGGAAGCGGAATTCCAGGGGCCGCACATCGCCGGCGGCGATCAGGGCACGGGGCTCGACGCAGAGGTCGGGAATGATGCGCTCGGCCGGGCCGTCCTGGTCGTGCATCCGAATCCGGCGGCCGGAACAGAAGCCCAGGTTGTCGGCGCGGAAGGGCGTGCCGGTCAGCCCCAGGCGCAGCTGGGCACCGCCGCTGAGACTGCTGAAGGCGTGCCCCCACGCCGTGGCCTCCGGTTCGAGCGGATCGAGGCCCAGGTGGTGCACTTCGTCGCCGATCGCCAGCCAGCGCTTGCCGTGGAGATGGCCGGCCAGTTCCCGCTCCAGGCGCAGGCGGTGCAAGGCAGCTGCCTGGTAGCTGAGCAGCAGGCCCTGGCTGGAAGCCGCCGAGGTTGGTCCCCCCGGGGCTTCCCACTCCTGCAGGACCAGGCCGACGCGGGCGGCGGCGCCGATCCACTGGCGGGCGATGGCGCTGCGATGGCAGAAGACCACGAACCGCTCCAACCGTCCTTCCCGTTGCAGTTGCTGGAAGGCGAGCAGGGCGCCCAGGGTTTTGCCGGCGCCTGGACCGGCGTGCAGGAGCACGTCCTGGCCCCCGGGGCTCGCTGAGACCAGCCGGGCCCGCAGCAACTGAATCAGTCGGCGTTGCCAGGCCCGGGGCTCGGGTCCGCGGCCGGCGCAGGGGACTTCCGCCAGGCCCGCCCCTCCCGGCAGACCGGCATGGCGGCGCAGACCCAGATCGAAGGACGGTGGCGCCATGCACCGATTCTGCTGGGCCGGCGAGGGATTCGCCGCTGCACCCCACCTGGGCCCGGTGGGCGTGTCCGCACATTGGCGTCCGGTTGCTTGCCGTCACGGGCGGGGCTGTCTATCGCGGAAGGAGTGTGTGTGGCCCCGCGTTGGTCAAATTGCTGATTCCCAGGGAGACGGCTCCCGGTGAGCGGAGGGTGGCCGCGACTCCCGAAACGGTTAGGCGGCTGGTGGCCAAGGGGGCAACCCTGCAGGTGGAGCGGGGGGCGGGTCAGGCGGCCGGCTTCCTCGACGCCGACTACGCCGCCGTGGGCGCCGAACTGTGGGACGGGGACGCCGGGGCCTGGGGGGCGGTGGATGGGGTGCTCTGTGTGCAGCCCCCCCGGACCGAGGATCTGGTCCGCCTGCGCGATGGATCCCTGCTGGTGGGCCTGCTGGCCCCCTACGGCGCCACCGCCCTGGTCGAGACGCTGAACGGCCGGCGGACCTCCGCCATCGCCCTTGAGCTGCTGCCACGGATCACCCGGGCCCAGTCGATGGACGTGCTCTCCTCCCAGGCCAACATCGCGGGCTACAAGGCGGTGCTGCTGGCGGCCGCCGCCCTCGATCGCTACGTGCCGATGCTGATGACCGCGGCAGGCACGATCCAGCCCTCCCGGGTGCTGATCCTGGGGGCCGGCGTGGCCGGGCTGCAGGCGCTGGCCACCGCTCGCCGTCTGGGCGGTGTGGTGTACGTCTCGGATGTGCGGCCGGCGGTCAAGGAGCAGGTGGAATCCCTCGGGGGCCGCTTCATCGATCCTCCCCAGCTGGAGGAGGCCCCCGCCGAGGTGGGCGGCTATGCCCGCCAGGCCAGTGAGGCCTTCCTCTCTGCGCAACGCCAGCAGCTGGCTGACCAGCTGGCCCTGGCCGACATGGTGATCTGCACCGCCCTGGTGCCCGGCCGACCCGCTCCCCGCCTGATCAGCGAGGACATGCTCGACGGCATGCGGCCGGGCGCGGTGGTGGTGGATCTGGCCGTGGCCCAGGGGGGCAACTGCTTCGGCACGATCCCTGGAGCCACGGTGGAGCGCCGGGGCGTGCTGCTGATCGGGGCCGACACCCTGCCCAGCACCGTGCCCAACCACGCCAGCGCCCTGTACGCCCGCAACATCGCCACCCTGGTTGAGCACGTGCTCGGCGAGGACGGCATCCAGCTGGATCCGGAGGATCCGATCCTGGAGGGCTGTCTGCTGACCCATGCCGGCGCCTGTCGCCGCGCCGACATCGTCGAACCCGCCGGCCTGTCCCCCATCGGAGCCCGTTCATGAGCCCTCTGACGCAGTCCCTCTGGGTGCTCCTGCTGGGCAGCCTGCTGGGGCTGGAATTGATCGGCAAGGTGCCCCCCACCCTGCATACCCCGCTGATGTCGGGGGCCAACGCCATCAGCGGCATCACAGTGTTGGCGTCCCTCACCCTCATCCAGCAGGCCGGAGACAACACGGCCCTGCTGGTGATCGGAGCCCTTTCCCTTGGCTTCGCGCTCTACAACGTGATCGGCGGCTTCCTCGTCACCGATCGCATGCTCGCCATGTTCCGCCGCAAGGGTGACAGCCGATGACGTTCTCCATGGAGGCTTTTACCGCGGCCATCGATCTGGCGGCCGTACTCCTGCTGGCCCTTGGCATCAAGGGCCTCTCGAAGGTGAGCTCCGCCCGGGGGGCCAACGCCCTGGCCGCCCTGGCCATGGGTCTGGCCGTGGTGGGGCTGCTGATCGAGATCCGGCCCGATCCGATCGCCTGGCTCTGGATCGCCGCCGGCAGCGCCGCCGGTGGCCTCGCCGGCCTGGTCACAGCCCGCCGGGTGCCGATGACCGCCATGCCGGAAACCGTGGCGCTGTTCAACGGCTGCGGCGGCATGGCCTCGCTGCTGGTGGCCATGGGTGTGGCCCTGTTTGATGGGGGCAAGTCCGACATCGTCGCCCTGGTGTCGATCGCCGTGTCGGTGTTCGTCGGGGCGATCACCTTCAGTGGCTCGATCGTGGCCATGGCCAAGCTCCAGGGCTGGCTGGACACCCCCGGCTGGACCCAGAGCCGCCTGCGCCACGGCGTCAACATCTCGTTGGCGGTGCTCTGCCTGGTGTCGGCCGTGCTGCTTCCCGGCGATCCGGGAGGGCTGCCCCTGTGGCTGCTGATGGGCGGCTCCACCCTGCTGGGCATCGGTGTCACCCTGCCCATCGGCGGGGCCGACATGCCGGTGGTCATCTCCCTGCTCAACTCCTATTCCGGGGTGGCGGCGGCGGCGGCGGGCTTCGTGGTGGGCAGCCAGCTGCTGATCGTGGCCGGCGCCATGGTGGGCGCGGCGGGCCTGATCCTCACCCAGGTGATGTGCACCGCCATGAACCGTTCCCTGGTGTCGGTGCTCTTCGGCGGTGCCCTCGGGGCCAGTGCCGGCGCCGTGGGCGGTGGCGGCAGCGAGGCGGGCTACACCCGCATCACCAGCTGCAGTGCCGAGGAATGCGCCATGGCCCTGGAGCAGGCCGAGCGGGTGGTGTTCGTGCCGGGCTACGGCCTGGCGGTGGCCCAGGCCCAGCATTCCCTGCGGGAGCTGGCCAAGCTGCTCGAGAGCCATGGGGTGGACGTGAGCTACGCCATCCATCCGGTGGCGGGCCGCATGCCCGGCCACATGAACGTGCTGCTGGCCGAAGCCGACGTGCCCTACGAGCAGATGCTGGAGATGGACCTGGTCAATCCTGAGTTCCCCCGCACCGATGTGGTGATCGTGCTGGGGGCCAACGACGTGGTGAACCCCCAGGCCAAGAACGACCCCACCAGCCCCCTGTACGGCATGCCCGTGCTGGAGGTGGATCAGGCCCGTCAGGTGTTCGTCGTCAAGCGCAGCCTGGGGGCCGGCTATGCCGGCATCAACAACGCCCTGTTCGAGATGCCCCAGACCGCCATGGTCTTCGGCGATGCCAAGGCAGTGCTCAACGGCCTGCTGAGCGAGCTTCGCTCCATGGGCGTGGGCAAGACGAAGGTGACGGCCTGAGGGAGGGGCCGGGGTCTTGAGCCAACTTCCCCACCATCTCGGCCTGCCCCCCTTCCGCCAGCGTTCCCCCTGGATTGGCGGCGATCTCCAGACCCTGCGGGACACCCTGCGGCCCCTGCGGTTCCCCCCTGATCGTGCCCAGCCGCTGCAGATCCCCCTGGCGGACGGCGACCAGCTGGTGGCTCTGCTGGATCGTCCCGATCGCGGAGAGCCGCTCGGCCTGGTGCTGGTGCTGCATGGTCTGGGGGGCTCCAGCGACGGCCCCGGCCCGCGGCGCCTGGCCCTGGCCCTGGCCGCCGACGGCTTCGCCGTGCTGCGCCTCAACCTGCGGGGGGCAGGGCGCGGCCGGCCCCTCGCCCGGGGCACCTACTGCGCCCTCTGCAACGACGATCTCCGCCCTGCCGTGGCCTGGGCCCGACAGCTGGCCCCTGACCTGCCCCTCTTCGGCGCCGGCATTTCCCTGGGGGGCACGGTGCTGCTCAATGCGGGCCTGGGCGGCCTGGGGTTCGATGGCCTGGTCTGCGTCAGCAGTCCCCTTGATCTGGGGGTCTGTGCTGTCCAGTTCGAGCGCCGTCGCAACCGGGTGTACCAGCGCTGGCTGATGGAGCGTCTGCGGGAGCAGACCCTGGCTGATCCGGGGGGGCTCAAGGAGGCGGAACGCCAGGCGCTGCTCGGGCCGCAGCGGGCCCGCACGATCCGGGCCTTCGATGCGGCCATCACCGCACCACGCTGGGGTTTCGCCTCGGTGGCCGCCTACTACGCCGCCGCCAGTCCCCTGGCTTCCCTGCTCGATGGCCGGCCCCTGCCCCCCACCCTGCTGCTCCATGCCGGCGACGACCCCTGGGTGCCGGTGGGCCCGCTGCGGCAGCTGGCGGCCGCGCTCCCCGGCCAGGATGGGGCCGGCGCGGGAGCGGTCCCCACGGTCGTGATCACGCCCCAGGGCGGCCACAACGGCTTCCATGCCCCCGGTGATGGGCCGGCCTGCTGGGCTGATCGGCTGGTGGTGGCCTGGTTGCGGCGCCTCAGCCGGGGGCAAGGGGGTGGCTGAAGGGGGTGCGCCGCACGATCCATTCCTCGATCGGCTCACCCCCAATCACGTGTTGATGCACGATCCGCTCGATCCGCTCGGGAGTGACGCCGCCGTAGGTGAGGCCCTCCGGCCAGATCAGCAGCACCGGCCCGTCGCAACAGACCCGCAGGCAATCAGCCTTGGTGCGCAGCACCACGCCCTGGGGCCGGCCGGGCTCCTCCAGTCCCAGCTCCCGAACCAGCTGCTTGAGCCGGTTCCAGCTGGCCGCTCCGATGGCCGGGTCGCCACAGAGCGCCTTGGTGGGCGTCGCGCAGAGCAGCAGGTGGTGCTGGACGCCGCTCATGCCGGCAGCGCCTGCAGGGCGGCCGCCTCGCGGGTGGCCTGGCGGGCCCAGCCATCCACGGCCAGCACGTCGTCAAGGGAGGGTTCGCGGTGGTGGTCGACACGGTGGCGGTCGCAGACCCGCTCGATCAGCTCGGGGATGGCGAGGAAGGGGATCGCCTCTTCCAGGAACAGGGCCACGGCCTGCTCGTTGGCGGCATTGAGCACGGCCGGCATGGTGCCGCCGGCTCGGCCGGCGGCGTAGGCCAGCGCCATGCAGGGGTATTTCTCGCGGTCGGGGGCGCGGAAGGTGAGCTGGCCCACGGCGGTGAGATCGAGGCGGCGCCAGGGGGTCTCCAGCCGCTCCGGCCAGCTGAGGCAGTAGAGGAGGGGAAGTTTCATGTCGGGCCAGCCGAGTTGGGCCAGCACCGAGGAATCGGCCAGCTCCACCATCGAGTGGATGATGCTCTGGGGGTGGATGACGATCTCGATGTGGTCGTAGTCGAGCCCGAACAGGTAGTGGGCTTCGATCACCTCCAGACCCTTGTTCATCAAGGTGGCCGAATCCACCGTGATCTTGCGCCCCATGCTCCAGTTGGGATGGCTGGTGGCATCCGCCACCGTGGCCTTGGCCAGGTCGGCGGCGGGCCAGTCGCGGAAGGCGCCGCCGGAGGCGGTGAGCTGGATCCGCCGCAGGCCGGGCGTGGGCACGCCGGTGGAGAGGCGGGCGGTGTCCGCCCAGGGGGTGCCCTGCAGGCACTGGAACAGGGCCGAGTGTTCGGAGTCGGCGGGCAGGAGCCGGCTGCCGCTGCGTTTGAGCTCGGGCAGCACCACCGGGCCGGCGGCGATCAGGGTTTCCTTGTTGGCCAGGGCCAGGTCCTTGCCGGCCCGGATCGCCGCCAGGGTGGGCAGCAAACCGGCGCACCCGACGATGCCGGTGACCACCAGGTCGGCGCTGGACCAGGCGGCCGCCGCGCAGAGGCCCTCGGATCCCCCCACCAGCTCGGGCAGCCGGGCCGGACGCCGGGCCGGTTCCAGGGCTGCCAGGCGGCTGGCCAGCTCGGCGACCCGGTCGGCCTCGGCCAGGGCCACCACCTCCGGTTGGTGGCGAATGATCTGCTCCACCAACAGATCGAGGTTGCGTCCGGCGGTGAGGGCCACCACCTGGAAGCGATCGGGGAACTCCTCGGCGATCTCCAGGGTCTGGGTGCCGATCGACCCGGTGGAGCCCAGCACGGCGATGGCTTTCACAGGCTGGCCCCAGCAGGATTCATGGCGTCCCAGTGTCCCATCTCCGGACGCCGGCGGCGCTGGCTTAACTGGGGCGACACCGAACCGCTTTCATGTCTTGGTTGCAACGCTGGAACTTCATCGAGCGGGCCCGGATCGAGCGCCAGCTCTGGGAAGCCTTTGAGCGCCGCGAGGATCTCGACGTGCTGGTGGAGGAGTGCCGCGGCGCGGTGGCGGCCGGTGATCGCGAGCGGGCCTTCCAGCTGGAGGTGTGGCAGACCACCCTGCAGCGGATCCGCAAGATTGAAAAACTGATGGCCGACAAGCGCCCTGGGTGATGGCCGGCCACACCCTTGCGCCGGCCGTCCCTCAGGAACGCGGCCCAGTCCTGTGCCAGGCCTGCTGCACCAGGGGCCACACCGCCTCGGGCGGCAGTCCGACCATGCAGCCGTGCTGCTCCAGCGGGCAGGCGGGGTTCTCGAAGCGGAGCTGATGGCAGCCGTTGCAGCGGTGCTGGCTGCGGCTGATCCAGACGTGGTCGGCCCTGGGGGCCCAGAGATCCCGGGGGCTGGCACCGATCCCTTCGGCGTCGGTGCCGAACAGAGCCACGGTGGGACAACCGGCGGCCGCGGCCAGATGCAGCGGGCCGGAATCGACGGCGATGCAGAGCCGGCTGCGGGCCAGGGCCCCCACCAGCACCGGCAGACTGAGTCGCCCTCGCAGATCGCGGAGGCCGGCGCGGGCGAGCAAGGCCCGCTCGATCAGGTCGCCGTCCTGGCGCGGTTCGGCGGGGGGAGGGCCGCCGATCAGGCCGATGGCCTCGGCCGCCAGGCCCATCTCGCGCCGCAGGCGCTCCAGCAGGGCCAGCCAGTTCTGCAGTGGCCAGAGCTTGGCGGCACGCTCACCGTTCACGGCGATCAGCACCGGCGGCAGCCCCGCCGGTGCGGGCTCCCAGGGGAGCTCCACCCGTTCGAAGTCGGTGTCTACAAAGGCAACGCGGCAGTGCAGTTCGCGGATGCTGTTGCTGGCGATCCAGCCGCCGTAGCGCTGCACCAGGGCGGGGCTGGCCCAGTGGGGATCGAGGGCCAGGGCCTGCAGGGGGTGGTCGCCCGGGGGGATCGACGCCGCTCCCACCACGAAACGGGGGGTCAGGGCCTGGGCCCAGGCAGAGGTGTGGGGGGCGTGGCCGTCGGCGTTGATCACCAGATCCACCCCGTCACCCTGGCCCCGGTCCCCCAGGGTTCGCCGCCACTGCGCCAGGGCAGGCAGGGCCGCCGGGCCCTGTTCCGCCAGAGGCAGGCTGGCATCGATCCAGGGATTGAGACGCTCCAGCTCCCGGGTGCGGTGGCTGCCCACGTAGGTGAGGCGGGCACCGGGATACTTGTGGCGCAGCCCCCGCAGCAGCGGTTGCAGCACCACGTAGTTGCCCAGCTTGGGGGCCCCGAGCACCACGATCCGGGGCCGGGGGCCGAGGTCCTGGTCCTGGAACCGGCGCATCAGGCGGGGCAGGGTGTTCATGGCTGCCCGGAGCAGACGGGGCCGACGGGATCGGCTGTTGGGGGAAGGGCCGCCTCAAGCACCCACTGACTCAGCCAGCGCCGCATCCAGGTGCCACGGTGGGGCTGTTCCAACCGCCGCCGGCTGTGCAGCCAGAGGCTGTTGAGCAGGAAGGTGGTGCGGTTGCAGGCCTCCAGCCGGGGGTCACTGGCGATGGTGGCGCTGGCCGTGGGGTTGGCCCGCAACTGCAGGCTCTGGAGGTCGTCCGGTGTGATCCAGTCGACGGCGTCGCTGGCGCGCAGGCGCTCGGTGTAGTCGAGGTCTTCGCAGTAGGCGGGGTGGAAGTTGGCATCGAAGAGGCCCACCCGATCCCAGGCGGCCGGTGTGATGGCGAAGGCGGAGAACTCCTGGGGGGCCGGCAGCAGCGGCAGGAACTGGGGGAGGGAGGGATCGACCCGCTCGATCACCTGGGCCAGCACGCCAGGGGCGAAGACCACGTCGTTGTTGACCAGTAGGGCGAAGGGCGCTTCGGGAAAGGCCGTGAGGATGGCGTTCCAGCTGGAGGCGACACCCTGGTTGGCGAACGGCCTCGCCACCCGCACCTGGCCGATGCCGGAGGGGGGCTCTCGCTCCAGCTGGGCCAGCAGCCGGCCGAGGGCCGCACTGTCGGGGAGGCCGGAGGCGATGCTATTGTCGACGATGGCGAGGGTCTCGACGGGGTGGTCGAGGCTGTCGAGCAGACGCAGCAAAAGATCTGGACGATTGAGGACCGGAACGCCCAGCAGGGGGATGGCCGAGGGCGTGCAGGTGCGGGGGTAGACGCCATCCAGATGCCGCCAGAAGTCATCCACCGGGGTGCGATCGCCGCTGAGGGAGGCGTACTGGGCCAGGCAGCCCCAGAGGTCCGGATTGGTGAGGTCGCCGCGGCAAGGGGACGGCGGCAGCGTGGAGAAATAGGTCCTTGTCCAGAGATAAAGGAGGGACTTTGCTGCCGCGAGGTCCCCCTTCTCAAGACAGGTGATGTAGTTACGGGCGAAGCGGTTCTGTTCCAAGCGGGCCACCGGTGGCTGGGGTCATCAGCCGAAGGTGAAGGAGTCGCCCTTGGTGGAGATGAAGGCCGTCTGGCTCGTATCGAAGGAGTACTCTTCGCCGCCGATGATCAGCAGATCGCCGTCGCCGGCGCCGAAGATCTGGGTGCCGTTGCCGAGATCACCATTGACGTTGAAGAAGACCTTGTCGACGACGGTGTCGTTGCCGAGGTCGATCCAGGTGTTCTCCACCTTGGCGGAGAACTCGAGAACGTCTTCTCCCTGTCCCAGCAGGACGGTGGAATCGCTGACCTTGCCACCGAAGATGAGGGTGTCGTCGCCGGCGCCTGTGCTGATCCTGGCAGAATCAGCTTTGCCAAGGATGGTGAAGCTGTCGTCACCGTTTCCGGCGGTGAAGGTGGTGTTCTTAAGGGCACCAGTAATGGCGGTGTTGTCACCAGCGCCGAGGGAAATCCTGCCTTTGGTGATGTCGGTGGCGATCAGGGTGTCATCGCCGGCGCCTGTGCTGATGGACGTATTACTGGTATTGCCCGTGAAGGTGACGGTGTTGTCATCCCCATTGCCGCTGTAGGAAATGTCCTTGGAGGCTCCCGAGAAGGTCGTGCGTGTGTCACCAGAGTCTGGCTCCTTGATGCCTACATCTTCGATGCTGCGGCCTTTGTTAGGGAAGACGCGGGTGTTGACCGTGTCACCGCTGAGGCTGGTGAGGACCTTGGCGCCAGAGTCGGTGGTCTGGGAGATCGTCTTGCCGGGGTCCGGCACGAAGATCGAAAGGGTATCGGAGGAAGCCATGTCGAGAAGATGCCGGTCATTCGTTGAATCGAAGCTTATGGGTATGTATTTGTACCTGCGTGTATCCCGTGTAACGTTTTCAACTTCCCCTCTTAAACATCTCACCAACGATGAGCAAAACCTAAGGTTGTCTTTGTTGAGCCTTTGTTGCTGCCCCGCGAACTACAGGCAGACTTTCAGGAAAGATATCATTGCCACAGTGCTACTGCTTGGTCACTATTCCTGTCATGCCAGTGCTTTCCGGTGATTCCGAATTCGAGCAGGTCCTTCAGGAAGTCAGGCAGGCGGAGAGCCGGCAGGAATGGTGTGAAGCCGCCTGCATTTACCAGGAATTGATTGAGGTGCATGGTGCAGATGTGCCGCTGATCCTGCGTGCCGCCAACGCCCTCTGGCTCTCCGATCAGCCCGAGGAGGCCCTGGGGCTCTACCGGCGGGCGTCCCTCCTGCTGCCCTCCAGCCCGGCCCCCTTGATGGGCCTTGGCAACTGCCTGCGGGATCTCAACCGCTTCGAGGCGGCCGACCGCGCCTTCCGGGCCAGCCGCCAGCTCGACGATGGGCCGGAAGTGGCCTGCAACCATGCCTCGGTGCTAATCGGGTTGGAGGCCTACGCGGAGGCCTACGCCCTGGCCGAACGCCGATTCGAACTGCCCAGCCACGCCCCAGGACCGGAGGGAGGGGTGGGGGCTGTGGTGGCCGCCACCCGGCGGCTGCACGTCCGCACCGAACAGGGCCTGGGGGATGGCCTGCAGTACCTGCGCTGGATTCCCTCCCTGATGGAGCAGGCCGCCGCCCGGGGCCAGCAGGTGGTGCTGGAGGTGGAGCCGTCGCTGGTGGCGCTGCTGCAGGTGGGGCTGGCCTGGTTGCCCCAGCCACCGGAGGTGCGGGCCCGACTCGAACCCGACGCAGACGGCCAGGGGGATCCCGCTGACCGAAGCCTGGTGAGCCTGCTGTCGCTTCCGGCGGCCCTGGGCGGTGCCCCCTGCCCCCAGCCGCCGGGGTCGGATGGGCGCGGCACCTACCTGCGGGGTCTCGCCGACGAGGCGTCTGCCGATAGCTACGGCCGGCCGCCGCGGATCGGACTCACCTGGGCCAGCGGCCGCAAGCTCAGCGATGGCTTCACCCGCCGGGAATACCGCAAGCGCAGCCTGCCGGCCGCCGCCCTGGTGCGGCTGGTGGAGGGTCTGGTGGCCCTGGGGTGTGAGCCGGTACTGCTCCAGCAGGGGGAGGACAGGCAGCTGGCGGAGCCCGTGGACCACCTGTTCGGTGGGGCCATCGACCCAACGGGTGATTTTCTCGCCACGGCCCGGGTGCTGGCCGGTACCGACCTGGTGCTCACTGTGGACACGGCCATGGCCCACCTGGCCGGCGCCATGGGCCATCCGGCCTGGGTGCTGCTTCCCTTCAGCGCCGATCCCCGCTGGCTGAGGCAACGGGAGGACAGCCCTTGGTACCCGAGTCTGCGCCTGTTCCGCCAGGCCGACGACCGGGTCTGGCGGCCGGTGGTGGAGGCGGTGCTGCGGGCCCTGGAGCCACGCCTGCGCCGCCGCTGAGCCTGCGGTCGGGGGCTCAGCGCAGCAGCTGCAGGCTGCGGATCAGGGCTTCGAAGGCCTCGGCGGCCCGGTTCACCTCGTAGCGGGCGTCGACGGTCGCACGGGCGGCGTCGGCCAGGGCGGCGAAGGCGGGCGGGTCGGCCAGCACCGCCAGCAACGTTTCGGCCAGGCGATCGGTGTCGTTGAAGGGCACCAGCAGTCCGTTGTGGCCGTTCTGGATCACCTCGTTCAGTGGCGGGTTGTCGGAGCCCACCACCAGGGCGCCGGAGGCCATCGCCTCCAGCAGGCTCCAGGAGAGGGCGTAGGGATAGGACAGGTGGACGTGGGCGGCACTGATACGGAACAGGGCCAGCAGATCACGGTGCGCCAGGGGCGGCAGGAAATGGACACGCTCCAGGGGCAGCCGGTGGCCGAGCAGGGCCAGCAGTTCGCCCTTGTGGCCCCCAGGGTGGGACGAGGGGGCGCCGTAGCCGCTGCCGGTGCCCCCCACGATCACGGCCCGGGCGTCGGGGCGGGCGGTCAGCACGGCCGGCAGGGCCCGCAGGAAACTGCGGAAGCCCCGCAGGGGTTCGAGGTTGCGGCTGGCGAAGGTGATCACCGGATCGCCCTTCGCCAGGGTGGGGCCGTCCTCCAGCCGCAGGCTGGTGGTCCCGGTGGTGTTGGGTGGCAGGGCGATGCCTTCGTGCAGCACGTGGAAACGGCTGCGCAGGTGGGGGGGGAAGGTGTCGCGGGCGAAGCGGGTGGGCACGACGCAGGCGTCCGCGTCGGCTACCGCCGCCAGGCCCATCAGGTTGCCGCGGCGCCACTGGGCCCGCAGGGCGAACGAGGGTTCGGCCAGATCGGCATCGAAGCCATAGCCCAGCAGCAGCGGGGCGGCATAGAGCTCGGGGTAGGCGATCAGCACCGCCTCGGGCCAGATGTCGGCCAGGTAGAGGAGTTCCCCCCAGCCGCTGTGGGCGAGCACGGCCTGCGGCCGGTAGCCCTGGTCACGCAGCTGCAGGCAGCGCTCCTGGACGCGTGCGGCCCGGTGCAGGTTGGTCTCCAGCAGTGGATCCACCAGCCCCGCCGGTAGGGCCGGCGCCTGCCAGGCGTAGTCGAGCCGCTCGCCGCGGGGCGTCGCACCCAGGCCGAGGACGCGATGGCCGCGGCGTTCAAGGGCGGGGGTCAGATCACGAAACTGGCCGGGATGGTTCTGATGGATCAGCAACAGTTCCATCGGTCAACGCTATTACAATCTCGCTGCCTGAACTGACCTGCGTCATGTCGCTCTGGAGCCGTCTGTTCGGACGCCGGGATACGGTGAGCTGGGGTGAAAAAAAGCTGCAGAAAGAGAGTGGTCTTCTGGATACGCTGGTGAGCGATCCAGGCACCATCCCGATGGAGATGGATCGCCGGCCCCAGATCACCCCTTGGTCGGCGGCGCGCCTGGGCACGATCTTCATGGATTTCGCCCACGAAGCCACCCCCACCCGACTGGCGGAGGCGCGGCTGGCACGCCAGTGCCTGTCGAAGTTCTGGTTGAGTGCGCCGATTGATGCGCTGGAGCTTCTCTATGGATCGGCGGTCGGCCAGAGCTATCGCCAGATGATCGGGACTGAGCTGGCCTCCCAGCCCCTGCTGCGCGATGAAGAGAGCTGGAGAGACAATCTCTCCGAGCGTCTCCAGAGCGGCTTCGATCGGCCGGAAATGGCCAATGTGCTGCTGGCGGTGATGCCCTATTTCCGCCGCGGCAAGATGAAAGTGCGCAACTGCGAACAGAATCTTCCCGACTGGTTGCTCGCGGACTACGCCAGTCTGTTTGAGCCGGAACTGCTGCCCCGCCTGCGCCAGCCCAGCCCCTTGGAGCGCCGGGCCCTGGCGCCGGCCGGTGCCGTGAAGGAGGTGGGGCCATCAGCTGTGGAGTCCGAGCTGCCGCCGCTGCCCCAGCTCTCCTCCTTCAGCGGTGCCCAGGCCCTGCAGCTCACCGGCAGTGAGGAGTTCCTCACCCGCCTCAACGGGCTGGTGAATCTGTTCGAGATCGACCCGGATGACGGGGCCATCCTGCAGGAGTTGGGCAGCTTCCGTCGCCAGCTGGGCCAGATCTGGCTGGACACCCCCGCTGAGCGACTGCAGCCCCTGTTCGAGAGCCCGTTCGGTGACCTCTACCGCAAGTTCCTTCGCAGCGGCTACGCCGGCACCCCCCTGTCGGAGGAGGACCGCCAGCTGCGGGGCCAGCTGGCCCACTACGTGCGCAACATGACCCGCCCCAAGGCCACCCAGGTGGTGCTGGCGGTGCTGCCCTTCTACCCCCCCGGCAAGATCGGCTTCGCCGGCGGCGAGCAGTTCATGCCCCAGTGGCTGCTGGGGGCCCTGCCCAGCCTCTACGTGAAGAGCTGAACGCGGCTGGCCGCCAAGACGGGGGCCTCACTCGTGGAACTCCTTCCACAGCAGCCAGTAGGTGAGGTAGCCGAGCAGGGGCAGCAGGATCATCGGGGCCAGGGCGAACAGGGCCACCACCGGCGGCAGGTGGAGCACCAGCCAGAGCAGCACCAGGCCATAGGCGAGAAAGGCCAGGGTGATGCCCACCCACTGTTGGCGCAGGCCCTCGTTGAGGCGCAGGCGCCAGGCCTTGAAACGGCGGCGGCGGCGTTGCTCGGGTGGCACGAAGCGCCACCAGTCGCCCTGGGGTCTTGCGCTCACTGGGACCGCAGACGCTGGAGGTTGCGGCGCTGGTCTTCGAACAGGCCGGTGAGCAGGCTGATCACGCGCCGCTCGCGCAACTTGATGTCGGCGGTGAGGGCCATGCCGGCCTGGAGCGGCACGCTTCCCGCATCAGGCAGGGGGATGGTCTGGCGGCCCAGTTTGAGGATGACCGGAAAGTGGAGGCCCTCGGCCTGGGTGCCGAGCACCTGGGTCTGCTCCTCGGGGGTGAGGGCATCGGAGCCGATGCGCTCCACCTTGGCCGGCACGTAGCCAAAGCTGCTGGCGGGGAAGGTTTCGATCGAGAGTTCGGCGCCCTGGCCCACCTGCACGAAGCCGATGGCCTTGTTGGGCAGATACACCTTCGCCCGCAGGGAATCCTGGGGCACCACCTTCAGCAGGGGCGTGGTGGCGTTGACGCCCACCACGCTGCCGGCGCTGGCGTCGACGTCGAAGACGAGGCCAGCGGCGGGGGCGGTGAGCAGGCCGTACTGGATCTGGAGGCGGGCCTGGCGGATCTGGGCGTCGAGATCACTGATCTGGCGCAGGTTGGCTTCGATCGCCGTGCGCAGCTCCACGTCGGTGCCGGAACCGGTGTTGACCAGCTGGGAGCGCAGGCGGGCTATCTCGCTCTCCTCTTCGGCCACGTTGGTGCGCAGGTCCTGCATCCTGTTGCGCGCTTCAAGCAGCTGCACCTCACTGACGGCGCCATCGCGCACCAGGGACTGGTAGCGGCGTTCGATGTCGGCGTAGATGCGCAGGGAATCGCGGTAGCCCGCCAGGCGGGTGGTGCTCTTGGCCAGTTCCTCGCGGGCGGCGTCCAGGCGGCTGTTGAGCTCGCGGGCGCGGTCGCGCAGCTGGTTCTGCTGGTTGGCGGTGAGGCCGGCGGTGGCGGCCTCCTCGCCCAGGGTGACCTTGGCGACGCGGTTCTCGTTGAGCAGCCGCTCGCGGATGCTCTCGGCGGCGGCCAGCTTGCTGCGGGGTTCGCGCAGGTCGAAGCGGATCAGGGGCTGGCCCTTTCTCACCGACTGGCCCTCCTTCACCAGCACCTCCTCGACCACGCCGGGGACGGGGGAGGCGACGTCCTTAACGGTGCTGGTGGGCTCGAGCTTGCCGGGTACGGCCACGGTTTCAGAGATCGGCGCCGTGACGCTCCAGAGGCCGAGGGCGGCCACCCCGCCCACCCCCGCCCAGACCAGCAGACTGGAGCTGCGGCGGCTCTTGCGCAGCACCACGGTGTCGCGGAACGACCACTCCTGGGCGCTGTCGGAGCCGGTGGTGGCGAGGCCGCTGCCGAAGGGGTGGCTGACGGCCGAGGGGTCGCTGGGGTCGCCGGGGGGCGGAGCCTCCGCTGCCGGGGAATCCGCCGCCGGCGCTCCGGCGGGAAGGGAGCCCTGGCCCACCAGATCGACGCGCACCGGAATCACCGGGTGGCGGCGGCTGGAGCGGGGGGAGCGCAGCCAGTTCACACAGCCATCGAGCAGGGACACCAGGCGGGAGGCGGGATCGGAGGAACGGGGTGGGGGGGCCATCAGCTGAGACCCTCCTGGTTCTGGCTGCGGAAGAGGGCGTAGTACCAGCCGCGCATCTGCATCAGCTGGCGGTGGTTGCCCTGCTCCATCACGGCGCCTTTGTCCATCAGCACGATCAGATCGGCGGGCTGGACGGTGGAGAGGCGGTGGGTGATGAAGAAAACGGTGCGGCCCCGGAAGGCCTCGAACAGGTTGATGCACACCTGGCGCTCGGTGCTGGCGTCGAGGGCGCTGGTGGCCTCATCGAGGATCAGCATCCGGGGGTTCTGGAGCACGGCCCGGGCCAGGGCGAGGCGCTGGCGCTGGCCGCCGGAGAGGCCGGCGCCCCGTTCGCCGACGTTGGAGTTGTAGCCCTGGGGCATCTGCATGATGAAGTCGTGGGCGCAGGCGATGCGGGCGGCGCGGATCATCTCGGCGGCGGTGGCATCGGGCTTCACCATCAGCAGGTTCTCGCGGATGCTGCCGTCGAAGAGGAGCGAATCCTGGGGCACCACGCCGATCTGGCGACGCAGGGAATAGAGCTCCACCTTGCCGATGTCGAGGCCATCGATCAGCACGCTGCCCCGCAGGGGGGCGTAGAAGCGGGAGAGGAGCTTGAGCAGGGTGGATTTGCCGCTGCCGGACCCCCCCACCAGCCCCACGAAGGAACCGGCGGGGACCTCCAGATCCACGCCATCGAGCACCAGGGGGCCCTGGTCGCGGAAGCGGAAGCCCACATCCACGAACTGCACCCGGCCCTGGAGGGGGGGCAGGGGGATGTTGCTGGCCTGCTCGCTGGTCTGCTCGGTGTCGCGGTCGACCACGTCGGCCACCATGCGCAGGGCCTGGGTGTTGAACTGGAAGTCCTGCCAGGTGCCCACCAGCTGCACCAGGGGCTGGCGGATGTAGCCGGAGAGGATGTTGAAGGCGAACAGGGCGCCGAGGTTGAGCTGGCCCTGGATGATCAGCCAGATCGCCACGGCGATCACCACCAGCTGCCCAATGTTGCTGAGGAAGCTGGAGAGGTTGGCGATCGCTTCGCGGGTCACCTTGAGCTTGAAGTCTTCGCCGATGTAGGCGGAATAGCGGTTCTGGAACTCCCAGCGGGTCTTGAGTTCGGCGTTCTGGGATTTGATCGTCTGGATGCCGGTGATGGCCTCGTTGAGGAAGCTGGAGGCCCGCACCGCCTGGGCCATGGTGCGGTTGATCTGGCTGCGCACCAGGGGATTGCTGACCAGGCCCACGGCGGCGATCAGGGGCAGGGTGGCCAGGGTCACCAGGGTGAGCAGGGGACTGATGGCAAAAAGGATGGCCAGGTAAAGGATCGAGAAGGCGAAGTCCACCAGGGTGGGCAGGGTCTGGCCGAGCAGGAAATCGCGCAGGCGATCGAGCTGGGAGAAGTAGAAGGTGATCTGGCCCACGGGGCGGGCATCGAAGAAGCCCTGGGGCAGCCGCACCAGCTGGTCGAGGATCGTGGCCTTGGCCTCCTGGTCGACGCGGTTGGCCAGATCGGTGAACAGGAAGCTGCGCAGGGTCTTGAAGATGCTCTCCAATAGGGTGGCGAGCAGCATCACGCTGGCGATGGTCACCAGGGCGCCGAGGTCGCGGCTGGCCAGCACGCTCTGGATCAGCACCAACAGGCCGAGGGGGAAGACGAGCCGCAGGGCGTTGATCAGCACCGAGGCCACCAGCACCTCGATCAGCTCGCGGCGGTGCGGGCGTAGGAACGGGATGTACCAGCTCCAGCTGAAGCGCTGCTGTTTGGCGTCGGGTTTGCGGTCGAAGAGCAGCAGCTCCACCAGGCCGCCATCGTGGGTGACCAGCTCCTCGGCCGGCACCAGCAGGGCGCCGAGCTCGGCTTCCAGCAGGCGGGCGCGGCCATCGGGTTCGACGCCATCGAGCAGGCCGAAGTGGCCGTTCTGGAACAGCAGGGCCGGGGCGGGCACGCGCCCCAGTCTGCTGGCGGGCACGCGGGAGAGCACCACCCGCAGGCCGAGGGTGTCCATGATCTGGCCGATGTTGACCAGGTTGAGCTGGTCCTGGCGCTGCAGGATGGCGTCCACCTGATCGGCGAGAGCATCGCGGTTCAGCGGCAGGCCGAAGTAATCGGCCAGGGCCTGGCAGAGGGCGATCGGAACGGCGCGAACACCGCTGGCCCGGCCCAGGGCCAGCTGGCCGCTGCGGTCGCCGGCCCGGCGCGGCGGCGGTTCGAGGGCGCGGGCGTAGGTGCCGCCGGCCTCCTCGGCCAGCACGGTGGGGGTGAGGGGGTCGGGGCCGAGGGTGATCGGTGCTTCCGCCTCGCGGGGGATCGCCAGGCCCACCAGCCGCAGCCAGGGGGCCTCGGGGCCGGGGGGTACCAGGGGACGGTCTGACCAGGGTTCGGCCAACGGCAGGCCGCTGCTGGCGTACCAGCGGAAGCCGGGGGGCAGGCCCAGCTCGCCCGGGCCACCGGGGCGCAGGCTGCGCAGGCGGATCTGGTCGGGGGGCAGGGGCCAGTCCTCGAGCAGGGCTTCGCCGTGGGGATCCCGCTGGGCCAGGGCCAGCAACAGGGTGTGGAGTTCGGCGGCGCTGGGCTGGTTGGCGAACCAGGCGGCGAAGTCGGGATGGCCGCTCAGGAGGTCGCGGAAGGCGGCGGCGGGGAGCTGCAGGGCCTCCACCTCGGTGGTGGCGCGCAGATGTTCGCAGGGGTCGCGGCGCAGCAGGCCGGCCCAGCCGGCCAGGCTTCCGGGGCCGAGGCGTTCGATCGTGCGCAGGCCCCGGCCGCTGGGGCTGGGGCCGAGGCTGCGAAGCTGGCCGCTGCAGAGCAGCAGCAGGCCCTCGGGTAAGACGTCTGGGCGCAGGACGGTCTGGCCGATGCGGAAGCGCAGGGGCTCTAGCAGCGGATCGATGGCGTCGCGGCGGGCGGGTGGGAGCCGGTCGAAGGGGGCGAAGTCGTTGAGCAGGCCGCTGATGGCTCCGGGGGAGGAGGTCATGGGCTGTCGTCCTCCTGCAGCAGGGCGAGCATCGCGTCGAGGGGCGGCAGCGGCTGGCCTTCGAGGAGGAGCCGCGCCCGCTGCTCGAGCCATTCCTCGAAGAGTTCGCCCATCATGCGCTCCCTGGTGGGTTCGTTCAACTCGGCGGGCAGGAACTGTTCGAGCCTCAGCACCACCCAGCTCTCGCCCGCTTGAAAAGGTTCGAACAGCTGGCCGGGGCGGCCGCGGCGCAGGCGGCTGACCATGCTCTCGTGGCCGGCGGCCAACGGCAGGGGGCCGATCTGGCCGCGGCAGTGGCGCTCGGGGCCTTCGGAATGGAGCGGCGCCAGGGCGTCGAAGTCGGCCTCACCTTCGGCGATCTGGTGGTGCAGCTCGGCGGCGAGGTCCTCGCTGTCGACGCGCAGCAGGGAATAGACCACCTGGTCGAGCTCGGGTTTGCGCTGCAGGAAGCGCACTTCCACCTCGTCCTCCCAGCGGCAGCGCACCAGGCGCTGCAGGCGCCGCTTCTGGGTGGCGAGGATGCGCAGGTCGTCGAAGACCAGGCCGCGCTCCTTGAGCCAGCCGGGCACGTGGTCGTCGTCGCTGATGCCGCGGCGCTCCAGGAAGGCGGCCATCAGGGCCTTCTCCTCCTCGATGGGCAGGGGAATGGCGTGGACGAGCTGGTCGAGCACCCAGGCGCGGGCCAGGGGGCGGGCCTGGCCCTGCTGGCGGATGAGACGGTTGAGCTCGGAGAGGGCCAGCCAGGGGCGGCCGGGGGGCAATTCCACCACCGCCGGCTCCGGCAGGCCGGAGAGGGGTTCGGGCAGGGTGTCGCGGGGGGTGCTCATGGGGAGGTCCGCCGGTGGGGCAGCTGGAGTCTGTCGAGGGCGTCGGCCATCAGGGCCAGGCCGCGCTCCCGGCTCCAGGTGGCGCTGGCGAAGCGGAAGGCGGCGGCGCCCATGGCCCGCCAGGTGTCGTCGTCATCGTTGAGTTGGAGCACCGCCTGACACCAGTCGTCGGGGCTGCTGGCGATCAGCACCTCCTGGCCGTGGCGCAGGCCGGTGGCCTCGGCGGCCAGGGGGCTGAGCACCTGGGGCAGGCCGTGGGCGGCGGCGGCCACCACCTTGCCCTTGAGGCCGGCGCCGGAGCGCAGCGGCGCCACGAAGACGCGATGGCGGGCGTACACCGTGGCCGGATCGGCCACCCAGCCCTCGACGACCACGCCGGCTTCGGCGCCCCAGCGGGCGGCCAGGCCGGCTTCGAGACCGCTGCCGTAGAGGTGCAGACGCAGGTCGGGCCGCCGCTGCTGGAGCTCGGGCCACACCTGCCGCAGGAAGGCCTCGACGGCGTCGCGGTTGGGGGGATGGCCGTAGCTGCCAAGGAAGGCGAGGCCCGTGCGGCCCTCGAGGGGGGCGGGAGTTTCCGGGCCGTGCACCACCCAGGGGCAGGGGGCGGTGGCGGCCTCGCCGAGGGTTTCGGCTTCGATCACAGCCCGCTCCACCTCGGAATAACTGAAGGTGAGATCCACCTGGCGCATCACCGCCAGCTCCTGGCGCTTCACCTCTTCCACCGCTTCGAGGGCGCGGCGGCCCGCGTCGCCCTCGAGACCCTCGGCGCGGGCGGCACGCAGCTGGCGCAGGTGGTGCAGGTCGGCGTTGCAGAAGAGCAGGCGGGCCTGGGGGGCATGGCGCTGGATCAGGGGCAGGGCCGGCGCGGCCACGGTGTGGCGGGTGAGATAGATGAGGTCGAACTCGCCGCCCCGTTCGGCCAGGAACTGCTCCAGGGAGAGCACGAAGGGGGCATGGAGGCACTCGATGCCGCGGCGCTGGAGCGCGTCGCTGTAGTTGGCCAGCCAGGCCAGGTTGAGGGGCAGCAGGGACACCTTCCAGCCGAGGGCCTGGAGCAGCTCGATCTCCACCAGGGCGGCATGGCTGCCGGCATCGCGATCGGGCCGGGGCGTTTCCTGGTCGAGGAACAGGGCCCGGCCGAGGATGCCCCGGTCCTTGATGGCTTCGGCGCCGGCATGGTTGGGTTCAAGGCTGCCCTCGAAGGCCCCGGCCCACTTCTGCTGAAAGACGGGGCCGTTGACCGCCTGAAAGCGCTTGAGTCCTGTGCTGGCACCGGTGTCGGTGCCGCAGCTCAGGCCCTCGTGGTGGATCACCCGGGCCAGGGGGGCGTAGCGCACCGTGTGGCCGGCCTGGCGCACCTTGAAGGCCAGGTCGGTGTCTTCGTAGTAGGCGGGGGAGAATTCGGGGCTGAAACCCCCGAGCCCGTTCCAGAGTTCGCGGCGGATGGCGAGGGCGGCGGCGCTGACGTAATCCACCTGGCGGCCATAGGCCATGCGGGGGTCGTGGGGGTTGCCGCCCCGGCCGTAATTCCACGGCTCGCCGTTGCCCCAGACGATGCCGCCGGCTTCCTGCAGGCTGCCGTCGGGGTAGAGCAGCTGGGCGCCGACCAGGCCGGTGTCGGGCCAACGGTCGAAGGGATCGAGCAGCTCCTCCAGCCAGGCGGCGCAGGGTTCGGTGTCGTTGTTGAGCAGCACCAGGAAGGGGGCGTGGGCGGCGGCGGCGCCGCTGCAGCAGGCCTGGTTGAAGCCGCGGGCGAAGTCGTGGCGGATGACGCGCACGCCGGGGGCCTCGGCGGCCAGGGCGTCCGCCGTGCCGTCGGAGGAGCCGTCGTCGACCACCACGATCTCGAACGGAACACGGCTGGGGGCGTAGGCGATCGCCGCCAGGCAGCGGCGGGTGACGCCGTACTGGTTGTGCACCGGGATCACGATCGACACCAGCGGGTCGGCCGCGATCGGCAGGGCCAGGGGCTGGCGCGGCACGGCGCTGCCGTCGGGGCCGGGTTCCTGGTCGGCGGCGCCGCGGGGCAGGGGGTGCTCGAGCAGGCGCTGCAGCAGGGGCAGGTTGGCGGGCAGGGGCGTGCCGTGGGCGTCGGCCCAGGCGAGCCAAGTGCGCAGGCTGCGGTAGCGCTCTCGGGCCAGGGGCGAGAGCTCGTCGGGGAAGGGGGGACGGGCGTGCTGCTGCAGGGCCGCCCAGGGGGTGAGGTGGAAGGGCAGCAGCTCGAAGCGTTGATCCAGCACCAGGCCGGCGGCGGTTTCCAGCTGCAGGTGGTGGATGCTGCCGTCGGCGAGGGCGGTGGGGAGCAGCTGCTGGAAGGGCCAGGGCCCCTCCGGCAGGGGTTCGGGGGGCGCAATCGGCTGGGTGGTGCCGCTGTCGAGGCGCAGCAGCAGGGGCTCGGGGCCGCGGCCCCAGCCGTGCAGCAGGGGGGCCTGCAGCTGGGTGAAGGCGCCTTCGCGGATGGGACCGTGCTGGCGCTGCTGGTCAATCTGGCTGTAGGTGTCGGCATCGAGCCGCATCGGACTGCCGGGCAGTTCGGTGCCGCTGGCCTCGACCAGCACGCGCAGCACCAGCCCCTGGGAATAGGGGGGCAGGGGGTGGGAGGGACCCCACCAGAAGCGGAAGCCGCAGGGCTGCTCGATGCCCTGGGCCAGCAGATCAGGCCGGGCCTGGGCGGCCATCAGTTCGGCGATCAGCTGGCGCTGGCCGGGATCGAGCAGATCGTCGAGCACCAGCTGCAGGCGCAGGGGCGCGGCCTGGGGCTGCAGGGGCCAAGGGCAGGCCCAGCCGCTCAGGCCGCTCAACGGGCTCCAACCCTCGAGCTGGCCCACCAGGCCGGGGCGACGCCATTCGGCGAGGGAGGTGGTGGAGGGTTCCAGGGTGCCGGGCGGCTCGGCGAGCATCGCAGCCATGCTGGAATCGTTGCCGGAACCCTATTGCCCCTGTCCCGCTTTGTCTCGTTCCGCCATGGATCCGGCAGGCGGCGAACCGATGCTGCGGGTGCCGCTGCGGCTGCTGAGGGAGCTGGCGCTGCCCTACCCGGCCTATCACCAGCTGATCACCTCGCTGCGGGCTGAGGCGGCGGGCGCTGGAGGGGATCCCCTGCTGGCGGAACTGACCGAAGCGAGCGCCACGGCCCTGCGCGAGGCCCTGGAGCAACGCCACGTGGAGGCAGCCCTGGCCGCCCACGACGATCTGCTGGGCCACGTGATCGAGCTGTCGGCGGTGCGGCCGCAGGTGGCGGCGGTGCTGTGGCAGCGCTACGGCGATCTGCTCGGCCAGCTGACGGGCCAGGTGCACGAGCGGTTGGTCCCTCGCAATGGGGAGCCGGTTGAATTCAGCCTCCCCGATCGGGCCGGCGACGGGGCGCTCTGCCTTCGCATGGCGGGGATCCTTGAGCAGACGGCGGCCCAGCCCTGGGCGGTCCCCGACTGGCTGCCGGTGCTGGAACAGCAGCTGGTGCAGCACGGCGCCCTGGCCTTGCAGCACAAGATTTCGGAGGAGGCGGCTGCGGCCGGGCCCTGCCTGGATCTGTTCCTGCGTTTGGGTCAGCTGCTGGATCCTGTGCCGGCGTGGGTGGAGCAGGGCTGCCGCACGGCGATGGGGACGGTGATCGAAGCGCTGCCGCCCGCCGGCGACCTGGCGGAGCCGGAGCTGGCCCTGCTGGTGGCGCGGGTGGGCCGGCTGCCGGTGGCGGCGGAGCAGCGGCCGGCGTTCGAGGCGGCGCTGCTG
>NZ_JAHLYP010000026.1 GCF_025127995.1 Synechococcus sp. CS-1332 | reverse complement strand
GCGTGGTGCCGGCGAGATCCGGCAGGGTGAGCGACCAGCTGCTGGGACGGCGCAGCTCCGGGGCCTCGAGCACCATCAGCAGCGCCTTGGCCTGGGCGCGCAGCGTCGGGTCCTGGCAACGCACCAGGCCGCGGCAGCAGGCGGCGGCCTGGTCGGTGCGGCCCTGGCCCATCAGGGCGGTGGCCATCAGCAGGCGCAGCTCGGCGCCGGCAGCGGTGAGCGGCGAACGCTCTTCCTGGAGGGGCTCCAGCAGCCGCAGCACCTGGCCGTACTCGCCGCGATCCAGGGCCCGCCGGGCCTCGGCCAGCGGATCCTCAGGCATGCAGCAAGCCGGGGCTGCCCACCACCATGGTGCCGATGCCGGCGTTGGTAAACACCTCCAGCAGCAGGGAATGGGCCACCCGGCCATCGATGATGTGGGCCGCCTTCACCCCCTGGGCCAGGGCCCGGATGCAGCATTCGGTCTTGGGCGTCATCCCTCCCTCCACCACACCGTCGGCGATCAGCTGGCGGGCTTCCGAGAGGCTGAGCTGGCGGATCAGGCTGGCGGGGGCGTTGCGGTCCCGCAGGATGCCGGGGGTGTCGGTGAGCAGGATCAGCTTCTCCGCCTGAAGGGCCGCGGCCAGCTCCCCGGCCACGGTGTCGGCATTGATGTTGTGGGCCCGTCCATCGGCATTGGGAGCCACGCTGGAGATCACCGGGATGTAACCGCTGGCCAGCAGGGGGGTCAGCACCGAGGGGTCCACCCGCGCCACGTCGCCCACCACACCGAGGGTGCCGTCGCCCATGGTGCGGGCAAGCACCAGGCCTCCATCGCTGCCGGAGAGGCCCACGGCCCGTCCCCCCACCCGGTTGAGGCCGTTGACGATCTGCTTGTTGACCCGGCCCACCAGCACCATCTCCACCACGTCCATGGTGTCGGGGCAGGTGACCCGCAGGCCGTCCTGGAAGCGGGGTTCGATCGCCAGTTTCTCCAGCCACTGGTTGATCTCCGGCCCACCGCCGTGCACCACCACCGGCTGGACGCCGACGCAGGCCAGCAGGGCGAGGTCGCGGAAGACCGCCTCGCGCAGGTCTTCGCGCACCATGGCGGCCCCGCCGTACTTGATGACGATGCGACGGCCGGCGAAGCGCTGGATGTAGGGCAGCGCCTCACTGAGGACGGACACCCGCAGGGTGTCTTCCGAGCTGATGTGCCGATCGGGACTCAAGGGACGGGGGCGGCGAGGGGCGGGTCGGAAGGGGAGGGGTCAGAGGCGGTGGCCGGCAGCAGGCTCAGCTTGAGGCGGCCAGGGCCAGCCTGTTGCACGGCAGCCGTGAGCCCGGGACCGAAGAAGCGGCCCAGTCGCTCCTGGCGATCCTGCCAGCGCTCGAACGGCACCCCCTGGCACTCAATGGTGAAGCGCAGCCCATAGCCGCCGCCGTGGTCGAGCTCCTCAACGGCCAGCAGCTGGGGAGGGGAGTCCTCATCCCAGAGCTTGAGAGCTTCGAGGGAACTTTCCAGGTGGGCCTTCTGGCCGTAGCGCCAGCGGGTGACGTCAGCCAGCAGTTTGCGCAGCGGTTCGTTCTCAGGCAACTGACGCAGATCACGCAATTGGGCCACGGGGGTGAGGCGCTCGGCGGGTGGCAGCTCGGAGGACTTCAGGGCCAGCCCCCCCAGCAGGATCGGCACGCCGTAGAACACGCCAGCCAGGCTGATGTTGGGGCTGTCGGTGACGTAGGCGATCGAACCGATCACGGTCAGAACGGCACCAGCCACCGTCACCAGACTGCCGGGGGAGAGAAACGCTTGCATTCCCCCATTCTCCAGCAGCGGGGGCCAGGATGGGACCCCAGGCTCCCTCCGCCACACCCATGGCCAGCCCTCCAGACAGCCCGTACGACGTCACGCCGGCCAGCGCCGCAACGGAATTCGGGGCGACCGGCGGCGCAGGCTGGAGCGCGACCGAGGCCCCAACAACAGCCGAACTGCTCTCCCAGTTGGGGGAAGACCGGCTCTGGCTGCTGCGCCAGCTCGACAGCGGCCGCTGGAGCCAGTGGCGGCTCGATCTGGCGGCGCTGGAGCGGGAGCTGGGTCAGCTGATCGACCAGGCCGGCGAACGGCTCTGAATCCGGTTCCGAATCAGAAGGGAATGTCGTCGTCGTCGCCCAGGGGCACCAGCGGGGAGGTGTCCCAGACGGGCGCAGCCGCCTCGGCGGGTGCGGGGCTGGCGGGGCGTGACGGGGCCGGCGCCGGGGCCCGGCGTGGCGCAGGCG
>NZ_JAHLYP010000025.1 GCF_025127995.1 Synechococcus sp. CS-1332 | reverse complement strand
TCACGACAACTGCATCGGCGAGATGCTCAACCTGCTCGATGAGCTGGGCATCGCCGATGACACGATCGTGATGTACAGCACCGACAACGGCCCGCACATGAACAGCTGGCCCGATGCCGGCATGACCCCGTTCCGCAACGAGAAGAACTCCAACTGGGAAGGGGCCTATCGGGTCCCGGCCATGGTCCGCTGGCCCGGCAAGATTGCGCCCGGCACCCTGTTCACCGGCATCGTCAGCCACCTCGATTGGCTGCCCACCCTGGTGGCGGCGGCCGGCGAACCGGAGATCAAGCAGAAGCTCCTGGAGGGCCATCCGGTGGGCTCCAAGACCTTCAAGATCCACCTGGATGGTTACAACATGCTCGACTACTGGACGGGCCAGGCCCAGAAAAGTCCGCGGGTAGACTTCTTCTACTTCTCTGACGACGGCGATCTCACAGGCCTGCGCTACGACAACTGGAAGTTCGTGTTCATGGAGCAGCGCCAGGCCGGCACCTGCCAGATCTGGGCCGAACCCTTCACTGTCCTGCGTCTGCCGAAGATCTTCAACCTGCTCACCGATCCCTACGAGCGGGCCGACATCACCTCCAACACCTACTGGGACTGGATGCTGGACCACGCCTTTGCCCTGGTGCCAGCCCAGGTCATCGTTGGGCGGTTCCTGGCCACCTTCCAGGCCTATCCGCCCCGCCAGAAGGCCGCCAGCTTCTCCCTGGAGGAGGTGATGGACAAGATGACCGCCGCAGCCAGCGGCGGCCACTGAAGGGCGACGCGTCCGGAGCCAGCCCGATGATCTCGGATCGTTCTCCTGCCCCAGCGCGATCCGAGCCGTCCCATCGGCCGGGTCGTCCTCCGGCGCGGGATATGGCGTGGATTCCGGGCGGCACCTTCACCATGGGCTCCGACGCCCATTACCCCGAAGAGACCCCGGCCCATCGGGTCAGCGTCGAGGGGTTCTGGATCGATCGCTCACCGGTCACCAATGCCCAGTTCCAGAAGTTCGTGAAGGCCACGGGCCACCGCACCCTGGCCGAGCGGCCCGCCGATCCGGCCCTCTATCCCGAGGCGCTACCGGAGCTGCTGGCGCCCGCCTCGATCGTGTTCGTGCCCCCGCCGGGGCCGGTGGGCCAGGGCGATCCCTACCGCTGGTGGCAGTACATCCCCGGTGCCGATTGGCGCCATCCGGAGGGCCCCGGCAGTTCGATCCGGAACCGGCCAAACCATCCGGTGGTGCACGTGGCCCATGAGGATGCGGCGGCCTACGCCGCCTGGAGCGGCAAGCAGCTGCCCAGCGAGGCCGAGTGGGAGCGGGCCGCCTGGGGTGGCCGTGAAGGCGCCGAGTTCGCCTGGGGGGAGGAGCTGCACCCGGGGGGCCGCCCGGAGGCCAACACCTTCCAGGGCGATTTTCCCCATCACAACAGCCTCCTGGATGGCTACGCGGGCACCTCGCCGGTGGGCGCTTTTCCCGTCAACGGTTTCGGCCTCGTCGACTGCATCGGCAACGTCTGGGAATGGACCGACAGCTGGTATGGCGACCATGGCCCCGGGGGATGTTGCGGCGGGGCGGCCGGCCCCCGCGAGGCCAGCATCGACCCGACCAGCCAGCACGGAACGATGCCACGCAAGGTGGTGAAGGGCGGCTCGTTTCTGTGTGCCCCCAGCTATTGCCGCCGCTACCGGCCGGCGGCACGCATGGCCCAGGGCCTCGACACCTCCACCTGCCACATGGGCTTTCGCTGCATCGTGCGCCCAGGCAGCCAGCGTTCCTGAAGATGGCAACTCCCCAGCGATCCACCTGGTTTTCCCGTCAGCAGCGCCGCCGTGCTTCCCCTTTTCACCTGCTGCTGGATCGCTCTTTCGGTTTCAGGGTGCTGATCGCTGCAAGCCTGTCTTTTGTGTTGCTCTCGCTCGTCAATCGCTTCGATAACTGTCATGGAGCTGAAGCAAGAGAGAATTGCCTCACCAGTAATTATCTGGACGTCATCAGTATAGGTAATGTGGAATCGTTCAGTATCTTGACAGCCGCTCTTGTGTACATCCTCGAGGCTGGTCGGCGTAAGGAGCAAGAACATCACGAGCAGCTTGGTTTGCTGTTGATGCTGCGGGAGGCTGGCATCGCCGTCAGCCTGGGTCGTATCCGAATCGTTGAGGATCTCACTGCAGACGGACTCTGGCAGGACGACTTCGATTTGCAGGGCACGAATTTGGAGGGAATCAGAATTCCTTTCAGCCGTTGGCGGGGGGGTAACTTCGCCAACACGGTGTTGCGGAACGCGAACCTCAGGAGTTCTGATCTGGTCGGCGCCAACTTCACGGCGGCCAATCTCACCGGAGCCGATCTGTCTGGGGCCGATCTCACTGAGGCCAACTTCACCGGAGCCATCCTCACCAACGCCGATCTCACCGGTGCCATCCTGACCGGGACCGTCTTCCAGGATGCCGATCTCAGGGGAACAAGCCTCGATCAAAGCGCTTCCGTAGCCTCCGGTCGTCCGTGATTCGATCCAACGCCATGCGGAAGCGAAGGCTGCCCGATCCCCTGGCTGCTGACGCCAACGCACCCCATGCCCAGATGGGCAGGATCGCCGGAGCCGTCGTCGGCATTGCCTCGGCCTACGCGATCACCCGCCATCTGCCCTTTCTGCCTTCCACGCTGCTGAGTTCCCTGGTCCTGGCCGCCACCTCCACGTTCATCGGCCGGATCCACAGCCCGCTGCGCTGGTGGGCCCTGCTCGGCACCACCTGCGGCGCGGTGCTCGGCACCGCCGTTGTCCTGGCGGCGAAATTTCAGCAGAGCGACCCGCAAGGAGATCTCTCCACCAGGGCCCTCCTGCTTGGTTGTTTCGCCCTGGCCGGTTGCGTCGCCGGACGCAGCCTCAGCCGCGATGCCGCTGGCGATTCGGCCCGTCACCCCAGGGATCTGCTGCGTTCGGCCAGTGCGCTCACCACCGGCATCTTTGCGGTACTGGTCACCTTCACGTTTCTGTTTTTCGGCCTGGACACGGCCCGCACCTTCTCCAGCCGGCTCAGCACCTCCCTGACCATCCTGGTGGCCACGGTCTCGGTGCCGGGATGGCTGACCCATCTGCTGGATCGGCCACCACCGTTGGCACCCCGGCGAGGACCCTGACCCGCTCCCAGCCCCCAGCTCCACCCACCCACTCCACCCGACGCCATGGCCCAGGCCCCCCTGCTGCTCGTCAGCGCCACCCTGTTCACGATCATGTTCGCCCTGGGGGTTGGCCTGAAGGGAGACGCCATGGCCCAGCTGCGCCGCAGGCCGGCCTTGGTGCTGCGGGTGCTGATCGGCTCCTGCGTGCTGGTGCCCCTGGTGGCCCTGCTGCTGCTGAAACTGCCCCAGAGCCTGACCCTGTCCCAGCCGGCCAGGTTCGGCATCGCCCTGATGGCCGCTTCTCCGAGCGCTCCCCTCACCCTGCGCAAGGCCGGCAAGACGGGTGGTGACCGCGAGCTGGCGGCGGTGCTGCAGGCCTGCGCGGCCGTGGCCGCGATCGTTTCGATCCCGCTGATCGCCGATGTGTTCCAATCCTCCTTTGGGATCACGGGCTGGGACATCGGCCCGAAGGAGGTGGCTCTCCAGGTTGGCAAGGCCCAGGTGCTGCCCCTGCTGGCGGGTCTGGGACTCAGGCGCTGGCAGCCCTCCTGGGCGCAGCGGCTGTCAGGCCCGCTCGACAAGCTGGCCAATGGCCTGCTGCTGCTGCTGATCCTGCTGGTGTTGATCAAGTCGCTGCCGCTGCTGGTGCCCTTTGCGGCCGCCAACCTGCTGGCCCTGGGCTTCATGGCGGTGATGGTGCTGGTGGCGCTGGCCATCGGCTATGGGCTCGCCGGCCCCGATCCCCGGGAGAGCACCACGATTGCCCTGGTCACCTCGATGCGGAATCCGGGCCTGGCCCTGCTTTTCGCCTCGTCCTACGGCGCCGGCATGGTTGGCCTGAAACTCGCGGTGCTCTCCTATCTGCTGGTCACGGTGCTGCTCTCGATTCCCTTCCTGCGCTGGCAGCGCCAGAGGCAGCAGGCCGCATGACCCCCTCGATGCCCTGGCTTGAATCCCCCGAGGCCTGCTCCAGGGGCTGGCGGGTGTCGATGGCCCTGGTGTTCCAGCTCGGTGCCGACATCGTCGCCACCACCACCTCGCCGTCGGGCCAGAACCTCATTCAGCTGGGGGTGGTCGCCGTGATCCGGACCTTCCTGAATCTGTTTCTCGCCCGGGGAAATCGAAGCGGAGAAACAGCTGGAGGCCCAGCGAGCGGATCTTGACCAACCCGACTGATTACAACGTTTTGCAAGACGCGTGCCGTCGCCGAGATCCTTGATGGCCACTCTGAGTTCAATGACAGCCATCCTGCGGGAGCTCCGTTGATTCCTTTCCCCATGCCACAGCGCCGGATCAGCCTTCGCCCCAGTGTCCGCATCGTTGGCGGCAGTCCTCACCGTCTGGCCGTGCTTGGTGGCGGGATCCTGGCCGGCCTGACGGCCACGGCCCTGCTGGCCCCCCAGCCCGCTTCCGCCGTCGAGGCTGCTCCAGCGCCCCAGCTGCTCTACACCCTCTCCACCCAGTGCTCCCTCCAGGGGGCGGCTCCGGTCCCCTGCACGGTGGAAGCGGTTGACGATGGCAGGGCCACCCTCTATCGCCATCGCATCGGCAAGGTCACCGAAACGGTCCGCATCACCGCCGAACCGGTGACCATGGCGATCTGGGCGAACGACACCAAGCAATGGCGCCCGCTGACAGGCGCTTCCGCCCGGTTCTCCACCAACACGGTCTGCTTCAACGGCAAGGAACTGTGTGTGGTCAACCCGAATTACCTCAACAGTGTCCGGGAGGATCGCGCCAATACCCGCCTTCAGGGCCGTGACCTGGTGATGGTCCACTTCGGCCAGGACGGCCGGGTGGATGCCAGCTGCTACGACGACGCCTGCGCGCTGCTGCTGAAATGAAAAATCTCAGTGGATTCGCCCTGGTGATGGCGGGTGTGATCGCCTCCCCGGTCGGGGTTGCCCTGGCCGTTGACGCTTCCACGGCACCGCAGGCGCCGGTGCTGATCGCCCGTGGCGGCGGTGGCGGTGGTCGGGGTGGCGGTGGCGGCAGGGTTGGAGGTGGTGGTGGCGGCAGGGTTGGAGGTGGTGGTGGCGCCAGGGTTGGTGGCGGTGGTCTCGGTCGTGCCGGTGGCGGCGGATCGCTGGGCCGCACCGGCTTCCAGGGATCCGGTGGGGCGGGCGGCCTCAACCGGGGCGTCACCAGGCCCGCCGGTGGCTGGAGCAACGGGGTCGCCGGTGGGCTTGGGGGCCCCTCGCTCAACCGGGCTGTCAACGTCAACCGCAACGTCAACCGCGCTGTCAACGTCAACCGCAACGTCAACCGCGCTGTCAACGTCAACCGCAACGTCAACCGCGCTGTCAACGTCAACCGCAACTGGAACCGCGCGGTCAACGTCAACGCCATCGGCGTCAGACCGGGCTGGGCACGCCCTGGCTGGGGGGTCGCCAGACCCTGGAACCACGGCTGGTACGGCGGCTGGGCCACCCCCTCCTGGGGATGGTGGGGAGCCAGTGCTGCCGCCTGGGGGGTGGGCGCCCTGGCGACGGCCGCCATCGTCAACAGTGCGGTGGATGCGGCGGTGGCCAGCAACCAGACCACGATCGTGGTGCCCAACACCCAGTATCAGCTGCTGTACGGCACGGTCCAGCCGACGGGCACCGCCACGGTGTCCTTCGACGTCAGTGCTGATGGCAACGTCTTCCAGCTCTCGGCCGACTGTCAGTCGGGGCTGCTGAATGGCCAGCAGCCGGACAATGCCCAGGAAGCGGAGCTCCTCAATGCCGCCTGTCAGGTGGCCTTCGGGACCGCTTCCTGAGCCAGGGGTTCACCAGGGCAGGGGAGCGCGCTGGGCGCCGATGCTGCAACCCATCTGCTGGCCCAGCAGGGCCCCGAGCGGCACGGCCCAGGTGCGTCCGTCCTGGCGGGAGGCGGCGTAGCCCAGGCCACCGCCGATGATGCCGCCCACCAGCCGGCCGACGTTGCAGCGCTGGGCCGTCTGGGCCTGGACGAAGTCGGGGGCCACCGGCAGGTTGGCCCGGTAGCGGTCGACGTCGTAGTCGGCCCGGTAGCCGCCGCCGTAGCCGTCGCCGTAGGACGAGGGGCTGGGCAGGGTCTGCACGGGGTAGGGAACACGGCGGCTGTCGACCTGACGGGGAACGCCGGCCTGGCCCCAGGGACCGGCCAAGGCCTCCAGGGGTGTGGCGAGCAGGGCCAGGGCGCCGGTGGTGCCCAGCAGGCCCGCGAGGCGGCGGGAACCCTGACGAAGGATGGTGTTCATGGTGGTTCGCGTTGTGAGGAGCGACCCCTGAGGTGGGGATGACATCAATCAAGCGAAGTCATGTGACCGATCCATGAACGGTTCCCCAGGGATGTCCGACAAGATGCGACTGGCGGCCTGCACCCCTCTGCATCGCTTGTTGTCGGTCCCTGGTCAGATCGGCCGGCCCTTGCCAGCGTGGATCAGAGGGCGGGAGGACCCGATGAGCTGGAGCGAACTGGAGCGCCTCGTCGACGAGGCCGAGACGGATGAGGTGATCCGCCGTGGGCTGCGCCATTGCCGCTCCAGAGCGGAACTGCTGCTGGTCGCCCGCCGGCTGGGGTTCCGGGTCACCCGGGTGGATCTGCAGCGGGCCTGGCAGCTGCAGCATCAAGCAGGCTGATCTCGGCATGCACGCACTCGGCCGTGGGCCGGAGCCGGAAGCCCAGCTTCTGGCAGATGTGCTGCATGCCCCTGTTCTCGTGCAGGATCTCGGCGCAGATCTGCTCGAGCCCCTCCGCTTGGCCGATCTCCAGCAGCAGGTTCAGCAGCGTGGTGCCCAATCCCTGCCGCTGCCAGGGATCGGCGATCAGCATCGAGAACTCGGCCGCGTTCTCGTCGTGAATCCTGCTGAGCCGGCCCACCCCCAGCAACTCGGCTTCGGCGCCGTTCTCGCCCGCGCGCTCCGCCACCATGGCCAGTTCCCTGTCGTAGTCGGTGAAGCAGATCCGCGTCAGCCGTTCGTGGGCGATGCGATGGCCCAGGGTCATCAGATGGAAAAAGCGGAAGTAGACGCTCTGCTCCGAGAGGGTGCGGTGGAAGGCCACCAGCATGGGTTCGTCCTCAGGCCGGATCGGCCGGAGCGTCACCGCTGAGCCGTCGGGAAGCTGCCAGGAACGCACGTATTCGCTGGGATAGGGCCGAATCGCCGGCCTGGGGGTGAAACAGGTCGCCCCGGAGGACTCCTGCAGCAACACCCGGGCATCCAGGGCCACGATGGATCCCTTCCCGTCGCCCGGTGTCACCCGCAGGGGATTGATGTCGAGTTCGAGGATGGCTGGGTGCTCCAGCACCAGCCGGCTGAGGCGCACCAGCAGCCGTTCGAGCGCCGCCAGATCCACCGGCGGCCGGCCGCGCACCCCCTGCAGCGCCGCATAGATGCGGGTGCCCTCCATCAGCCGGCGGGCCAGGGTGGTGTTCAGCGGCGGCAGGGCCACGGCACTGTCGCGGAAGACCTCCACCAGCAGGCCACCGGTCCCGAACAGGATCACCGGGCCGAACTGGGGGTCAATGCTGCTGCCGACGATCAGTTCATAGGCGCCCGTCAGCTCCAGCATGGGCTGAACGGTCACCCCGCCGAAGGCGTTCTCCCCGTGCTGCGCCACGATCGCGGCCTGCATGGTGTGGAACGCCTGGGCCACCGCGGCGCCGTCGCGCAGGTTCAGTTGCACCCCACCGACGTCACTCTTGTGGGTGAGCTCGGCGGAGAGCAGCTTCACCACCACCGGGTAGCCCATGGCGTCGGCGGCCGCCGCTGCCGCTTCGGCACTGTTGGCCATGTGGGTGGGAACCGTGGGAATGCCATAGGCCTCCAGCACCTGCTTGGCCTCCCATTCGTTCAGCAGGGTGCGTTCCTGGGCCAGCACCCCCGCCAGCAGCGTTTCCACCCGCTGGCGATCGGCATGGTGCTCAGCGTCGCCCGTCGCTTCGGTCTCGGGGACCAGGGCCGGGGTTTCGTAGAGGGCGCGCAGGTTGTCGCTGTAGCGCCAGAGGGCATCGAACAGCTGCACGGAGGCGTCCGGGTAGCGGTTGGTGGCGATGCCGGCGTCATTCAGCAGGCGCTCCCCCGCCTCCACGGCCTGTCCCCCCATCCAGCTGGCCAGCAGCGGTTTGGTGGTGGTCGCCGCCAGGGCCACCAGCCGCTCGGCAGTGCTGGTGGGGTCGGTCATGGCCTGGGGGGTGAGCACCACCAGCAGACCGTCGCTGCCGGGGTCGTCGAGGGCGTGGCGGATGGCCCGTTCGTACCGTTCCGGATCCGCATCCCCGAGGATGTCGATCGGATTGGCCCGACTCCAGTACTGCGGCAGCTCGGCGTCGAGGGCCGCCAGGGTGGCCGGGGCCAGGGTGGCCAGCTGACCGCCGTGGCGCACCAGGGCATCGGTGGCGAGCACCCCGGGCCCCCCGGCGTTGGTGAGGATCGTCAGCCGAGGCCCCTTGGGCCGGCGGCGCTGCTTGGCCAGCACCTCGGCAAGGTCGAAGAGGTCGGCGATGCTGTCGACCCGGAGCACACCGCAGCGCTGGAAGGCGGCATCCAGCACGGCGTCACTGCCGGTCAGGGCCCCGGTGTGGGAGGCCGCCGCCTGGGCGGCCTCGGCGGAGCGCCCGGCCTTGATCACCACGATCGGCTTGGTGAGGGCCACCTCCCGAGCCGCCGAGAGGAACGAGCGGGGGTCACCGATCGATTCCATGTAGATGACGATGCTGTGGGTCTGGGGGTCGTCCCCCAGGTAGGTGATCAGATCCCCCCAGCCGACATCGAGCATGGAGCCCATCGACACGAAGGCGCTGAAGCCCACGTTCTCCTGCAGGCTCCAGTCGAGGACGGCGGTGCAGATGGCCCCCGACTGGCTCAGGAAGCCCACGTGACCGGGGCGGGCCATGGCGCCGGCGAAGGTCGCGTTGAGGCCGGTGAGGGGATTCATCAGCCCCAGGCAATTGGGGCCGACCAGGCGCATGCCGGTGCGGCGCAGGCCATCGCGGATGCGGGCCTCCAGGCTGATGCCGGCGGCGCCGATCTCCCGGAACCCCGCCGACAGCACGATCACGCCCTTCACCCCGGCCGCCGCGCACTCTTCGATCAGGGCCGGCACCGTGGCGGCGGGGGTGGCGATCACGGCCAGGTCCACCGGCTCGGGCACCTCCGCCACCGACGCGTGGGTCCGGATCCCCAGCACGCTCGGGCGCTTGGGGTTGATGGGGTAGACGGTGCCGCCGAAGGGATGGCTGATTAGGTTCCAGAGCACCCCACGCCCGACGCTGCCCGGCCGGTCGGAGGCCCCGATCACCGCCACGCTGCGTGGGGAGAAGAGGGCCGCCAGCGGCTGGTGCTGGGAACGCAGGATGTCGTAGGCCCGATCCGCGGCGCCGTCGCCCCCGCCGGAGGGGGACTCCCTCATCGGACCACCAGGACCGGACAGGGGGACTGGACAAGCACCCGCTGGGTTTCGCTGCCGATCAGCATCCCCACCAGGCCGCGGCGGCCGTGGGAAGCCATCAGGATCAGGTCGCAGCCCAGCCGGGTGGCGGCCTCAACGATGGCCTGGTGGGGCAGGTCGCTCAGCACACGCTCGGCCGTGGCGCTGACGCCGGCCAGCTTCGCCACCGCCAGCGACTCCTCCAGGATGCGATCCCCGTCCTTGCGGCTGGCGCTCATCAGGGCCTCCATCGTGGTGGCATCGAGCATCTCGCCGAGTCCCACCACCTGCACCGGCACGCTCGCCTGGGCATGGAAGAAGGTGATGCGGGCCCCAAGGGCGGCGGCCAGCGCAACGGCCTGCCGCACGGCCTGCATCGAGAGTTCGGAGCCGTCGCTGGGCACCAGGAGATGGCTGTAGGACATGGGAGCTGCGGGTCTGCCCTCTGTCTAGTCAAGGCCCTGGAACAGCGCAGCCGCGGCAGCGATCAGGCCCGCGCAGCCGCCCGGCCCCCCCAGCAGAATCGGCAGCATGACGAACTCCGCCTGGCACCAGCACTGGTATCCGGTGGCCTATCTGCGGGACCTCGACCGCACCAGGCCCACCGCCTTCACCCTGCTGGAGGAAGATCTGGTGCTCTGGTGGGATGGCCCCGGCCAGCTCTGGCGCGCCTTCGCCGATGTCTGTCCGCACCGTCTGGTGCCCCTCAGCCAGGGGCGCCTCAACGGCTCCGGCGAGCTGGAGTGCCCCTACCACGGCTGGACCTTCGCCGGCGATGGCCACTGCACGGCCATCCCCCAGGCCGAGGCGGGATCGACCCCCAGCGCCCTCCGCTCCAGCTGCCGGGCCTACGCCACCGCCGAGGGCCAGGGCCTCCTGTTCGTGTTTGCCGGCGAGGCGGCTGCGGCCGCGGCGGTGCCCCTGCCCCTGGTGCCGGTGCTGGAGGAGTCGGGCTGGTTCGTGCAGGACACGTTCCGGGATCTGCCCATGGATGCCCTTACCCTGCTGGAAAACGTCCTTGACGTGAGCCATGTGCCCTTCACCCACCACCGCACGGTGGGAAAGCGGGAGAACGCCGCCCCGGTGAAGGCGTCGATCACCAGTGCCGGCCCCCAGGGCTTCACCGCCCTGTGGCAGGAAGGGCCTCGCAAGGGGACGCTCGGCAGCCAGTCCACCACCTTCGCCGCCCCCGGCCTGATGTGGCACGAGCTCACGGCGCCGGGCTTCGCCCGCATCCTCACGGTGGTCTATGCGACGCCGATCCGCCGGGGCGAATGCCGTCTGTTCGCCCGTTTCCCCTTCCAGTTCGAATCCCGCCTTCCCCCCCTGCTGCTGGGTCTGCGTCCCCTCTGGCTGCAGCACATCGCCAACCACACCGTGCTCGAGGACGACCAGGTGTTCCTGCACTGGCAGGAGCGGGTGCTGGAGCAGCGGGGTCGCAGCGGTGGGGCCGAGCGGGCGTTCTTCCTGGCCACCGGTGCCGATGTCTACGTCAAGGCCCTGCACGACTGGGTCAATCACCACGATGGCGACCCCTTCCCTGGCCAGCCCCTGCCCCCTCGCCTGGAGCAGGCGGCGCTGATGGATCGCTGGGCCAGCCACGGGGCGCACTGCGCAGCCTGCAGCGGCGCCCTGCGCGGGTTGCGGCGCTGGCGGCCGCTGCTGCAGGCGATTCCCTGGCTGGCCCTGCTGGCGGTCGCCTGGTGGCAGACCCCCCAGGTTCTGGTCGTGGCACTGCTGCTGACCGGAGCTGCTTTGCTTCTGGCCCAGCGCTTCAATCGCTGGGAACGGCTGCTGCTGGCCGGGGATGGCGCCCCGCCCCGCAACAGGCCCGACTGAGGCCTGAGGCGTGGGGCTTCAGCGCTTCCAGCCGGCCAGGTGCGAGGCGGAACCGGAGCGCACCAGGGAACGGGCGGCGGCCAGGGCCGGGGCCAGGTTGCTGGAGCTGAAGGGGGGCAGGGGGCGGCTGCGCAGCCAGGCTCCCCAGCGGAACTCGTGGAAGGGGATCAGGGGGGCAGGATCGATCATTCCCTCCTTCTTGAGTCGCCACACCAGGGAGCGGTAGGGATCGTCCTGGAGATCCGGCAGCCGCTGCGGCAGGGCTGCCGGCGCCAGGGGGCCATGGCCGCGGCCGTCATAGAGGTACAGCCAGCCCCGCGTCTGCAGTTCGGCCAGCACCGCCTCCGGTGGGTTGCCAGGCAGATCCAGCACCAGGTAGCCATAGGCCAGGGCGGCCGGATCGATTTCGATCAGCCCCCGCAGGCGGTGGTGGCGGTCGACCATCCAGAGCGCCCCGGCCCCACCGCGCACCAGGGGCACGGGTTTGCCGCGCAGGTAGCGCAACCGTTGCTCGGCCGTTTCCTGGGAGAAGTCCTGCTGGCGACTGCGCACCTCCGCCAAGCCCACGCACATCTGGGTGGGGTGAAGATCGGCGATGGCGACGCTGAGCAGTTCCGCCCTGGGACCCGGTGGGGGCAGGGGCCGGTAAGGGGGCAGGTGCAGGCTCATGGGTGCCGGTGGCTGACCCCCATCCTGGCGGCTTCCCGCCTGGTCCCAGCCGCGGGAATAGGGTCGATCGACGTGCAGACGTCCATGACCACCGCCCCTGACCGAGACGGCGCCCTGGAGGGACCCCACGGCCCGATCGGTGTGTTGATCTGCGGCCATGGCAGTCGCAACCGTCTGGCGGTGGCCGAATTCGCTTCCCTGGCCCACCAGCTGCAGCACCACCTCGATCCGGTTCCCGTCGACCACGGCTACCTGGAGTTCGCCCGGCCGATCCTGCGCGACGGACTGGACGCCCTGCGCGACCGCGGCGTACGCCACGTGCTGGCGGTGCCGGCGATGCTGTTCGCCGCAGGCCATGCCAAGAACGACATCCCTTCGGTGCTGAACACCTACGCCGCCGAAACGGGGCTGCGCATCGACTACGGCCGGGAGCTGGGGGTGGATCTCAAGATGATCCAGGCCGCCGCCGCCCGCATCCGGGCCTCCCTCGAGGTCGCCGATGCCGCCGCCCTTGCGGAGGGTCGCAGCCCCGTTCCGCTGCACGAGACCTTGCTGGCAGTGGTGGGGCGCGGCTCCTCCGACCCGGATGCCAATTCCAACGTGGCCAAGGTGATGCGGATGCTGGTGGAGGGCTTCGGCTTCGGCTGGGGGGAAACGCTCTATTCCGGTGTCACCTTCCCCCTGGTGGAGCCTGGCCTGCGCCAGGCGCTCAAGCTCGGCCACAGGCGCATCGTCGTCTTCCCTTACTTCCTGTTTTCCGGAGTGCTGGTGAGCCGGATCCGGCAGCACAGCGAGCGGGTCGCTGCCGACCATCCCGAGGTGGAGATGGTCCAGGCCGGCTACCTCGGCGACCATCCCCTGGTGCTGGACACCTTCCGGGAGCGGGTCGCTGAGGTGCTGGGGGGTGAGGCCAACATGAACTGCTCCCTGTGCAAGTACCGGGCCCAGGTGCTGGGGTTCGAGCGGGAGGTGGGGGCGCCCCAGCACAGCCACCACCACCACGTCGAAGGGCTGGTGGAAAGCTGCACCCTCTGCGAGCGGGAGTGCACGGGAGCCTGCCAACCCGATGGGGTGCCCCTGCCGGTGGGTGGCTCAGCCGGAGGTCATGGCCACGGTCAAGGCCACGGTCAGGACCACGGCCAGGAGGGCCACCACCACCATCCGATCTATCCCCATGCCGACCACCCGCTGGGCCCCCTCACCCTGCGGCGTCCTGCCGACTGAGCCTGCGCGTCAGGGTCTGATGACATCGCGGTTTCGTCCCTTGATTGGACTCGAGAGACTCGGCTCTGATCATTTTTCCCGATGGTTCGGGGCTTTCCCCCACCTCAATGCCGTTTTCCCCCGTTTCAAGGGGCTTTTTCCACAGATGGGGCCGTCCCGGCGGCCCTGGGGCCTGGGGGCTGGGGAAAGTGAAGGATTGCTCGGAAAGGACTTGACAGTGCTCGCCAGTGGCCGTCGGCCGCTGGCGTGTTGTGGGACACCCCAGCGTTGGCCCTGCCGGGGCAACGGGTCTCATCACCCCAAGCCGATGGTGGCTCCCATGAGGGCGTTTTTGACGCTGAGCCTTCCCTGTGGCGTACTTGGGGCGACCCCAGCAGCCCCCCACCAGCATGGCCATGGATCCAGAGTGCCCGGGGTGCGTCGGCGACGAAGCGAACGTCAGTCTGGAAGCTGAGGTGCCGGAGGTGCTCTACGAAGGCATGCGGGATTTCATCAAGACCCATCCCCACTGGGATCAATACAGCGTCATCACGTCAGCGTTGGCTGGATTCCTGTTCCAGAACGGCTGCCAGGAGCCCGTCGTTTCCCAGCACTACCTCGACGGACTTTTCCAGAAACCCTGAGACAAAAAAAAGCGAGGGTGCCAACCCCCGCTGATGGTTTTCTCCCTTGCCCGACCCTTCGGAGGTCGCCCCGTCATTGTGCGCTCGCTCCACGGGGAAGATTGTGGTGATCGACACCACCATTCCTCTCCTGTGACGGCTTCCTGACCGGCGCAGTCAGGCGCGTCGCATCCGGGCGGCGGCGGCGGCGCAGGCGCGCCAGGTGATCGCCATCTCGGTGAGGGTGGGGCTCTGCCAGCCGGCGCTGGGCCAGCAGGCCCCATCGGTCACCAGCACGTTGGGGGCTCCCCAGCAACGGTTCCAGGCGTCGACGACACCCTCCTCCGGGCGGTCGGCCATGCGGGCCCCGCCCAGTTCATGGATGTAGTACCCGGGCGGTGGGGGCTCGGGGCGTACCGCCAGGCTGTTGCGGATCAGGGGCTCCAGCAGGGGCAGCACGAACAGTTCCTCGATGGGCCGGATGCGGCCTCCCGCCGAAGCCACCACGGCCTCCATGCGCCCCTGCATGTGGGCCACCATCGCCCGCTCGTTGGTGCCCCAGCGGCACTCGATGTGGGGGATGGGCAGGTCCCAGGCATCGGTGCGGGAGCCATCGAGGCTCACCCGGTTCCCTTCCCGGGCCAGCACTTCCCCATGGCCGATCAGGAATCCCACCGCCTCCCCAGGGCGGCGCCTGAGCGGGGCGGGGGGATCGAAGCGCTGCAGGGCCGCCCAGATCCCGTAGCCCCGCAGAAAGTCCTCCTGACGGCGCTCGTCCAGATTCACCGTGTTGGGGATGAAGCAACTTCCGGCGCCGGAGAGCTCGGCGGGTTCGGCCGGCGCTTCGATGGCGGGGATCGAGAAGAACCGGCTGGTGGAGATGTGGTCCATCAGGAAGCAGCCCAGGCTTCCGGAGGGGTCGCTGAGGCCACCGCTGCGCATGGCGTCGCTCGAATGCAGCAACAGGCGCACCGTTTCGATCGTCGAGGCGCAGAGCACGATCAGGGGGGCGGCGATCCGCTCCCGCCGGCCGCTTGTCGCCTCCACCAGCACCACCGCCTCGGCCCGACACCCCCCCGCCCCCATCTCCAGATGGCTCACCACCGCCCCGCTGCGCAGCTGCACGCGGCCAGTGGCCAGGGCCCTGGCCAGGCTGAGGCCCTGGGCGCTGGAGGGGGGCCAGGGCGCCGCCGGGGAGGGCCGGTGCAGGCGGAAGCCGCGGGAGTGGATCAGCGGCAGGCCCAGGTCCCTGGCGATGGCCCCCTGCAGATGCCGCTCCCCCGGCGTGAACGGCAGCGGCGGCAGGAACTGGCCGTCAGGGAGCTGGCTCAGGCCATCCCGCTGGCCATGGACCCCCAGCAGGGTTTCCAGTCGGTCGTAGAAGGGTGCCAGCTCGGCGCTGCCGATCGGCCAGGCCGGGCCATGGCCATCCCGCCGGGCCGCCTGGAACTCAGCCTCCGAGAGGCGCAGGGTGATGCCCCCCCAGGTGAGGCTCTTGCCGCCCACCTGGCGCCCCCGGGTCCACAGGAAGGGAGCGTCCGGGGGGGTGCTGTAGGGGTTCTGGCGCTCGTCGACGAACAGCTCGGGGTTGTGCTTCCAGAAGCCCGGATGGTGCCGCTGCAGGCGCTGGCGGCCGCTGCTCAGGTGGGCGAGACGGCGCAGGCTGTTGAGCGGTTCGCTGCCCAGGGCCCGCCGGGCCGAAAGCTCCGGCCCCGCCTCGAGCACCAGCACCCGCAGCCCTGCTTCGGCCAACACCATGGCGGCCACCGATCCATTGGCCCCCGCCCCCACCACCACAGCGTCCCAGGGGGGCTCGCTGCCGGTGGAGGGGGATGGGGCGGCGGACATCGCAGGCGAACCGGTCCCGGCATCATGGAGGAGCGGCTGCCGGCCGCGGCAGGCCACAACGACGGCGCAGGGCCTGCATCAGCTGGGCCACGGCGTCCGGCTGACCCTGGAGGTGGAAGGCCTCCTGTTCGGCCACCCGATGGCCGTGGTAGCGGGTGGTGAGAATCCCCCCGATCTCCTGGCGCACCACCGGCGGCATCGGCGGCAGTCGCCAGCCGATCGGTGTCACCTTGCCGGTCGGGCAGCTCTGAACCGCATGCACGGCTTCGTGGAGGAAGGTCTGACGGGCGATGCCCAGCTCAAAGCTGATCGGGGCGATCCAGATCCGCCGCGAACCGGCCTCAAACAGCCCGTAGGCCCCACGCAGCGGTGGCGCGCTGATCTGGAGCCTGAATCCGAACCGCTGCAGGTCCCGCACCAGGGGCTGCAGGTCCGCCGGCAGGGCGCTCAGGGGTTTCGGTGCCAGGGGACCCTCCTCTGCCCGCGCCGGAACCTGAGCCTGCGCCTGCCAAGGAATCTGAGCTAGCGGAAGGGGGAGGGCCGGCAGCATGCCTGGATCGAGGCGGTGATCGCGGAGGTGATCGAAGCCATACAACAACAACCCCCCAGCCGGTGGCTGGAGGGTTGCTGGATGGAAACCCTTTGAGGACTTCCGGAGTTGGTGGCGGGGAGGAGATTTGAACTCCTGACCTTCGGGTTATGAGCCCGACGAGCTACCAGACTGCTCTACCCCGCGTCGCACCAACAGATCGTATCAGCTGATGCGCCCGCCCCTGGATCGCCTGATGGGGTCAGGGGAATCGGCAGCCCGCCTCAGGAACGGGCGCCATCGAAACGGAGCTCGCCGATCACCTCCAGGCGCAGGTGGTCGGCGGGGGCGAGGTAGCGCTGGCGCAGCTCCACCAGGGTGGTGGGGGTGAGCCACTCGAGCTGTTCGAGCAGGTGCAGGGCCACCGCCTGCTTAGCCCGACGGGCGCCGTCGTCGACCTTGATGGCCACCCCCATGCCCTCGCCCACCCGGCTCAGGCACTGGATGCCCTCCGCCCCTCCCTTACTCAGCACCTGGCCGTGGCCCAGGCGCATCACTTCAGTGTCGAACTCGCCTTCGCCGGCGATCAGTTCGGGGTGGGCGAGCATCGCCCGGCTGAGTCGTTCAAGGTCGGCCTGCTCCCCGCCACCGAGATGGGCATACAGCAGGGCCATCTGGGCAAGCTGCAACTGCAAGGTGGGGGCGCCGCAGTCGTCCCTTGCGCTGATGAGTTCGGCGCCCGGCAGACCCAGCAGTTCCCCGACCCGCTTGATCACCGCCTGCTGCAGGGGATGGTCGCTCTGCAGATAGCTCTCCAGGGGCCAGTGCATCTGCCGGCAGGCGGCCAGGAAGGCCGCGTGCTTTCCAGAACAGTTGTGCTGCAGCGGGCTGCTGCCCCCGGCTGGGGTGGGGCACTGGAGGTCCTCGGTGTCGAGCTCGGCCCCCCAGAGCAGCTTGAACGCCTCCCGGGCCTGCTGGGCGGTGCCGGCATGGGAGGCGCAGGCGATCGCCAGGCCCCGCTCGCCGGCCCCCATTCGATCGGCGGCACCGCTGCCCACGAAGACGGTGGCCTGGAAGGGCTTGAGGGCCGAGCGCACGAAGCTCAGTTGCTGGGGGTCTCCGGCGCGCATCAGCACCCTGCCCCGTTGGTCGCAGACCACCGCATGCACCCGGTGCCTCGATTCCACAATGCCGTTGCGCAGCAGGCGGACCTCCAGGGGGGGAATGCCGGGGCGGCCCGGGCCGGCGAAGCTGGAGGACAGGGTCATGGCGGTCTGAAAGGGTCCGTGGAGGCCGACCTCACAGAGCCTGGCAGAGCCCCGTCCCGACCAGCATCAGGACGATGGCCACGGCGATGGCCTGGTGCAGGCGGGCCAGCACGGGTTGGACTTGGTGCCTGGCTACGAGCAGATCCTGTTGGCGCCAGGTGATCGGTTTTTCCCAAACCTGGCCGTCATACCAGCCCGATTCCTCGTACTCGACCTTTTCCGAAACCAACCGCTTCTGCACATAGGTCCAGCCGAGCCACTGGCGCAGCAGCAGGAACATCGGCAGCAGCACGGCAGCAGCTGCCGCAGCGATCACCAGCTGCGGCGGATCGTGGCGCAAAGGGATGCTGCCCCCCGCCACCAGCAGCGCCAGGGGAAAGGACAGCAACCAGGTGAGACCGAGGGGGCGCCAAAGGCCTCTGGGGCCTGCGGCGGGCCAGCGAAAGAACCAGGAGCGGCTGAGCTGGTCGTATTCCTGCAGGGGCCGCTGGGCCGGGGGCACCGGACAGGGGGCGTCCTGGCTGGGCAGGCTGGGAATGCCGGCGGCCATTTGACCTTCCCTCAGCCGCCGACCTGGGTGGCACCGCTCACCTCGATCGGGGAGCTGACGAACCGCTCCTGCTCCCCGTGGCCCCAGAAGGATTCGAGGTCGTAGTAGCTGCGTTCCTGGGGGGTGAGCACGTGAACGATCAGTTCGCCGTAGTCGAGCAGCACCCAACGGCCTTCGCTCTGGCCCTCGCGCCGCAGGGGCAGGCGGGCCGCGTCGGTTTCGAGCCGATCTTCCACCGAGCGGGCGATGGCGCGCACCTGCACGTCGCTGAGACCGCTGCAGATCACGAACCAGTCGGCCAAAGAAGAGATCTCATCCACACGGATCAGACGGATATCAACGGCCTTGCGGTCATCGCAGGCTTCGGCGGCGAGCAGGGCGAAGTCGCGACTATCCATAAACGTTCTCACTGGTGACCGACTGGCGGGAGCCCTGTTGCTGTGCCATTTCGGCACGGGCCTTGCCGGCACTCTTGCGCAGGGCCTCGAGGCGATCTTCGTAGAAGGTGCGGCGACGCTTCTTGCGGGTTTGCTCGACGAGCTCCTTGAGGGCGCCCCCCAGGCTCTTGTAGGCGTTGGGCAAGCTGTACCCAAAACGACAGGCCAGGTCGATGGCCCTCTCGTCAGCCAGGATCGCGTCCTGCAGTCGCTTCTCGGAGTTGTTCTTCAGATAAAGGCGGTAGCCGGCGAAGCCGGACAGGCCCAGGGCCATCACCAACAGCAGCCCGTCCTGAACCCAGAGTTCGCCAATCGCTCCGCCGAGGCCGATGGCCAACGCCGCCATCTCCCAGCCATCCCGGGGGATCGCATCATTCTGGATGCGGCCCACCTCGTGCCAGAAGAGGAGATTGCGATGGTCGAGGGCCAGCCCGTCCCATTTCTCGAGATCCACCTGAATTTCCACCTCGTCACGACCGATCTCCTCGATCGTCACCAAGGGTGGGTCCACGGAGGCGGCCGCTTCCACGAACACCCAGCTCTGCATCTCAGGGGGCAGCATCCCCTTCAGGCGCTGGAGTTCGCTCATCGGCGGCGTCTCGGGCATTAGGTATTCCATCAGATTAGCGATTGCCTGCGGTGCCAGCGGGCCGGACAGGCCGGTCGGGACGGCGACCGTGAGAGGCTGGGCGGGTTTGCCCGTCCACGCCCTATGCCCCGCCGCACGGATCTGAGGCGCATCCTGCTGCTGGGGTCAGGACCGATCGTGATCGGCCAGGCCTGCGAGTTCGACTATTCCGGCACCCAGGCGTGCAAGGCCCTGCGGGCCGAGGGCTACGAGGTGGTGCTGGTGAATTCCAACCCGGCTTCGATCATGACCGATCCGGACCTGGCGGATCGCACCTACATCGAGCCCCTGACCCCCGAGGTGGTGGCCCGGGTGATCGAGGTGGAACGCCCCGATGCCCTTCTGCCCACCATGGGCGGCCAGACCGCCCTCAACCTTGCCGTTGCCCTGGCCGAGAACGGCACCCTGGCCGCCTACGGCGTCGAACTGATCGGCGCCGACCTCGCGGCGATCCGCAAGGCCGAGGACCGCTTGCTGTTCAAGGAGGCGATGGCCCGCATCGGCGTGGCTGTCTGCCCATCGGGGATCGCCAACGACCTCGAGGAGGCCATCCGCGTCGGTGAGGACATCGGCAGCTATCCGCGCATCATCCGCCCAGCCTTCACCCTGGGGGGATCCGGCGGCGGCATCGCCTACAACCCCGAGGAATTCCAGGCCTTCTGCAAGAGCGGTCTGGAGGCCAGCCCCGTCTCCCAGATCCTGATCGAGAAGTCGCTGCTCGGCTGGAAGGAGTTCGAGCTCGAGGTGATGCGAGACACCGCCGACAACGTGGTGATCGTCTGCTCGATCGAGAACCTCGATCCGATGGGGGTCCACACCGGTGACTCGATCACCGTCGCCCCGGCCCAGACGCTCACCGACCGGGAGTACCAGCGCCTCCGCGACCAGTCGATCGCCATCATCCGCGAGATCGGCGTGGACACCGGCGGCAGCAACATCCAGTTCGCCATCAACCCTGCCAACGGCGACGTGGTGGTGATCGAGATGAACCCCCGCGTCAGCCGCAGCTCGGCCCTGGCCAGCAAGGCCACCGGCTTCCCGATCGCCAAGATCGCCGCCCGGCTCGCCGTGGGCTACACCCTCGATGAGATCGTCAACGACATCACCGGCGCCACACCGGCCTGCTTCGAGCCGACGATTGATTACGTCGTCACCAAGATCCCCCGCTTCGCCTTCGAGAAGTTCCGCGGCTCACCGGCGGTGCTCACCACCTCGATGAAGTCGGTGGGTGAAGCGATGGCCATCGGCCGCAGCTTCGAGGAATCCTTCCAGAAGGCGCTGCGGTCGCTCGAAACAGGCCATGCCGGCTGGGGCTGCGACCGCCCAGACCTTCCCCTGGATGCGGCCGACCTGGAGCGCCAGCTGCGCATCCCCTCGCCCGACCGGATCCATGCGGTGCGCGCCGCCATGGTCGCCGGCCGCAGCGACGACGAGATCCACCGGCTCAGTGCCATCGATCCCTGGTTTCTGGCCAAGTTGCGCCGGATCCTGGAGATCGAGAACGCCCTGCTGCGGGGGAGGTCGCTGGAGGCCATCGGTGCCGGGGACTTCCTGGAACTCAAACAGTGCGGATTCAGCGACCGGCAGATCGCCTGGGCCACCGGCAGCGACGAACTGACGGTGCGCCGCCGGCGCCAGACCCTGGGGGTTCGGGCCGTGTTCAAGACGGTCGACACATGCGCCGCCGAGTTCGCCTCCTCCACGCCCTACCACTACGCCACCTACGAGCGGCCCCTGGAGCGGCTGGAGGCCGACGGTTCCCTCACCGTGCTCGCCCCCGAGGACGAGGTGACCCCCGAGACCCGCCGCAAGGTGATGATCCTGGGCGGTGGTCCCAACCGCATCGGCCAGGGCATCGAGTTCGACTACTGCTGCTGCCACGCCTCCTTCGCGTTGCGGGCGGCCGGTTTCGCCACCGTGATGGTCAACAGCAACCCGGAAACCGTCTCCACCGACTACGACACCAGCGATCGCCTCTACTTCGAGCCCCTCACCCTTGAGGATGTGCTCAACGTCATTGAGGCGGAGAAGCCCGAGGGGGTGATCGTCCAGTTCGGCGGCCAGACCCCCCTGAAGCTGGCGCTCCCCCTGCTGCGCTGGCTGGCGAGTGAAGAAGGCCGCGCCACCGGCACCCGCCTCTGGGGCACCTCACCGGAATCGATCGACCGGGCCGAGGACCGGGAGCAGTTCGAGGCGATCCTGCGGCGCCTGGAGATCCGCCAGCCCCGCAACGGCCTGGCCCGCAATCAGGCCGAAGCCCGGGCGGTGGCGGCCACCGTGGGGTACCCCGTCGTGGTGCGTCCCAGCTACGTGCTCGGGGGCCGGGCCATGGAGGTGGTCTTCGACGAGGAGGAGCTCAACCGCTACATGGTGGAAGCCGTGCAGGTGGAACCCGACCACCCGGTGCTGATCGACCAGTTCCTGGAGAACGCCATCGAGGTGGATGTCGATGCCCTCTGCGATCGGGAGGGGACGGTGGTGATCGGCGGGCTGATGGAGCACATCGAGCCGGCCGGGATCCACTCCGGCGATTCCGCCTGCGCCCTGCCCTCGGTGTCCCTGGGGCCCGAGGCCCTGGCCACGATCCGCCGCTGGAGCTCGGACCTGGCCCTGGCCCTGGAGGTGCGCGGCCTGATCAACCTGCAGTTCGCGGTGCAGAACGATGGTGCCGGCAATGAAACCGTGTTCATCATCGAAGCCAACCCGCGGGCCTCGCGCACCGTTCCCTTCGTGGCCAAGGCCACCGGCGTGCCCCTGGCCAAGATCGCCAGCCAGCTGATGGCCGGCCGCACCCTGGCGGAGCTGGGCCTGCTGGCCGAGCCCCAGCCGCCCCGCCAGACCGTGAAGGAGGCCGTGCTGCCCTTCAAGCGCTTCCCCGGCGCCGACACCCTGCTGGGTCCGGAGATGCGCTCCACCGGTGAGGTGATGGGGATCGCCGCCAGCTTCGGCCTGGCCTACGCCAAGGCCGAACTCGCCGCCGGTGAACCCCTGCCCACCGCCGGCACCGTGTTCCTCTCCACCCACGACCGCGACAAGCCCGCCCTGGTGCCGGTGGCCCGGAATCTTCTGGCGGCGGGTTTTGCCCTCACCGCCACTGCCGGCACCGCGGCGATGCTGGCCGAAGCGGGCCTGGCGGTGGAGCCGGTCCTCAAGGTGCATGAGGGCCGCCCCAATATCGAGGATGCGATCCGCTCCGGCCTGGTGCAGCTGATCGTGAACACGCCGGTGGGGCGCCAGGCCGCCCACGACGACCGCTATCTGCGCCTGGCGGCCCTCGACTACGCCGTGCCGACAGTCACGACGATGGCGGCGGCAAGGGCGGCGGTGGAGGCCATCGCCGCCCTTCAGCAGCAGCAGCAGGTGGAGGTGGCCGCCCTGCAGGACATTCACCCACCCTGGGTAGGGTGATCGCCCGATCGTCCCTCCCCCCGTGACCAGCACCCTGGCTGCCCAGCCCGTCGCCCCCGGCAGCGACCTGCGCGAGGTCTTTCGCGCCGCCTACGAGAACCGCTACACCTGGGAGCCGGGCTTCGGCGGCTATGGCGGCCGCTGCGTCTGGGAGCAGGACGACCGGCGCCTCGCAGGCACGTTTCAGGTCGGCGCCGACCTCAAGGCGGTGGTGGAGGGCCTCAGCGATGAGGAGGTCCACAAGGCCGTCGCCTCCCAGCTGTGGGAAGTGGCGATCCACCGGGTGCGCCGTCCCTTCGAGCAGACCCATGGCGCCAACACCTTCACCGCCGGTGACACCGATGCGGTGGGCACCGAGGTGATCATGGGCGGAAAGGCCGAAGGCGACCGCTACCGCATCAAGGACAACGTGGTGACGATGGTGCACCGCCACATCCACGGCACCGTGGTGACGATCTTCACCGAAAGCACCACCGACACCGGCAGCGGCTACCTGAGCCACAGCTACACCAGCCGCTACAGCGACCCTGCCAGCGGTGAGGCCCGCGGCGGCACCAGCCGCTTCACCGACACCTTCGTGCCCTTGGCGGATGTGGGCCCCTGGGTGCTGAGCGAGCGGGTGGTGGAGACGGAGGCCCACGGCGACACCCCGGCCAGCCGCCAGGTGTTTCGGTTCGAGGATCTCGCCCCCCTGGTTTAGGTGCCGGGGCTCAGGGCAGTGGCGTGATCGTTTTCAGCTTGTCGTTGAGCTGGCTGGCCATCGCCTGCCGGCCCACGGCCAGCACCTTCAGGGTGTCTTCGTGCATGCGCAGCTGGGCATCGGCCACCTGCATCCCCCGCACCAGCTCCTTGACCTCGTCGGGCAGACCGTTGAGGTCGTAGCGCAGGCCCTCGAAGGTCAGCACGGGCGGTTGCTGGCTGGGAGTTTCCAAGGTGGTCGGCGCAGTTCTAGACCACCCTAGGGGGCAGGCCAGATCCCTTTTGCCGACCGACCAGGGGGCCTGATTCAGGCCTCCAGACGGATGAACTGGCGTTCGCACAGCTCCCGGTAGCGGCCACCGCTGGCCATGAGTTGGTCGTGGCTGCCCTGCTGGACGATGCGGCCGCCGTCGAGCACCACGATCAGATCGGCCTCCTGCACGGTGGCGAGCCGGTGGGCGATCACCAGCACGGTGCGGCCGGCCATGGCCTGCTGCAGGCCCTGCTGCACCGCCTCTTCGGCCTCCGCATCCAGGGCGCTGGTGGCCTCGTCGAGGAGCATCACCGCCGGGTTGCCCAGCACGGCACGGGCGATCGCCAGCCGCTGCAGCTGGCCGCCGGAGAAGTTGCTTCCCCGCTCCTCGAGGCGGCTGTCGTAGCCGCCGGGGAGGCTCTCGATGAAGTCCGCTGCATTGGCCAGCCGTGCGGCCTGGCGGATCTGCTCAATGCTGGCGGGGCGGCCGAAGGCGATCGCCTCGGCCACCGTGCCCGAAAAGACGCTGCTCTGCTGGGGCACCAGGGCCACGGCGCGGCGCAGGTCACGGGCCCGCAGGTCGGCCAGGTTCTGGCCATCGAGCAGCACCCGGCCGCTCTGGGCGGTGTTGAAGCGCAGCAACAGCGAGAACAGGGTGCTCTTGCCGGCGCCGGAGGGTCCCACCAGGGCCACGACCTGGCCGGGCAGGATGTGGAGATCAAGCTGGCGCAGCACCGGGCTGCCGCCCTGATAGCCAAAGCTCACCCCGTCCAGCACAAGCTCCCCGGACACAGCTCCCAGGGGCCTGGCCTCGGGGTGATCAGGCGGCTCCACCGGCTCGTTCTCGATGGCCCGCAAGCGCTTGAGCGAGGCCTGGCCCTGCTGGAACTCGTTGAAGTTGGTGGTCAGGTGGGAGATCGGATCGATCAGCATCAGCAGGGCCGCCACATAGCTGCTGAATCCCTGGCTGTCGAGGCCGCCGGCCTTGATCCGCGCCGCCCCGATCAGCAGCACCGAGAGGATGCCTGCCGCTTCGATGAAACCCACCACCGGGTGCTGCAGGGCCAGTAGTTCCAGGGTGCGGTAGCGGGCGCGCCGGTGCAGGTCGATCTCGGTGTCGAACCGCTGCTGCAGCCAGGGCTCCGCGGCGAAGGCCCGCACCAGGGGCAGCCCACCGATCGCTTCAGCCAGCAGGGCCGCCAGATCGCTGACCTGCTTCTGGCTGCGCTCGGCGGCGGTCATCACCCGGGCCCCGAAGGCGCTCACCATCAGCGCCACCAGGGGGGCCAGCAGCAAGGTGGCCAGGGCCAGGGGCCAGTCGAGCCAGACCATGTACCCCAGCACCACGACCAGCTGCAGGGCGCTGGGAGTGGTGTCCTGAATCGTCTTGTAGATCACCTCACCCACCCGGTCGGCGTCTTCGGTGAGCCGGTAGGTGAGATCGCCGGCGGAGAGCTTCTCGAGGGCCCCGAAATCGAGCCGCTGCAATCGGGCGAACAATTGCCGCCGCAATTCCTGGCTCACCTGCAGGGCCGGGCCCGCCAGCAGGGTGTCCTGCCCGAACTGGGCGATCTTCTGCACCAGGAACACCGCCAGGGCGGCGGCCACGCTGCGCAACACCTTGGCGAAATCGCCGGCGCCGATGGCCGGGATCAGCTGGCCCGCCAGCCAGGCGAGCAGGGGCCAGCAGCCCACGAACACGAGCATGCACAACCCCCCTAGCAGCAGGGGTCGCCGATGGGGCTTCAGCAGCGGCCAGAGCCTGCGGAAGCCGGCCGGCGAGGGTGCAAGCATCGACGAACCCTATCAGCGCTCTTCGGGCGTCCCCTGACGTTGAAGCTGGATCAATTCCTCAAATGGCAGGGCCTCGTTGGCACCGGCGGCGAGGCCAAGCAGCGCATCCAGCGTGGCGATGTGACCGTGAACGGCACGATCGAGACCCGGCGCGGCCGCCAGCTGGCTCCCGGCGATGCGGTGGCCATCGACGGCCATGAGGTGCTGATGCTCTCCAGGCGGCTGGGGGGTGGGAGCGATGGCAGCATCACGCCTTAACCTGCCTCGAATGTCGCCGACAGGAGAGCCCGTGCGCAAGGCCGTCATCGCAGGCAACTGGAAGATGCACATGACCTGCGCCCAGGCGCGGGCCTTTGCGGCCACCTTCCGGCCCCTGATCGCCGATCTGCCCGATGACAGGGAGGTGGTGCTGGCCCCTCCGTTCACGGCCATCCCCACCCTTTGCCGTCACCTGGCCGGCGCCGGCGTTGCCATCGCGGGCCAGAACGTCCACTGGGAGGAGAGCGGCGCCTACACCGGCATGATCTCCGCCCCCATGCTCCTGGAGCACGGGGTCACCCACGCGATCGTCGGCCACAGCGAGCCGCGCAAGTACTTCAGCGAAACCGACGAGCAGATCAACCTGCGGGCCCGCACGGCCCAGAAGACGGGTCTGATTCCGATCCTGTGCGTCGGCGAGAGCGACGACCAGCGCGAAGCCCGAGAAACCGAGCGGGTGATCCACCGCCAGGTGGAGCAGGGGCTGGAGGGCGTCGATCCCCTGCGCCTGATCGTGGCCTACGAGCCCATCTGGGCGATCGGCACCGGCAAGACCTGCGCCGCCGAGGAGGCCAACCGCATCTGCGGCCTGATCCGCGGCTGGGTGGGCCATCCCGAGGTGGTGGTGCAGTACGGCGGTTCGGTCAACCCCGCCACCATCGACATGCTGATGGCCCAGAGCGACATCGACGGCGTGCTGGTGGGTGGCGCCTCCCTCGATCCGGTCAGCTTCGCCCGCATCGCCAACTACCAGGTGCCGGTGCCGGTCTGAGCCGCCTGCCGCCGCTCTGAACGCTGTGGGCGTCGTCCCGCCTGTCGCTGCACCACCCGGTTTCCGCTGGGGGGATCGCACTCTCGTGATGGGGGTCCTCAATCTCACCCCCGATTCCTTCAGTGATGGCGGCCGTTTCGAGGCCCCCGACGTGGCCCTGCGACGGGCCCGACTGCTGCATCGCCAGGGGGCCGACCTGCTTGACCTGGGGGGGCAGAGCACCAGGCCCGGGGCGCCCGAGGTCGGTGCCGACGTGGAGATCGCCCGGGTGCTGCCTTGCCTGGGGCGGATCCTGGCGGCCTTGCCGCCGCCGGAGGCCGGAGGTCCCCTGCTCTCGATCGACACCTTCCTCGCCCCGGTGGCCGAAGCGGCCCTGGCGGCCGGGGCCCACTGGATCAACGATGTCAGCGCCGGTCGCCGTGATCCCGCCCTGCTGACCGTGGTGGCGGCCGCCGACTGCCCCTTCGTGCTCATGCACAGCCGCGGCGACAGCCGCACGATGGACGCCCTGGCCACCTACGGCGATGTGGTCGCCGAGGTGCGCCAGGACCTGCTGCGCGCCACCGACCGGGCCCTGGCGGCAGGGGTGCGCCCGGAGCGGATCCTCTGGGATCCGGGGCTGGGTTTCGCCAAGACCACCGCCCACAACCTCACCCTGCTGCGGGGGCTGGCCCTGCTGCGGGCGGAGGGTTTTCCCCTGCTGGTGGGGCCGTCTCGCAAGCGCTTCATCGGCGAGGTGCTGGCCGAGCCCCGCCCCCGGGCCCGCCTGTGGGGTACCGCAGCGGTCTGCGCCCAGGCCATCGCCGCCGGTGCCGACGTGCTGCGGGTGCACGATGTCGGGCCGATCGTGCAGACGGCCCGCATGGCCGATGCCCTCAGCCGCGCCTGATCCCGTCCGGCCGATCAGTCCGGCAGATCCTCCTGCCGTCCCGTCAGCAGGGTCTGCACCATCAGCCGCAGGGTGGCCCGGTTGCCGCCGGCGGCCCGCCAGCTCTCCAGCCACTGGAGCAGGGGCGAGGTCGTCCCTTCCCCATCGCTGTGCTGGCCCAGGCCCAGCCGTTCCAGGAAGGCGCTGGCATCGTCCAGGCAGGAGCCCCCCTCGCCGAAGCCATCCAGTAACGGATCGAGGGCGGCCAGCAGGGTCTCCAGTTCGGCGGTGCTCAGCTCCGGCAGAGGCTCGATCATCGAAGCAAGCAGGGGCGGCGTTGCCGCTCATCGCCCCCAGCATGACGCCTGGACGGCGCTGTCCCGCCGGCCGGAGGCGGCCGCGCGCCTCCGGCGCCCCTAGTCTGAAGTCAGCACAGCGCCGCACCTGCTTTCACCGTGCTGAAACTCTGCCTGCAGGTGCTCGTCTGCATCACCATCGCCCTGCGCTGCATGGTGATCTTCGGCCATCTGCGCAAGCTCTGGATGGCGGACGGATTGGCCGGTGAATTCCGGCGTGAGCTGCGCCGGCGCGGCCTGCTGATGACCCCTCCTGCCCTTCCCAGCGATTCGCGCGCGCTGCCCCACCGCGCTGATCCGTGAAGCCGATCAGTGACGCCTGGAGGGGGCGCCAGCCAGGTGATGCACGGCGTGGATCACGACGCCCCAGAGGTCTGCATCGGCGCCACTGCCATCGCCACTGCCATCGCCACTGCCATCGCCACTGCCACCACCACCGCTCCCTTCGTCGCTGAGGAGCACCAAGGGCGGACTGGTGCCGTCGCTGGCCACCAGCCACAGGCCGCTGCCGCGGCGGGCCAGGCGGCGCAGCAGGAAGGCGCCGCCGTGCACCACCACCACCACCATGCCGGGCCGGGGATCGACGCTGCGGTCGATCACCAGCAGGTCACCGTCGACGATGCCGTCCCCCCGCATGGCATCGCCGCTGACGCGCATGAAGAAGGTGCACAGCGGGCGGGGGATCAGTTCCACGTTGAGATCGATGCGGGCCTCCACGTAGTCGTCGGCGGGGCTGGGGAAGCCGGCGCTGACGGCTTCGGTGGCCAAAAGACAGAGGAGCGCCGCGGCTCCCTGCCGCGGGGGCAGCGGTACCTGGGGAGGGAGGGGAAGCATCGGCCCACGGCAGTACGAATATTCTACTCCGGGCGGCCCCTGCCGCGGGATCATCGGCGGCGACCCCCTGCCGTCAGGCCATGGCCCCCCGTCCGGAGGCGTTGATCGCCCGCTTCGCCCTGCAGCCCCACCCGGAGGGGGGCTGGTACCGGGAGCTGCACCGCTCCGCCGGCCAGGTGAAGCGCAGCGGGGACGGGCGGCAACGCGCCGGACTCACGGTGATCGTTTTCCTGCTGACGGAGGGGCAGCGCAGCCGCTGGCACCGGGTCGCGGGGGGCGATGAGGTGTGGCACCACGCCGGCGGTGATCCCCTCGACCTCTGGCGGCTGCCGCCGCAGGGAGGCACAGCCGAACGGCTGCTCCTCGGTCCCCTCGTCGCTGCTGCCGTCGCCGGTGAGGCCACTGATGCTCCGGAGCCGAGCCCCCTGCAGGTCGTGCCGGCGGGGTGGTGGCAGGCGGCCCGCAGCCGGGGGCGATGGAGCCTGCTGCACTGCTGCGTCGGGCCGGGTTTTGCGTTCGAGGATTTCCTTCTGATGGCCGATCTGCTGCCGGCCGAGCGGCCGGCCGGCGCTGATCCGGCACTGCTCTAGGTCAGTCCGCCACCATGGAGGGGTGATGGATCGGATGCGGGATGGGCTGTCCAAACTGCGGCAGTTGGGCTGTGCGCGCCGACCGCAGCCTGGCGGGTCGCATGGTCTGCGCCCGCTGTGGAGAGCCGCTGGGGATCGGCAGGGCCCGTCGGGTCGCCAGCGGCACGCGCCGCCGCGGGAAGGGGCGCGGCAACGCCCTGGCCCTGCCCCGTCGCTGGGGCCTCTGGCTGACGCTGGGGTCCCTGCTGACGGTGTCGGCCCTGCTGGCAAGCGTTCCGGAGCGCCCGAGCCGGCCGCTGGAGCGCCGTGGCGCCGACCTCACGCAGGGCCCGATGCCGCTGCGGCCCGATGATCCCGGCCGCTTTTCGGGTTGTCGCTATCCGCTGACAAAAGCGATCCCGACCTAATCGCGTCGGTGATGATGGGATGTAACAATTGTTGAAATATTATGGCCAGGACCAACCCGTTCGCGAACCTGGCCGACCTCAGCATGCGTCAGTTGCGCGAGCTGGCCAGGAGCCTGGGAATTCAGCGCTACAGCGCCCAGGACAAGGGGGGCTTGGCCGAGGCCATCGCCGATCGCTCCGGAGACGCCGGTGCGGCGCCGACGGAAACTTCAGTCCAGATGGGACGGACGGTTGCAGCCCTGGAGGCGGAGATGCTCCCGGCGCCGCGGCCCGCCGCCGAGACCCGCGTCGTCTTCCTGCCCCGTGATCCCCAGTGGGCCTATGTCTTCTGGGACATCTCCGAGGACGACCGCTCAGGCGCCCTCCATGCCGGTGCCTCCCAGCTCTGCCTGCGCGTCGCCGACGTGACTGGTCTGGCCGGTGGTTCTGCCCACCCCCACACCCTCCAGGAGGTGGTGGTCGACAGCCATGCCACCGAGTGGTACCTCCCCGTTCCCCTCTCCGACCGCGATTACCGGGTCGAGCTCGGCTACCGCAAGGGCGGTGGCGGCGGCTGGATCTCCCTGGCCTATTCCTCGGTCGCCCGGGTGCCGTCGTTGCATCCCTCTGAGCAGATCCTCGATCAGTTCGTTCCTTTCTCCCTCGAGGCGTTCCCCTCCTCCGCCAGCGCCAGCCTGCCGGCTCCCGCCGAAGCGGTCGATTCCGGCCTGCACGAGCGGCTCTACCAGAGCGCCACCAGCCAGTGGCGCCGCCTGGGCCGCGGCTCCGAGGCCTTCCACGAGCTCGAGCGCGACTCTGCCGCCGGCCTGCAGAGCGGCGGCGAGTTCTCCGCCTCCGGCGCCGGCCCCTGGGCCTCGGGCCGCAGCGCCTCCGGCATGGGTGGGGTGGGCTCCCGGCAGCGGTCCTTCTGGCTGGTGGCCGATGCCGAGCTGATTGTGTATGGCGCCACCGATC
>NZ_JAHLYP010000024.1 GCF_025127995.1 Synechococcus sp. CS-1332 | reverse complement strand
GTTGAAGCCGGCAAGCCCGCCGTCCGTCCGCCCACGATCATGGGCAAACCGGCCGCGGCCACCCCTCCGGGCAGCGGCACCCCCCCGGCCCGTCCGGTCCCTGCGGCGCCGGCCCGTCCTGCCTCCGTGGCTCCGCCGGCCAAGCCCCTGGCGGCGCCGAAGCCCACCAGTCCGGCTCCGGTGAACCGCACCTCCCAGCCGCCGGTGCGCGTCGGCTCGCCCCAACGCCCACCCGCGCCGGCCCCAGGCCGCCCCGTGCAGGGCGGAACGGGCACCGCAGTCCCCAGCCGGCCGCCGGCCACCCGGCCCCAGCTCGTCGGCCGACCCCAGCCCGGCCAGGGCGGTGCCACCAGCAGCCGGCCAGCCCCCCCCTCAGCCCGTCCGCAGCGTCCCGGCACCCCCGCGCCAATCCGACCCGGCAGCGCTGGCTCCAGGGCCGGTGCCGCTCCTGGCCGCCCCGGCCCCACCCCGCTTGAGCTGGTCGGCAAGCCGATCCGCCGTGATTCGGCGGGTCCCGGAACCACCGCCGCAGGGCGCCCGGCGGCCCCTGGCCGCCCGGGCATCCCGGCTGGCATGCGCAAGCCGATGGCCCCCGGCGAGCTGATGCAGCTCCAGAAACCCACCGGCCGACCCACTGCCGCGCCGCCGCGACGGCCCGACAGGAGCGAGGGCGGCACCGAAACCGGAGGGGATACCGAGGGCGTGACTCGCCCCACCGCCACCCCGCCGGCGGCCCCCCGTCGCCCCGGGTTCCGCCCGCCCACACCGGCCGGCGCCCGTGCCCCAGGCGCACGGCGGCCCGACTGGGACGACAGCGCCAAGCTCGAGGCCCTGCGCAGCCGCACGCCCCAGAAGCAGCGCCAGAAGGTCCACATCATCGGCGAAAACGATGATGCCCTCACCGCCGAAACCGGTGGCTACGCCGGCGAGCAGGAAGCCCTGGTGCTCCAGGCCAGCCTGGCCCGACCCGCCAAGCCCCGCACCCCTGGCGGTGCCCAGGCCAAGCCCACCGTGGCGGTGCGCAAGCGCAAGAAGGAGACGACCCGCCAGCGGCAGCGGCGCCGTGCCATGGAACTGCGGGCGTCCCGCGAAGCCAAGGCTCAGCGTCCCGAGATGCTGATCGTGCCCGAGGGCAACCTCACGGTGCAGGAATTGGCCGACCGACTCGGGGTGGAGAGTTCCGAGATCATCAAATCCCTGTTCTTCAAGGGGATCAGCGCCACCGTCACCCAGACCCTCGATCTGCACACGATCGAGACCGTGGCCGAGGAATTCGGCGTGCCCGTGCTCCAGGACGACATCGAAGCGGCGGCCAAGAAGACCGTGGAGATGATCGAGGCCAGCGACCTGGCCCACCTGATCCGCCGGCCACCGGTGGTGACCGTGATGGGTCACGTCGACCACGGCAAGACGAGCCTGCTCGATGCCATCCGCAAGACGCGGGTGGCGGCGGGCGAAGCCGGCGGCATCACCCAGCACATCGGCGCTTACCAAGTGGATGTGCCCCACGGTGACGAAACCCGCAAGATCACCTTCCTCGACACCCCGGGCCACGAGGCGTTCACCGCCATGCGGGCCCGTGGCACCAAGGTCACCGACGTGGCCGTGCTGGTGGTGGCCGCCGATGACGGCGTCCGCCCCCAGACCCTGGAGGCGATCAGCCACGCCCGCGCCGCCGAGGTGCCGATCGTGGTGGCCATCAACAAGATCGACAAGGACGGGGCCCAGCCCGAGCGGGTCAAACAGGAGCTCTCCGGCCTCGATCTGGTGGCCGAGGACTGGGGCGGCACCACCGTGATGGTCCCCGTGAGCGCCATCAAGGGCGAAAACATCGACAAGCTGCTGGAGATGATCCTGCTGGTCACCGAAGTGGAGGACCTGCAGGCCAACCCCGACCGGATGGCCCGGGGCACCGTGATCGAGGCCCACCTCGACAAGGCCAAGGGTCCGGTGGCCACCCTGCTGATCCAGAACGGCACCCTGAAAGCCGGCGACGTGCTGGCGGCTGGTCCGATTCTCGGCAAGGTGCGCGCCATGGTCGACGACACCGGCAAACGGGTCAAGCAGGCTGGCCCCTCCAGCGCCGTGGAGGCCCTCGGCTTCAGCGAGGTACCCACCGCCGGCGATGAGTTCGAGGTGTACACCGACGAGAAGAGCGCCCGGGCGGTGGTGGGCGACCGGGCCAACGAAGCCCGGGCCACCCGCCTGGCCCAGCAGATGGCCTCGCGGAGGGTGTCCCTGGCCTCGATGTCGGGCCAGGTCAGCGAGGGCGAGCTGAAGGAGCTCAACCTGATCCTCAAGGCCGATGTCCAGGGCAGCGTCGAGGCGATCCTCGGATCCCTCGAGCAGCTGCCCCAGGAGGAGGTTCAGGTGCGGGTGCTGCTGTCGGCACCTGGCGAGGTCACCGAAACGGACGTCGACCTGGCGGCGGCCTCAGGCGCCGTGATCGTTGGCTTCAACACCTCGATGGCCTCCGGTGCCAAGCGTGCCGCCGATGCCACCGGCGTCGATGTGCGCGACTACGACGTCATCTACAAGCTCCTCGAGGACATCCAGATGGCCATGGAGGGCCTGCTGGAACCTGAGCTGGTGGAGGAGAACCTGGGCGAGGCGGAAGTGCGGGCCGTGTTCACCATCGGCAAGAGCGCCGTGGCCGGTTGTTACGTGACCAACGGCAAACTGCAGCGCAACTGCCGCATCCGCGTGCACCGCGGCAAGGAGCTCGTCTACGAAGGCGATCTCGATTCCCTGCGTCGCAACAAGGACGACGTCAAGGAGGTGGCCACCGGCTTCGAGTGCGGCATCGGCTGTGATCGGTTCACCGGCTGGCAGGAGAGGGATCGGGTCGAGGCCTTCAAGTTGGTGACTCAGCGCCGGACCCTCAGCACCTGATCCCGTGACACCCCGCAGCGAGCCCCTGCTCTGGCTCCAGCTGATCTCCTTCGGGGTGTTGCCGCTCGAGGCCCTGCTGGTGCTGCTGGTGCTCGCCGGCAGCGACCCCGGACCCCTGCCGGGGCTGGAGAGGCTGCTCTGCTGGGCGATCGGCGCCCTGGCACCAGCCCTGCTGCTGGTGCGTCGCCCCGCCGACGTCTGGTCGTTGCTGCTGCTGCAGACCCCCATGCGGGCTCGTAGGGAGCTGCAGCGCCGGCTCAGTCGGCTTCAGGCCACCCCAGCTCTGGCCCTGGCCACCGCAGGCGGTGCCGCCCTGGGCCTGCCCCTGCTGTGGTGGATTGACCGCCACGCGGCCGTGGCCTCCCCCATCTCCCCCTTCAGCTCCAGTCCTCGCCTGGTGGCCCTGCTGCTGGCCGCCCTGATCCTGGCGGTGATGCTGTGGCAGTGGCAGCAGCTGGTCCAGTCCCTCTGGCTGCTCAGCCGCAACGCCGAGACCGTGGCAGGGACCCCACCGCTCACCCAGACGGAACTGGAGCAGCAACGTCTTTGCCTGGGTCTGCCGCTGCTGCTGCCAGAGCCACTGCTGCTGCCGCAACCCCAGAAGCTGCCGCAGGCCTCAGCCCTCGACCCGGTTGCGGTCGAACCAGAGCAGCGCTCCGAAGAGGCTGAGGGCCCCGACCTGGATCAGCAGGTCCCCTGAGGCCACCTCCGAGCCTGCGGAGGCCCGCAGCGCCATGGTCGCCAGACCAAGCCCGGCAGAAGCCACCAAGGCGAACCACAGCGCCCGCCTGAGCCCCCGCCACGGGGTCCTGGCCTCTTCCAGCAACCGGCGGCGCAGCTCAGGATCCAGGGATCTCTTCGGGTCGGATCCCATGGAATGGCGCGCAGCAGAGGGCTAACTGACGAATGCTAATTTCTTGGCCGATGCCGGTGTAGCTCAGGGGTAGAGCAACTGATTCGTAATCAGTAGGTCGTCGGTTCAAATCCGATCACCGGCTTCACTGCTCATCCCCCCTTCCAGCCGTTTCCGTGCGGCTGCATGGGTGGCGATACTCGAGCCATGGATGATCTGAGGGTGCGGCACGAACGGCTGCTGGAGAGCCACCATGGGGCCCTGAGCGAAGCCGCTGAACGCCTGTTGGCTGAAGCGCACTGGTCGCTGGCCACCACGGCCCTGCTGCTGGCGTCCGGGAGCCCGGACCCCAGCCGCGTGGTGCCGGTGGGGGATCTCGGCCGCTGGATCGACCATCTCGGGCCAGACCTGGACTGTTTCGTGAGACTGCGGCGCCAGGGCGTCAGAACCGAAGAGGCCTATGCCCGATGCCACGCTCTGGAGGGGGAAACCTTTCTGCGGGCCTGGCAGGCCCTTCAGGGCAGACATCCCCTGGTGAGCCATGACGATCTCAACGGCTTTGCCGTGCTGTCCCAGAAGGGGTTCTCCAGAACTCCCCGAAACATGCTCGTGGTGGTGAACTGGGGCGATCAAGTGACCGCTTTCCTTGTGTCCTGCGAACGGGACAAGCGGGAAAAACAACCTCCGCCAACCTGACCAGGCGCCTTGCGCGGACATCCCTTCCGGCCAGCACCCCGCTGATCAATCGTCGTCTTCGGAGGATCCGGCAGGAATCAGGCGAATCTGCTTGCGACCCAGCTTGATCTCGAATTCATCGCCGGGCTGCAGATCGAGCATGGCGGTGTAGGCCTTCCCCACCAGAAGATTGCCGTTGCCCTGGACGGTGGCCACGTAACTGAGTTTGCGACCGCCTTTGGACGCACCTTTGCCACCGCCTTCGCCCAGGCTGACGCCCTTGGCTTCCAGAAGAGCCTCATAAAAAGCCGTGAAATTCAAACGCTCGGCGCCATCCTTCTTGGTGCTGACGTAGCCGCAACCACGCACCAAATCAGATTTCGAGACATCGCCCAGCTCCTTGACCTTGGTCAGGAGATCAGATCCGGTGAGCATTGGGAGCAAAAAAAACCTTACAAGACGCAGCATAAAGGTTTATCGGCTTGTCGTCATTAGTCGAGCTGCCGATACAAGCCAGGGACCAACTCGCGGCTGAACCGGCCCAGGGCTGAACTTCAGGGCTGGGGCCCATCCCCATCCAAATGCTCAGCACAAAGAAACGGGCCATTCCACCTTGACCACGTCGAAGCCGTCGCCACCGAGACGATTCAGCTCACCGGCGGCGCGCACGGCCGCCTCGTGGGTATGGAACAGGTAGGCCGACGCCGGATCGCTCACATCGCCCAGGCCCTGGTCGACAGGACGGATGGAGACATAGGAGCTGTCGGAAAGACGCTGCAGCACATAGCGCTCGGCCTGGGTGCACTCCAGGGGATGCGCCGGATCGATCTCGGGTGCCCAGAAATGCATCACAACCCCAGTCAGTAGCCCCTCTGAGCTAACCCGGCGGAGGCGCCGCCCGCGAGGTGACGCCACATGTCGTTGCAACTGGCCAACGCCGGGTGATCACGTCTCATTGCCTCCGAAGTCGTCGTCGTAGCCCTGGTAAGGCTCGAACTCACTCCAGCCAGGACTGGCGTTCTGGAGCAATCCATAACGGGCATCAACGTCATTCATCAGGGTGTTGCCCGTGGGCACCGTGTCACAGGTGATCGAGCCATCGGCACCGCTGACGCAATTCTCGAATTGCACGTTCGCCAGAACCTTGTCTGCTCCCCCGATCAGAGAAAGCAACAGGGCAGCAGCCAGGGAGAGGGCACGGAGTGCTGAACCCATTCGGGAAGCCTCGCGGAGGAGCTGGTCATTGGTCATCGCCGGGGAGCGTCTGCTGGGATGATGGCACCGCTTCAACACACGCCCCCATGTACACCGACTGGACCGCTGTGATCCTGCTGCTGCTCACGGCGGCGCCTCTGGCGGCGGTGGTGGCGACCACCGCGTTCTTCATCTGGCGGCGGAAACGGACGTCGCGGTGACCATCCGAAAGAACAGTCCATCCGCGCCCATGGCCGGGGAGCGCCCCTGGCCCAGGCAATCGAGGCAGGTGCGGTAACGCTGATCATCAATTCTCAGCAATCCGCTGCCTCCGCACTGGGGACATCGGCAAGGGACAAGGGCTTGGCTCCTCGAATCGGCTGAGGGCACCTGGCGGGACATGACCAACGGGCGAGGGATTGTTCTGATCTCCTCACTGTGCCTGGCCAAGACCCCTTAAATTCCGAAACCTTTCTTAAGTATTTTTGGCTTAGGTCCTTTGCGGGTCTTGGCATGCCTTCACTGCCTCTGGGGACAGGCTGGACGCCAGCTCCCTGGCACTGAGGCGGCTGCCCGGCGGCACCAACTCCAGACTCGCCGCCAGGCAACCGATCACCGCTGGGGCATCCATCCCACGGCTGCGCAGACCGGCCAGCCCCTCGGCCCCCTCCCGCTTGCTGAGCCGCTCGCCCCTGGAATCCCGCCAGAGGGGAACGTGGGCGTAGGCCGGCGGGGGGCAACCGAGGGTCGCCATCACCGCCACCTGGGCCCCGGTGGAGGGCCAGAGATCATCCCCGCGTACGACCTCGCTGATGCCCATCAGCAGCTCGTCGATGGCGGTGGCCAGGTGATAAGCCACCACGCCATCGGCCCGCCGCAGCACCACATCTCCCACCGCGGCGGGACCGTCCTGGCCTCCGCAAGGCCCGCCACGCTCCTGCCAGCGCAGAACGCCGGGCTCCAGTCGCAGGCGCCAGCTCGGCAGTCGACCGGCCTGGGCCCCCCAGAAGGGCGCACGGTCCCGGCAGTACCCCGGGTAGACCGCCAGGGCACCGTGGGGTGCGGAAACATCGGCAAGAAGTCGCCGGCTGCAGCGGCAGGGGTAGAGACGGCCGGCCTGGCGCAGGGCCGACAGGACAGTGGCGTAGAGGCCGCGACGGGCGCTCTGGTGAACCACCGGACCGTCCCAGTCCAGCCCGAGCCAGCGGAGATCGTTGAGGATCGCGGCCTCGGCACCCGGCCGGTTGCGGGGGCCGTCGAGATCGTCAATGCGCAGCAACCATTGCCCGCCCCTGAGCCGGGCTTCAAGCCAGCTGAGCAGGGCGGTGCGCAGGTTGCCCCGGTGCAGCGGGCCGGTGGGTGAGGGGGCGAAGCGTGTGGTGTATCCCTGGCCTCGAAGCCGTAGACCCGAGGCCAGCTGGGCCTGGAGATGGAGGGGAAGCCGCAGCGCCGGGGCCGGAGCCCCGGCGGCCGCTGGCATGGCGAAACGGCTTCCGGTGCGGATCAGCCCTGGACCTTGTCCTTGAACAGCTTGCCGGCCGTGAAAGCGGGCACGCGCTTGGCGGGGATTTTGATCTTCTCGCCGGTTTTGGGATTCAGACCCTGACGGGCAGAACGCTCGCGGGGCTCGAAGGACCCGAAACCGAGGATGGAGACCTTCTTGCCTTCAACCACCGAATCGACAATGGTTTCGATGGCGGCATCGACCACGAGGGAAACGTCGGTCTTGGTGAGCTCCGTGCGGGCAGCCACGATGTTGACGAGATCAGCTTTGTTCATTGTTCGGGGGAAGCCTCCGGATAGGTGGCGATGGCGGGGTTCGGGACGTCGAGTGATGGAGGCGAATCGGAAGTCCCCGACCGCCCGATGCGCTCAGCGCGCCAATCGTATGGGTCTTGCGGCGGGGCCGCAACTAGAAAAGTCCACTCATGACAGCGGTTTGGGGAGCGGCCCCCCGCCGGGGGGCTGGAGGGCCAGGGCCTGCAGATCCAGGTCCCACAGCTGGGAGGCGCCCTGCTCCACCAGCTTCGGGCCCCTCAGAGCCCCCAGGCCGGCACCGCTGGCGATCCAGTCGGGGGACCCGGCCGGCAGCCACTGGCGCAGGCCTTCCACGCTCCGGAGCTGGCGGCCCCAGTGAAAGGTCCCCCGCAGCCGCAGGGGAGCCACCCGGGCCGGCGCCGTCGGAACCAGCAGTCGGCCGCAGAACAGCCCGTCCTGGCCCACGCCCCCCACCGGGGCGACATGCACGACGCAGGCCCCCGGGGAGGGCCCCGGCGTCCAGAGCAAACGCACCTCAGGGCCGAGTTGGTGCTCGCTGGCGAAGGTGTGCAGCGGATCCACTCCGGGCAGGAGGTAGGCCTCCTGCTCCTGCACCAGGACCGGCCATCCCAGAGCCTGCTGCAAGCGGCGGCAGCGCCCGTGGCCGCCGCGGCCGGTGAGCAGGATCCAGCTCTGGGCCCCTGCGCTGCCACCAGCCCGGTGGCGGGGGCGGTCCGCCAGAAACCGCAGGTTGGCCCGGGTGAAGGCGGGGCAATCGATGAGCAGATCGGCACCGGCCGCCTCAAGCAGCCAGGCGCTGCCCCCCTGGCTCTCCCTGCTGGGCGCAAACAGCCACAACCCGGGCCCCACCCGCTGGGGCGGTCGGCCCTCCTCGGGCGGCAACAGGGAAGCTTCAGCACTGGCCATGGCCCCATTGAACCCCCGGCGGCAGCGTCCGGAAGCCCGACGTACCCTTGGGGGCAATCCAGGCCAGTGATTTGTCGGCGACCCGGATCGGACATCCCTGGCCACTGGGGGCCTCCGTCACCCGCCGGGGCGTCAATTTCTCCGTGGTGGCCCCGCTGGCCACGCGCATTGAGCTGCTGATCTTCGCTGACGGCGAGGCCCGCGACCCCCTGGAGGTGATTGACCTCGACCCCGCCCACCGCTCTGGTGAGCACTGGCATGTGGAGGTGGAGGGTCTGGGCCTGGGCTGCTGTTACGGCTACCGCGTCTTCGGCCCGATCCAGCCCGGCAGCCATGGATTCAATCCCTCCAAGGTGTTGCTTGACCCCTGCGCCAGGGCGATCACCGGCTGGGAGGGCTATCAACGGGGCGCCGCCGTCGGCGCCGTCCCCAACGCCTCCGCCTGCCTCAAGGGCGTGGTCACGGAGCGGGACCGGTTCGACTTCGACGCCGCCCCCCGGCCGCGCCACTCCTGGCAGAAGAGCGTCATCTACGAGTTGCACGTGGGCGGCTTCACCCGGGGCATCGGCTGCCCGGTGCCGGAGCAACGGCAGGGAACCCTGCTGGGGCTGATCGACACCTTGCCCTACCTCCAGGAGATGGGGGTGACGGCCATCGAACTGTTGCCGGTGATGGCCTTCGATCCGCAGGATGCCCCCAACGGACGCTTCAACCACTGGGGCTACAGCCCCGTGAGCTGGATGGCCCCCCATCCGGCCTACCTGGTGGACAGCGACCCGCTGCAGGGCCGGCAGGAGGTGCGTCAATTGGTGACCGCCTGCCATCAGGCCGGCCTGGAAGTGCTGCTGGATGTGGTCTACAACCACACCAGCGAGGGCAACCAGCAGGGACCCACCTTGAGCTGGCGGGGGTTCGGCGATGCCCTCTACTACCACCAGACCGCCAAAGGCGACTACCTGGACGTGAGCGGCTGCGGCAACACGATTGCCGCCAACCGCCCCCTGGTGCGTCGCCTGATCCTGGAGTCCCTGCGCTGCTGGAGCACGGAACTGGGCATCGACGGCTTCCGCTTCGACCTGGGCATCGCCCTGACCCGCGGCGAAGCGCTGGCTCCCCTCGATACCCCCCCCCTGTTCGAAGAGATGGAGGCGGATCCCGATCTCAGCGATCTGAAAGTGGTGAGTGAGCCCTGGGACTGCGGTGGCCTCTATCGCCTGGCCGACTTTCCCGCCCGGCGGGTGGCCAGCTGGAACGGCCGCTTCCGGGACGACGTGCGCCGGTTCTGGAAGGGGGACGACCGCAGCACCTGGACCCTGAGCCAACGCCTCTCGGGCAACCCGGATCTGTTCAACGGTCAACCCGCCCCTGTGGGGCGCACGATCAACTTCCTCACCGCCCACGACGGCTTCACCCTGGCGGATCTGGTGAGCTTCGACCGCAAGCACAACCTGGCCAACGGCGAGAACGACCGCGACGGGGACAACCACAACAACAGCTGGAACCATGGCGTGGAGGGCCCCTGCACCGACCAGGAGGTGCAGAGCCTGCGGGACCGGCAACTGCGCAACCTGCTGGCCTGCCTGCTGCTGGCCCCCGGGGTGCCCATGCTGCTGATGGGGGATGAGGTGCGCCGCAGCCAGGGGGGCAACAACAACACTTGGTGCCAGAACAATCCCCTGGGCTGGATGCACTGGCAGCCGGACGCGGGCGACCTGGCCCTGCGTCGCTTCCTGAGGCGGCTGATCCAGTTGCGCCAGCGGCTTGCACCCCTGCTCAACCAGGAGCTGCCCCTGGCCCACACCGGGACGGCCAGGGGGCCAGGGGCAGCTCCCCTGTGGCGGGAATGGCACGGACTCGAGCTGGGCAAGCCGGACTGGGCCAGCTGGTCCCACTGCCTGGCCTGGAGCCTCCATGACGCCAACATCGGCCCCTTGGTCTGGTGTGGAATGAACGCCTACTACCAGCCGATGCAGTTCGCGCTGCCGACCCAGCCGGCCGGCTGGCGGCGGGTCATCGACACGGCCATCCCCGGCGACCATGACCTGCCGGCGACGCCCGAACCCTGGCTGCCGGCGACCGCACCGCTGCAGAGCCGCAGCCTGATGCTGCTGGTGGCAACGCCCCTGCTCGAGGACACACTCGCTGCAACGACCCCCAAGTCCAGAACGTCCCAGAGCAAGGCCGCTTCGGGAAGGAAAAAAGCGGGCGGCGGGAATCGAACCCGCATCATCAGCTTGGAAGGCTGAGGTTTTACCACTAAACTACGCCCGCAGCAGTACAGAAGTACTGGAGCTGGATCCCGGGAACCGGCTGCAGCATTATGACCTGCACCGGCCAACCAAGACCGGACGACCCACACTGGACGACCACCCCCGGAGCGCCTCCAGGTTTGACCTCCCCCACGCCGTCCACCCCGCCGCCGTCAGCGCCGGACCTGCCGACGGATGTTGTGGATACGGCGGACCTTCCACCCGGTGAACGCCGCAGGGTGCTCCTGGCCTATGGCATGGGGGACGCCGGCACGGGGATGGCCGCCTCCCTGATCGGCTTCTATCTGTTCATTTTTTACACCTCGGCGGCGGGGCTGCCGGCCTGGATGGCCGGCCTGGTGCTGATGACGGCCCGGCTCTGGGATGCCATCAACGACCCGGTCGTGGGCTGGCTGAGCGACAAGACACGTTCTCCCTGGGGCCCAAGGCTGCCGTGGATTCTCGGCAGCGCCGTACCGCTCGGCTTCGCCATGGCCCTGATGTGGTGGCTGCCACCGGGAGGTCTCTGGGTCAGGTTCGCCGTGTTTGTGGCCATCTCGATGGTGGCCAACAGCCTCTACACCTGCGTCAACCTTCCCTACTCAGCCCTGGCGGCGGAACTCACCACCAGCGTCAACCTGCGCACCCGACTCAACAGCGCCCGCTTCACCGGCTCGATCATTGCCGGCCTGGTGGGGATCGTGCTGGGGGGCGTGCTGCTGAAGGATCACCAGAACCCCGACAGTTACCTGCAGGTGGGGATCTTCTCTGGGGTGCTGATCACCTGCTCCACCTTGCTCTGCGGCTGGGGGATCGCCCCGGCAGCGCGGAATTGCCAGCGCCCCACCAGCCAACGGGGCACCACACGGCGGCTCCTGGCCCGGGTGGGCAGCAACGGGCGCTTCCAGATGGTGCTTGGCCTCTACCTGCTGCTCTGGTGCGCCCTCCAGATCATGCAGACGGCGGCGCTGATCTATCTGCCGGTGGTGATGCGGCTGCCGGAAGGCTGGAGCAACTGGATCCTGCTCCCCTTCCAGATCAGCACCCTGATCGGGCTCCAGCTGTGGACCGCCATCGCCCGCCAGCGCGGCCGCCTCACGGCCCTGCACTGGGGCACGGTTCTGTGGATCGTCGCCTGTCTGATGGCCATGGTGCTTGTTCCGCTCGACGCCAGCATCGGGCCGACCGCCTCGGCCGGGAATCTGGTGCGCCTGTGCGCCCTGGTGGCGACGATCGTGATTGTGGGCCTGGGGGCCTCCACCGCCTACCTGATCCCCTGGGCCCTGCTGCCCGATGCCATCGATGCCGATCCGGAAAAGCCCGCCGGCCTCTACAGCGCCTGGATGGTGTTCACCCAGAAGATCTGCATCAGCCTGGCCCTCTTCTTCTTCGGCAACCTGATGAGCCTCAGCGGCTACCAGGCGGCCAAGGGCATCCTGCAACCCGACAGCGCCCTGCTGGCGATCCGGATGTGCATGGGCCTGATCCCGGCGCTGCTGGTGGTGCTGGGCCTGGTGGTGATGCGGCGGTGGCCTGATCGGGGCCCTCACCCGGAGACCCTGACGGCCTCCGCACCATGAAGCCGCCGCGCTGGCTGCAGCGACTGGGCGCCAGCCTGATGATCGGCGGTCAGGCCGTGAGCGCCATCGCCCGTGGCCGCATCGGCACGGCCGACCTGGTCCAGGAACTTCTGGAGGCCGGACCGGGCAGCTTCCTGATCGTGCTGATCACGGCCCTGGCCGCCGGCACCGTGTTCAACATCCAGGTGGCAGCTGAACTCTCCAAGCAGGGGGCCAGCTCCGCCGTGGGGGGGCTGCTGGCCCTGGGCCTATCGCGGGAGATCGCGCCGCTGCTCACCGCCACCCTGCTCACCGGCAAGGTGGCCACAGCCTATGCCGCCCAGCTGGGAACGATGAAGGTGACCGAGCAGATCGACGCCATCACGATGCTGCGCACCGACCCGGTGGAGTATCTGGTGGTGCCACGGGTGCTGGCCATGGTGGTGATGGCGCCCGTGCAATGCCTGCTGTTCTTCTGGATGGCGATCTGGTCGGGCCAGGTGAGCAGCACCCTCCTCTACAGCATTCCACCGACGGTCTTCTGGAACTCCGTACGGGTCTGGATGCAGCCCGACGACCTGCCCTCGATGCTGCTCAAGGCCGTCGTGTTCGGTCTGATGATCGCCGTGATCGCCTGCGGCTGGGGGCTCACCACACGAGGGGGGCCCAAGGAGGTGGGCACCAGCACCACCGGCGCCGTCGTCATGATTCTCGTCACCGTCGCCCTGGTGGACGTGCTGCTCACCCAATTGCTCTTCGGACAATGACCACCGCACCCTCCACACCTCCAAACTCCTCCGCCGACGAGGTGGTGCTCCGCCCCCGCTTCTGGGTGCCGATCGGGGTGCTGCTGCTGGCGGCCGCCTCCCTGGCGCTGCGGCCCCTCTGGGGTGGTGTTGTCTGGCTGGCCCTGGCAACGGGGCTGATGGGCCTGTTCCTGCTGCTGCAGTCGGCCCTGCTGCGGTTGCGCTTCGCGCCGCAGGCCCTGCTGGTGGCCCGCCGCGACACCGTGATCCGCAGCTTCCCCTACGACGCCTGGATCGGCTGGCGGGTCTGGTGGCCGGCCCTGCCTGTGCTGTTCTATTTCCGGGAGGAGAAGAGCCTTCACTTGCTGCCGATGCTGTTCGACGCCACAGCCCTGCGGCAGCAGCTGGAGCAGCGCCTGCCGCCCACCAAAGCCGCTCCCAGCGACCACGCCTGAGTCCACCGCTGCCTTGCTTCACTTCCTGCCATGAGCGACCAAGCCGAACCACCCGCCATCCATCCAGAGGAAACCGCCTCCCAGGACGCCGCCACTGGTGATGGGGGGCTGCTCGACCTGGCCCTGGCGGAGCTGCGGCAGCGCCGCACCGAACTCCTGGGGGAGATCAACCAGCTGGAGGCCCGCCGGGAGCAGATCAACCAGGAGATCGCCGGCAGCTTCGCCGGTCAGTCGGATGCCATCGCCCGGCGGCTCAAGGGTTTCCAGGAGTACCTGGTGGGGGCCCTGCAGGATCTGGCTGCCGCGGCCGAGCAGATGGAGCTGGTGGTCCAGCCGCTGGTGGTCCAGCCCTCCCCCCTCGACCAACCATCACCCGGCCTTGAAAGCGGCGACGCCGGGGAGGCCGCCGTGGCCCCCGCCGCCGCCGGCCTGTTCTGCGACGACGCGGACCTGGTCCGTGAACGGTTGGGGCAGTTCGGCGGCCAGCCCGATTTCTACGCCGATCCCTGGAAGCTGCGCCGCACCCTGGAGCCCTCGGCCGCCTCCAGGCTGGAGGACTGGTTCCTCTCCCAGGGCGGGCGGGGCGCCCAGGCCAGTGGCGGCAGCCGCAGCCGCAACGCCCTGGCGGCGGCGGCGGCGATCGCGATCCTTGGGGAGCTCTACGGCGAGCGCTTCCAGACCCTGGTTCTGGCCAGCCAGCCCGAGCGGCTGGGGGAATGGCGACGGGGACTGCAGGACTGCCTGGGGCTGAGCCGTGACGACTTCGGCCCCGCCAGCGGCATCGTGCTGTTCGAGCGACCCGACGCCCTGATCGAGCGGGCCGATCGGCTCGAGGAACGGGGCGAGCTGCCCTTCATCGTGATCGATGCGGCTGAGCAGGTGATCGAGATCCCCATCCTGCAGTTCCCCCTGTGGCTGGCCTTCGCGGCCGGTCCCGGTGAGATCGACGCCGAAGCCGATCTTTACTGACGCTCAAGATCCGCTCGACCCAGCCAGGTCCGCGCCCCCCTTTCCTTCTCCCATGGCCTTCCTTCCCGATCTGCTGCTGTTGCCAGCGGGCTATCTGCTGGGCTCGATTCCCTTCGGGTGGCTGGCGGGCCGCTGGCTCGCCGGCATCGACCTGCGCCAGGAGGGCTCAGGCTCCACCGGTGCCACCAACGTGCTGCGGGTGCTGGGCAAAGGTCCTGCGCTGGCGGTGTTCCTGCTCGACGTGCTCAAGGGCACCGCGGCCGTGCTGCTGGCCAAAGCGGTGCTCCAACCCCTCGGGGAGTTCAGCACCGCCAGCGACTGGGGGGTGGTGGCGGCGGGCCTGGCGGCCCTGGCGGGCCACATCTGGCCGGTGTGGCTGGGCTGGAAAGGCGGCAAGGCGGTGGCCACCGGCCTGGGCATGCTGCTGGGCCTGACCTGGCCCGTGGGTCTGGCCTGTTTCGGCATCTTTCTCACCACCTTGAGCCTCAGCCGGATCGTGTCGCTCTCCAGCGTGGTGGCGGCCCTGTCGCTGCCGTTGCTGATGCTGGGCTCCTTCGGCGCTTCTGGCCTGCGGCCGGCCTACCTGAGCCTGGCCCTGCTCACCACGGCGCTGGTGCTCTGGCGGCACCGCAGCAACCTGCAGCGGCTGATGGCCGGCACCGAACCGAGGCTGGGGGCCGGCCGCAGCTGAACGGGCTGGGTCGTAGGTCCGCCCTGAAGGGGGTTCAGGCCAGCTGGCGGCTGCGCTCCGTCGCGGCCAGCACCGCTTCGATCAGGGCCGAACGCAGGCCGGCCCGCTCCAGCTCCCTCAGGCCGGCGGCCGTGGTGCCGGCGGGGCTGGTCACCATGTCCTTGAGCTCGCCGGGATGCAGCTCCTGGCCCATGAGCAGGGCCGCCGTGCCCGCCATCGTGCGGTGGGCCAGGTGGCTGGCCAGGGGCCGGGGCAGGCCCGCCGCCACCGCCCCATCGGCCATGGATTCAGCCACAAGGGCCAGGAAGGCCGGACCGGAGGAGGTCAGCGCCAGGAAGGGGTCGAGTTGGGGCTCGGGCAGGTCAAGCACCTCCCCGACCTGGGCGAACAGCTGGCGGACCTCCTCGCGCCGGCCTTCGTCGACGCCCGCTCCCCAGCTCAGACCCGTGAGGCCAGCCCGGACCATGGCCGGGGTGTTGGGAACGGCCCGCACGCAGGCACGTCCCGGGAACAGGGCCTGGAGCCGCCGCAGCGGCACCCCCGCCAGCACGGAGATCAGCAGGGGCTCGCGGCCGGGTGGTGCCGACCCGACCGCCGCCTCAGAAGCCGCCAGGGCTGCCGCCGCCGCGGGGGCCACCGCTTCAATCTGCTGGGGCTTGACCGCCAGCAGCACCACCGAGGCCGACCAGGCCTGGGCAGCGTCGGTGGAGACCTGGACGCCGAGCTGCTCAGCCAGGTTGCGGGCCGAGGCCTCCGTGGCCACCGCCGCCCGAACATCGGAACGGGCCACCAGACCGCTATCCAGCAGCGGCAGAAGCAGGGCCCGGGCCATCCGGCCCAGACCTACGACCCCGACGGTGTCAGACCATGGCATCCGAACGGCCCCAGGCGGGGCTCGGGGCGGCCTCCTGCTGGTCGTCGACCGGGCCGGTGCGGCCTGAGACCACGGTGGGGGAGGCGGCATCCTCACCACCGGCGGTGGTGACCGTGACGCAGCTGGGGGCGAACAGGAAAATGCTCTCGCCCACCCGCTCCTGGTGACCATCGATGGCGAAGGTGCCGCCGGCCACGAAATCAACGGCGCGCTGGGCCTGATCCGGCTCCATCATCGTGAGATTGAGGATGACGGTCTTGCGCTCCCTCAAGGCCTGAATCGCGCGGGGCATTTCGTCGAAGCTGCGCGGCTCCATCAGACACACCTCGGCCACGGCACTGGTGATACCAGGCATGCCGATGACGTTGGTTCCGGCGAAGGGATCGTCGGTGGAGAAATCCGTGCTCAGAGCCAGGGCTCCAGGGTTTCTGGTGGCCGTGGAAGCGGCGGTGGAGCTGGTGGTTGTGTCACCGGGGTCGTAGTCGAGTTCGTCGTCGAAGTCGCCATCGAGATAGTCGTCACCGGAGACGACGGCACGCAGGCGGGAGAACAACGACACGGAGTCGACCTCGGGAAGGATGCTTGGCCTTGAATAGCGTCCCACATCCGTGCCGGCAAGATCCGAACGCCCTTTCATGGCTGGATTGGGCGACTTCCAAACAGAACACTGCCGAGGCGCACCCAGGTGCTCCCGGCCGTCACGGCCTCACGCCAATCGCCGCTCATCCCCATCGAGCAGTCGTGCAGCCCCATCCCATCGGCCAGATCGCGGCACTCCCGGAACAGCTCAAGGCGGGCCTCAGCGGTGAGACCCAACGGAGCGATGGTCATCAGTCCAAGACAACGCAGCGGCTGCAGGCGCTCCAAATCGGCCCCCAGGGCACGCACCTCGGCAGGCTCGAAACCGGTCTTGGCCGGGTCGGGGCGGAACTTCACCTGCAGCAGGATCCCCGGGGCCAACCCTTCCTCGGCGGCGATCCGCTGCAGCCGCTGGGCCAGCTCCAGGCTGTCGACCGAATGGATCGTGCCGAAGCGGCGCAGCACGGCGCGGGCCTTGTTGGCCTGCAGCCGGCCAATGAAGTGCCAGTCGAGATCGGGGAGGTCGGCCAGGGCCTCCTGCTTGGCGATGGCTTCCTGCAGCCGGCTCTCGCCGAAGCTTCGCTGGCCAAGGGCTGCGGCCCGGCGCACCAGGTCGGCCGGATGGCCCTTGGACACCGCCAGCAGCCGGGTGGTGGCAGGCAGCGCGGCCCGGAAGACCTGAAGCCTCTCCTCCAGGCTGGAGCCAATCATTTCGGCCGCCTCCGGCGACGCCTCCGCCATCAGATGAAGGTCTGGTCGAAGAGCTGGCGCCAGCGGGCCTGGGCCTCGGGCCCCTCGCGGCGGCAGCGGGCCAGGTTCTGTTCGGCGAGATGGCGGGCGTCCATCAGGGGGATCACCTCGAAATGGGCCCCCCGCTCCTGGAGCGTGACCAGGAAGAAGATGCGCTGGGCATAGAGAGTGGCGTAGAGATCGCGGCTCTCGGCCACCGGCGCTACCCGATAGAGCATCCCGAACGTGGGGTGGTTCAGATAGCGCTCCGTGCTCACGACTCCCTGCTGGCTCCGGCCATTAAAGGGCACCGACTTTCCAGCGAAGCGCCAGCAGGCCCACCAGGGCCAGCACCGCCACCAGGCTGGCGAGGGTGGGGGTGGCCGCCGGTTGATGCAGCCGGTCGGGGGGGAGCCACATCCCGCCCCGTGCCATCAGGGCCTCCGCCCCCTGCTCAGAGCGCAGTAGTACGTTGGCCAGCAGACGCTCCCCCACCGCCAGCACCAGTCCGAGACTGGCCTTCCAGCCCAACCGACGCAGACTCACCGCCCGGGTGGCGATCGAACGCAGCAGGTTCTGCAGCTCCTCCTGGACCAGGGGCAGGAAGCGCAGGGACAACAGCAGGGTGAACCCCAGGCGCTCCACGGGCCAGCCCAGCGCCTTCAGAGGACCCAACCACCAGGAGATCGACCAGACCAGCTCCTCGGGGGGGGTGGAGAGCAGCAGCAGATTGGCGCTGTGGATAACGGTGAACAGCAGGGTGGCGCCATTGATGCCGAGTTCGGCGGATCGGCGTGTCACCACCAGCGGGCCCAGCTCCAGGGGGCCTGCCATCACAGGGCCCCAGCGCACCAGCTCCCAGGACAGGCCCGCCCGCGACGGGGCCGGGGCACCGGGCGAGCCGGGGACCAGACGCAGTTCTCCAGGGGGACGCTGGAGGCTGGCTGGCGCCCCCCCTCCGGCCGGCAGCAGGGCGCTCAGCAGACCCACCAGCAGCGCCAGAGCGAGCAACAGCGGCAAGCTCTGCCGCCAGAGGCGCCAGGGCAGGCCGCAGACGGCGGTGACCAGCACCAGCAGCCCCACCAGGGCAAGACGCCAGAGCGGTCCGGCCAGGATCGGCGTCACCAGGAACGCCACCGTCCAGACCAGCTTCACCCGGGGATCGAGCCGCTTCAGCCAGCTACCGCCACCGTCGCGGCCAACCTCTCCGTCATCGACGTACTGACCGATCGGCAGTTGCCGCAACCAGTCCATTCAGGCCAGTCCCCCAACCATCGACTTCAGCCGCCCCGGCTCTGCTGGCGGGCCTGCTCCTTCTCGGCGTCGCGCTGCTGCTTACCGCGCCAGAACAGACGCACCGGCGATCCCTCAAAGCCCAGGGCCTCGCGGATCTGGCGCTCGACATAGCGGCGGTAGGTGTCGCCGAACAGCTTGGGGTCGTTGACGAACAGGGTGAAGCTGGGGGGGCGGGTCGCCACCTGGGTGCCGTAGTAAAGACGGCCCTGGCGGCCACCGCGGGTGGTGGGGGGCGAACGCCAGCGCAGGGCCTCCTGCAGCACCTCATTCACCACCGAGGTGCTCACCCGGCGACGGTGCTGCTCCACCGCCACTGCAGCGATCGCAAAGATGCTCTCCACCCGCTGGCCGGTGAGGGCGGAGGTGAACAGCATCGGCGCCCAGTCAAGGAAGTAGAGCTTGGCCCGCAGCTCCTTCTCCATGGCGCTCATGGTGTGGCTGTCCTTCTCGATGGCGTCCCACTTGTTGACGACCACCGCACAGGCGCGGCCGTCCTCTTCGATGCGGCCCGCCAGGCGCTGATCCTGCTCGGTGACGCCGTCGAGGGCATCGATCACCAGCACACAGACATCGCTGCGCTCGATCGCCTTGAAGCTACGGGTGATGCCGAAGTACTCCGGCCCGTAGTCGACACTGCGGCGCCGCCGGATGCCCGCGGTGTCGAGGAGCTTCCAGGTGAGCCCCTCCCTCTCAAGGGTGGTGTCGATGGTGTCGCGGGTGGTGCCGCGGATCGGACTGACGATGGCCCGGTTCTCGCCGCAGATGGCATTGAGCAGGCTCGACTTGCCCACGTTGGGGCGGCCGATGATCGCCAGCTGGATCGGCTCGGGCCCCTCCGTTTCGTTGGTGGCCGGCAGAAAGCTGATCACCCGGTCGAGCAGGTCGCCGGTGCCGGCACCGTGGATGGCGGAGATCGGATGGGGTTCGCCCAGGCCCAGACCCCAGAAATCGGCCGCCATCGCCAGGCCCTGGTCGGGGGATTCGCACTTGTTCACCCCCAACAGCACCGGCACCGACTGGCCCCGCAGCCACTCGGCGATGGATTCGTCGGCGGCGGTGACCCCCTGCTGGCCGTCCACGATCACCACGGCCACAGACGCCTCGGCCAGGGCCAGGTTGGCCTGCTCCCGGATCTCGGGCAGGAATTCGCTGTCGTCGTCGAACACCAGTCCGCCGGTGTCCACCACCCGGAAGATGCGGTCGCCCCAGAAGCCCTCCTGGTAGGTGCGATCCCGGGTGACGCCGGGCTGGTCGTGAACGATGGCCTCACGGCTGCCGCAGAGCCTGTTGACCAGGGTGGACTTGCCCACGTTGGGGCGGCCGATCACGGCGACGACGGGTAGCGCCAATCTGACTTATTCCTTACGACGGATGCGTTACATAGACCCTACAGAGTGACCGCCGACTCCACCCACCGGCAGATCCCCTGGGTGGCCGGCCACCGGGTCGCTGGGCGGATCCAGGAGCTCCGGCAGCGACCCCGTGTCCGGCAGCGCTTCCCCCCGCTCGGCCAGGTGGGCCAGCAGCCAGTTCACCGCCGTGGCCCGCCGGGTGCGGCGGGGGTAGAGCCCGCCAATGCGGTAGCCGGCGAAGCCCAGCTGCTGCTTGAGCAGTTGTTTGTGCCCGGGGGGAATCGAGCGGGTGAGCCGCACGCTCGCCGGCCGCTCGGCGATCAGCTGCGGCGCCAGGGGAAAGGCCTCAGCCCAGGCGGGCGGAGTGGAGGGTCCGGCCTGCCAGCCGCCATCGGCGTCGGGGCGGTAGCCCAGCCGCGACCAGATCAGCAGACAAACGAAGCGGTCGCTGGTGCGGTCATCCAGCACCGCCTCCAGCAGGGCGCGGCTGAGGGGGAAAGGTCCCTGGGCGCCATCGGGCTCCAAGGTGGGGGCGGCATCGTGCTCCAAGGCGGCAGCTGGCATCCGAGAGTGACCCCAGCATGCCCAGTTCCACCGGCTACCTCTGCCCCACCGGCCCCCTCCGCCTGGACGGCAATGGCACCGACAGGCTGCTCACCTGCCGGGTGCTGCAATCGCCCCTGGCGGGGGTGAGCGACGGCATCTTCCGCGCCCTGGTGCGCCGCTGGGCCCCCGAGGCGCTCCTGTTCACGGAGATGGTCAACGCCACGGCCCTGGAGCTGGGCCACGGCGGCGCCAAGATGGCCGCCCTCGACCAGGACCCCGGCCCCGTCGGGGTGCAGCTGTTCGACCACCGGCCCAAGGCCATGGCCGAGGCGGCCCGCCGGGCCGAGGCCGCCGGAGCCTGGCTGATCGACATCAACATGGGTTGTCCGGTGCGCAAGATCGCCCGCAAGGGGGGCGGCAGCGGCCTGCTGCGCCAGCCCGATCTGGCCCTGCGGATCGTCGCGGCGGTGGCCGCGGCGGTGCGGGTGCCGGTGACGGTGAAGACCCGGCTGGGCTGGTGCGGGGCCAGTGCCGATCCGGTGGGCTTCGCGCTGGCCCTCCAGAACGCCGGCGCCCGCGCCCTGACCCTGCACGGCCGCACCCGGGAGCAGGGCTTTTCGGGGCGGGCCGACTGGGGCGCTATCGGCCAGGTGAAGGCGGCCCTGCGGATTCCGCTGATCGCCAACGGCGACATCACCAGCCCGGAGGAGGCCCTGCGCTGCCTGGCCATCACCGGCGCCGACGGGGTGATGGTGGGACGGGGAAGCCTGGGCCACCCCTGGCTGGTGGGCCGCATTGCCGCGGCCCTCGCCGGCCGGCCCCTGCCCCCCGAGCCGGACAGCCGCGCCCGGATCGCCCTGGCCAGGGAACATCTGGAGGCGCTGGTGGCTGCCCGAGGCGATCAGGGGCTGCTGATCGCCCGCAAGCACCTCGGCTGGACCTGCCAGGGCTTCGCCGGCGCGGCCCAGCTGCGCCGGGAGCTGATGGTCGCCCCCAGCCTGGAGAGCGCCCTGGGGCTGCTGCACCGGGCGGAGCTGGAAATCATTGTCCCAGGGCCATGCCCAGCAGGTCCCGGCTGCCGCTGATGGCCTGCACCGCCAGCAGCAGGGCGGTCAGGAAGGCGGCGCTGACGTGCAGCCGCCGCATCCGGGGGGAACGCAGGGTCTCGGGGGCGGCCGCCATGGCGAACAGCAGCAGACCGCAGAGCAGCACCCCACTCCAGTAATGGGACCCCCACACCGAGCCGTCGAAGGGACTGCGACCCAGATGCCACAGGGCGGGCTGGCTTCCCAGGGTCAGCAGCCCCAGCCAGCAGATCAGGGCGAATCCAGCCCGCAGTCCGGCACCCTTGGCCCGCCACAGGGCCAGGCAGCTCACCAGGCACCCCACCCCGGCCAGCAGCAGTGCCGCACCCGAACTGCCACTGCCGGCGGCGCCCCCCGTGGCGTAGGTGGCCGCCATGGCGATCAGCACGGCCACCACCACCCCCGAGGTCACCCAGCGGCCGTGGTCGGTGTGCTCCACCCCCACCGTCGGCGGCAGGGGGTTGATGTCGAGGCGCCGTTCCCGCGCCAGGATCCCCAGCCGGATGGTGGCCCCCACCACCGGATAGACGAACAGGATGATCACCACCGGGTGCAGCAGGGCGAACCAGTCGGTGGCGGTCATCCCGCTGGCTGTCATGCCAAAGGTGGGCATCGGCAAGGGCGGGGCAAAACGCGAACGGTCATGGAAGCACCGACGGCCACCCCTGCCGGACCAGCAGCAGGGAGAAGTAGGGGACCTCGGTGGCGGGCACCTCGGCGGCCGGACAGAGCTGCTGGTCGGGCCAGCCCACCCGCTGGGCAAACAATGCGTCCGCCAGCAGCCCCCGCTCGGCCAGCAGGGGACGCACCCAGGGCCAGCGCCCCCCCAGCTTGAGCAGGGCCAGCACCCATCCCCCGGCCGCCGCCTGGTCCAGCAGCTCCTCCAGCTCCTGGGGCTGCTCCGGGGTGGGCCGGATCAGCAGACCCTCCTGCTGCAGCGCCAGGGGCCAGGCCCCGGCGGCGGCGGCCGCGGCCACGGCACTGATGCCCGGGATCAGGCGCACCGGCAATGCGGGATGGCGCTGCCGCAGGGCCAGCAACACGTAGCTGCTGCTGGCGAACAGCGACACGTCGCCTTCGCAGAGCAGCACCACCGCCCGCCCGCCGGCCACCTCGGCGGCCAGCCGGTCGGCGGCGTCATGCCAGGCCTGCCGGCGGGGCTCGGCCGCCGCCACCATCGGAAACACCAGGGGCAGTCGCCGCTGTGCCGGAGCGATCCAGGGTTCGGCGACGCTGGCCGCCATGCCCACGGCCCCCTCGCGGGCGACCGGGTAGGCCACGGTGTGGGCGGATTCGATGGCGCGCACCGCGGCGACGGTGAGCAGGTTCGGATCACCGGGACCCACCCCCACCAGGGTGAGGCCGGCGCTGGCTGCAGGGTCGGCGATGGGGCTGAGGTCCGCGTCGGGCCTTTCTAGGCTGCAGCTTCCCTGAACGCCCCGGAGCGCTCCGATGACCCACCTGGTGATCCGCTCCGCCACAGGCGGCGGCCACGAGGCTCCGCTTGTGCACAGCAGTGACGGCGAGCGGATCGCCAGCGAACTGGCGGCCCGGGGCGTGCGCTTCGAGCGCTGGGCCACACCGGTGGCCCTGGCGGCGGACGCCGACCAGGCGGCGATCCTGGCCGCCTACGCCGCAGAGATCGCCCGGGTCCAGGCCGACGGGGGCTACCGGACGGTGGATGCCATCCGGCTCGGCCCCGACCACCCGGACCGGGAGGCCCTGCGGGCGAAATTCCTCTCCGAGCACACCCACGCCGAAGACGAGGTGCGCTTCTTCGTCGAGGGCCGCGGACTCTTCTGCCTTCACATCGAAGGCGAGGTGCTCCAGGTGGTGTGCGAGCAGGGCGACTGGATCGGCGTGCCCGCCGGCACCCCCCACTGGTTCGACACCGGCGAGCGCCCCAGCTTCTGCGCCCTGCGCTTCTTCGACAACAGCGACGGCTGGGTGGCCACCTTCACCGGCGATCCGATCGCGACGCGCTTCCCGCTGCTGGAGCAGGTGCTCGCCGCCGCGGCCTGAGGGCCCGCCTCAGCTGTGCATCCGCGGCTGGGGATGGAGGGTGGCCAGGATCACCGCCTCCTGCTGGGCCAGGGCCGCGAGGCGTTCGGCCACCACCGGCCTGGGCCAGCGCCGTTCGCACAGCACCCAGTAGAGGCCGAAATGGCGGGCCTCACTGGCCAACAGGTCGGCGTAGAGCTCCCGCAGCTCCGGGTCGGGGCTGTGGGCGGCCAGCAGGGCCATGCGCTCGTGGCTGCGGGCTTCAATCAGGCCCGCCACCAGGAAGCTGTCGAGCATCCGATCCGGCTCCGTCCGCCGCACCAGGGCCGCCAGGGTGGCGCCGTAGGGCGGTGCGGCCAGGGCCCGCAGGCCCAGGCCCCGCCGCTCCAGCAGGGCTTGCACCCGCTCGAAGTGTTCCAGCTCCTCCCGGGCCAGGGGGCTGAGCACCGCGGCCAGCTCCCCGTCGGAGGGGTAGCGGAACATCAGCTGCAAGGCCGCGCCGGCCGCCTTGCGCTCGCAGTGGGCATGGTCGATCAGGAGCATCTCGGGGTGGACCAGGGCCTGCTCCAGCCAGGCGGCGCTGCTGGGGGCGGCCAGCCATTTCACCCGGGCCGCCGCCGCCACCGGAGCCTCGGCCGCCACGGGCAGGGCGCCGCCGCTCATCCCGCCGCCCCCAGATGGGCTACCAGGCCCTCGAGGGCGAGGCGGTAGCTGGTGGGGCCGAAGCCGCAGATGACCCCCAGGGCCCGATCGGCCAGCAGCGAGCGATGGCGGAAGCGCTCGCGGGCGTGGGTGTTGCTCAGGTGCACCTCCACGAACGGCACGGCCACGGCCAGCAGGGCATCGCGAATCGCCACCGAGGTGTGGGTGTAGGCGGCGGCATTGATCAGGATCCCGTCGCAGGTGCCGGCCTGCTGGATGCGGTCGACCAGGGTCCCCTCATGGTTGCTCTGGAAGCAGGTCAGCTCCACCCCCAGCTCCCCAGCCCGCTGCTCCAGGGCCGCATCGATGGCCGCCAGGGTGCTGCTGCCATAGAGGCCGGGCTCCCGCTGGCCGAGCAGGTTGAGGTTGGGGCCGTGGAGCACGAGCAGGCGCATGGGGGGTGGAAGGTCGGCTGGTAAGTTCTGAAGGTGTGGTTCGGGTCGGTGCCCGAGTGGTTAATGGGGGCGGACTGTAAATCCGCTGGCTCTGCCTACGTTGGTTCAAATCCAACCCGGCCCACCTTTCCACATGCCCTTGTAGCTCAGTGGTAGAGCACTCCCTTGGTAAGGGAGAGGTCACGAGTTCAAATCTCGTCAAGGGCTTCCCGATCCAGTCCGTGCTTGCGGCACCCACGACCCGGCCCTGGCTCAGAGGCAGTGGTGCGGGTAGAGATCCTGGGCGCCGGAACTGCGGCTGAAGAGGGTGGCCAGGGTGTTGACGAGCACCAGATTGCGGGGCTGGGCGAGGGGACTGCCGGACAGGGCGCTTGGACCGATCCGAAAGCTGGGGCATGGGCGCCCATCGGAGCCCTGGGCCGCGTGAACCGCCAGGTAACCTCCCTTCACTTCCGGGGTCGTTGAATACGCATGCCGCCCCGAGCGCATCGGACCGCTGCGTCGCTCTCCGCTGGATTGACCGTCGGGATCCTGACGATCCTGACCCAGGCCTCCTTCGCCACGTTGCTCTACACCGGTCCCCTGGAGCCCTCCAGGGGCCTGGGCTTCCTGATGACCCTGGCCGGCGCCGTGGTGATCGGCCTCGTCCTCACCCTGGCGGGATCGTTTCCGGGAACCGTGGGGCGGCCCCATGAACTCCCGATCGTGATCCTGGCGCTGCTGAGCACCCGCCTGGTCGGGCAGCTGCCGACCGCCCATCCCCAGGCCGATCCCTTCGCCACCGTTCTGGTGATGATCGCCGGCACCACATTCCTGTTCGGCCTGCTGTCGCTGTTGATGGGCATGGGCCGGGCCGGAAATCTGTTCCGCTTTCTGCCCTATCCCGTCCTGGGGGGCTTCGTGGCTGGCAGTGGCCTGCTGCTCGCCAAGGGCGGCCTCAGCGTGATGCTCTCCAGCGGGGGAGGGGGCTCCGATCTGCCTCTGCTGCTGCAGGCCTCCTCCCTGCACCTCTGGCTGCCGGGTGTGACCTTCGGCCTGGCGATGTTTCTGGCCACACGGATCTGGCGCTCCTGGCTGACGATCCCGGCCTTCCTTGTGATCGGTCTGGTGCTGTTCCATAGCGTGCTGGCCCTGTCAGGCATCGAACTCGCCCAAGCGCGGCAAGCTGGCCTGCTCCCCGCCCAGGCCCTGGCCCTGTCCCCCCAGGAACTGGCGGCCGGCTGGCCCGATCTTCACCGCGTCGGCTGGGGCAGCCTGGGCCGGATGATTCCCGACATGTTGTCGGTGGCCTTCATCGCCAGCCTGGGCACCCTGATGAATGCCAGTGCCATCGAGGCGACGATCGGCAGGGAACTCGACTTCAACCGCGATCTCAAGGCCGTCGGCCTGGCGAACCTGCTGGCCGCCTGCGTGGGCAGTCCGGCGGGATTCCACTCCCTGAGCGCCACCTCCCTGCCCCAGCACATGGGGGTGCGGGGCCGATCCACAGGGTTGATCTCCTCCATGCTCTGCCTGCTGGCCCTGCTGGGCGGCCAGGGACTGGTGAATCAGATTCCCTATGCCATCACCGGGGGACTGTTGCTGTTCCTGGGGCTTTCCTTACTTGGGAACTGGCTGGTCGACCAAAGGGTCTTTCTCTCGGGCATGGAATACTCCATCCTGCTGGCCATCCTGCTGGTGATGCTGGCGGCCGGATGGATGACGGCGATCATCTTCGGGCTGATTCTGGCGGTGGCCTTGTTCACCTTCGACTACAGCCGCATCTCCGCCATCCGGTTGATCCTGACGGGGCGCACCAGACGCAGCAACGTCGATCGTGACGATGCCAAAACCAAAGTGCTGGAGCGCTATGGCGATTCGATCCTGATCCTCTGTCTCCAGGGGCATCTGTTTTTCGGCACTGCCCATGGTCTGCTGCGGACCATCGGCCGCCACCTCGAATCCCGGGACCATACGAATCCCCACTGGGTCCTGATCGACATGAAGCGGGGCAGCGGCATCGATGCCTCAGCCATCAACACCTTCAGCCGCATCAAGCAACTCTGCGATTCCTACAGTGTGGAACTCATTCTGACGGCACCCAGTCAGCAGATCCTCCACTCCCTGAAAAAGGCGAAGGTACTTGAGGAAGGCAGAGAAGGGATCGACTGGTTTCAGGATCTCGACCATGGCCTTGAGTATTGCGAGAATGAATTACTCGCCTTCCACGCCCATACGCTGCCGCAGGAGCACCATGGAATCGATTTGCTTCTTGAAGCCTTCAACCCGGCCGAAGAAGCAGCCCGCGAACGGCTTCTCGGTTACCTGAGGCACCAGGAATGGCCGCCGGGATCCATCATCATCGAGCAGGGATCTCCGCCCGTTGGCCTGCATTTCATCCTCTCAGGACGTGTGAGCGTGGAACGACGAAACCGACCGGAAGATCCTGCCATCCGCCTCCGCACCATGGATCCAGGAACCTGCGTCGGCGAGATCAGTTTTTATCTGCGCCGGGAAACAACGGCTTCCGTGATCGCCCAGACCGTCGTCTGCTCACTCTCCCTGGCTATCGCCGACCTTGCCGAGCTGGAAGATAAAGATCCCGCCGCAGCGATCCTGCTGCACAAGATCGTCTCGCGGCGACTGGGTGAGCGATTGATCCTCACCAACGAGCTGGCCTTCAACCTGTCCAATTAAAGGCAAACGCGAAGCACGAACCGTTTGCGTTGCGACGCCCCAGCTCACGGCGGCCCGGTCATGTCGTGGAGAATGGCCGACTCCCGAATCGCTGGACGCCTCCTTGCTGCCTCTTGCCCTCAGCGTCCCTGCGCTCCTGTCCCCTTCGCTGATCACCAAGTCCTCCCTGTTCGGGATCGGCATCGCCTTCAGCCCCCTGCACATCGCCGTGGTCACGCTGCTGTTGCTGGGCCGATCCCCCCTGCAACGGGCGATGGCCTACGTGGCGGGCTGGGCGGCAGCCAATGCCCTGGCCATCGTGGTGCTGATGGTGCTGGGAGAAGCCTTCTCCATCAGCCTCAGCCATGGAGAGCGCGAACAGGTCGTGATCGACCTGCTTGGTGCCGGGGCTCTCGTGGGCCTGGGGCTCTACCAGCTCACACCCCAGGCGAACATCGGTGAGGAGGGCATGGCCCTGCGGCTGATGAACCAGCTGCCCGATTTCAGCACCCTCACGCTCGTGTTGATCGGCGCCACCAGCGCCCTGCTCACCCCGGAGAATCTGGTCTTCTATCTCAAGGAGGCCGGCCTGTTGCTCCTCAACGACCCCGGCCTCACAGCCGACGCGGAGGTGACGGGACTGTTCACCCTGATGGCCAGCTCCCTACTGCTGCTGCCTCCCCTGGCCTGGCTTGTGAGCGGTGGGGCTATCCGCGAACCGATCACCCGTCTTGAGGAATGGCTGCAGCACAAGGCCGAGTGGCTCGTCGGTGTGCTGGCCCTGGTGCTCGGGGCCTACCTGCTGGTGGAGGGGCTGCACGGACTGAACCTGCTGACACTGGCCGGGTGAGCTCTGGCTGGCCGTTAGCGTCTTATACCACCTCTTCCTCTATCCCGTTGCTTCCCGCCGTGCGCCGGACCTGCCTGGCGATCGGCATCGGCCTGGCCCTGGTCTCCTGCGCAGCCCCCCTTCGGGCCACGACGGTCTGCGTGCTGACCCCCAGGCTTGCGCCCAACACCAGGGGCGAGGCGGTGGCGGCCGTGCCCTTCGGTTCACCCACGATTCTGAGTACCGAAAGCCTGGAGGAGGTCAGGATCGAACGGGAGGGTGAACTGCTGTGGCAGCGGCGGGCCCTGCCCGGGCAACCCCTCGAGGGACCGATCCCCTGGCTCCTGGCCCCCATCCGCCCGGGTCAGCGGCTGGTGCTGATGCTGAGGCCCCAGGGCGTTCAGGACGACGACTACGCCGTGATCGTCCTGGAGGGGGATCCTGCGGATCGAATGGAACGGGCCCAGAAAGACCTGGAGAAGCTGGGGAGCGATCCCAAGGCCTGGTGGGAAGCGATTCAGCAGGCGTTCGATCGAGGTGACATCAGCCTGGGTCTGGCTCTGCTCTATGCCTTTGAGGGGCCAGGCTCGCCCCGGATCGATCACCTCAGGCGGGCGGTATTCGCGGCCGGTTGCGGCACCAACTGAGCGGCCATGGACCAGGGGTGGAGGAGTTTGCCAGCCTGGGTGGAAAGGGCCCAAGCCATGACCACCCCGGCCGCTCCCACCAGCCCCTCGCTCCTGCCCCTGCCGGTGGCGACCATGCGGGAGCTGGTGGATGGGGGCACCACCCGCCCCCTGGCCTGGCGACTGGAGCAACTCCAGCGCCTCGATCGACTGCTGGAGACGGGGGCCCAGCGGATGGGGGAGGCCCTCGCCAGCGACCTGGGTCGACCGGAGGTGGAGGCCAGTTTTGAGCTGGCGGCCCTGCGCCAGGAGCTACGCCACACCCGGCGCCACCTGGCCGGCTGGATGCGTCCCCGCCGCCGCCCACTGCCGCTGTGGGCCTGGCCAGGCCAGGGGGCGGTGCGGGTCGAGCCCCTGGGCTGCGTTCTGATCATCGGCGCCTGGAACTACCCCTTCGATCTCTGCCTCCACCCCCTGGTGCATGCCCTGGCCGCCGGCAACACGGCCGTGCTCAAACCCTCCGAGCAGAGCCCGGCCTCGGCGGCCCTGCTGGCCGAGCTGCTGGCCGGCCAGTTTCCGCCCGAGGTGGTCCAGGTGGTCTGCGGCGACGGGGCCGTGGCCAGTCGATTGCTGGAGGAGGAACGCTTCGACCACATCCTCTATACCGGCGGCGAGCGGGTGGGGCGGCTGGTGCTGGCGGCGGCCGCCCGCCACCTCACCCCCGTCACCCTGGAGCTGGGGGGCAGGAACCCGGTGATCGTGCTGGAGGACGCAGATCCGGCCATCACGGCCCGACGACTGCTGTGGGGGCGCTGCCTCAACGCCGGCCAGACCTGCCTGGCCCCCAACCACGTGCTGGTGCTGCCAGGAGTACGGGACGCCCTGGTGGCGGCGTTCGCCGAGCAGGCGCTCGCGCTCTATGGCCAGGATGCCCTGGCCAGCCCTGACCTGGGGCAGCTCGTCGGCCCCGGCCGCTTCGAGCGCCTTGAGGGGCTTCTGGCCCAGGCCCGACAACGGGGCCAGGTGCTGGTGGGCGGCCGCTCTCATGGGGCCCTACGGAAGATCGAACCCACCCTGGTGGCGATCGACGATCCCCTCACCGACCCGCTGATGCAGGAGGAGCTGTTCGCCCCGATCCTGCCGCTGCTGACGGTGGGCGACCTTGAGGAGGCCCTGGCCTTGGTGCGCCGAAGCCCCAAGCCCCTGACCCTCTACCTCTTCGGCGGCAGTGCGGTCGAGCGGGAGCGGCTCCTGGCGGGCACCAGCTCCGGCAGCGTCGTGGTCAACGACGTGGTGGTCCAGGGGGGCATGGCCAGCGTGCCCTTCGGCGGCATCGGCTGCAGCGGCATGGGGGCTTACCACGGGGAGACCGGCTTCCTGACCTACTCCCACCAGCGCGGCGTGATCAACCGGCCGCTGTGGCCCGATCCACCGGTCCGCTTTCCCCCCTATGCCGGCAAGCTCGGCCTGATCCGGCGCCTGATGGGCTGAAGACCAGCGCCCAGCAATCGCCAGGGGGGGGGCTGGGCGGGCCGGGAGTTGGACCTTAACGTGCGCGTAGCTATCCCTAGTGCCCATGCGCCGCCCCCTCTTCGCCTTGGCTCTAGCCATGGTGTTGCCGCTGCCGGCTCTGGCGGCCCAGGTGACCGTCAAGCCCGGCGAGACCCTCTCCGACATCGCCGCCCGCCACAGGGTGAGCGTGTCCACCCTGATGAAGGTGAACGGGATCAGCGATCCCGATCTGGTCGAAGCGGGCCGGACCCTGACCTTGCCGGGCGGCGGCGCTCGCCCCCGGGCGGCCGGCGGCAACCTCACGGTGGCCCAGGGCGAAACCCTCTCCGAAATCGCCGACCGCCATGGCATCACCGTCAGCCGCCTGATGCAGCTCAACGGCCTCAACAAGGCCGACCACATCGAAGCCGGCCAGAAGCTGGTGGTGCCGTCCGCTTCGCGCAGCGCCAGCCCGGCCTCCGGCTTCAACCGCAAGGCCTCCGAGCATGTGGTCCGCAGCGGCGAAAGCCTGTCGCAGATCGCCGATGCCTACGGCGTGCCCATGAAGCAGCTGATCGCCATCAACCGCATCAGCGATCCCAACCTGGTGGAGTCCGGCACCCGCCTGCGCCTGAAGCCCGCCGCCGCCCCCAGCGTGAAGCCGGCCGCCAAGCCTGTCGCTGCCGCCAGACCAGCGGCCACCCCCACCCCAAGGCCCGCCGCCAAGCCTGCACCGACGGCCGCCACACCGGCGGCCCGGCCCGCTCCGGCCAGCCAGCCAGCCCCCGCCGTCGCCCGGGCCACCCCCGCACCGACCGCTAAGCCCAAGCCAGTCGTGGTGGCGGCTGCGCCCCGTCCGGCCACCACGGCCACCCCCGGCAAGCCCGACTGGCGCAACTACGGCCCCCTGCAGGTGGACTGGGCCAACTGGCAACCCATGGGCGGCAGCATGGTGGCGCCCACCCTCAACTCCCAGGGTGAGTCGCTCTATCTGGCGGTCAACTGCAGTGCCCGCAAGCTCAATGCCACCAGCCAGGCCGGCCAGTGGAAGAGCTGGGATGATCCCCAGGCCGACTTTGAGCAGCAACTTGTTGCCGACCTCTGCAAGTCCCGGGGCAGTTGAACTGGGGGGTACCTGGATCCTCCCTCAGGCCGACCAGCGCAGGGGCCAGGGGTCCATCAGGTAACGGCGACCTACGGGACGCAAATACAGCCGCTGGGCGCCATCGTCGCTCTCGCTGATCAGCTCCTCCTGCACCAGCCGGCGGGCCAACCAGGCCCAGCACGGTTCCTCGCTGCCGTGGGCACCGGCCAGGTCCTCGGCCAGGCTGCGCAGGTCGCGGCCGCTGCGATCCTCCAGCGCTGAGAGCAGCACAGCCGCCTGATGGGCCCAGTCGTTGGAACGGGGCGCTGAAAGGCAGTTGTCGCAACGGCCGCAGGGGGGAGAGAGCTCCCCCACCGCCAGCAGCAGGGCCTGTTCCCGGCACCCCTCGCCTTCGGCCACCGCTTCGATGCGCCGCAGCTGCTGCTGGGCCAACTCGAGCCTGTGGCGTTCCAGCAGCCGCTGATCCGGCGGCAGCTGCTGGCCGGCGGAGCGCATCGCCCAGCCCAGGCTGGTGCGGTCGGCGGGATCGAAGAGCACCAGGCAACGGGCGGGCTGCCCATCGCGGCCGGCCCGCCCCGATTCCTGCAGATAGCCCTCGGCACTGGCGGGCAGGTCGAGGTGCAGCACCAGGCCCACATCCGGCCGGTCGACCCCCATGCCGAAGGCGACGGTGGCCACCAGCACCGGCGAGGGATGCTCCTGGAAATGGCGCAGGGCCAGCTGGCGGCTCTCGGGATCCATGCCGGCGTGGTAGGCGATCGCTTCCACCCCGGTCGCCGTCAGGCGCGCCGCCCACTGCTCCACCGATCGACGGGTGCGGGCGTAGATGAGCACGGCCCCGCGGGCCTGGCCGATCGCCGCCACCACCTCGGCCAGGGGATCCGATGGCCGCCGCCGCATGGTGTAAGCGAGGTTGGCGCGGCGGGCCGATCGCACCTGCACCAGGGGCCGCCGCAGCTGCAGCAGGCGGATGATGTCGGCCCGCACCTGGGGCGCGGCGGTGGCACTCAGGGCCACCAGCGGCACGCCGGGGCAGAGCGCCCGCAGCTGACCCAGGCGCCGGTAGTCGGGGCGGAAATCATGGCCCCAGGCGCTGATGCAATGGGCCTCATCCACCGCCAGGGCCACCAGGCGGCCGGATTCGAGGGCCTCTTCGAGCAACTGGCGGGTGGCCTCTGCCTGGGCTCGCTCGGGCGCCAGGTAGAGCAGCCGCAGCCGGTTGGTCGCCAGGCGCTGCTGCAGCTGGCGCCGCTCCCCCTGCTCCAGACCCCGGTGCAGGCAGGCCGCCGGAATGCCCCGGGCCTGGAGCTGGCTCACCTGGTCCTGCATCAGGGCCACCAGGGGAGAGATCACCACCACCAGGCCATCCCGCACCAGGGCGGGGAGCTGGAAGCAGAGCGACTTGCCCGCTCCGGTGGGCAGCACCGCCAGGCAGTCGCGGCCGGCCAGCAACGCCTCCACCACCGGCCGCTGCCCGGGCCGGAAGCTCTCCCAGCCGAAATGGCGCTGCAGGCTCTCGCCGAGGGGATCAGACCCCAAGCTCACTCCAGCGCTGGTACCGCCAGACCCTAGCTCCCACCAGATGTGGTGGCTGCCGCCCCAGGGCAGCGGCCGTCACGGCAGTGGGGGCGGCTCCAGCTGGTCGGGGGATTCCTCCACCAATTGCAGACGCACGCGCTTGCCACCGGCCAGTTCCCCCAGGGAGACCCGCACCGTGGTGCCGCTGAGGCTCTGCAGCACCGTGAGCAGCTCCCGCAGGTGGGGGGTGCTGCTGCCGCTCTCCACCCAGAGACGCTCCTGCAGCCCCCCCAGCCGGCGCCAGCTGGTGTGCAGCTTGAGCACGGCGCTTTCGAGGGCCTGGGCCTGGCCCACAGCATCGGCCAGGAGGCCCAGGGCATCGAGTCGCTGGGCCTCCTGCAGCGCCTTCTCAAGATCAAGATTTCCTTGCTGGAAGGCGCGCACCGCCAACCCCGCCTCGGCCGCCTTGCTGAGCCAGCGGGCGGTGAGGGTCACGTCCTTGACCCGCTCCAGCTCCGGTTCCTCCCGCAGGACACGGCGCAGATCGTTCTGCTGCTCCTCGGGCAGCTTGGCCAGTTCCCGCACCAGGGGCGCCACGGCCCGGGGGGGCAGGAGGTTGTCGGCGGTGCGTTGGCGGATCTCCTCCGGCAGCAGGGGGCTGGTGGCGGCGGTGAACTCGTCGGTGAGCCGTCGCACCTGCTTGCGGGTGATCTGCTGGCCCTCGTTGGCCGCCTCACTGATCATCTGCTGGACCTCCGGATCGGCCTGGGCCGTTTCCAGAAAGGCCCGTTTGGAGAAGTTGTTGACGCTGCTCTCCGCCAGCAGGCCCTCGCCAACCAGGCCATCGGCCGACTCCGCCAGCTGGATCAGGGTGTAGGCACGGGTCTTGCTGATCTCCCGCTCCCGCAGCCACTGCAGGAAGCCGGTGCCGCGCCCTTCGCCGCCACGCCGTTCCCGGTCACGCACCGAGCGCAGGATGCGGCCGCGCCAGATTTCAGTTTGCAGATCGAAGCGGTCGCAGACGGCCCAGGCCTCTTCGAGCCGGGCCAGGAACTCCATCGTGCTGAGGCTGTCGCTCTCCGGATCGGGCAGATCCAGGCTCAACAGGGGGGCCTCGGGTAGGGCCATGGACGGGACCATCGGCGGGGCCGGCGCTGCGTGCGGGGATGCTGCCACGGGGCCGGCAACGAACCGTGACATCGCCTGGGCTCAGGCCCCTGATCACCGGTAGTGTCGCTGCGCAGACCACCCGATCTTCCAGCCCAGCGATGGCCATCTCCCGCGGCGACAAAGTACGGATCAAGCGTCCGGAGTCCTACTGGTATAACGAAGTGGGAACCGTGGCATCGGTTGACACTTCCGGCATCCGCTATCCGGTCGTGGTTCGCTTCGAGAAAGTGAACTACAACGGCTACAGCGGCTCCGACGGCGGCATCAACACCAACAACTTCGCCGAAAGCGAGCTCGTCAAGGCCTGAGCTTCCTGCCAGCCCTACCATCCGGGCATGCCCGAGTTGCCGGAGGTCGAAACCGTTCGCCGGGGCCTTGAGCATCAGACCCGCGGTTTCCTGATCGACCGCGTTGAGGTTCTCCGGGCCCGTGCCATTGCCAGCCCCGAAGACCCTGCAGACTTCTGCAACGCGCTTCGGGGCCTTCGTGTGGGCCAGTGGCACCGGCGCGGTAAGTACCTCCTGGCCGATCTCGAAACACGAGGCGGCAGCGCAGCAGGCCGCTGGGGCGTGCACCTGCGCATGACCGGACAGTTCCTCTGGCTGGCCGAGGCGCGCCCCCTCTGCCCCCACACCAGGGTGCGGATCTGGAACGGGGCCGGCGAGGAGTTGCGTTTCGTGGACACCCGCAGTTTCGGCCAGATGTGGTGGGTTCCTCCCGGGGTCGCCGATGAGGCCGTGATCACCGGCCTGCGGCGTCTGGGCCCGGAACCCTTTGGAGCGGACTTCACGGGCGCCTACCTGAGGGAACGGCTGAAGGGATCGCGGCGGCCGATCAAGAACGCCCTGCTCGACCAATCGCTGGTAGCAGGGGTGGGCAACATCTACGCGGATGAATCCCTGTTCACGGCTGGGATCCGGCCCCAGACCCCCAGCGGGAGCCTCGGGCGCAGCCATCTGGAGCGGCTGCGTTCAGCCCTGGTGGACGTCCTCGAAACCAGCATCGGCGCCGGTGGCACCACCTTCAGCGATTTCCGTGACCTGCAGGGCACCAACGGCAACTACGGCGGCCAGGCCTGGGTGTACCGACGCGGCGGATCACTCTGCCGCCGTTGCGGCTCGGTGATCCAGCGCGAGAAGCTGGGGGGGCGCAGCAGTCACTGGTGTCCCAGCTGCCAGAACTGACGGCCGGCACCCAGACCCCACCGATCCCCTTGTTTCCCAGCCCGCGTGACCAGCGCCCTTGCCGACCAGCTCAGCCGCACCATGGCGGCCCTCCACGCCCGCGGCTGGTGTGATGGCACCGGAGGCAACTTCAGTGTCGTGATGACGCACGACCCTCTGACCCTGCTGATGGCCCCCAGCGGCGTCGACAAGGGATCCGTCGCCCCAGAGGACCTGATCGAGGTGGACGCCGAAGGGAACGTGGTGGCCGGCGAGGGCCGGGCCAGCGCCGAAACCCTGCTGCATCTGGAGATCGTGGCCCGCACCGGGGCCGGCGCCGTGCTCCACACCCATTCCCAGGCTGCCACCCTGCTCTCCGACTGGTGTCTGGGGGAGGAACAACGATCGGGGTCCCTGCTGCTGCAGGGCCTGGAAATGCTCAAGGGGCTGGAAGGCATCGGCAGCCACCGCAGCCGGGTGAAGCTGCCGGTGCTGGCCAACGACCAGGATCTGGCCAGGCTTAGCGCCGCCGCCGGCCCCCTGCTCGTAAGCGCTCCCCAGGGACTGCTGATCGGCGGGCATGGCCTTTACGCCTGGGGGAGCGATCTGGCCCAAGCCCGGCGGCACCTGGAAATTCTGGAGTGGCTGCTGGAGCAGCGCTGGCGGCGCCTGCTGCTGGAGGGCTTGGGCCAGCTCAAGCCCCAGCCCGAAAGCACCAAGGCCGTCCTGCTCGACATTGAAGGCACCACCTGTCCGGTGCCCTTCGTGAGCGAGGTGCTCTTCCCCTATGCCCGGGAGCGCCTGGATGGCTTTCTGCGCGGCGAAGGCCACAAGCCCGAACTCGCTCCACTCCTCCAAGCCATTGATGGGGCCATGGAAGCGGCGAACGTCGCGAACGCCGAAGATCCCTCCCGAAGGGCGCCAACCCATGACGATCGGGTGCTGTTTCTTCAATCGTTGATCGATCAGGATCGCAAACTTCCCGCCCTGAAGGAACTGCAGGGTCTGATCTGGGACCGGGGCTATGCCAGCGGCTCCCTGCAGTGCCCGTTGTTTGACGATGTGGCCCCGATGTTGCGGCACTGGCGAGACGCAGGACTGCTGCTGGCCGTCTATTCCTCGGGATCGGTGAAAGCGCAGAAACTGCTCTACGGCCACAGCACAGATGGCGATCTCAGGGGGCTATTCAGCCGCTGGTTCGATACCACCACTGGCCCCAAGAACCAGGCCTCCAGCTATGAGGCCATCGCCAAGGAGCTAGGCATGGCGCCGGGGGCCGTTCTTTTTGTGAGCGATGCCAGGAGCGAACTGGAAGCGGCACAAGCCGCAGGAATGGGCACGCGCTTCAGTGTGAGGCCGGAGAATCCCGCGGTGGATCCCGGTCCGTTTGAGGCGATCACGAGTTTGGGGCAGATCGAAGTCTGAGTTCCATCGCTGCGGCCCAGCGGCGAAACAACAACCGGCCGCTTCCCCATTCGCCAGCGCCGTCAAAAAGCAGCCAACAGAAAAGCCACCCTACTCGGGTGGCTTCTCTCAGATCCACTTGGTGGAACTGTTGGCTCACAGGGTGCCTTACGGCTGCCTTGGAGCGGATGTTTTACCTGGCATCGAGCTATTTTC
>NZ_JAHLYP010000023.1 GCF_025127995.1 Synechococcus sp. CS-1332 | reverse complement strand
TCCAACCCCCTTCTCATGAAGACTCCCCTCACCGAGGCCGTCGCAGCCGCTGATTCCCAGGGCCGCTTCCTGTCCAACACCGAGCTCAACGCCGCCTTCGGTCGCTTCGAGCGCGCCAAGAACGCCCTGGAAGCTGCCAAGGCCCTCACCGCCAACGCCGACTCCCTGGTGAACGGCGCCGCCCAGGCCGTCTACAACAAGTTCCCCTACACCACCCAGATGCAGGGGAGCAACTACGCCTCCGACGCCCGCGGCAAGGCCAAGTGTGCCCGTGACATCGGTTACTACCTCCGCATGGTCACCTACTGCCTCGTGGCTGGTGGCACCGGCCCCATGGATGAGTACCTCGTGGCTGGTCTCGACGAGATCAACCGCACCTTCGAGCTCTCCCCCTCCTGGTACGTGGAAGCCCTGAGCTACATCAAGGCCAACCACGGTATCTCCGGCGACGCCGGCGTCATCGCCAACAACTACATCGATTACGCCATCGGCGCCCTCGTTTGAGTCGCTTCGGTCTTCGATCCCTCTGGGTCCCTTCGGGGACCCTTTTTTTTGGACACTCCCTAGGGCGAAGGCCCGGTGGGATCGGGTGCTGTAACGATCGAGCCGTCTGGCGAAACTCTGTGCTGACTTCCTCATAAGATCAGAACGGTGCACCGTACGCGTGCAGTCCTCCCCCCTTCTGGCCCGCCATCCATGACCCTCGTCAATGCACCCTATTTGGGCATCGAACGCTTCGCGAACGACCGCAACAAGGAAAACTGGTCGAATGCGTCCGACCAGGACAAGACCACCATCATCCGCACGGTCTATCAGCAGGTGCTCGGTCGTCAATACATCATGGAGAGCGAGCGCCTTGAGGGCGCCGAGTCACTGTTCCGTAACGGCTATCTGAGCGTTCGCGAATTTGTGCGTGCCGTGGCCAAAAGTGGCCTGTACCGAGCAAAGTTCTTCGAGAATTGCAATCCCTATCATTTCATCGAGCTGAACTTCAAGCATCTGCTGGGCAGGGCCCCCCAGAACAAGGCGGAGATGCTGCACCACTTCACCATCCTGCAGGAAGAGGGTGTGGAAGCTGAAATCGATTCCTATATCGACAGTGCCGAGTATCAGGAGCGCTTCGGGGAAGAGGTGGTGCCCTATCTGACGGGATGGGACTACTCTGCCGGCCAGCAGGGGCGTCAGTTCTCCTGGCTGATGCAGCTGGCCCGGGGCGCCGCCGCTTCGGTGAAGGGGGATACCGCCGGCACCAACTTCCGACTCGGTAAAGCCCTGCACCAGGACCGCGCCGTTCCAGTGGTGAGCCCCAACGCCAAGGGATCGGCCTACCAGCCCAGCCGGGTGGCCAATGAATCGATCACCAAGATGGCCAAGGGGATCGGCCAAAGAGCCAAGGTTTATCGCATCGAAGTCACCGGACTGAGCGAGTACCGCCTGCACAAGCGCAGCAACACCGTTCGCTTCGTGCCCTTCAACAAACTGCTGGAGGCCCAGCAGATGATCCACCGTCAGGGCGGCCGGGTCGCCAGCGTAAGCCCGGTGAACTGACCGCAAGGTCCCTGGCTTCCTCGCACGACTTCACCCCCTCGGCATCACGTCGAAGGGGGTTTTTCATGGCTCTGGTGCACGCACGCGCGCCAGGAGAGCCTCGCATCGATTGTTCAGCAAGGCACAGATGAGAGGCCAGATGACTTACCCAACAGCCTCACGACTGCAACCAGCCAGAGGAATTGAGCCGCTGCAGATGACCCTTTGTAAACTTAACGGATCCTGGAGCGATTCTTTCTGACAATAGGCCCGTGCCCAGCACAGGTGAACGTCTTTGGCGTTCCCACCCCCCTTACCCACCCAAAGCCCGACGTTCGACGTCGAGAACAGGAGCTAACTCAATGTTCGACGCTTTCACCAAGGTCGTTGCTCAGGCTGATGCCCGCGGCGAATTCCTCAACGCTGGTCAGATCGATGCCCTTTCCGGCGTCGTCGCTGACAGCTTCAAGCGTATGGATGCCGTGAATCGCATCACCTCCAACGCTTCCAAGATCGTCACCAACGCGGCTCGCGAGCTGTTCGACCAACAGCCCGCCTTGATCGCCCCCGGCGGCAACGCTTACACCCATCGCCGCATGGCTGCCTGCCTGCGCGACATGGAGATCGTTCTCCGCTACGTCACCTACGCCGTCTTCACCGGTGACGCTTCCGTCCTCGAAGACCGTTGCCTCAACGGCCTCCGCGAAACCTATCTGGCCCTCGGCGTCCCCGGCGCTTCCGTGGCCGAAGGCATCCGCAAGATGAAGGACGCCGCCATCGCCATCGCTAACGATCGCAACGGCATCACCCAGGGCGACTGCTCCTCCCTGATGTCCGAAATCGGCACCTACTTCGATCGCGCAGCTGCTGCTGTCGCCTGATCGCGCTTCATCGTTCGGTTCTCCTTCCCATCCAACCCCCTTCTCATG
>NZ_JAHLYP010000022.1 GCF_025127995.1 Synechococcus sp. CS-1332 | reverse complement strand
TCCAACCCCCTTCTCATGAAGACTCCCCTCACCGAGGCCGTCGCAGCCGCTGATTCCCAGGGCCGCTTCCTGTCCAACACCGAGCTCAACGCCGCCTTCGGTCGCTTCGAGCGCGCCAAGAACGCCCTGGAAGCTGCCAAGTCCCTCACCGCCAACGCCGACTCCCTGGTGAACGGCGCCGCCCAGGCCGTCTACAACAAGTTCCCCTACACCACCCAGATGCAGGGGAGCAACTACGCCTCCGACGCCCGCGGCAAGGCCAAGTGTGCCCGTGACATCGGCTACTACCTCCGCATGATCACCTATTGCCTCGTGGCTGGTGGCACCGGCCCCATGGATGAGTACCTCGTGGCCGGTCTCGACGAGATCAACCGCACCTTCGAACTCTCCCCCTCCTGGTACGTGGAAGCCCTGAGCTACATCAAGGCCAACCACGGTATCTCCGGCGACGCCGGCGTCATCGCCAACAACTACATCGATTACGCCATCAGCGCCCTCGTTTGAGCCGCTTCGGTCTTCGATTCCTCTGGGTCCCTTCGGGGACCCTTTTTTTGGGCCGATTCCCCCTGGCCGTGGGGGTGGCAGCATTCCCAATAGTTCTTCCCTTCCACCTCTGCACGCCCATGGCCGGTGACGGTGAGCCGATCAGTGAAGCCGAAGCCCTGGAGCAGTTGCGCCAGACAGACGACCAGTCCCGTCAGTACTACGCGGCCTGGTGGCTGGGTCGCATGCGCAGCCGGCATCCGGAGGCCGTGCCCCTGCTCCTGGCGGCCCTCCGCCAGCGCCAACCACGGGACGTGGGCGCCGGGGTGGAACACAACGCCGTGGCCCGCAATGCCGCCAGGGCCCTGGGCAAGATCGCCGATGGGCGGGCGGTGCCGGAGTTGCTGGAGGTGCTCGACGATGCCGACGACGGCCTGCGGGAGGCCGCGGCCCGTGCCCTCGGCGAGCTGCGGGCCACGGCAGCGTTGCCGCTTCTGACCCGCCGCCTGGCCAGCGGGCCCGACGTCGCCGGCGCCAACCGCAGCGACAGCCCCCGGCTGCAGGAACCCTGCGAGGCGATGCTGGAGGCCCTGGGGACGATCGGCGTAGCCGCACCGGACGTCCTGGCCGTGATCAAGCCCTTCACCAGCCATGGGCGCCCCCTGGTCCGCAGTGCAGCCTGCCGGGCCCTGCTGCAGCTCACCGGGGAGACGGCCTGGGCCGAGGAGCTGCTGCAGTTGCTGCAGCATCCCCAGCTGCAGGTGCGTCGTGCGGCTCTGATGGATCTGGGGGCTGTGGGATGGCGTCCCGCCCTCGCCCCCATCCAGCGCACCTTGGCCGAGAACAGTCTCAAGCTGATCGCCCTGCGGGGCCTCGTGGAGAACAGCACCGGCAGTGAGGCGGACAGCGATGATGAGGCCGTTCTGATGGCGATGGACGCCCTGCTCTGATGACGGCCGCAAGCGGAGATTCCAGGCTCGCGGCCGATCGGATCCGAGCCTTTGAGCAGGCTGGCAGCGCCGAGGAGCTGGTGGTGGCCACCCGCCGGCTGATCGCCTGCGACGACCCCCTGGCCACCGTGCCCCACCTGGTGCAGGTGTTGGGCTTCAACAATCCGGGAGCCGCCGTGGCCGCCGTGGATGGGCTGATCGCCCTGGGCCCGGCGGCCGTGGGGCCCTTGCTGGCCAATCTCGATGCCCACAACTACGGCGCCCGGGCCTGGGCCGTGCGGGCCCTGGCGGGGATCGGCGACCCCCGCGGGCTGGACGTGCTCGAGGACGCCCTGGCCACCGACGTCGGGCCCAGCGTGCGCCGGGCCGCCGCCAGGGGGCTGGGGGCCCTGCGGCTGGAGTCCCTGGCCGAGGCGGAACGCCACCAGATGCGTGAGCGCTGCCTCCATGCCCTCGAGAGCGGCCGCGGGGATGGCGAGTGGGTCGTGCGCTACGCCGTGGCGGCGGGCCTCGAGGGCCTGGCCCTGCCCATGCCCCCGGCCGATCCCCACCGCGATCGGGCCGAGTCGAGCCTGAAGCAGCTCCAGGATCCGGAGCGGGAGGACACACAGGTGGTGCGGCTGCGGGCCGGCGTGGCCCTCAAACGACTCAACGCCCAATGACCACCCCCCCTGAACCGCCCGCCGCCCCCCTCGCCATGGCACAGCCCACCAGCCTCCTGTTCGTCTGCCTTGGCAACATCTGCCGCTCCCCGGCCGCCGAGGGGGTCTTCCTGCACCTGATCGGCCTCCAGGGCCTGGAGCACGCCTTCAGGGCGGATTCCGCCGGCACCGGCGACTGGCACGTGGGAAGGCCCGCCGATGAGCGCATGCGCAGCGCCGCCGCCCGGCGGGGCATCGACCTGCCCAGCCGAGCCCGCCAGATCACCCACAGCGACCTGAGCCGCTTCGATCACGTGCTGACCATGGACCGGCAGAACCTCAAGGCGGTGCGGGGCCTGGCCGGGAAAGGGGAGGCCACGGCTCAGATCAGCCCCCTCACCGGGTACTGCCGCCGTTACGACATTGAAGAGGTGCCTGATCCCTACTACGGCGGGGAAGAGGGCTTCGATCGGGTGCTCGACCTGCTGGAGGACGCCTGCGGGGGCCTGCTCGAAACCCTGACGGCCGAACGGACGCAACGCTAGGGGGCCGCAGGGCCCGGCCAGGCGTCCTCCGGCACCCGCTCGCGGAACAGATCCACAAGGCGCTGGATCACGGCGTCGATGCCCAGGCCGTCGGTGACCAGCTCCACCGCATCAGCCGCCTGACACAGGGGGGCCTCGGCCCGGGTGGAATCCAGGCGATCCCGCTCGGCGATCTGGGCTTCCAGTTCCGCCAGGGGCGGCACGACGAAGCCGCGCTGGGCCAGATCCGCCGCCCGGCGGCGGGCCCGCTCTTCGACCGTGGCCGTGAGGAACACCTTGCACTCCGCCTCCGGGAAGACGGCGGTGCCGATGTCGCGTCCTTCCGCCACCAATCCGCCCCGCTGGCCCATGGCCTGCTGCTGCCCGGTAAGGGCCGCCCGCACGCAGGCATGGGCCGCCACCGTGGACACCAAAGCCGTGACCTCAGGGCCGCGGATCGCCTCGCTCACCTCGTGGCCATTCACCTGCACTCGCTGCTCCCCGCCGGCGTCGCTCTCCAGCTGCAGATCGAGGTCGACGAGCAGGGGGGCGATGGCGGCGGCATCGGCCGGGTCCACCCCCCGGTGCAGCACCCACCAGGTGAGGGCCCGGTACATGGCGCCGGTGTCGAGGTAAAGAAGGCCTAGGCGGCGGGCGAAGGCCCTGGTGACGGTGCTCTTGCCCGCCCCGGCGGGGCCATCGATGGCGACGATCGGCGGGCGGTTCATCAGGAAGATATGGTCGATCAGCCGGGTGCTGCCGCAACCGGCGGCCGCGGCCAACAGGGAGATCCCGCTGGCGGCGGTAACGGGACTCAGGGTAGAGGGCTGCACGAGCTGCAAGTACTCCACGGCCAGGCCCGCCGCTTCCAGGTCGCGGCGGAGCGAAGCGGTCAACAGGGCCGCACTGGCCATGCCCCCACGCCAGAGCGTGCGCGCCGCCCTGAGGGCGGCCGGCAGGGCCGAAGCCTGATCGCGCTCGCTGGGGCTGAGGTAGCGATGACGGGAACTGCAGGCGAGCCCATCGGCCTCCCGCACCGTGGCGCAGCCCTGCACCGTCACCGGCAGGGCCAGGTCGGCCACCACGCGTCGCAGGATCGTGAGCTGCTGCCAGTCCTTCTCCCCGAGCAGGAGGCGATCGGGCCGCACCAGGGCCAGCAGCCGGCAGACCACGGTGGCCACACCCTCAAAATGGCCGGGCCGGCCGGGACCGCAGAGGGACTGGCGCAGGGCGGCCGGGGGAACCACGCCGGTGAGCTGGGCCTCACCGCCGGGGAACAACTCCGCCACCGATGGGGCAAACAGGGCCTCGGCACCTGCCGCCGCCGCCAGGGCGGCATCGGCATCCAGATCCCTGGGGTAGCGGTCGAAATCCCCGGACGGTCCGAACTGGAGCGGGTTGACGAACACGCTGAGCAGCACCGCAGGCCGACCCGCGGGCACGGCTTCGCAGGCCCGATGCAGCAACTGCTGGTGGCCTGCGTGCAGGCTGCCCATGGTGGGGACGAAGTGGAGCGGCCGCCCGGCCTGCCCACGGCACCAGTCGTTCAGGTCGGCCCTGGTCTGAAGCAGTCGCACCGAACCACAAAAAAAGCCCAGCCGCCAGATTGGCGGATGGGCCGAAAGAAAGGAAGCCGGACAGAGCCGGAAGGCAGCCTCAGGGCAGCACTTCGAGCTTCACCTGGGCAACGCCGCTGGAGGTGAGGCCGAGTTCGTGGGCGGCTCCATGGGCCAGATCGATCACGCGGCTGCCATGGAACGGACCACGGTCGTTGATGCGCACCACGGCGGAACGACCGTTCCAGAGGTTGGTGACGCGCACCTTGGTGCCGAAAGGCAGGGTGCGGTGGGCGGCGGTAAGGCTGCCGGGGCGAAGAACCTCTCCACTGGCGGTGCGGTTGCCGAAGAAGCCTGGTCCGTACCAGCTCGCCTGACCGGTGGTGACACGACCGGCGGAGGCGATCAGATTGCTCGCCGTGGGCACGGTGCGGATCTCCTCGACAAAACGGTCCCAGGTGGAGGGGAAGTCGGCGGGACGGATGGCGACGGAACTCCCTGGGGCCTGCTGGGCAGTAAGGGAGCCGGCCTGGGCCGGAGCGATGCTGCTGGTGAAGAGAAGGGCGGCGGCGCCCAGGAGTTGATTAGCTCGCATAACAAGCGGAAGACACTGGCTGGGCACGACATCGAGGAACGACATTCCTGATGACTGCATTCGGGCATTGAAGACAACCAAACCTGAGTCGGTAGTGGCTGAATCAAACGCGTCCGAAAAAGCCTGGCGAATTCCTTACAGAAATTGACGACCCAGGAAAACTATCCGAACTGCGCAGACCTCAAAGACGCTGCAAACAGGCCTCAGAACCGATCAGTTTTCTTCATCCTTGCCACCCCTCCAGGCGTCCACTGGCATGACTGGCCCAGCGGCGCTAGCGAAACATCAGTGGATTTGATCAATGGCATAAGGCCAGACGATGGAAATACGTGCCAATCCCGGGATCGTCCACGCTCTGGGCGCGTCAGCTGGCCCCGCCGGCCCCACGCCGATGCAGGATCGGTGCAGCGCTGACCCTTGCCCCATGGACTACCGCTCTGCCGGCGTCGACGTCGCCGCCGGCCGCGCCTTCGTGGAACGCATCAGAAACAGTGTCGAGACGACCCGACGACCGGAAGTGATCGGGGGACTGGGGGGCTTCGGCGGCCTCTGCCGTCTGCCGGCAGGGATGCGGCGTCCCCTGCTGGTGGCCGGCACCGACGGGGTGGGTACCAAGCTCGAGCTCGCCCAGGCCCATGGCGGTCACCACGGGGTGGGCCTGGATCTGGTGGCCATGTGCGTCAACGACGTGATCACCAGCGGCGCCGAACCGCTGTTCTTCCTCGATTACATCGCCACCGGCAAGCTCGGCCCCGAGGCCATGGCCGAAGTGGTGGAAGGCATCGCCGACGGTTGCCGCCAGAGCGGCTGCGCCCTGCTGGGGGGCGAAACTGCCGAGATGCCGGGCTTCTACGGCGCCGGCCGCTACGACCTGGCCGGGTTCTGCGTGGCGGTGGTGGAGGAGGAGGAACGGATCGACGGGGCGCAGGTCAGCCCGGGCGACGGAATCGTGGCCGTGGCCAGCAGCGGTGTCCACAGCAATGGCTTCAGCCTGGTGCGGCGCATCCTGGAGGCCGAAGCCGTCGACGCCGCCACCCTGTTGCCGGCAACCGGGCAAGGACTGATCGAGGCCCTGCTGACCCCGACACTTCTTTATGCCTCGCTGGTGAAGGACCTGCGCCGATCGGGGCTGCCGCTCCACGCCATGGCCCACATCACCGGCGGTGGCTTGCCGGAGAACCTGCCCCGTTGCCTGCCCGAGGGGGTTCATGCGGTGGTCGACCCCGACAGCTGGGAGCGTCCGCCCCTGTTCCGCTGGCTGCAGGAGCGGGGCCAGGTGCCGGAGGTCGATCTGTGGAACACCTTCAACCTGGGGGTCGGTTTCTGCCTGGTGGTGCCGCCGGCGGCCTCAGCTGGCATCATCGATCTCTGCCGCTCCTCGGGCCATCAGGCCTGGGAACTCGGCAGGGTCGCGGCAGGCGACCCGGGGGAACACCCCCTGGCCGGATTGCCGCACTGAAGCGACTCCGGTCCTGATCCGCCGCTTTTCCTAGGTTCAATCGCGGCATTCCGCCACGACCAGGCCCCCCACGCTCCCAAGACGTTCAAAAGATTTCGCTGCCCGATGTTCGATACGTCCAGACGCATCACCCGCCGCCGTAGTTCCGCCGGCCCGATTCCGCCCCAGCGCCCCCAGCAGCCACGTCCCCGTCTGCGGGACGGTGGGGCCCCGGTGCAGCGGGAAGGCACGGGCGGCCAGCGCCCCACCTTTCTGACCCTGCGGGACCACGGCAAGGTCTATGTGGCCGACCTGCCCCGCCTTTCCGACGGCCAGCTCACCCATATCAATAAGGAAGCCCAGGACGTCCTCGACAGCCTCAACCGCCGCCTGCAGGAACTGGAGGCCCAGGGTGCCCTCAGTGAAGCCGACCAGGACACCCGCATCCGGGCCACCACCAAGCGGGACATCACCCAGCGGTTTCTCAACTCGATCGCCCAGGAGCAGGAACTGAGGCGCTCCAACCCGGCACTGCGGGCGGCCGCGGGCGAATCCCTGGCCCGCGCCTTCCTTGAACTGGCGCGCCACCGTCTGCCAGGCTCCACCTTCGATTCCCTGCTGCAGGAAGCCCTCAGCGCCTGTGGCCCCGGTGAAGACGGCGCCCTCGGCGGCGAACCGGCCGATCCCCAGGTGGTCCGGCTGCTGCAGCGGGCCGAGGCCCCCCAGCCACGGCCGGCGGCCCTGCCGGTGGTTCTGAGCCCCGATCCGGCCGACGCCCTCAGCGCCTGACCCCTTCAACCGCTCTGAAACGGGTTGGCCGGCATGCGCCCGTCGCAGCGTTGCGCCACCCGGTCCAGATCACGTCGTTCCCCGTCATCGAGGCACCAGCTGGTGGCCGCGGCCGCCGCTTCGGCCTGGTCGACGCGGCGCAACCCCACCAGGGGCAGGGCCCCATGGGCCCGGCACCAGTTGATCGCCACCGCCGCCATGGGGGCATTGTGGGCACAGGCGATCCGCTCCATGGTCTGCAGCAGGGGCTGGATACGGGGCTGTAGCCGGCGGAACAGCAGGCCCCGGGGTCCAGGGGGCAGGGCCTGACCTTCCCCCGGTGGCCGGCTCAGCAGGCCCAGGGCCAGGGGGCTGTAGGCCAGCAGCTCGATGCCTAGCTCCCGGCAGACCGGAGCGACCCCTTCGGCCGCCAGCGCATCGGGGGCCAGCAGGGACAGCTGCACCTGCAGGCTGGACAGCCGCAGCCCCCGGCGGGCCAGCCGCCCGTGCACCAGGCGCAACCGACGCGGTCCCAGGTTGGAGACCCCCAGGCTGCCCACGCGGCCCTGCTCAACCAGATCCGCCAGTCCCTCCAGCAGCGCCGCCTCCTGCCAGGGGGCATAACGGGCCGTGCTCCAGTGCAGCTGGACCCGGTCGAGATGGCCCCTCAACCGCCGACGGGACGCTTCGAAGGCCCTCTCGAAACCCCGGCGACCCAGGCGCCAGGGGAAGGGGGCCAGCTTGGTGGCCACGGTGAGCGCCCCACGCCGGTCCGGCGGCAAGGCCTCGACGAAGCCGCCCAGGAGCGACTCACTGCGGCCCCCGAAGCGACCGGTGCCATAGGAATCGGCCGTGTCGAAGACCGTCAGGCCCAGGTCCACCGCCCGGCGGAAACAGGCGGCCAGCTCCGCGTCCTGGGCGGGGTCGTAGCCCCAGAGAAACTGATTCCCCCAGGCCCAGGTGCCCACCCCAACCGCGGCGACGCCCGATGGCACAGGAACGGGCAGGGGGATGGCAGGGTCGGTCAAGACGATCGCGACGCTCTCGCTCTGTTGCCATGATCGATCCGAACCGTCCCCAGGGGAGACGCGATGACCAGCCATCCGGGCGTCCGACCACCGCTTCCCCCCACCGAAGCTGGCCCGAACGTGCCACTGGGCGCCAGGAACGTGCCCTCCGGGCCTGCCCCAGATCCGGTGCTGTGTTCCCACTGTGGCCGCACGGCCAGCAACGGAATCAGCTGCCAGGGGATCTGCGTCGCCGACTCGGGCTATTGAAGCGGCGGCCCTGCCGGGGATGCCAATCGGTTCTGGCGCTTCTGCTGGTCCTCACTGGACCATGGGCGGCCCTGGAGGCCCAGGAACTTCCCGGCGAGGATTTCGGCCGCTGGGAAGGGGGCCTGCGGCGCTGCCGCATCGTCAGCAGCTCCGGCCAGGCCCCGCCGCAGCCGCCGAGCAGCTGCAGGCTGCTGCGGCTGGATCAGCAGATGGAGGGACTGCTCACCGTCCGGTTTCTGCAGCCCGGTGGCAGCGGCGCCTTTCTGGATCGCCAGCTGGTCTTTGCCGGGGTGCTGGCAGAGGGCTCCAAGGGGATGCAATGCCTGGCAAGCCGCTGCGAGCCGCGCTGGCCCCTGCAACTGCGGGTGAGCGCCGTAGGCCAGGCGGGCTTCGGCGAGACCACGGCGGCCCTGGGGCTGACCAGGGCCCAGCTCGCCAGCGGCCACTGCCACCTGGATGGGCGCGCCTTCCGCTGCGAGGCCGTCGGCCCGGAAGGACAGCGGTGGCAGGCGGAAGCCTCTCCCTGAGCGGGCCTGGGAACCGTGCGGAAGGGAAATGACGATCGGCAACGAACGCCACAGACAACCCTGACCTTCTTCAGGTTCTCTTTATTATTCGTTCGTTCGGGTGACGGTCATGCCCCAGTCCACATCGCTGCTGGCCCTGGTGGGCGTCGTGGGCTTCGCCCTGATCTCCTTGCTCCTGGGCGTCCTTCCCTGAGCCGACGCGAGTGGCCGGAGGGACGTCGCCGCTAGGGTGCCGCCACCCACTATCCGGCATGTCGACCAAGGACGCCTTCACGCGCATCTACCAACGCGACACATGGGGGGGAGGCTCCGGCCAGGGGTCCAGACCTGAGTTCAATGGCGAATACATCGCCACCCTGCAGCGCTTTCTGCGGCTCAATCACATCCGCAGCGTCGTCGATTTCGGCTGCGGCGACTGGCAGTTCTCCCGGCTCATCCACTGGGGTGACATCACCTACACCGGGATTGACATCGTCGACTCCGTGGTGGCCGCCAACAGTGACCTCCACGCCAGCGACTCGATTCGCTTCCAGCTCTTTGAGGACCTGGCCAGCCTGCCGCCCGCTGATCTGATCCTGGTGAAGGATGTGCTGCAACACCTTCCCAACCATTTGGTGCGGGAGTATCTCGACCATTTCAAGGCCCACTACCGCTGGCTGATCATCACCAACGACGATCTGCCCCACTCGGAACTCAACCAGGACATCGAGGCGGGCGCCTGGCGGCCGCTGCGTCTGGACCTGCCCCCCTTTGAGGAGCACTGCTCCACCCTGGCCCAGTGGGTGGTGCTCACCGAAACCTCGATGAGCCTGCACAGGAAACGGGCTGAACTGATCCTGGGAGCAGGAGCACGTCAGCCGCAGCAAAGGCCTGGAATGCAGCAGGGTTGACTCCAGACCAAGCCGTCACCCAGCAGCGGCAGTGTTACCAGTTTCCGACCCTTTTGAGGGCGGTGTAGTACTCGATGATGGCGTCTTCGAGAATCGCCGTGGGTGTGGAAGGTAACTGAATTCTTTCGCGATAGGCCTGGATCTTTTCAATCATCTCCAGGCAGTCTTCGCTGAGCAGCGCCACGAACGGATCCGGCTCTTCCGTGGAGTTGGCTCCCACCTCAGTCCTCATTGGCAAGTCCATTTCAGTCTGCCACCGATGGGCGGCCATTGGGCCGTGACTCCTGCGCGGAAGGGCGAGCAGGAGCGCGCCGGTTGTTGCAGAGGCGGCACCCAGATTCGAACTGGGGATAAAGGATTTGCAATCCTCTGCCTTACCACTTGGCCATGCCGCCTGCCGGGGAGCAAACTCCCCGCAGCGGATCGTATCAGCCATGGCATGTCCACCCCCTGTCTGCTGGTTCTGAGCAACGGCCACGGGGAGGACCTGATCGCCTTGCGGCTGATCGAGGCCCTGCGGCACCAGGAACCCAACCTGAAAGTGCAGGTGTTGCCCCTGGTGGGGATGGGCCAGGCCTATGCCGGCGCCGAAGCGGCCGGGGAGCTGCAGCGGGTCGGGCCGCGGCAGCCGCTGCCCAGCGGCGGTTTCAGCAACCAGAGCCTGCGGGGACTGCTGAACGATCTGGCCGCCGGGCTGCCGCTGCTCAGCTGGCGTCAGTGGCGGATCGTGCGGCGCTGGGGACGGCAGGGTCTGCCGATCCTGGCGGTGGGCGACCTTCTGCCCTTGCTGCTGGCCTGGGCAGGCGGCGGTCCCTACGGCTTCCTCGGCACCCCGAAGAGCGACCACACCTGGGCCTCACCCGCCCCGGCCGGCTGGGGCCGCTCCCCCCTGGCCGATGGGTACCACCGGGCCAAGGGCAGCGAATGGGATCCCTGGGAGTGGGCCCTGATGGGCCACAGCCGCTGCCAGCTGGTGGCGGTGCGCGATCGCCTCACCGCCCGGGGACTGCGCCGCCATGGGGTCCAGGCCCTCGCCCCGGGCAACCCGATGATGGATGGCTTCACCGCCCCTGGGCCCCTGCCGGCCTGGCTGCAGGGGCGGCGCCGTCTGCTGCTGCTGCCGGGCAGCCGCCTGCCCGAGGCCCTGGGCAACCTGCGCGGCCTGCTCGCCGCCCTGCCGTCCGCCAGCGCGACCCAGCCGATCAGCGTGCTTCTGGCCTGCGGCTCTCGCCCCAGTGACGCCGAGCTGGCCGCCCCCCTCACCGCCGCTGGATTCACCCCGGCGGCGG
>NZ_JAHLYP010000021.1 GCF_025127995.1 Synechococcus sp. CS-1332 | reverse complement strand
GTTCCTGGCGGGCGGCAGCCAGATGGCGGCGGTGCTGGCCCTGGCCCTGGCCCTGGCGCCCCCTGTCCTGCGCCCGGCCATCGCCGCCGGCACCGCCCTGGGCACCACCGCCTGGGTGGCGGATGAAGCGGGCAGCGACCTGGCCCTGCTGCTGGGCCGCATCGGTGAGCGCTGGGGGGTGGAGCCCCTGGCCTTCGCGGCCGACCTGCGCTTCAGCGATCCCTGCCATCCGGCCCTGGCGGCCTATGAGCAGGGCTACGTGAAGGAGGGCGTGGGGGCGGGGGGGCTGGCCCTGCTGTGGCAGCTCAGCGGCCACACAGGCCCGGCTCTGGCCCGCCTCTGCGACCAGGCCTGCGCCACGCTGCTGGGGCCGCCGCCGCCTACGGTCCGCTGAATGGGCGCCCCCTTTCCCCCACCGCCGTCCCCGGGCCTCAGCCGCCGCACCCTGCTGCGCCTCGGTGCCGCCTCTGTTGTCACCCTGCTGGCCGGCTGCGACGCCCAGGAGCCGCTGCTGCTGGGCAGCCGGGGCGATCTGCCCGCCGCCTGGGCCCGGCGCCTGCCCAAGCCCTGGCGCACCCAGCTCCTGGAGGATCCCTCCCAGGTGCTGGCCAAGCTGTCCGCCCCCCTGACGGGCCTGCTGCAGCTCAGCGATGGCTGGGCCGGCGAGCTCAGGCCCGGCGACCTGCAGCCCATCGGCACCGCTGCGCTCCTGGAGCGGCTCGAACCGATGGCGGCTCCGCTGGCCCGACTCCATGGTCCGCCCGCCGCCGGTCCCCTGGCCTTCCCCTGGTCCTACGGCCCCTGGGTCCTGGTGCTGCGCAACCGGCCCGACCTCGCCCGGCGGCGGTCCGAGGGCTGGGGTCTGCTGCTCGACCCCAGCCTGGCCGGCCGGCTGGTGCTGCCATCGTCCCCCCGGGTGACGATGGCGTTGGTGGGTGAGGACCCGGAACGGCTGCGGCGTCTGCGGCGCTCAGCCCTGGCCTACGACGAGCGGGATGGCCTGAGCCTGCTGCTCACTGGTGAGGCCGAGGCTGCCGTCCTGCCCCGCCAGCGGGTGGTGGGCTTGCTGCGCCGCGATCCTCGGCTGCAGGTGCTGCTCCCCGAGAGCGGCGCCCCCCTCAGCTGGAACCTGCTGCTGCGGCCCGCCGGTCCCCATCCGGAGCCGCCCCTGGAGTGGCTGGGGGAGGCCCTGGAGCCCCCCCTGCTGCCGGCCCTGCTGGCGGGGGGCTGGGTGCCCCCCCTGCCCAGGGACCAGCTGCAGCGGGCCCTGGCGGAGTTTCCGGCCGCGATTGCCGCCCTGCTGCTGCCCCCCCAGTCGGTGTTGGAGCGCTGCTTCAGCCTGCCGCCCTTGGCTGCCGCCGAGCGCCGCAGGCTGCAGCAACTGTGGGATGGCGCCGCCCCTGCCCCTGGCGCTTGAAGGGGTCATCAGAGCTCAGCCCCAAAGGCGGCGGCGTGGCGCGGCCGCCAGCCGGCGGTGGGTGTCGGCCAGGAGGTCGGGGATGGGCAGCTGGAGTGGGCAGCGGGGCAGGCAGTCGCCGCAGTGGTTGCAGGCGGAGGCATCCACCTGCTCCCACCAGTGGCCGGCCCGGCCGATGAGGTTGTAGCGCTCGCTCGCGAACGGCTCCATGCCATGGCCCAGCGCCAGATTGCGCAGCCGCAGCAGGGCAGGGATCGGCACGCCATTGGGGCAGGGCAGGCACTGACGGCACTGGCCGCAGCGGTCGGCTCCGAGGCGCTCTCTGCCGGCCGCCTCCAGGCGCGCCAGCGTCGCCTCCAGCCGCTGCCGTTCGGCGGCGCTGGGGGGCACACCGGCGTCGGCCAGGCGAAGGGCCCAGGCCAGGTCCTGGGGCTGGGCGGCCCCCAGGGTGAGGGTGCTGACCCCTTCGGCCAGCAGGAAGCGGTAGGCAAGCTCCAGCGGCGCGTAGGGGGCGCAGTCGGCCGTCAGCTCGTCGGGGGGGGCATAGAGACGGCCACCCTTATCGGCCGGGGAGATGGCCATCACGCCGAGGCCCGCGGCCAGGGCCTGGCGGGCCAGGGGCAGCCGTTCCCGGTCGAACAGATGCAGGTGCAGGCTGCAGAAGCCGAAGCGGCCACTCTCCAGGGCCGCCGCAATCAGCGCCGTATCCCCGTGGCTGCTGAAGCCCACCTGGCCCACCAGCCCCTCGCCGGTGGCCCAGGCCAGCAGCTCTGCGCCTGGTCCTGACAGGGCCCAGGTCAGATGCTCCGGTTGGTTGAGGCCGTGCACCGCCAGGTTGTCGAGGCGTTCGATCCCCAGCCGTTTCAGGCAGGCCCGCAGCTGGCTGCGGCCGTCCTCCAGGTCTGGGCCCGGCAGAAGCTTGCTGGTGAGCACCAGGGCGGCATGGCCGGCCGGATCGCGCTCCCCCAGCCGCTGCAGGGCCCGCCCGAGAAAGGCTTCGGCCGGACCGTACCCGGGGGCGGTCTCAATGTGGTTGATCCCGGCCGCCAGGGCCGCGACCAGCACGGCGTCCATCGCCTCCGGGGAGTCCAGGGCCCGCATCGTGCCGAGGGTGAAGGCCGACACCGGCCTCCCCTTCCCGAAGGGTCGGCGTGCCGCCGGTCGAGACGACACCTGGGGATCAGGCGCCAGGGCCGCCGCCCTCGGGGGCTTCCTCCGGGCCGAGATCGGACTCGGCGACCGTTCGGCCAATGTGGCGGATCAGGTCAGCCGGGCTGGTGCGGTCGAGGAAGCGGCGGAAATCCTCCTGGTCTTCGGCATCGGCCTCCGCGTCGACCGGGATCGAGGCATCGGCCACCACCTCCTCCAGCATCCAGATGCCGCTCTCGGTGCGCAGGGCCAGGGCGATGGCATCGCTGGGCCTGGCGTCCAGCTCGATGGAACCTTCGCTGCCACCCTGAAGCTTGAGCACGGCCCGGAAGGTGTTGTCCTCGATCGTGTGGATGATCACCCGCTCCAGGCGCAGGCCGCCGGCCTCCAGCAGGGTGGCCATCAGGTCGTGACTCAGGGGTCGGGGCGGCCGTTCCCTGTTCAGGCCGGAAAGGATGTTCTGCGCCTGGGCCTGGTCGATCCAGATCGGCACCTGCCTCCGGCCGGCAGGGTCCCGCAGCAGGACGATCGGGCTTCGGCTCGCCGCATCCAGGGCAATCCCGGCGACACGCATTTCAACCATGGTCGGGCCCGCTCCTCGCACGTGATGGTTCCCGTGAAACGATTATGGCCAGTGCCGCCGCCTCAGGGGATGTTCACCGGACTGGTGCAGGCCATCGGCAGGCTGGAGCGGAGTCCGGCTGGTGTGCGGGTGCGCACCGACCTCGGCCCCCTGGCCCTGGGGGACAGCGTGGCCGTCGACGGGGTCTGCCTGACGGTGGCCGAGCTGTTCGCCGATGGCTTCCGGGCCGATGTCAGCGAGGAGACCCTGGGCCGCAGCACCCTGGCCGAGCGGGCCGCAGGCGGCGGCTGGGTGAACCTGGAGCCGGCCCTGCGCCTGGTCGACCGGCTCGGCGGCCACCTGGTCAGCGGTCACGTCGATGGCCTCGGGGAAATCACCGCCATCCAGCGTCAGCAAGACTCCTGGCGGCTGGAGGTGGCCTGGCAGGATCCCGCCTACGGCCGGTATGTGTGCGAGAAGGCGAGCGTGGCGCTGGATGGCATCAGCCTGACGGTGGCCGGCTGCGAGGCCGACGGCAGCCGCTTCTGGATCGCCGTGATTCCCACCACCTGGAGCGGCACCACCCTGGCGGGCCGCCGGGTGGGCGAGACGGTCAACCTGGAGGCCGATCTACTCGCCAAGTACACCGAACGGTTGTTGCGGCCGGCTGGAAGCGCGGTGCCGGAGGCCACCCTTTCCTCCGCCTGGCTGGCCGAGCACGGCTGGGGTTAGCGGATCGGCGCCGGACCTGGACTCTCGGATGCTGCGAGTCATCAACGCCCGTGGTCAGCGGCGGGCTCCCTTGTCACGCTGACGACAGCGCCAACGGCACAGATGCTCACCCCCGAAGCCCCCTCCTCCCGCCAGGCCATGGGGTCGGCCCTGCGCGCCTTCACCCTGGCGGAGGGGGTGATGCTCCTGGTGCTGGGAGTGCTGGCCCTCGTGTTCCCCGTGCTGGCCTCCAAGTGGGTCACCGCCGTGGTGGCCATCGCCTTCCTGGTGGGAGGCCTGGTGGGCTGGATCAGCTCCCTGCTGCGCTCTCCGGGGCTGAGCAAGGCCATCACCTTCTGGCGCCTGGTGACCTCCACCCTGTTCCTGGTCCTGGGGGTGTGGATGATCCAACAGATGGCCTCCGGTCCGGCGGCGGCGGCGATTCCGATGGCCGGGCTGGCCCTGGCCATCGGCGTGGTGTTCGTGGTGGAGGGGGTGGTGGAGGCCCTGGTCGCCACCTCCCATCGTCAGATCGCCGGCTGGCGCTGGGGTCTCGTGAACGGCCTGGTGACGCTTGCCCTGGGGCTGCTGATCCTCACACTCAAGTTCTGGAGCCTGCTCTGGGTGGTGGGCACCCTGGTGGGGATCAGTTTCCTGTTCAGCGGCATCGATCTGCTGCGCTTCAGCGCCAGCTTTCACCCGGAAGCGGACTGACGGCCCACGGCATCCGGCTCAGGGGAGGGCGTTGCCGGCGTCATCCAGGGGCAGCAGCCAGATCGAACCGGTTTCCTTGTGGATCTCGATCCTGAACTCCTGACCCGGTTCCAGCCCCATGCGCCGCGTGTAGGCCTGGCCGATCAGCAGGTTGCCATTGCCGTGCACCCGGGTGCGGAATTCGGCCTGACGTCCCTTCCCGACCCCACTGGCACCGCTGCCGCCGGCCCCACCCGAGGGCAGGGTGTAGCCCTTGGCGGCCACCAGGGCCCGGTAGAAATTCTTCTTGAGCACCCTGCCGCTCGGCCCCACATAGCCACAGGCCCGCGCGATCTGGTCCTCCGGCCGGTTGCTGAGCGAGCGGGCCTTGTCCAGCAAGGCCTGGCCCTCCAGCATCACGGTTCCGGCTGAGTTGTCATCATTGGCTGGTCCTTTCTGGGCACCCATCAGCCGGTCAGACGCAGACTTCTCAAACGATTGTGCCGATCGTTGTGCTGAACAGGCAACAGTCAGGGAATCAGAGCAGATAAAGAATTCCGTAAAGGACCACCCAGATGCCGTCGACGAAGTGCCAGTAGAGCTCGGCAGCCTCCAGGCCGAAGGGGGTGGCGCTGGTGACACGACCGCCTTGGCGGGTCTGGAACCAGACGAGCAGGATGCAGATCACCCCGAGGGTGACGTGCAGCCCGTGAAAGCCCGTCAGGGCATAGAACGTGCTGGCGAACAGGTTGTCGGTGAGGCCGAAGGGCAGGGTGAAGTACTCCACCATCTGCCCGGCCAGGAAGGCGGCTCCGAGGCCCGCGGTGAGCAGCAGCCAGGCGCGGCAGGGGCCCATCTGACCCAGCAGCAGATTTCGGCCGGAGCGGTGGAAGGTGTAGCTGCTCACCAGCAGCAGCATGGTGTTGATCGACGGCAGCAGCAGTTCCAGCTCGTAGGTGGATCCCTCCGGCAGCGGATTGACCGCACGGAAGGTGAGATAGGCGGCGAAGAACCCCGCGAAGGTCATGCCATCGGCCACCAGGAAGGTGGCCAGGCCGAAAAGCCTCAGATCCGCGTGGCCTTCGTGGGCCTCGGCGGTGACCGCTTCGGCGGCGCTGGTGCTGGTGGCGAGGCTGGTCATGGGGCGACGGACAAGGGAGGCGGGGTGGCAAGCGGTGGGGCGATCAGCGGCGACCTGCGCCACTCCAGAGGTCCCTGCCCGTGGCGGCTTCCACGCTGAGGGTGTCTTCGTCAACGCCGTAACCGTAGGGGTGTTTCACCAGGGGCGCTTCGCCGATCCAGTTCTCCACCGGCGGTGGCGAGGAGGTGAGCCATTCGGGGGTTAAGGCGTTCCAGGGGTTGTCGCCGGCCACCTGGCCCCGGAAGGCGCTCACCAGCACGTTGTAGAGGAAAGGCAGGCTGCTGATGGCCATCAGCAGGGCCCCCACACTGCTGATCTGGTTGAGGGTGGTGAAGCTGGGGTCGTACTCGGCCACACGGCGCGGCATGCCGTTCAGGCCGAGCCAGTGCTGGGGGGCGAAGCAGAGGTTGAAGCCCACGAAGGTGAGCAGGAAATGCAGGCGGCCCAGATCCTCATTGAGCATCCGGCCGGTGAACTTCGGATACCAGTGGTAGATGGACGCGAAGATCACGAACACCGTGCCGCCATAGACGATGTAGTGGAAGTGGCCGACCACAAAATAGGTGTCATGGACATGGATGTCGAAGGGCACCTGGGCCAGGGCCACCCCGGTGATTCCGCCGAACACAAAATTGACGATGAAGGCGCAGGAGAACAGCATGGCGCTGTTCAACGCCAGCTTGCCGCCCCAGAGGGTGGCCAACCAGTTGAAGAACTTGATGCCCGTCGGCACGGCGATGAACGAGGTGGCGATCGTGAAGAACAGACGCATCCAGGGGGGGGTGCCACTGGTGAACATGTGGTGAGCCCAGACCACCAGGCCCAGCACCACGATGGCCAGGATTGAGTACACCATCGTGGTGTAGCCGAACAGGGGCTTGCGGGCGTGGATGGGCAGGATTTCGCTCACCAGGCCGAAAGCTGGCAGCACCATGATGTACACCGCCGGGTGGGAATAGAACCAGAACAGGTGCTGATACACCACCACATTCCCGCCTAGGGCCGGGTTGAAGAAGCCGGTGTGGGCCACGATGTCGAAGCTGAGCAGCAGCAGGGTGCCGGCCAGCACGGGGGTGGAGAGCACCACCAGGATGCTGGTTCCGAGCATCGCCCAGCAGTACATCGGCAGTTGCATCAGCTGCAGCCCCGGCCGGCGCAGCTTCAGAATCGTGGCGATGAAGTTGATCCCGCCGAAGATGGAGCTGCCCCCCAGCAGCAGCACACTCACGATCCACACCACCTGACCCAGGGCGGGGGTGGTGAGGCTCAGAGGGGGATAGGCCGTCCAGCCGGACTGGGCCGCGCCGGTGATGAAGTAGCTGCCGATCAGCAGGATCCCCGCCGGCGGAATCATCCAGAAGGCCACGGCGTTGAGCCTGGGGAAGGCCATGTCCCTGGCGCCCACGTAGAAGGGAATCAGGTAGTTACCGAAGCCACCATTCACCACCGGCACGATCCACAGGAAGATCATCACGGTGCCGTGCAGTGTGAGGACTTCGTTGTACGTCTCCCGGCTGACGAAATCGGAGATCGGGCTGGCCAGCTCGGCACGGATCACCCCCGCCATGGCTCCGCCGATGAAATAGAAGAGGAAGCCGGTCACCAGATACTGGAGGCCGATCACCTTGTGATCAAGGCTGAAGCTGAAGTAGCGCAGCCAGCCCTGGGGCTGGAGGCTCTCTTGGAAGTCGTTGGGGGCGGCGACGGTCATCGGGGCGGGAAGGAGCGGGCGGAGTGGGGACCTGGAGAGCGGATGATCAGGCGGTCGGCGTGCTCAGGGCGCTGGCGACCGTGGCCGTCACGGGGCTGTTCTTCTGCAGCCAGGCGTCATAGGCATCGGGTTCGTGCACCACCACGGTGGAGCGCATACCGCCGTGGTACGGGCCGCAGAGTTCGGCGCAGATGATCGGGTAGCTGCCCGCCTTGGTGGGGGTGAAGGTGAGCACGGTGGGCTGGCCAGGGATCACGTCCTGCTTGAGCCGGAACTGGGGCACCCAGAAGGCATGGATCACGTCGTTGGCCTTCATGCGCAGTTCCACCGGCCGGCCATTGGGCACGTGGAGTTCGCCGCTGGTGATGTCCCCTTCCGGGTAGTGGAAGATGAAGGCGAACTGCATGGCCGTCACCTCCACCGGCAGGACATTGGTTTCCCCGGCCCCGGTGCCGATGCCCCCCCAGACCCGGGCTGCGGGCTCCTTGCCGCCTTCGACGGCCGTTACCGAAGCCTCCATGGTTTCCATCGCGGGCATCTGGTGCATGGCGGCGTGGTCGTTGAGGCTGCTCATGCCCCCCATGCGCTCGTAGATGTCGTAGCTGTAGAGACCCACGAACAGAACCACGATCGCCGGGATCGCCGTCCAGACCAGCTCGAGCGGCAGGTTGCCTTCGATCGCCAGACCGTCCGTCTGGTCGCCGGCCCGACGGCGGAAACGCACCAGGCTGAACACCACGAGCCCGACGATGCCCAGGAACAGGATCGTGCCGATGCTGAAGAGCACCCGGAACAGGGAGTCGTAGACAGGCGCGTTGGTGCTGGCGGCGAGGGGCAGGAGGTCGACGTTGTAGCCCACCCAGAGGCCGGACAGGACGAGCGCCATGCCCACCAGGAGGGTGACCAGGGAGGAGGGAATCGGCACGGTGGCGGCAGCTGAACGGCGCTCGGGAGGGTGGAGCCTCCTGAAGTGAACAGCTTATGGAAGGCCGTTCGCGGGCCGTGCGTTCGTTGTAGCTAGAGAAGCAATTTCGGAGAAATTTCACATTCAGTCCGCACGATGTGCTGATTCGCACATCTTTGCAATGGCTCCAAACTTCTATGCCCGTCAAGGTCCCCGCCAAAGCCCCCGTTCATGGGCGCCTCCGCCGCTGCCCTGTAGGAGCTGTTGGCCAAGTGCTGGCGGGATCAGGCTGAGAGAGACCGTTGTGGTCTGCCCTGAGCGCATTCGGGGGCAGGGGCCTGCCCCCGGCCATGGAGCCAGCGGTCCCTGCGGCGTCCCCCCGCCTTCAGCTCTCTGCAGTGTTTGAAGTCCACTGCGAACATGATTCGCACCTACGCCCAGCCGTGGGCTAGCTGTTGCCGGGATCTTTGGATTCCGCGGTGCCTCCAACTCCGAGCCGCCCCTGAGCGGAGCTGCCATGCCTTTCACCCACGAGCAGATCCAGAGGCTCCGCCACCGCCATCGCGGCTACATCCTCACCCTCGCCACCGAGGTGTTGATCATCCTGATGCTGCCGTTCTGTCAGTCGCACGCCTGGGTGCTCTCTCTGCTGCTGATCAGCCTGGCGGTGGTGTTGATCACCACGGTGACGCGGTACTCACCCCTGGTCAGCACACGGCCTCTGTTGTACGGCCTCGGAGGCCTGGCGCTCGCCCTGGAGGGGGTGTGGCATCTGGCCCTGGCCTTCGATCCACCCCTGGGGCGCATGGTCACGGTGCCCCATGTGATCGCCTGGCTGCTGTTCTTTCTGGTGGCGCTGATGCGCAAGGTGAAGACCCTGGTGCGGGAGCCCTTCGTGACGCTGGCCGTGGTGATGGGAGCCACCTCCGGCTATCTCTTGGTCGGCATCGCCGGCGGGGTGATGCTGGTGGCCCTGTGGGTCCTGCATCCGGGCGCCTTCGACCTTTCCGCCCTGCCTGTGCTTCAGGATCGCAACGCTGACGGCGTGGCGATGGCGCCGGCGCTGATGGCCGCCTCGTTCATGATCCTGACCACCGTGGGATCGGCGGTGCTCCGCAGCAGCGACGTGACCGGGCAAGTGATCACGGTGGTGATCACCATTTCAGGCCAGCTGTACATCGCCATCCTCATTGCCCTGATCCTGGGCCGCTTCCACAGCAGGCCCGGGAAAGGAAGGTTCTTACCGCGGTCCCGTTCCGATCCGGGGGGCCACCAGCCTTCGATCCGCTAATCCGGCCTCCCCGGAGGCTCCCCCTCGCCTGTCGGTCAGGGGCCGGCCCCAGTGCCGATCCATCCCAGGCGAAGGTGCGTTCGGTGAGGCAAGCCTGCGCATGCGCCCGTGGGTTCGTTGTAGCCAGAAAAGCAATTTCGGAGAAATTTCACATTCACTTCGCGCGATGTGCTGATTCGCACATCTTTCAATCGCCGCTAACTTGGGTGCCCAAAGACCACCTGTCCATGGCCGTGGCGCCCTCCGCGCAACCCCTTCCCCGGCCTCGGTCCACCAGCGAGGCCGCCTGGCCCGTGCGCCTGGTGCCCCTGCTCACGGCCCACCTCGTCGTCGCCCTGGTGGCCCTGGTGGCCATCGGCGGTGCCACCCGGGTGATGGAAGCGGGCCTGGCCTGCCCGGACTGGCCCCTCTGTTACGGGATGCTCTGGCCGGGTCGCCAGTGGAACCTGCAGGTGTTCCTGGAGTGGTTCCACCGGCTCGACGCCTTCCTGGTGGGCATCTCCCTTCTGGTGCTTTTCGCCCTCAGCCTGCGCTTCCGGACCCGCTTCCCGGGCTGGCTGCCCTGGAGCTCCGGCCTCGCCCTTGCCCTGGTTGCCGTCCAGGGGGGACTCGGTGCCCTCACCGTGCTCAGCCAGTTGGCCGCGCCCACCGTCACCCTGCATCTGGCCGCGGCCCTCAGCCTCGTGCTGCTGCTGAGTGCCATGCATCAAGGCCTGGAGCGCTCGCAGCTGGCGGCGCCCAGCGCTGAGTCCAGGGGCCTGCCGCGCTGGTGGCCCTCCCTGCCGGCTCTGGCCGCTTCGCTCGTCGTGGCCCAGTGCCTGCTGGGTGGGGCCATGGCCAGCCGCTGGGCCGCCGATCTCTGTCTTCAGGCCGGCGAGGGCTGTCGCTGGTTGCTGTTGCACCGCCAGGGGGCCTATCCGGCGGCCGTCGCTGTGCTGCTGTTGGCCGCCAGCTCCTTGGCCCTGCCGTCCGGCCACCGGCGGCTCCAGGGCCTGGCCTTGGCCGCCGCTGCTCTGGTGGTGGTTCAGGTGGTCCTCGGGGTCTTCACCCTGCGGCTCCAGCTGGCCGTTCCCGCCGTCACCGTGGCCCACCAGCTCACCGCCGCCCTGCTGGTGGGTGTGCTGGGTGGTCTGTGGGGATTGTCGTTCCCGCCCTCTTCCGTTCCTACCCGTCTCGAGGTGGCCCATGGTTAGTGTCAGCGCCGTCTCGGCCATCGTCGCGTCCCCGGCGCCGGCAGCGATCCGGCCGTCCGTGAAGTTGCCGGCCTGGCTTGAGGTGGCCAAGCCAAGGCTCATTCCTCTGCTGCTCGCCACCACGGTCGGTGGCATGGCTCTCACTGCGGCCTGGCCCCTGGATCCGGTGCGGCTGGTCTGCACCCTGGTGGGTGGCTCGATGGCCTCGGCGGCGGCTGGTGTCCTGAACTGTCTCTGGGAGGAGGAACTCGACGGCCGCATGCAGCGGACCAGCCGCCGGGCTCTGCCGTCGGGCCGACTGGCCCAGCGCCAGGCCTTCGCCCTGGCCGTTGGCCTCACGGTCGCCTCGGTGCTGGTGCTGGTGCTGGGGGTGAACGCCCTGGCCGCCTCCCTGGCCCTGCTGGGCCTGTGCAGCTACGTGCTGCTCTACACGGCCCTGCTCAAACCCCGCACCACCCAGAACATCGTCATCGGCGGCATTGCCGGGGCCATTCCCCCTTTGGTGGGGGCGGCCGCCGCCACCGGCCACCTCGGCTGGAGCAGCTGGTGGCTGTTCAGCCTGGTGATGGTCTGGACCCCGGCCCATTTCTGGGCCCTGGCGCTCCTCCTCCATGAGGACTACCGCTCTGTCGGTATCCCGATGCTGCCGGTGGTCAAGGGTCTGGCGGTCACGGCCGGAGCGATCCGCCGCTACAGCTGGGTCACGGTGGCGATGAGCCTGGCCGGTGTGGTGGCCCTGCCCAGCGGCGGCTGGCTTTATGGCGTGCTGGTGCTGCCCTTTAACGCCAGATTGCTCCAGCTCAGCGCCAGCCTGCTCGAGGATCCCAGCGATCCCCGCCGCGCCCGCAGCATGTTCCGCTGGTCGATCTTCTACCTGTTCGGCATCTGCCTGCTGCTGGTGCTGGCGCGCACCCCCCTGGCCACCGCCGGGGCTCCGGCCGCCCTGGTGGCCGCCGCGCTCCATCTGGCCCCCAAGGCAGCTGCCTAGATTGACCTGGCTTCCGGCCCTTCGCGATTGATCCCGGCTTGATCGAGCTCCAGCACCTCAGCAAGCGTTTCGGCGGCCGCAAGGTTGAGCCGGTGCAGGCCCTGGACGACCTCTCCCTGAGTGTGCCGGCCGGCTCCCTCTACGGACTGCTCGGGCCCAATGGCGCCGGCAAGACCACGGCCCTGCGCATCCTCTGCACCCTGCTGGCCCCCGATGCCGGCCAGGTCCAGGTGGGCGGGGTGGATGCCCTGGCCGAACCCCGCACGGTCCGGCGGTTGCTTGGCTACGTCGCCCAGGAGGTGGCCATTGACAAGATCCTCAGCGGCCGGGAGCTGCTGCACCTCCAGGCGGACCTGCACCACATGGGAGCTGCCGACCGGCTGGCCCGCACCGCCGAGCTGATCGAGCTCCTGGCCATGGAGGACTGGATCGACCGCCGCTGCGGCAGCTATTCCGGCGGCATGCGCCGGCGCCTCGACCTGGCCGCCGGGCTGCTGCACCGGCCCAGGGTGCTGGTGCTCGATGAACCCACCGTGGGCCTCGACATCGAGAGCCGCGCCACCATCTGGCAGGTGCTTCAGCAGCTGCGTGATCAGGGCACCACGGTGCTGCTCAGCAGCCATTACCTCGAGGAGGTGGATGCCCTGGCCGACCGTCTGGCCATCATCGACGGCGGCCGGGTGATCGCCGAGGGCACGCCCGCGGCCCTTAAAGGGGCCCTCGGTGGCGACCGGGTGACCCTGCGGGTGCGGGAATTCAGCGATGAGCAGGAGGCGTCCCAGGTGCGGGATCTCCTCGCGGCCTGCCATGGCGTCCGCCAGGTGGTGGTCAACCGCTCCCAGGGCTATTCCCTCAACCTGGTGGTGGAGGACAGCGGCGTGGTTGAAACCCTGCGGCACCAGCTGGCCGAGGCCCAGCTGCCGGTGTTCGCCCTGGCCCAGAGCCGCCCCAGCCTGGATGACGTCTACCTTCAGGCCACCGGTCGCACCCTGAGTGATGCGGAACTCTCCGTGGCGGGTCGCCGGGACCTCAAGGAGGAACGCAAGCAGTCGATGCGATGACGACCCGATTCCCTGATTCCCCATGACCAGCGCCAGCCCTTCCCTTGCTCCCGTGCCCTCCCTCGGCGGTGAGCCCTCGGCCCTCGCCGAGATCACCCAGGAGACGCTCGCCCTCACGCGGCGCCTGTTCGTTCAGCTGGCCCGGCGTCCGTCCACCCTGGTGGCGGGGGTGCTGCAGCCTCTGATCTGGCTGGTGCTGTTCGGGGCCCTGTTCGCCAACGCCCCGGAGGGCCTGCTCCCCGGCGGCATCAGCTACGGCCGCTTCCTGGGTGCCGGGGTGATCGTCTTCACGGCCTTCAGTGCTGCCCTCAATGCCGGCCTGCCGGTGATGTTCGACCGCGAATTCGGTTTCCTCAACCGGTTGCTGGTGGCCCCGCTGCGTTCCCGCAGTTCGATTGTGTTCGCCTCGGTGCTCTACATCACCAGCCTGAGCCTGGTGCAGAGCCTGGCGATCATGGCCACCGCGGCCCTGCTGGGCTACGGCTGGCCTGGAGGGGTAGGGCTGCTGCTGGTGCTGGTCACCCTGCTGCTGCTGGTCTTCGCCGTCACCGCCCTCAGCCTCGGCCTGGCCTTCGCCCTGCCGGGCCACATCGAGCTGATCGCCGTGATCTTCGTGGCCAACCTTCCCCTGCTGTTCGCCAGCACCGCCCTGGCGCCGATTTCGTTCATGCCCCCCTGGTTGGGCTGGCTGGCGGCCCTGAATCCCCTTACCTTCGCGATTGAACCGATTCGCGCCGCCTACGCGGGGTCCTTCCACCTCACCGACGTGGTGCTGGTGGCTCCCTACGGGTCCCTCAATGCCGCCACCTGCCTCGCCATCCTGGCGGGCCTGGCGGCGGGTCTGTTCCTGTTGATCCGCCCGATGCTGGATCGCAAGCTCACCTGACGCCCCGCCCCGTGTCCCTGCCGTCCCCCCGTCCAGAGCTCACCAGCCTGCTGCTCGACGCCATCCGCCGCAGGGATGCCGCCACCGTGTCCCGCCTCACCGGCCAGTGGGCCCACCGTCATGGGGTGACCTCCCTGGAGAGTTTCCGCACCGGCAGTGTGATCGCTGAAGCGGGCTGGGAGGCCGGCGACTGGCTGCTGCAGCACATGGACGCGGCGATGGCCCCCGCCAGCGTGACCATGGCCGAGGCCTTCGCGGCCCTCGAAGACTCCTTCTCCGGACCCCCACGTCCCACCCCCATCGCGGTCGTCCCCAGCCCCGTCGTCCCCATCACGGCCGTCCCCACCCCCTTTTCGTTCCTCCCCAGCCCCATCGTCCCCAGCCCCATCGTCCACATCGCGGTCGTCCCCATCAAGACCCTCCCTGAGGCGCTGGTCCCCATCACGGACAGCTCCGAGGCGCCGGTCCCCGTCCCCCCGACAGAGTCCGGTGGGGCGGCGGGTCTGTCCGAGGCCATCGCCGTGCACACCCTGACCCCGAGCTCGTCGCCGGCTCCGGCGCCTTCCACCCTGGCCGACCTGCGCTCCTGGCTGTCCGGCTCTCCCCAGCATCGCCGCGCCAGCTGATCCCCTTTGCCGCCGTCCATGGTGTCGTCCCTTCCCCTGCCTGATCGCGTCGCCCTCAACGGTCGCCTGATCGTGTCGGTGCAGGCACCGGAGGGCTCGCCGATGCGCGATCCAGCCGTGATCGCCGCGATGGCCGAGGCCAGCCTGCGCCAGGGAGCCGCCGGGGTGCGGCTCGAGAGTCCGGAGCACATCGGCGCGGTGCGGCGCCGCTGCCCCGGGGCCCTGATCGTGGGCCTCTGGAAGCGCAGTTTCCCTGACAGTTCGGTGTACATCACCCCCGGCTGGGAGGAGATCCGCGCCGTCTGGGCGGCCGGAGCCGATGTGGTGGCCATCGATGCCACCGACCGCCCCCGGCCCGAGGGCCAGGAACTGGAGGCCCTGATCACACGCTCACGCCAGGAACTGGGGGCTCCGCTGATGGCGGATGTGGACAGCATCGCCAACGGTCTGCGGGCGGCGTCCCTGGGGTGCCATTGGGTGGGCACCACCCTCTACGGCTACACCGAGGCCACCGCCTCGCTGCCGCCCCCGGCCTGGGACCTGCTGGGGCCGTTGCGGCGTGAGCTTCCCGAGGCGGTGGCGCTGATCTGTGAAGGCGGCATCGCCACCAAGCAGGACGCTTGCCGCGCCTTGGACTGCGGTGCCGATGCCGTCGTGGTGGGAACGGGGATAACCGGCGTGGACCTGCAGGTGGCCGCCTACGTGCGCTCCATGGCCGGCTGAGCGTCGGCTCACCCGGCCCCATCGGGCCCCCAGGGGGCTCACATCATGCCGGGCATGCCCATACCACCCATGCCGCCCATACCGCCCATGCCTCCCATGCCGCCATCACCGGCGGGGGGAGCGGCGGGTTCCGGCTTGTCAGCGATCACGGCCTCGGTGGTGATCAGCAGCGAGGCGATCGAGACCGCATCCTGCAGGGCCAGACGCACCACCTTGGCGGCGTCCAGGATGCCGGCGGCCAGCAGATCTTCATACGTGTCGGTGAGGGCGTTGTAGCCCTTGCCCTGGCTGAGCATCTGCTGGACCACCACGTCACCGTTGGCGCCCGCGTTGATGGCGATCTGGCGGGCCGGTGCCGCCAAGGCCCGCTGCACGATCTCCACCCCCGTGCGCACGTCACCGTCGCAGCGGCTGGCCAGGGCCCCCAGTTCCTCGGTGAGTTCGATCAGGGTGCTGCCGCCGCCGCCGACAATGCCTTCGTCGATGGCCGCCCGGGTGGCGTTGAGAGCATCCTCGATGCGCAGTTTGCGGTTGCGGAGTTCGGTCTCGGTGGGGGCGCCCACCTTGATCACGGCCACGCCACCGGCCAGCTTGGCGATGCGTTCGTTGAGTTTCTCGCGGTCGTAGTCGGAATCGGTGGCCTCCAGCTCCCGTTTGATCGCCGCCACCCGGTCGGTCACCGCGGTGCGCTGGTCGTCGGCCGCCACGATCGTGGTCTCGTCCTTGCTGATCGTGATGCGGTGGGCATGGCCCAGGTCGGCCAGGGTGGCCTTGTCCAGCGTCATGGCCTTGTCCTCGCTGATCACCGTCGCGCCGGTGAGGATGGCGATGTCCTCGAGCATCGCTTTGCGGCGATCGCCGAAGCCCGGCGCCCGCACGGCAGCCACCTGGAGCACGCCGCGGGTCTTGTTCACCACCAGCGTGGCCAGGGCCTCGCCTGCCACCTCTTCGGCCAGGATCACCAGGGGCCGGCCGCTTTTGGAGACGGCCTCCAGAACGGGCACCAGGTCGAGCACCGTGCTGATCTTGCGATCGGTGATCAGCAGCAGGGGGTTGTCAAAGGCGCATTCGCGCCGGTCCTGATCGGTGACGAAGTAGGGGGAGGAGTAACCGCGATCAAAGGCCATGCCTTCGGTCACCTCAAGCTCGGTGGCCAGGGATTTCGATTCCTCCACGGTGATCACGCCATCGGCGCTCACCCGCTCGACCGCCTCGGCGATCATGCGGCCGATTTCCTCGTCGTTGCCGGAGCTCACCGTGGCCACCTGACGGATGGCCTCCCCCGCCACGGCGCGGGAGCGCTCGGCAATTCCGGCCACCACCAGGGCCGTGGCCTTCTCCATGCCGCGCCGGAGGGCGACCGGGCTGGCACCGGCGGCCACGTTGCGCAGGCCCTCATGCACCAGGGACTGGGCCAGGACAGCGGCGGTGGTGGTGCCGTCGCCGGCGGTGTCCTTGGTTTTCGAGGCGACCTGCTGGATCAGCTTGGCGCCCAGGTTCTCGAAGGGATCCTCTAGTTCGATCTCCTTGGCGATGGTGACGCCGTCATTGACGATGTCGGGGGCGCCGAACTTCTTTTCCAGCACCACGTTGCGACCCTTCGGACCGATGGTGACCTTCACCGCATCGACCAGGGCATTGACGCCCCGCTCCAGCGAGTCACGGGAGGCATCGGCGAACTGGATCAGTTTGGCCATCGACGGGGTGGTAATAGCAGCGCTCGCAGCGTCCCACGGCGACCCCGCCGGTGGCATCCGCCCTTCGGTGGGGAAAGCCGAATGTCCTGTTCAGCGAAGGCTGCGGCCCCCCGTCGCAGGAGGTACCTTCGAACCATGGAAGACCTGCTGCAGCAGACCCTCGACAGCGCGGCCACCGAATCGGCCCTGGTACCCAGCACCACCGCCGATGGCATGGTGTTCCTGCTGATCGCCGCCCTCGGCCTGCTGATGGCCCTGGTCTATGTGCCGATCCGGCTGTTCCTCACCCTCACGGCCCGCAGCCGCCGCCTGCGCCTGCTGCAAAGGATCCGCAAGCTGCGGGAAGACCTCGCCCAGCCTCTGGTCCCCGAATCCTGATCAGCGCATCACCATGCCGCCGTCCACCTGCAGCACCTGGCCGGTGATGTAGGCCGCCGCCGGATCGGCCGCCAGGAAACGCACCGCACCGGCGACCTCCTCGGGTTGTCCCATGCGGGCGAGGGGAATCGCCGCCAGGATCGGCTCCTTGTCGAGCTCCTTGGTCATGTCGCTGTCGATGAATCCGGGAGCCACCGCGTTCACCGTGATGCTGCGGCTGGCGAATTCGGCCGCGCTGCTGCGGGTGAGGCCGATCACGCCGGCCTTGGCGGCGCTGTAGTTGGCCTGGCCCGGGTTGCCCATCAAGGCCACCACCGAGGTGATGTTGATGATGCGGCCGCGGCGGGCCTTGAGCATGCTGCGGCTGACGGCGCGGGTGCAGAGGAACACCCCGGTCAGGTTGAGGTCGATGACGCTTTGCCAGTCGGCGGTCTTCATCCGCATCAGCAGGCCGTCACGGGTGATGCCGGCGTTGTTGACCAGCACATCGAGACGCCCTTCCTTCTCCAGCACCGCCTTCACCATCGCCTCCACCGCCTGCTCGTCGGCCACATCCGCCTGGTGGCTCCAGGCCTGGCCGCCCGCCGCCGTGATCGTGTCCACCACCGCTTGGGCGGCTTCGGGCGAGCGGGCGTAGTTCACCACCACCGTGGCTCCGGCCACCGCCAGGGACTCGGCGATGGCCCGGCCGATCCCCCGGCTGGCTCCTGTCACCAGGGCGACCTGACCGGAAAGGGGAGCGGCGCTGGACATGGTGGCGGGAGCTTGGTGAGGCGATCGTATGCCGTGTGGTTGCCCACCCCGATCGCTTCACTCGGCCATCTGGTCGGAACTCTCCAGGGCCTGGCCGAGCACCTCGGCGAAGCGCTGCAGCTGCTCCTTGCTGCCCATCACCACCAGCAGCTGGCCGGCCTCCAGCCGGATGTCGCCGCCGGGGTTGGTGACCAGCGTGGCTTCAGCGGTGCCGTAGGTGGTCCCCCGGTAGGAGTAGGGGTTGACCACGGCGGGGGCAGGGGTGCGGATGGCCAGCACCTGGGCGCCGCTGCGGCGGCCGAACTGCATCTCCGCCAGGCTGCGGCCCTGCAGCTCGCCCATCAGGGAGCTGTCTTCGCTGAGCTGGAACTCTTCCACCTCGCAGTCGGAGCCGGCCAGCAGCTCCATGAAATCGACGGCGAGCGGCCGCAGGGCGGTGGCGGCCATCACCCGGCCCCCCGCCACGTAGGGGCTCACCACCTGGTCGGCGCCAGCCAGGCGCAGCTTGCGTCCCGCCTCGGCGCTGTCGGAGCGGGCGATCAGGCGGCAGCGGGGGGCCAGCCCCCTGGCGCTCAGCACCACGTAGAGGTTGGCGGCGTTGCTGGAGAGCGCCGCCACCAGGCTGCGGCACTGGTGGATGCCCGCCTCCAGCAAGGTCTCATCGAGGGTGGCGTCGGCGAACAGCACCGGCAGGCCCCGCTCCTCCGCCGCATCCCGGCAGCCCTGGTCCATCTCCACCACCAGCAGCGGCACCTTTTCCCGGATCAGCTGATCGGCGATCTCCTGGCCGATGCGGCCGTAGCCGCAGAGAATCACGTGGTTGTTCATGCTTTGGACCCAGTTGCGGAAACGGCGCTGCCGCAGGCGCCGGAAATAGCCGGTTTCGGAGAGGCCCACCAGGTTCTGGACGGTGAGCTGGACCACCACAAGCCCTCCGGCGATGGAGAACACGGTGATCAGCCGTCCGGCGGTGGACAGGGGGTGGACCTCGCCGTAGCCGATGGTGGCGATGGTGATCGCCACCATCCAGTAACAGTCGCCCCAGTCCCAGCCTTCGGTGATCCGGTAGCCCAGCGCGGTGGCGTTCACGACCACGACCAGGGCGATCAGGGGCGTGAGCCAGGGACGGCGGGCCCGGGCGGTGGGGGGACGCTTCCTGCGGGCGAACCACAGGCGGTTCATCGGCATCCCTCAGCCCAGGCCGAGGGCCCTGAGCACGTCGTTGCTGGGCAGATCACGCAGGTGGCCGGGGGAACCCAGTCCTTGTACTCCGCTGCGGACCGGCAGGCTGTCGCTGCTGCGACCCAGGGCCACCACTGGCGTGCCGCTGAGCAGGGCCAGTTCGATGGTCACCGGATCGTTGGCCAGGACCACGTCGCTGGTAGCCACCAGGGCCGCCCGGGCGGGCAGGTGGGCCGAAGACGCCGGCGTCACCTGGAGGGAGCGCAGGCCGGGCAGGGTGGCGGCGATGCGGCCGGGCAACTCCTGCCAGGCCGCGGCTGGCCAGTCGTCCGGGCTGCCGGAGGGGGCCAGCAGCAGCATCGGCCCGTCGCCGGCCGGCAAGGCGGCGCCCGCTTCATCGAGGGCGCCCTTCGACAGGCTGAGGCGGAAGGCGGCGGCATCGAGGTTCACCCCGATCGGCCGCAGGTAGGCCTCCAGGGCCTGGGCCGGCCAGAGACCCTGGGGGACCTGCACCGTCTCGGTGGCGGAGAAGCCGCCGGCGGCCATGCGGTTGGGGATGTGACTCATCGAGAGCATCAGATCCACCTGACGGCCACTGGCCAGGTTGATGCAGGCCTGAAAGTCGGGCTCCCGCACGCATCCGAGCAGGTTGGCCCAGTCGGCCAGGGTGGCGTCGCCGAAGTTGAAGGGAAGGACCTTCTCCACCGCCGGCAGCAGCTTCCAGAGGCCGACCAGCGATGGGTGGCAGGCCACCTGAATCTGGAAGTGGAGTTGCTCGGCGGTGGCCGCCACGGCGGGAAGCGCCTGCAACTGGCTGGCGCCATCGCCCGGGATCAGAAACAGTGCGCGCATCGGGCGTTGGGTCGGGCGAGCCTGGCGGCCTGATTGTATGGAGGGGATTCCAGTGTTCCGCCCGGGCGGCCCATCGCTTGTGCATTTGCTGATCGCCGCCGCCGGCAGCGGGCGCCGCATGGGCGCCGCCACCAACAAGCTGCTGCTGCCCCTGGCCGGCCGCCCCGTCCTGGCCTGGACCCTCGATGCCGCCCTGGCCTGCGGGGCGATCCGCTGGATCGGGGTGATGGGCCGGCCGGAGGACGAGGCGGCGATCGGGGCGATCCTGGCCGCGGCCGAGCCCCGCCGCTCCCTGGCCGAACCGGTGGCCTGGATCGTCGGGGGGGACACCCGCCAGGACTCGGTGCGGCGCGGCCTGGAGGCCCTGCCGGCCGATGCCGAGGCGGTGCTGATCCATGACGGCGCCCGCTGCCTGGCGGAGCCGGAGCTGCTGGAGCGCTGTGCCACGGCCCTGACCCAGGCCATGGCTGAAGGGGCCGGCATCATCGCCGCCACCCCCGTCACCGACACGATCAAGCAGGTGGATGGCCGGGGCCTGATCACCGCCACCCCCGAACGCAGCGGCCTCTGGGCGGCCCAGACGCCCCAGGGCTTCGGGGTGGCCCAGCTGCGGGAGGCCCACGGGCGGGCCGAGCGCGAGGGCTGGAGCGTCACCGACGACGCGGCGCTTTACGAGCGGTTGGGGCTGCCGGTGCGGGTGCTGGAGGCGCCGCCCTCCAACATCAAGCTCACCACCCGCTTCGATCTCACCATCGCCAGCGCGGTGCTGGCGGCCCGCGGCGCCTGAGGCCGGCCATGGACAGCGCCGCCCAGCTCGAGACGATCGCCGCCCGCTGGCAGGGGTCCTTCCACAACCGGCGCCAGGTGGCCGCCACCCTGGCCAGGGGCGGTCCGGTGGCGCCCGAGCTCACGCGGGAGCTGCGCACCATGGAGGTGGAGCGGCTGCAGGCGCCCCAGCTCGGTGAGCGGGTGCTCTATTTCCAGGAGTTCCGTGCCAGCGCCCCGCAGCTGGCCCACCGCCAGCGATTGGTGCTGCTGCGGCTGGATCCGCAGCGCGGCGTCGTCCGGGCCGAGCAGTTGTTCTTTCGGGGCGGGCCCACCTACGACCGCCCGACGCTGGACGGGGCCCAGGTGCGGACCATGGGGCCGGAGGCCTTCGATCGCCATCCGGGCTGCGATCTTTACTTCGAGGCGGAGCCGGCCCTCAACCGCTTCCGCGCCCGCATGGATCCCGGGGCCTGCCGTTACCGGCATCCGCAGGACGGTGAGGTCTGCGCCGATTTCGAGATGCTCCTCCATCCCGACCAGCTCTGGTACCGGGACCGCAGCCTGCGGCTGGCTGATGGCTCGGTGCGGGGCGAGATCGACGGCTTCAGCTGGCTGCTGTTCGACCGGGCCGACGGGGCCATGGGGGCCGATCTGCCGGCGCTGGTGCGGCAGCAGGGCGTGTGGCGGGGTACCTTCCGCCGCTACGACGCGGAGGGTGGGCTACTGGAAACATTCCCCAGCACGATCACGATCCGGGTGAGCCAGGACGCCGGCCGTTGGCGCTACCACCAGAGCAACCTCCATGGCCCCGAGGACGCCCCGCTGCGTCGCCTCGAGGCCCAGGGTGAGATCCATTCCGGTCGGGTCTGGTTCGCCAGCGAGCGCTACCAGGGCTGGGCGATGGACCTGCCGGGCGAGCAGCCGGCCGCCGGCAGCCTGCTGGTGATGCACGCCAGGGATCCGGGCGATCCCGACATCCACGAGATCATCAGCTGCAGCCCCGACGGCCGCCGCCGCTGGCGGGTGAGTCAGCTGCTCAGGGACGGTCGGCTGGTGGGCCGCACCACCATCGACGAGCAGAAGCTCAGCGGCGACTGACCGGCCCAGGCCCCGAACTGATGACGCTCAGCCGGCCTCGGTCGCCGTCGAGCCGGGCGCGCACCCCCAGGGGCAGGGCGGCATTGACGTTGCCGTGGCCCACCGGCAGGCCGGCCAGCACGGGGATGCCCAGATCGGCGGTCCGCTCCCGCAGCACCTGCTCCAGGCTGAACCGGGGGGTGTCGTCGTCGGCGTCCTGGGGGGCGTCGCAGCCTTCGAAGCTGCCGAAACCGATCCCCCCCAGACGCTGCAGGGCGCCGCAGAGGCGCCAGTGGGTCAGCAGGCGGTCGATCCGGTAGGGCGCTTCCCCCACGTCTTCCAGGACCAGGATCGCCCCGTCCAGTTCCGGCAGGTGCGGTGTGCCCAGCAGGTGGGTCGCCACGGTGAGGTTGGCGGCCAGCAGAGGGCCCTCGGCCTGGCCCCCTCCCCAGCTCTCCCCGTCCAGGTCGCCCAGGGGCTCGCCGAACAGCAGGGCCCGCAGCCGCTCCTGGCTCCAGGCCGGCTCGGCCGCCAGGGTGGTGAGCAGGGGGCCGTGGATGGCGCCGCCCCGCCCCATCGCCAGCCGGTGCCAGAGCAGGGAGGTGACATCGGAGAATCCCAGCAGCCAGCCGCCTGCCGCCTCCAGGGAGTGCTCCAGCAGCCGGGCTGACCCCCAGCCCCCCCGCACACAGGCCAGCAGGGCCGGTGAGCCCTCCGGGTCGCCGCTGGGCCGCAGATCGCCAGCCCGTTCGGTGTCCCGCCCCGCCAGGTAACCCCAGCGGCGCAGCGGCAGGCGGGCGGGATCGTCATCCAGCTCCAGGCCCCAGCTCGTAAGCACCGCCAGGCCCGCCTGCAGCCGTTCCAGATCGGCCAGGGCGGAGCTGGCGGCCACGAGCCTGACCCGGTCGCCGGGCTGGAGGGCAGGGGGTTGGAGGGGCGGCAGTCCGGCGACCATGGCGAATCAGGTGCTGGTGGAGAGGATCACGGCCAGCAGCAGCAGACCCCCGAGCCATACCTGGACGGCGAAATGTCGGCCGTAGGCGCTGCGGGGTAGGTCGGGGCGTCGCAGCCGGGCTGCCTGCTGCTGCATGGCCAGGGCAGCGGCGGTCCAGGGCAGCCAGAACGGCAGACCCGCCCGGCCCTGCAGGAGCACCGCCAGGGCCAGGGCCGCGCAGGTGAGCCCGTAGCAGAGGGCCACCGCCAGGGGCGCCTGGGCCCCCAGGCTCAGGGCACTGCTGCGCACCTCGAGGCGTCGATCGTCGTCCCGGTCGCTCATGGCATAGACGGTGTCGAAGCCGAAGGTCCAGCTCACCGCCGCCAGCCAGGTGAGCAGCAGGGGCCAGCCGCCCAGGGAGCCCTGCAGGCCTCCCTGGGC
>NZ_JAHLYP010000020.1 GCF_025127995.1 Synechococcus sp. CS-1332 | reverse complement strand
CGGCCGCCAGGGGGGCCAGCGGGGCCGGCACCAGCCGCCGCCAGCGCTCGGGATCGGGCCCGGCCGGCAGGGGCAGGCGCAGCAGGCCCAGCAGGTTGAGGCCCATCACCACGGCCACAACGGCCACCAGCAGGGGCAGCTGGCCGGGGATGCGGCCGTAGAGGCGACCCATCAGGCCGCTGGCCAGGCCGAGCAGCACCAGGGCCGCCACAATGCCGGCGGCGAAGCTGACGCTGCGCTGCCAGGGGGCACGGCCCTGCTGCTCTGTGCCGAAACCGGCCAGGTAGGCCAGGGTGACGGGCAGCAACGAGAGGGAGCAGGGGCCGAGGCTGGTGAGCAGGCCGCCGCTGAACACCACCGCCAGGGTCAGGGGACCGGGGTGGGCCAGGGAGCCCTGGAGCAGCAGTTCACTGCTGCGGGCCCAGTCGGCGAACGGCAGCCCGGAACTGAGCATGGCCGGTCAGGAGTGGCAGCAGGGCTCAGCCTATCGGGGCAGGCCGCTCGGCCCGGCGCCGGGGACGGACCGGCTCGAGTCCGGAAGACTCCAGGGAGCAACGCAGCAGCAGCCCGGCCAGGAACAGGCTGCTCAGCAGGGAGTTGCCGCCGTAGCTGATCATCGGCAGGGGCAGACCGGTTGTGGGCATGGAGCCGCTGGCCACGGCGATGTTGAGGATCGACTGGCCCACCAGCAAGGTGGTGCAGCCGATGGCCACCAGCCGGTGTTGATTGCTGCGGCAGGCCAGGGCCACCCGCAGACCCACGAAACCGAAGATCACCAGGAACAGCAGCAGCATCACCGAGCCGATGTAGCCGAACTCCTCGGCGAACACGGCGAAGATGAAGTCGGTGGTCTGGATTGGCAGGTACTGGAGTTTCTGGGTGGACAGCCCGAAACCCGAGCCGAGCACTCCCCCCGAGCCGATGGCCAGCAGGCTCTGCACCAGCTGGTAGCCGTCTCCTTGGGCGACGCGCCAGGGATCCAGGAAGGAGCTGACCCGGGCCAGCTGGTAGGGGTTGATCATGATGCTGAGGCTGCCCAGCACAACGCCGCCGCCGGCAGCCCCCAGCAGCATCGTCAGGGGCAGTCCGCCGGCCAGGGCCATCAGCCAGAGCAGCAGGCCGAGCAGGGCGGCGGTGCTCAGGTTGGGCTGCTTGAGGATCAGCAGGATCACCACCCCGAAGATGCCGATCCAGAGGAGCTTCTGGTCGAGGGCGATGCGGCGCCAGTGGGAGAAGATCACGGCGCCCTGCAGCACGATGAAGGGCTTGATCAGCTCCGAGGGCTGCAACTGCACCGGACCCAGCACGAGCCAGCGGCTGGCCCCGTTGACGGTGGTGCCGACGACGAGGGTGGCGGCCACCAGCAGGGCGCCCACCAGCAGGGCGGGCGCCGCCAGGTGCAGCCAGCGCCGCATCGTCGTGCGCATGGCGAGCCAGAGCAGCCCCCAGCTGGCCACGAGCCAGATGGCCTGGCGCTTGACGTAGTAGGCCCCGTCCCCCATCTCCCGTTCGGCCACCCACCAGCTGGCGGAGGTGAGCACCAGAAGGCCCACCAGGCTCCAGAGGGCTACCAGGCCCAGCAGCAGGCGGGCTTCTGCTGGCCACTGCTGCCAGGGCAATGGCATCAAGCCCGCGCCTGGACGGCCATGGAACAGGCGTGGCGAAGAAGTGGACAAGGGCGCGGCAGGGATCCGGGAATGGCCCATTCAGCCCTGATGGAGGTGGGTTTGTCGAGTCGCGCTGAACATTTCTCCGCCTCCGTGGATGGCACCGCCCCGAGGCGCATAAAAATGCCCGGCCATGGGCCGGGCGCTGGGGTGGAATGTCCTTGGGGACACTCAGTTGCCGCAGTTCTGCTGACGACGGCCGGTGGCCAGTTCCACCTTCAGGATCCTGCCGCCCTGCTTCATGATCCGCTGCTGTTCGGCGAACCAGCTGTGATAAGGCACCCACTTGGTGAAGTAGGTGTTCTGCAGTTCCCTCTGACTGCGCGCCTTGTCGGGGCAGGGGATGCAGGCCGTGATCTTGAACAGGCGCATGGGGTGATCCTCGAAAAACGTGCCGTGGTGGGGGCGTTGCTGGGGATCAGTTGCCCAGACCGGAGCTGATGTAGTCGAAGTAGACGCCCATCTCACGACCGGCATCGGGACCGACCAGGGAGGCGGTGGTTTCCTTCATGGCCTGGATCGACTGCACCGTGGCGCCGATGGGCACACCCAGGGAGTTGTAGGTCTCCTTGAGGCCGTTCAGCACCCGCTCGTCGAGGATCGACGTGTCACCGGCCAGCATGGCGTAGGTGGCATAGCGCAGGTAGTAGTCGAGGTCGCGGATGCAGGCCGCGTAACGACGGGTGGTGTACATGTTGCCGCCCGGACGGGTGATGTCCGAGTAGAGCAGGGCCTTGGCGACGGCTTCCTTGATGATGGCCGAGGCGTTGGCGCTGATGGTGGCAGCGGCACGCACCCGCAGCTCACCACTGGCGAAGTACTGCTCGAGGCGCCCCATGGAGCCGCCGTCGAGATAGAGCCCCTGAACGTCGGCTTGATTGATGACGTTGGTGATGGCGTCTTGCATGGATCCTGGGTTTGATGGCGATGGACGGGAGGGAGGTGAAACCTCAGGAGAGGGCGCCGACCACGTAGTCGAAGTAGAAGCCAGCCTCTTCGGCATCGGAGCCGGTGAGGAGACCTGTGGCTGCGGTCTTCATCTCGCGCACGGCTTCCGCCATGGCTTCGAGGGGGGTGCCGAGGGCGCGATACATCTCGCGTGCCCCGATGACGCCGATCTCTTCGATCGGTGTCACATCCCCAGCGACCACGCCGTAGGTGACCAGACGCAGGTAGTAGTCCATATCGCGCAGGCAGGAAGCCGTCATCTCCTCCCCGTAGGCGTTGCCGCCGGGGGAAACGAGATCGGGGCGCTTCTGGAAAAGCTGGCCTCCGGCCTGCTTCACGATGCGCTCCCGGCTTTCAGCCAGGACCTGGGCGACGCGCAGACGACGCTGACCCCCTGCCACGAACGACTTGATCTGGTCAAGTTCGCCAGGGCTGAGGTAGCGGGCTTCGGCGTCCGCGTTGATGATCGAGTTGGAGACGATGCTCATGCAGTTCTGCCTCGAAACAAGCGGTCACCGTGAAGGAGACCGGTATCCGGTGGGTAAGGGTGATCGGCTTGGCCGACCGTCGCATCATTCTGTGGCAAGGCCCCGCGCTCCCATGGGGGCCGGTAACAGTTCTTCACGGCGGATGTCTTTGCGAGATCCCTTGGCTTGCAACGGCTTTCGCGGGAGTTCTTAACACCATGTAGGCGCAGCAATTGTTCATCTTTTGATGTCGCCCTCTGGCGCGCCGCAAGCGCATTCGCAGATGAATCTCCCCGTCTCGTTGTAGAGACAGGCCATAAGAAACCCCCCGGGGCTGAACCGGGGGATCGCTAAAGCACGGAATCCGCTGCCTTCAGGGGCGAGCCTCGATCGGGTGGGGAGCGATCAGATCGCTCCCCTTACCGAGGGGGTGAGACCGCCATTGCCGCCATAGAGAGAGGCGGTGCGGTTCACCGTGGTGAGAGGCACGCCATCCTCGGTGGCCAGGCCGCGAAGGTAGGGCACCGTGTCCTGGCCGAAGGCCGTGGCGTACTCCCGGGCGTTGAGCAGTTCGGCCACCGCCGCCTGCTGACCGGCGGTGGCCCGGGTGGCGAGGAACTGGCTGACTTCGGCCGGCATGGCGGCACGGCCGAGCAGGGCCAGGTAGGCGGCCGAGGCCGCTCTCAGGGGAGCCATCCGCTGGAGCCGCTGCTGGAACAGATCACTGCCGGCAATCTGGGACACGAATTCGGCCACCGAAAGCTGGCCGTCACGCAGCTGGGATTCCGGATCCATCTGGCGTTCGGCGGCAAAAGGCACGCGGTTGAGCAGCTGGCGGTAGACCGCCTGCACCACCTCCTGAACCTGGGTTTCGCTGGGATCCCTGAGCAGTTGCACGGGACGCGGCAGGCTCTGGCGACGGTTGAAGCCCTGGGGGGAGCCGGGCCGCAGGGCCTTGGCCATCGCCCCGTCGGGAGCCATGGCGGCGCCACTCAGCAGGCTGGTGCCCACGGTGGCCTTCCAGCTGCCGGCAATGCCGATGCTGGCGGGGGCCACATAGCCATTGCTGCCTCCCGCGGTGGAGACACCGCTGCGCCAGACCGGGGCGGAACCGCCGCCGGGCTGCCAGCGGGATTGGCTCCAGCTGCGGGTGGGGGCCGGCGGCTGCTTGATCGTCTGGGGACCGGTGGGGACGCCGGAAGAGGCTGAGGCGCTCTGGCCACCGGCCACATCCGCTTTCCACTGCCCGCGCACCTGCGGTCGCGCCGCCAGGTTGCGAGGCACCAGATCGCCCACGGTGCGCAGCGCCTGGGCAACGGGGACAATGGGACGCTGCAGGGGCGTGATGTCGGCAACGGTCTCGAGGATCTGCACCAGACCAGGAACCCGGCGGGCATTGCGATCGGCCGGGGTGATGAAGCGCTCGTAGGGGACGGTGTCCTCGCCGAAGCAGTCGTTGTACTCGCGGCTTTCGAGCATGGCATCGACGACGCCATAGAACCCCTTGCGGGCCGCCGTGTCGAAGTAGGCGTTGATCTCCCAGCGGCCGAAGCTGGGCCGGCCCAGCAGGCGGCGGTGCATCACCTCGATGGCCTTGGTGATGTAGAGGCCGCTCCAGTAGCGACGGCGGAACGCATTGGAGCGGGCCACCTGGCGCACGAACTCCCGCAGGCTGATGTCGCCGTTCTCAAGTTTGATCTCCTCGACCTTGTTGCGCTCGCCGGCGTAGCCGGCGGTGCCCAGCACCTGCACGTAAACCGCATTGATGACGGCCTGGGTGCTGGATTCGGTGCCACGGATGCTGGGTTGGCCGCCCCGGCGGGGGGTGGAGCTGCCGCCGGTGGCGATCTGCCGCAGGCGCACCACCTTCGGACCCACCCGGCGCGGGACGGCCTTGCGGAACTGGGCGCTATCCATGGGTCCGGGCTGGGCCATGCCGTTGCCGATCAGGATCCGACGGGTGTCGTAACTGAAAGGTGCCGGGCGGGTGGCCACCGAAGCCGTGCTGGAGGGGAAGATCGCCCCGTAGTTGAGGGCCAGCGGATCGTTGCCGCCGCCGTAGGGGTGCTGATCGGCGAGGGGCTGGCGGTAGGAGGCGTAGAGGGTGATGTACTGGGGGGCACCCTCGAACGGCGCGCTGAAGCGGAAGAGGTTGCGGTTGGATCCCCAGCCGGCGCTCTCCTGGGCTTCCTCGCCGATGTCGCGAAGGTAGGGAACCGTTTCCTCACCGAAGACCCGGGCGTACTCCATGCCATTGACCAGGGCGTCAACGAGGCCGCCCAGGCCCTTGGCACTGACAATGGCGAAGTACTGGCGGAACTCTTCGATCGAGCTCACACCGCGGCCGAGGAAGTGGCGGAAGGCCAGTTCCACCACCCGGCTGTTGGAGAAGCGGCCGTAGAACTGGCGCTGGTAGACCTTGCTGCGGCCGAGGGCGCGGATGAACTCCCGCATCGAGAGCTGGCCCTGGCGCACCTGGGTGGCTTCCACCGGGCAAACCACCTGGGAATAGCCCTTGTCGATGTCCCGTTCGAACACCTGGCGGTAGGCGGCCCGGATGATCTCAGCCTTCTCAGCGCCGGAAAGGCGTGGCCGCATGACGAAGCGCTGGGCGCCTTCAGCGGCGAGGGCATAGGTCGCCGGCAGCTGCAGACCCTGGTTGACGGGGCTGCCGAGGCGGGCCCGGGTGGAGGGGGTGGCCACCTCAAGCTCCTTGAGGAGCACGTTGAAGCAGTCGATCACCAGCTGGCGGGATTCCGGCTCGCCCTTGAACAGGCCGGCGGCGGCGGCGCGCATCTCCTGCAGCGCCACGTTGGTGGCAGCCAGGGAGCAGGCCTTCTCGAGCACATCGCGGAGGCCACGGGTGTTCACCGCCAGGATGCTCGGATCGCCGGCGATCACCGCGTAACCCACGTAGCGCAGGAACCAGGCCATGTCCCGCAGCGACTTGCGCATGCGGGCGTTGCCATAGATCGCCACCGCGATGGGGCTGAAGCCGCTGGGCAACACGACCCGCACGTCGGCGTCGGCCTGGACGCCCTCGAGGATCCGGCCGAGCAGACCACTGCCGCCGGAGCCCTGGGCGAAGGTGCGCACCGAGCGTTGGAACGCGGCCTGGTCGGCGGCGAGGGCAACACCATCGGCCGCCCCAGCGCTGGGGGTGCTGAGGGGGGCGTCGAGATAGGAGAGGGGGGTGCCGCCCGTGAAGATGCGGTTGGCGGCCCGGGCCACGATCGCGTCGGCGTTGGCGGAGATCCGTCGGGCGGCTTCGACGCGGATCTGGCCGCTGCGGAAGAAGGTCGTCAGGGCATCCAGTTCGCCGCCGTCGGGGAAACGGTCCTGCTGCTCCGCCTTCCGGACGCTGGAGAGCGGCAGGGTGTCGTAGCGCTGGGGGGCGACCCTGGTGCTGCCGCTGCTGGCGGTCACGGTCATGAACGAGAGCGAGCCGGGCTGGGTCACGTTACGGCTGCCCCCCTGACCCCCCGGCGGGGGATGAACAAATGTTTGCAGCCTTCCCTGGGGCTCAGGCTGAACGGCGGCCGGCGCCGTGGAATGCTGCCGGACCCTGCACCAAGGCACTGATGGATCACCTCCTGGAGGCCCCGCTGGATGCCGCCACGCCGGTGGTGAGCGCCTTCTACGACCGATTCCCCTACCCGGGAGATCCCCTCCAGGATGGCCCGCCGCCTGGATACAACTGGCGTTGGTGCGTGGACAGCGTCGTGGCGGCCGTGAACGGGGCCCTGCCGCCGCCGCCGCGCCCCTGGCGGATCCTCGACGCCGGCTGCGGCACGGGAGTGAGCACCGACTACCTCTGCCATCTCAACCCTGGGGCTTCCGTGCTGGCGGTGGATATCAGTGCCGGTGCCCTGGCGGTGGCCAGGGAGCGCACCGGCCGCTCCGGGGCCGCCGCCCAGGTGGCGGAGCTGCGCATCGAGCAGCGCAGCCTGCTTGATCTGGCGGGGGAGGGCCCCTTCGATTACATCAACTCGGTGGGGGTGCTGCACCACCTCGACCAGCCCGAGCTGGGCCTGCGCGCCCTGGTCCCCCTGCTGCGGCCAGGGGGGCTGCTGCACCTCTTTCTCTACGCCGACGGCGGCCGCTGGGAGATCCATCGGACCCAGCGGGCCCTGGCTTTGATGGGAGTAGGCACCGGGCCGGCGGGGCTGCGGTTGGGGCGGGAGCTGTTCACCACCCTTCCCGAGACCAACCGCCTGCGGCGACACCACGAGCAGCGCTGGGCCCTCGACACCGGCGCCGATGCCAACTTCGCCGACATGTACCTCCACCCCCAGGAGACCAGCTACGACTTGGAGCGCCTGTTCCGTTTCGTCGATCAGCCCGGGGTCCGCTTCGCCGGTTTCTCCAATCCGGAGGTCTGGGATCCGGCCCGGTTGCTCCAGGGGGAGCTGCTGGAGCGGGCCCAGGCCCTGCCGCCGGCACAGCAGTGGGCCCTGGTGGAGAGCCTCGATCCCGACATCAGCCATTTCGAGTTCTTCCTGCGCCGCCAGGAGGGCGACGGAGCAGCGGAGGCGGCGCCGGAGGCTTGGAGCGATGAGGCCCTGCTCGCGGCCGGGGGCGAGCGCAACCGTTGTCTGTGGGGTTGGCCGTCCACCGCATTGCTGGGGCCGGACCTGCTGCCGTTGACCATCACGGCAGAGGATCTGGTCCTGATGGAGGCGCTGGAGGCGGCCCCGGCCGGCACCCCGATCGGGGCGCTTCCGGTGGCCCAGGGCCCCGCCGAGCGGGTCGCGGCGGCGCGGCGGCTGCTGGCGGAGCGGGTGCTTCTGTTGCTAAGGGCTTGAAGAGGCCGAGTGATAAAGTCCGCACGCCAAGACGGAGCCTTGACGGTTGCAGGCTGCCCTGACCACCTCCCCGGATGCCGTCCCCCCCGTGGAGACGTCGGTCGAAGAGGTCGCAGTGCATCCGCCCATTGAGGCCCCCCCCCTGCCTGAAGTCGCCGACGCTTCGTCGACGGTGAACAACGGCATGGACGGTTACCTGCGGCTGCAACGCCGGATGCTTCTCTCCACGGTCTGTGCCACTGCCCTGGCGGTGCCCATCTCGGCCCTGTGGTTCGATCTGTCCACCGCGCTCAGTCTGCTGGTGGGAGCCCTGGCGGGGCTCCTGTACCTCCGGCTCCTGGCCCGCAGCGTCAACCGCTTCGGCGTCGAAACCAAGGCGGTGGGTAAGGCCCAGTTGCTGGTGCCGGTGGTGCTGGTGCTCACGGCCGCCAGGCTCCCCGTCCTCGAAATCCTGCCGGCCCTGGTGGGTTTCCTCCTCTACAAACCCGCCTTGATCGTTCAGGCCGTCCTCGACACCTGATACCTCTCCAGCCGCTTCGGCGGCCCTCTTCAGCCGCTTCGGCGGCCCTCTTCAGCCGCTTCGGCGGCCCAGACGTTCCGCCAGGCCCTATCCCCGATGGCTCCGTTGCCCCTCGCCCTTCCCTTCGCCGCCCTTGAGGTCGGCCAGCACCTGTACTGGCAGCTTGGCAATTACAAGATCCACGGCCAGGTCTTCCTGAGCTCCTGGGTCGTGATCGGCGCGCTGCTCGCCGTTGTGGTGGTCGGCACCCGCCGCCTGGAGCGCGATCCCAAGGGCGTGCAGAACCTGCTGGAGTTCCTCTGGGATTACCTGCGTGACATCGCCCGCGAGTACATCGGCGAGAAGGCCTACCGCGACTGGCTTCCCTTCATCGGCACCCTGTTTCTGTTCATCTTCGTGAGCAACTGGGGCGGGGCCCTGATCCCCTGGAAGCTGATTCATCTACCGAGCGGTGAACTGGGCGCCCCCACCGCCGACATCAACACCACCATTGCCCTGGCCTTGTTGGTGTCACTGGCGTACTTCTATGCCGGACTGAGCCGCAAGGGTTTCCGGTACTTCGAGTACTACGTGGAACCCACGCCGATCATGCTGCCGTTCAAGATCGTTGAGGACTTCACCAAGCCCCTCTCGCTCTCCTTCCGTCTGTTCGGCAACATCCTTGCCGATGAACTGGTGGTGGCCGTGCTGGCCTTCCTGGTGCCCTTGGTGGTGCCCCTGCCGGTGATGTTTCTCGGTCTGTTCACCAGTGCGATCCAGGCCCTGATCTTCGCCACTCTGGCGGCCTACTACATCGGTGAGGCCGTCCACGAGGAGCACCACTAGCTCCTGCACCTGCTGGTCCGGTCCCCCGGTCTGGCAAACTCTCTGCGCGCAGGTCCGGCACGTTCCGGGCCCGCCTTCCCAGGTGTCCCCGGCGCAGGGTTCTCGACAAGGTTCCTTCCGCGCTTCCCCGGCGCCCCACATTTCTAACCTCACCATGGATTCCCTTACTTCCGCTGCGTCTGTCGTGGCTGCTGGTCTTGCCGTCGGTCTCGGCTCCATCGGTCCTGGCATCGGCCAGGGCAGTGCGTCCCAAGGCGCCGTCGAAGGCATTGCCCGTCAGCCCGAAGCCGAAGGCAAGATCCGCGGCACCCTGCTGCTCTCCCTGGCCTTCATGGAATCGCTCACCATTTACGGCCTGGTGGTCGCCCTGGTGTTGCTGTTCGCCAACCCCTTCTCCTGATCGGAGGCCTTCGGGGGAGGAGCGGGCCGCACGTTCGTCGCGGCCCTTCGCCACCCCCGGCTCCATCCACGCCTCCACCACCGCCCGCTTTTTTGCCCCATGACCAGCTGGCTTCTGCTTGCCGAGGCAGGTGCGACCGCAGGGTCGCCCGAGGGAGGTCTGTTTGACCTCGACGCCACCCTGCCGCTCATGGCGCTGCAGGTGGTGCTCCTCACCTTCATCCTCAACACCCTTTTCTTCCGACCGGTCGGCAAGGCCGTAGAGGACCGTGAGGGGTACATCGCCACCAGCCGCACCCAGGCCAAGGAGAAGATCGCCCAGAGCGTTCGCCTTGAGGCTGATCTCAAGGAGCAGCTGAAGGGGGCCCGGCTTGAGGCTCAGAAGGTGATCCTGGAGGCCGAGCAGGATTCCGACCGTCTGTATCGCGAGGCCATGGCGGTGGCCCAGGCGGACGCCATGGCCAGCCGCGAAAGCGCCCGCAGCAAGATCGATGTCCAGCGGGCGGATGCCCTGAGCCTTCTTGAGGCCGATGCCGACAGGCTTGCCGACCTCATCGTCGACCGTCTTCTGCCCGCCTCATGACTCCCTTCCCTCTCCTTTCAACCCTGACGACCCTGTTCGCCAGCCACGGCACCTTCGGCCTCAACCTCGACATTTTCGAGACGAACATCATCAATCTGGCGATCGTGATCGCCGGCCTGGTGTGGTTCCTGCGGGGCTTCCTTGGAGGCATCCTGGAGCGCCGCCGCGAGCGGATCCTGGGGGAACTCAAGGAAGCCGAAGAGCGCCTCAGTGTCGCCACCGCGTCCCTCACCGTGGCCCAGACGAGCTTGGGTGAGGCTCGCGCCCGTGCCGAGAAGATTCGCGCTGACGGCAAGGTCCGTGCCGAGGCCATCCGCCTCGAAAGCGAGAAGCGCACCGTCGAGGAGATGGCGCGGCTCAAGCAGGACTCCCAGTCTGATCTGGATTCGGAGGTGTCCCGCGTCAGCAAGCTGCTGCAGCGCGAGGCCGCCGAAATGGCGATCGCCAAGGCCCTCGCCAGCCTCCCCGGCCGCCTCGACGCCAGCACGCAGGCCCAGCTGATCGATCAGTCCATTCAATCGATGGGGAACGCCTGATGCCTCTGCTCAACACCATTACCACCCCCTACGCCGACGCTTTCCTCCAGGTCTGCGACGCCAATGGGGACACCGATGCGGTGATCGACCAGGCCCGGGCGATCCTGGCCCTCTGGCACGATTCCAGCGACCTGCGCGAGGCGATGGCCTCCCCGGTCCTGGAGGTCGAAGGCAAGAAAGCGGCCCTCGAGCAACTTTTCGGGGCGGCCATCTCCCCCTCCTTCCTCAACCTGCTCAAGCTGCTGGCCGACCGCCAGCGGATCGGGTTCCTTGATGCCGTCCTGGAGCGGCTCCTGGAGCTCTACCGCGAGCAGAACCAGATCGCCTTGGCCACCGTCACCTCGGCTAGCCCCCTGAGCGACGAGCAGCAGGCGCTGCTCGCTGAGAAAGCCAAGGCTGTAGCCGGTACCGACAAGGTGGAGATCAGCCTCGCGGTGGATCCTGCCCTGATCGGTGGGTTCGTCCTCAGCGTCGGTTCCCGGGTGATCGACGCCAGCCTCGCCGGTCAGGTGCGGCGCCTCGGCCTGACGCTCGCCAACGTGAGCTAGCGCTTCCCCCTTTATTCCCCTCTCCTTCTCACTTCATCGCCTCCCCTCCGGGGACTCCCACCCATGGTTTCCATCCGCCCCGACGAGATCAGCGCCATCCTCAAGAAGCAGATCGCCGACTACGACAAGTCGGTGTCTGTCAGCAACGTCGGCACCGTCCTGCAAATCGGTGATGGCATCGCCAGGGTCTACGGCCTGGAGCAGGTGATGGCCGGTGAGCTGGTGCTGTTCGAGGACGGCACCGAGGGCCTGGCGTTGAACCTGGAGGACGACAACGTCGGCGTCGTGTTGATGGGCGAGGGCCTGGGTATCCAGGAAGGCAGCACCGTCAAGGCCACCGGCCGCATTGCGGCGGTTCCGGTGGGCGACGCCATGCTGGGCCGGGTGGTGAACGCTCTGGGCCAGCCGATCGACGGCAAGGGTGAGATCCCCACCACCGAGACGCGCCTGATCGAGTCGATGGCGCCTGGCATCATCCAGCGCAAGTCGGTGCATGAACCCATGCAGACCGGCATCACGGCCATCGACGCCATGATTCCCATCGGCCGCGGCCAGCGGGAACTGATCATCGGCGACCGCCAGACCGGCAAGACCGCCATCTGCATCGACACCATCCTCAACCAGAAGGGGGAGGACGTGGTCTGCGTCTATGTGGCCATCGGCCAGAAGAACGCGTCGGTGGCCAACGTGGTGGAAGTGCTGCGCGAGCGCGGCGCCCTGGATTACACCGTGGTGGTGGCGGCCAGCGCCTCGGAAGCGGCGGCCCTCCAGTACCTGGCCCCTTACACCGGCGCGGCCATCGCCGAGTCCTTCATGTACAAGGGCAAGGCCACTCTGGTTGTGTACGACGACCTCACCAAGCAGGCCCAGGCCTACCGCCAGATGTCCCTGCTGCTGCGCCGTCCCCCCGGTCGTGAGGCCTATCCCGGCGACGTCTTCTACTGCCACAGCCGCCTGCTGGAGCGGGCCGCCAAGCTCTCCGACGCCATGGGCAAGGGCAGCATGACCGCCCTGCCGATCATCGAGACCCAGGCCGGTGACGTCTCCGCTTACATCCCCACCAACGTGATCTCGATCACCGACGGCCAGGTGTTCCTCAGCTCCGACCTGTTCAACTCCGGCCTGCGCCCCGCCATCAACGTGGGTATCTCCGTGAGCCGGGTGGGTGGAGCCGCCCAGACCAAGGCGATCAAGAAGATCGCCGGCACCTTGAAGCTGGAACTGGCCCAGTTCGACGAGCTGGCCGCCTTCTCCCAGTTCGCCTCCGACCTGGATGCCGCCACCCAGGCCCAGCTGGGCCGGGGCAAGCGTCTGCGTGAACTGCTCAAGCAGCCCCAGTTCAGCCCCCTCATCCTCGCCGAGCAAGTGGCGGTGGTCTACGCGGGCGTCAAGGGTCTGATTGATGAGGTGCCCGTCGAGCTGGTGCCCCAGTTCGCCCGCGAGCTGCGCGAATACCTCAAGAGCAGCAAGCCCGAGTTCATCAACCAGGTTCAGACTGACAAGGTGCTGAGCGACGAATCCGAAGCCATTCTCAAGGAGGCCATCCGCGAGGTCACCTCCTCGATGCTGGCCGCCGCCTGAGGACTCTCCACCCATGGCCAATCTCAAGGCAATCCGTGACCGGATCAGTTCGGTCAAGAACACACGCAAGATCACTGAAGCCATGCGGCTGGTGGCCGCCGCCAAGGTGCGTCGTGCCCAGGAGCAGGTGCTGCGCACCCGCCCCTTCGCCGATCGTCTGGCCCGGGTGCTTCAGAACCTCGAGTCCCGCATGGGCTTTGAGGGGTCCGATTCCCCCCTGCTGGGCGAGCGCCGTCCGGTGGGCACCATCACCCTGCTGGTTGTCACCGGCGACCGTGGCCTCTGCGGCGGCTACAACGCCAACGTCATCCGGCGGGCCGAGCAGCGCTTCGCCGAACTCAAGGGCCAGGGTTTTGCCGTGGACATGGTGCTGATGGGCCGCAAGGCCATCACCTATTTCACCAACCGCTCCTACCCGATCCGGGCCACCTTCACCGGCCTGGAGCAGTTGCCCACCTCCCAGGAAGCCAACGAGATCTCCAACGAAGTGCTGGCCGAGTTCCTTTCGGCCAGCACCGATCGGGTGGAGATCGTCTTCACCCGCTTCATCAACCTGGTGAGCTCCCAGCCGGTCGTCCAGACCCTGCTGCCCCTCGATCCCCAGGGCATCGCCAGCTCGGATGACGAGATCTTCCGTCTCATCACCCGCGACGGCCGCCTCGGCGTGGAGGTCGGCAAGGTGGAGAACGCTGATCCGTCCCTTCAGCCCGACTTCGTGTTCGAGCAGAGCCCTGAGCAGTTGCTCAATGCTCTGCTGCCCCTCTATCTGGCCAATCAGCTGCTGCGCTCCCTCCAGGAAGCGGCCGCCAGTGAACTGGCCAGCCGGATGACGGCCATGAACAACGCCAGCGACAACGCCAAGGCACTCGCCAAGACCCTCACCCTCGACTACAACAAGGCCCGCCAAGCGGCCATCACCCAGGAGATCCTGGAAGTGGTGGGCGGCTCGGCGGCGATGGGCTGAGCGTCAGTTCCAGATGGCCGGTGGCGGCATCCCGCTCCCGGCCCAATGTCCAGCCTTCGGGGCAGACCATCAGGAGTTCCATTGTTGTGCGCACCCGGCTTCCGTGGCAGAGGTGACCGCCCAGCGTGACTCCCTTCGCGTCGGCCACCACCAGGTGCAGGTGGGCGCCATCCATAGTCATGCTGCCCGCCAGCGTGATTACCTCATGCGGACCGGCCAGCACGATCCCTTCGTCCTGATCAGCGAAGCGAAGCACGGGACTCTCGAGGCTGCCGATGCCGCAGACGACGAAGCCGCTGAGCCCCGGATCCTGCCGGGCCAGGGCTTCGAGTTCCCCGCGCAGATCCACCCCTGGCGGCAGACGGAGTGGACGGTGGGAGGCGCCTGACATCAGGGGATCCGTTCAGGCCTCAACAGCCACAGACATACCGCTTCTCGTTGAACATCTTCAGACAGGCGTCCACCACGTCGGTGTCGTAGAGCTTGCCTCGGTTTTTGCTGATCTCCGCCAGGGCGGCATCACTGCCCAGGCCGGCCCGGTAGGGGCGATGGGCGCACATGGACTGAACCACGTCGGCGACGGCCACGATCCGGGATTCGAGCAGCAACTCCTCTCCCTTCAGCCCGCTGGGATAGCCGCTGCCGTCCATCCGTTCGTGGTGTTCATGGACGATCCGGGCAATCGGCCAGGGAAAGTCCACGTCCTTGAGGATGGTGTAGCCAGCCTGGGCGTGATCCTTGATCAGATCAAATTCATGCGTGGTCAGTGCCGTCGGCTTGCAGAGGAGTTCCGCCGGCACCATGATCTTGCCGATGTCGTGGACGGAGGCGGCCAGTTGCAGGCCCTCTAGCTGGCGCTCCGGTAGGCCCAGTTCCACTCCGATGGCCATGGCCAGCTCTTTCACACTGTGTTGGTGGCCGGCGGTGTAGGGATCCCGCATCTCCGCCATCCCCCCCACGACCGCGATCAACTGCTTGAAGAGCCTCTCCTTCTCCTGGAGGGTTCTGATCAATGACTCCTCGGCGATGGCCCCGGCGATCAGGCTGCCGAGACGGTTGGCGATCGTGTCCAGCAGTAGCCGTTCTTCCGCCTGAAAAGGTCCTTCGATGGCTTCCGCGAATGGTTGGGTATAGCCGACTTCCAGGCAGCCGTAGATGGTGCCGTTGGCCCTGATTGGCGACGACTGAACGGATGGGCAACGATCAAGATCGCCCGTTTGATACGCCTTAGTGCCCCGAGAGATTCGGGCCACGGTATGGGCGGCATGCGGCCAGGCGTTCGGGATGGCCTCGACCGTCTGCTGAAGAATGTCGTCGATCGTGCCTTGATTGGCGCTGATGATCTGCTCAATCTGCTGGAGGCAGTGCAGTTTCTTCCTGCGCTCCGTCAGCGCCAGCTCCAATGGCTGTGGCAGGGTGCTTTCAGATCTGGTCGCGACCAGCAAGGGCGTTGGACGCCCGCCCTTGGGCCCATATCCTTTCTTTATTGGAGGCTTCATCTCGCCTTCTCTTCGAGAGGGGCAGAACAGCGAGGAAGCACCTGCAGCGGCGGTCGAGGCTTTTCTGTCTTCTTTACGTTACACCGATGTCAGCAACCTCGCATGCGTTTCACGCCCCACGGTGCCGCTTCGGGACGCTCCTGCCTGGTCATCACAGCCAGATGCTCACCGATCGACGGATACGTCGTCAGTTTCGAGGCAGGAATCGAGGCGACGATCTGGAGGACGGGGTGCTTGATGCACACCAAATCCTCAGACTTCGGCACCCTGTACTAGGCCTGGTTGCGCACGGAAATGATGACATTTCCCTTCTTGCGCCCGCTGTCGACATAACGGTGGGCCTCCACGATCTGCTCAAACGGATAGCGTCGATCGATCACCGGTTGGAACTCTCCCGCCTCAGCCAGTGTCGCCAGATGGCGCAGATCCTCCAGTTTCACGGCAGCGGGTCCGGCGATCACCGTGTGGCGGCTTGTCAGCGACACCCACAGCCCCTGGAGCATCTCGGGCAACCCGGCCAGCACCAGCAACAGGCGCCCCCCATCCTTCAGTGATCGCCTGCAGCGAGAAAAGGGCGCCGTGCCGACCGTATCGACGATGAGGTCGTACGTTTGGCCGTTGCGGCTGAAGTCGGCCTGGGTGTAGTCGATGACATGGGCTGCACCCAGGGAGCGCACCAGATCGATGTTGGCTCCGCTGCACACGCCGGTGACCTCGGCGCCGACGTGCCGGGCCAGTTGCACCACGGCTGTGCCTACCGCTCCTGAGGCCCCATTCACCATCACCTTGTCCCCGCGCTGAACCTTGCCGCGGCGCAGGAAATCGAGTGCAGTCGTTCCGCCGAAGCAGAGGGCAGCTGCTGTCTCATCCGTGAGCTCGGGCGGTGTGGGCACCACCATGCCGTCCTGGGGCAGGACGATGTACTCGGCTTGGCAGCCCATGCCGACGTCGCTGAAGGCGAAGACCCGCTCCCCCACCTTGAACCGGGTGACGTCCCTGCCGATCGCAGCGACCACCCCGGCCAGTTCGGAGCCGAGGATGGGCTGCCTGGGCTTCCGCAGGCCAAACACCAGCCGCATGATCAGCCCGAAGCCCGTCGGAACCGTCTGGCTTCTGACCCGCCAGTCCGCTGATGTGACAGTGGTCACATGAATCCGAATCAGGATCTCGTTGTCTTTGGGCGTTGGGGTGGCGATCTCCTTGATACGCAGCACCTCGGGCGGTCCATAGCGCTCAGCGACAGCGGCTTTCATGGTTGATGGACCTGGGTGATGGCGTGGTTGCCGGCGCAAGTCTCGAGAGCCCCATCCAGGAATGCCGCATAGGCCGTGCTGAGGCCTTCCTTGCCGCCGTGTTCAACGACAGCACCGTGGGCCACGATGACCCTGTCGAAATCCCATTGCAGCACAACCTGCACGGCCCTGGCCAAGGAAGCCTTGTCGGAGGTGGCCAGCCGCTCGAGAATGGTGGGCTCCAGGCGATCGAAACCGCCGCCGATTCGCGTGATCCACCGGGTGAGCCAGGATGCCGAGGCATCGAAATGGAAGGCGCTGTCTGTGAGGATCAGGGTCCTGCTGGGGGTGTGGCAGAAAGCCACCTCGTGCAGCGGGGATGGCCCCGTCGGCCCCAAGGTGCGGAGTCCAGTGAGGCCGCAGAGCAACAGCTCTGGCCATGGGGAAGGGGCGTCAGCGCTGAGCAGACGATCCAGCTCCAGATGGGGACATTTCTGCCTGAGGGCGGGCGGACCCCAGGTGGTTGCCAAAGGGAAGCGTTGCATGAACGCCTGGAGATAGAGATGGTGGAAGGCGTTGGGCACCACGATATCGCCGACGACCCCGAGCTCGGCCAGCCCTTTTTCGAGCTCAGCCGATGGCTGGATCGGTGAAAGAATCACCAACTTGTTGGTGCTCCGCTGACGGATGACCGTCATCCTGGTGCCGATGCTCAGGCCGAAGTAGGTCTGCGGTTGTTCGGCAACCCATAGATCATCAGCAAGGCAGTGGAGCATGGCCGAGGACGGAGGTTCTCCTGATTTAAGTGTGTGTTCTGTTCCCATACTTTGGACGCGGACGCTTTAAGTGATGGGGAAATCTAGCCGTGGACATCCAGTTGGACCCCCTTCTTCTAGGCAGTGGATGATACAGCACCCTGGCAATGATGGCAGCCCCATGCTTGGGGAAAGCCACGCCATGTTTGTTCTCATCCGCCAGGTACACCAGGGCATGGTCGGGTTGGTCCGGGATCCAGGCTGCATACTTGGCGACCCAGATCACCAGGTGTGCCTCCAGCTCAGCCAGAAAAAGCGCCAGTTCTGCCAAACGGCGGTGGGAAGGCGGTGCAGCCCGAAAGTAGCGATCCGCGCGCAGCCACTCCAGCAGTGATTGGTTCAGCGGGCGGAACGTGTGAATGGTCATCGCCTGAATCAATCCATGCAGCTGCCTTTCCTCCTCGTTCATGACCGCGTAGGTCTCCAAAAGGAGTCGATCAAATCCTGGGGGCAGCTCAGCGGCCTCAGGTACACGACTTCTCAGCAGATCTGCCAGCCGTTTCAACAGTCTCCGTTGGGCTGCGTAGGCCGCGTCTCCGGCGCGCAGCAGCGCGTACAGCTCGACCAGCCGACTTCTGCGGTCCCGCACTGTTTCACGCTGCTGAAGCACCAGCTCGGCGACTGTTTTCCCCACATAGCCCAGGGCGGCGATGAATCCCGTCAGCAGGGCTGGGGCAGCCCAGGATGGGTCGGCAGGGGTGGCCATCAATGCAGAACTTGGATTCCGAGGATAGGCGGAATGGCAAAAAGGAGTGGCACCTAGGATTCCATGATCGCTTTGAGCTTCGCCAGTTCGGAGGATTGAATGCAAATTCAAATACCTTTTCGACAGGCGCCTGACTGGAAACTGTCTTTGTGTTCGAGGTTCGAATCCTGTCAGCTCTCTCCTGAATGTCGTCGTCTCAACAGTTGATCAGCGACGATACAAACGGTGCCGGCAACTCAGAAGGCCATCGGTTGATCGGAGAGATCCGCCCGTTCAACCGGCGAGGGTCCGCTGCTGCCAAGGCCCTTGCCTCGCAGCGGGGCAGTGAGATTCTGGGAGCTTGCCCATGGTCGTTGCAAGGGGACCTGGATGCCTGTCTGACCCGTCGACTTGTTGATGGTGAGCAGAAGATACTCGCAGGCCGTGCCACTGGGAAGCCGCAGCGAGGTGGGGCGATTCCCCAGGCCGAATGTGATGATCGGCCTGGATGCTCTCGAGCGCCAGAGCCCGAATGACAGATGCGGTCTCTGGCGGAGACAGGCGAAGGGAGCAAGCGGCATTTCGTGTGGTGCCGACCATGCGGCATTCCAGATGCTGCGGTTCGACGGCAGCAGTCTTCAGGAGTTCGCGACCATCGGCTTCGAGTCCCGAGCGATTGGTCATCGTCCAAAATGATTCACAGCCCGTGAGAGGCAGGAAGACCAGACCACAGGAGAGACGACGTGCGGTCATGGTGTCAGCTGCCGGACGCTACCTGTCTCCAGGATCAGACGTCGGCATGAACCCATGGGATCGAGCAAGTCGTTCAGGCGCCGAAGGTTGAATCGTGCTGTTGGAAAGTGGTTTGGCTGTTGGTATCCAGCGACGGTGGATGTCTGGATGTCTGTGCCTCCGTGCTTGCCAGGCCGGGCTGTTGAGCGGATCAGTGCGAACCAGGCCCCCAACTCCTTTGGTGCGCTAGAGGGAGTTGCTGATCCGTATGGCGGCGACGATGACAGGTGGAAGTCCCAGGAAGAGTGTCGAACACCAGAGTCCCAAGACGGAACCACGTCTGGCACTGAATACCAACGCTCCACCGCCAACGCCGATGAACGCCAAGGTGAACAGGAGAAAGAAAAAAGCATAGGCAACCTCGCCATCTCGAGTGCTTGCCGTGAGAGCCCAGTTGAGGAAGAAGAGGAACGCAACTGTATCGATCGAAAGAAAGAACCAGCCGGTCGCTTTCAATGTCTTCTTCATTTCCTCTCCGCCATCTTTCGCGGATGGATTCTGGCAGGTGCCGCTGAAGGCCCAGTCCTTCTGCCTTGTAGAGGAACACGCAGGCTGGTTCGTCGCGCGTTCAGGACACCTTTCCCGATCCATCCCATGGCTTGCGCTGAACGCGATCGGCATCTCCTGCCGTCGGCAGGGCGGCACCAGGCCTGCAGCTCGGACACCGCCGGCCTCGACCAGGCATGGGACGGCATGGTCCCAGAGTTTCCGCTCAGGCCCATTCCGTTCCCAGTCGCCGCGTCTCCCGTCGCCTTTGCCCATGACCGCCACCGCCAACCTGGCGATCCAGCCCCTGTTCCCGATGGCCCTGGGCCGTGTGCAGCTGGCGCCCGACCCTCTCGACACCGCCCTGTGGCTGCAGAGGGCCCTGGCCTTTCGGGAGCAGGTCCCCAGTGAGGAGGGCGTGGCCTGGACCGGGGATGTGCGCGGCGCCGGGGAGCTGCACCGCGACCCCCTGTTCGCTCCCCTGATCACCCGGCTGGCGGACCATGCCTGGCAGTACCTGGCCGCGCTGGGGTTCGATCGCCGGCGCGTGGCGCTGCATGTGCAGCGCAGCTGGCCGGTGATCAGCGACGCCGGTGAGCAGGTGGGGCGCCACCACCACCCCAACGCCCACCTCAGCGCCGTCTACTACCTCAATGGCGACGGCAGTGGCCGCAGCGGTTGCCTGCGCCTGTTCGCCCCCCGGCAGGTGAATGAGCTGGTGCCGGGCCTGGCGCTAGGCCAGGACGGCCCGATCGACACCGCGTCGGCCCTCAACCAGCCCTGGCACGACGTGGCGCCCCTGGCCGGCCTGTTGCTGCTGTTCCCCTCCTCGGTCGACCATGCGGTGCTGCCCAACGACGACCCCGACGACACCCGCTTCTCCCTCAGCATCGACTTCGTTCTCACAGCTCCAGAGGCGGCGCCCCATCCGGGGGAGTACCTCGCCCCCCATCCCGTCCGCTGGCTCGTGATCGGGGAGGATGGCAAGGCGTCGGGAGCCTGAGCAGCCCCTGCCACCGCCGCCCCTCCCGGAGCCCCATCCCCCGTGCCCGAGACCACCCCAGCGACCACCCCTGAGCCCACCGTTTTTCAGATCAACGCCAGCCGCGATGGCGTCTCCCACAGCTTTTCCTGCCGCAGCGACCAGACAGTGCTCAATGCCGCCGAGGCCGCCGGGGTGCCCCTGCCCAGCTCCTGCTGCTCGGGGGTGTGCACCACCTGCGCCGCCCTGCTGCGCAGCGGTGAAGTGCACCAGCCCGATGCCATGGGCGTGAAGGCCGAGCTTCAGGCCAACGGTTATGCCCTCCTGTGCGTCTCCTATCCGCGCTCGGACCTCGACCTGCTGGCCGGCCAGGAGGACGCCCTCTACGAGGCCCAGTTCGGTCAGTTCCAGAAGTGAGTTCCCTGGTGCCGCTGGAGCTGTGGCTGCAGGCCGCCCCCGGTCCGCTGCTGCCCCAGCTGCGGCAGGGACTGGCGCGGGAGGCCCGCCGCCTGGCCGGTGAGGGTGCCGAACCCCTGCGCTGGGCGATCACGGCGGTGGATCCCCAACGCGGCTTGCGGCTCGAGGGGATCGTGGTGGCCCCGGCGCCGGCCCCTGGCCCTTGAGCGCGGCGGCCCCGCCCCTGCCCACCCTGCTGGTGATCCCCACCGGGGTGGGCTGCGCCGTGGGGGGCTTCGCCGGCGACGGTCTGCCGGCGGCCCGGCTGCTGGCGGCGGCCAGCGGTTGCCTGGTCACGCACCCCAACGTGATGAATGCTGCGTCCCTCTACTGGAGCGACCGGCGCCTGCACTACGTGGAGGGCTGGAGCCTCGACCGTTTCGCCGCCGGCGTTCTGGCCCTGGCGCCGGTGCCCTTCCAGCGGGTGGGGGTGTTGTTCGATGCGGGCATCGAAGCGGAGCTGCTGCTGCGCCACCGCCAGGTGATCGACGCCTGCCGCGCCAGCCTGGGGCTGACGATTGGCCCGGTGCTCAGCAGTGATGTGCCCCTGGAGGTGAGCCTTTCGATCGGCCCCAGCGGCAGCAGCTGGGGCACTCTGGGCCGCCCCGACGCCCTGCTGCGGGCCGGCGAAGCACTGCTGGCCGCCGGGGCCACGGCCATCGCCGTGGTGGCCCGCTTCCCCGAGGATCCCGGCAGCGACGCCTTAGCGGCCTACCGCCACGGCACGGGGGTGGACGCCCTGGCCGGGGCGGAGGCGGTGATCAGCCACCTGCTGGTGCGCCACTTGGGGGTGCCCTGTGCCCATGCCCCCGCCCTGGCGCCGCTGCCGCCCGACCCCGGGCTGGATCCGCGGGCGGCGGCGGAGGAGCTGGGCCACACCTTCCTGCCGTGTGTGCTGGTGGGCCTGAGCCGGGCCCCCTCCCTGCGGCCCGAGCCGGCCAGCGGCACCGGGCTGTTGCATGGCGCCGATCTCGGCGCGGTGGTGGCCCCGGCCGGAGCCCTAGGCGGCGAGGCGGTGCTGGCCTGCGCCGAGCGGGGCGTGCCGGTGATCGCCGTGGAAGGCAATCCCTGCCTGCTGCCGGTCAGCGGCGAGGCCCTGGGGCTGGCGGTGATCCCGGCCGCCACCTACGCGGAGGCGGCTGGCCTGGTACTGGCCCTGCGGGAGGGCCTCGATCCGGCGGCCCTGCGGCGGCCCCTGGCCTGAAGGCCTCAGGGCTCGCCCAGGAAATCCCGCTTGCCGAGCTCCACGCCGTTGTGCCGCAGGATGTCGTAGGCGGTGGTGACGTGGAAATAGACGTTGGGCAGCACGAACAACAACAGGAAGGTCTGGCCGCTGAAGTGGAGAGTTTCGCTGCGGATCGTCAGCTCGATGGCCTTGTCTTCCGTGCCGTCGATCTGCTCAGGCAAGAAGGCCTCGAGGCTGGCAAGGGTCGTCTCGACCCGGCTGATCAGCTCCTCGAAGCTGGCTTCGTTGTCCGCCATCGCCGTGCTCTCGACCCCGGCCAGCCGGGCCAGGCCGCGGCGGGCGATGTCGGTGGCGATCTGCACCTGGCGCACCAGGGGGAACATGTCGGGGTAGAGGCGCGCCTGCAGCAGCACCGCCGGATCAATCCCCTTGGCTTCGGCGTGGGCGGCCGCCTTGGCGAGGATGCCCACCAGATTGCTCAGGCTGCGGGCCAGGGGCGGAACGGCCGCCCCGTGCATCGAGAGGGTCATGGCTGGGGCGGTGGGCCGAGGTGCTGGCGAGCCGGACTGTAGGGCGATGGCCCGGCCGGATTCGGGGAGGTGTTGAGTACAAACACTCAGCCGGTTTCCACCCTAAGGCGGACCGATTATGAGTTAAGCTCCATGCGATCGCTGCTCCGGGCGGCGCGTCGTCAAGTCGTTCTTCACACATTCACATGGCTTTCCTCGAAAAGGTCCCCAGCGTCGTCTTCAAGACCCGTGTGCGCGATGAGTCCGTGGGAGGCCCCAACCCCTTCCGCTGGCAGGACCTCACCACCGACGACATCTTCAAGGGCAAGAAGGTGGTGGTGTTCTCTCTTCCCGGTGCCTTCACCCCCACCTGCTCCTCCAATCACCTGCCCCGTTACGAGGCCCTCTACGAGGAGTTCAAGGGCCAGGGCGTCGACAGCATCGTGTGCGTGTCGGTCAACGACGCCTTCGTGATGTACCAGTGGGGCAAGCAGGTGGGCGCCGACAAGGTGTTCCTGCTCCCCGACGGCAACGGTGAGTTCAGCCGCAAGATGGGCATGCTCGTTGAGAAGGGCAACCTGGGCTTCGGTGCGCGCTCCTGGCGCTATTCGATGCTCGTCAACGACGGCACGATCGAGAAGCTGTGCGTGGAGCCCGGTCTCGAGGACAACTGCCCCACCGACCCGTTCGAGTGCTCCGATGCCGACACCATGCTGGCCTACCTGAAGGGCACCTCCCCCGCCGGCGTCTCCGCCCCCAGCCGCGAGTTCGTCGGCTGAAGCCACGGCTCCGCTGATCACGTCGCCCCCGGCTCCTTTCCAGGTGTCGGGGGCTTCCTGTGTTCGGGAGGATGCCCCACCGGTTAATCATCGCCAGCATGGGCCCATCAGCCGAGGGCGGGGGTGGCGGTGAGGGACGGCATCGGCACCACCACATTCCGCTTTCGCCCCCACGGACCCGGCCGTTTCTTCGTGGCGGCGTTCCTCTCGTTCTGGCTCTGCGGCTGGCTGGCGGGAGAGATCTTCGCCCTCTGGGTCCTGTGGCGGCTGCTGGGGAGCGGGCTGGCCACCGGTCAGTGGACCCTGCCGGCGCTGCTGTTTCTGCTGGTGTGGCTGAGCCTGTGGAGTTTCGGCGGTGCTGCCGCCCTGCAGCAGGTGCTGGGCGCCCTCTGGTCGGAGGATCGGCTGGTGCTCGGGGCAGATGGCAGCCTCGTGCGGCAGGCCCATCGCGGGCCCTTCCGCCGCCGACGGGCGCTCCACCGCCGGGACCTCCGGTGCTTCGATGTGCGCGAAACGGGCAACGGTGCTGGGCCCCTGATGGCTGAGCTGGCCGGTCGCTCTCTCGAGATCACCCGTCTCGGCAGTCCGAGCCAGCGGCAGGAGGCCGCCGACCAGCTCAACCGGGCTCTGGGCCTGCAGCCCCTGCCCGAAGCCCCGGCCCTGGCCTCGGCTCGGGAGCAGCCCCCGGCAGTGGCGGTTCTGCCGGCCGGCTGGCAGGAGCTCACCCCTTCTTTCGGCAGTTCGCTGCTGGTGCCCGACCCGGCTCTGCGCCGGCGCCATCGTCTGGTGATAGGCCTGGTCAACCTGGTGCTGTGGGGCCTGCTTGCCCTGTTGCTGAGTGGCGGCTCGGCCAGGCCAGGGTTCTGGGGGATGGGGATTCCGCTGGCGCTGGTGGCCCTGGCCTGTGGATGGGCCCAGGTGTGGATGGCGTTCGGGCGTCGGGAATGGCGGCTGGAACCGCGGGGTCTGGTCCTGCAGCGCCGCTTCGGCCATCGCCTGCGGACCCTGGGGCAAGCCGGGGCCCTGGAGCTGATCGAGCTGGTTGATTCCGATGGGGATCGCTCCTACCGGCTGCAGGCCACCCGGCCTCCCGATCCGCCCCTGCGTGTCGATGACCACGCCACGGATCCGACCTCCCTGCGCCAGCTGGGGGCCTGGCTGGCGGCGCGCTCCCACGTGCCGTTTGAGGACCGGGTCCCCACCGAGGAGCAGCGGCGGCAGCAACGGCGCGCTGCGATGGAGCGACTCCGCCAGCAGCTGGACGGCTCCGGGCGGCTGGGGCGCTGGGCGGCCCGGCAGCTGGAGCGGGCCAAGGAGGAGGGGCCAGGAGGCTGACACAGCGGTCAGACCAGTGATCAACTTAAGGTCGCGCTGCCAGGCGGACGGCCCGATCCGCCGGGTTGGCGTTGAAGACTTCCGCCCCCTGATCGACCCCAGGTGGTGGCCTTCACCGCTTCGATCTTCCCAAGCCCAACGTTCACCACCCGCCAACATCTCCCTGGGAGCGAACCGAACTCCTCGCCAAACGCACGCCGCATTCGCTGCTTTTCGGGAGGGAATCAGCTAGCATTTTTCTGCAACTTGCAGGAGATTTGCTGCAGACGCGCTCGATAACCTTCCCGCTTCTGCCCCAGATCGGCGTTACCCCCCTTGGAGATGGTCAACGGGTTCGATGGGTTTTTCAGACACGTTTCCCTTCCTGCATCCGGTTTCCCGGCAGCGACGCCTCAGAGAAGTGATCACCGATACCTTTGGAGGCCAGGAGCCTCACCTTGAGGGTCGTGATTCATCAGGATTGACTGGTAAGGGACTCGTGGCAAGCGGCTCTCCGGCCTGGGCCAGGAGCCAGTCGATCTTCGAGTCACTGCCGGATCCATTCCTTCTGCTGGTGCCCGAGAAGAACCCCTCCGGCTCCATCATCGACTTCGTCTGTGTTTACGCCAACGGCCTGGCCAGTGCCCTGCATGGCCGCTCGCCCAGCGGGATGCTGGGGGCCCGTCTGTTGGATGTCCAGCCGTCCCACGGTCTCTTCGACCACGCGCTTCAGGTCATGGAGAAGGGCCAGGCGGTTGTTGTCGAAGGTCTTCACGGTGCCGGCCATGGGGGGCCTGTCCCCAGTCATCCGCCCGAGATCCGCCTGTTCCTCGCCAACGGTCTGCTGTGCTGCCTCTGGCGGGAGGTCACCGATCGGATGGCGATCCAGCAACAGCTGGTGGAGGCGGAACGGCGCTATCGCCTGCTGGCCCGTCACGGCTCGGATGTGGTGGTCGAACTGGACAGCGATCACCGCATCATCTGGGTCTCCGAGTCGATCGAAACCCGGCTCGGCTGGCGGCCCGCCGTCCTGCTCGGTCAGCCGGCCATCGGCCTGGTGCACCGCGATCACCGGGGCCAGGTCCTGCTCGCCGGCCTCAGGCTTGCAGGCCCGGGATCGTTCCGGGAGGAACTGCGGATCCTCTGCGCCGACGGCGGCTGGCGCTGGATGACGGGCACCGCCCATTCGCTTCCGCGAGAAGACGCCGGGACCCTGATGCTGTCCTTCCGCGACATCCACGACCAGGTGAGGATCCGCGTCGAGCTGGATCACAGGCTTCAGCACGACCCCCTCACCAGCCTGGCCCTGCGTTCTGTGGCCCTGGATCGCATCCGACGCGCCCTCGATGGGCTGGAGGGCACCGGTTTGACCCTCGCGGTGCTGAGCATCGGCGTCGATGGCCTCACCCAGGTCAACGATGCCCTCACCCATGCGGGTGGCGACAAGCTGATCGCTTTGCTGGCGGCGCGGATCGTCAGGGCGATCGGCCACCCCGAGCATGTGGGCCGGGGCACTGGCGACGAATTCATCGTGCTGCTGAGCGAACCGGATGCGGGTGCCGATGTCACCCTCACGGCCGAGAGGATCCTGAGGGCCTGCCGTGCACCGGTCAGCATCGGCGGCCAGCCCATCGAGCCCACGGTGAGCATCGGCATCGCCACCGCCCGGGCCGGGGTTCTCCCCGATGAACTGCTGCGGGACGCCAGCCTCGCCATGCGTCAGGCCAAGGGCCGGGGCCGCAACTGTTATGCCCTGCTCGACGACGCCCTGGCCACCGAAGCACACACCCTTCTGCTGTTCGCGGCCGAGATCCAGCGCGGGCTGGTGATGGGGGAGTTCGCCGCCTGGTTCATGCCGATCGTGGCGTTCCACACCGGCCAGGTCACCGGCTACGAGGCCCTGGCCCGCTGGGTGCGGCCCGATGGCATCGAAGTGCCGCCAGCCGATTTCCTGCCCTGTGCCGAGTGCCGCGGCTTGATCGCCCGCATCGACCTGCTGGTGCTGCGCCAGGCCCTGGCGGCGCTCTCCCGGCTGCCCCCAACACTCACCATGGCGGTGAACGTGTCGGCGGCCACCCTCGCCCTGCCCGATTACCCCCAGTTGGTGGCCGAAGCCCTGCAGGCCGCCGGGGTGCTCCCGGAGCGTCTGCACCTGGAGGTCACCGAAACGGCCCTGCTCACCATCACCGACCGCATCGGCCAGCAGATCCAGCAGCTGGCCTCCAGCGGGGTCCGTTGGTATGTGGATGATTTCGGCACCGGCTATTCGTCGATCAGCCATCTGCGCGATCTGCCGATCGCCGGGTTGAAGCTGGATCGCTCCTTCACCGGCGCCCTGCGAACCAAGGACACCAAGAGCCTGCGGCTGGCCCAGGCGCTGGTGGGGGTGGCCGAAGGCCTGGAGCTGGACACCGTGGCTGAGGGGGTCGAAACCCTCGAGGAGGCCCAACTGCTCAGCTCCCAGGGCTGGCTCCATGGTCAGGGCTGGCTCTACGGCAAGGCGGCCCCCCTGCAACTGGATACAGCCCCGGTTCCGCTCTGAACCTGCTCAGCCCGGCGAGCCCTGGAGTTCAGCGCAGCAGGCCGCAAAGGCCGCCGCCGGATCGGTGGCGCCGCTGATCGGCCGGCCGATCACCAGGTGGCTGGCACCGGCTGCCATCGCCGCCGGCGGTGTCATCACCCGTTTCTGATCGGCCGCTGCGCTGCCGGCGGGGCGGATGCCCGGGGTCACCAGGGTGAAGGGCCGGGGATGGGCGGCCCGCAGGCCGGCCACCTCCCAGGGGGAGCACACCGCCCCGGTGAGGCCCGCCGCCGCCGCCATCGCGGCCAGCTGGGCCGCGTAGGGGGCCAGCGGTGTTGCGATGGCCAGCTCCTGCCGGAAGCGGTCGGGATCCCAGCTGGTCAGCACGGTCACCGCCAGCAGGGTGGGGGCGCCGAAGCCCTCACTGGCGGCCCCTTCCACGGCCGCGGCCTGGGCGGCGGCCAGGGCCTCGCCCCCGGCGCAGGCGTGCACCGTGATCAGCTCGGCCCCCAGGCGGGCGGCACTGCGGCAGGCGCCGGCCATGGTGGCGGGGATGTCATGGAACTTCAGGTCCAGGAACACCCGCAGACCCCGCCGCCTCAGCTCCCGCACCACATCCGGCCCAGCGGCGGTGAACAGCTCCAGGCCCACCTTCACCCAGCGCAGCTCCGGAACCGCCGCTGCCAGTGCCAGCGCCTCCTCGGCATGGCCGCGGTCGAGGGCCAGGATGATCCGGTCGGCGGGCTCCAGGGCCGTGGTGGGGAGTTCGGCGTCCGCCATCAGGCCACCAGCCGCCGGAAGGTCTTCCTGCCGAGCTGCAGCACCTTGCCGGCCAGTTCCTGGGGGCTGCTGAATTCCTGGTTGGGGTCGCTGAGCTTCTCGCCGTCCAGCTTCACGCCGCCCCCCTGGATCTGACGCCGCCCCTCACTGCTGCTGGCGCACACCTGCAGCGCGCTGAGCAGGTAGAAGGCCTTCAGCGGGAAGGCCAGACCCGCCAGGGAGGCTTCCGGCACGCTTTCCGCGCTCAAGTCACCCGAAACCTGTCCTGCACCGGACAGGCCGGCAGCCACCAACCGGGCCGCATCGGCCTGGGCCTGAACGGCTGCCTCGCGTCCATGGCGCGTGGCGGTCACCTCGAGCGCCATCGCCTTCTGCCGCTGCCGGGGCCCCTCGGGCAGCGCCGCCGTGTCCAGGTCGGTGAGCAGGGTGAGGTAGTCCTCCACCACCGCGTCCGGGACCTTCTCGAGCTTGGAGTACATCGAGAGGGGGTCTTCGATCAGGCCCACCGTGTTGCCCAGGCTCTTGCTCATCTTCTGCACCCCATCGAGGCCCGGCAGGATCGGCAGCAGCAGGCCGAACTGGGGGCGCTGGCCGAAATGGCGCTGCATGTCGCGCCCCATCGCCACGTTGAACTTCTGGTCGGTGCCCCCCAGTTCGAGGTCGGCCTGCACCGCCACCGAGTCGTAGCCCTGCAGCAGGGGGTAGAGGAACTCGTGCAGGCTGATGGGGGTTCCCGAGCCGTAGCGGTTGGCGAAGTCCTCCTTGGCCAGCATCTGGCCCACGGTGCCGATCCCCAGCAGCTCGATCACCTGCGGGAGATCCAGGCCGGTGAGCCACTCGGAGTTGCGCCGCACCTCCAGCCGGCCGGGGGTCTCGAAATCGAGCAGGGCCCGCTCGGGGGGCTGACCCTGGCCCAGCTGGGCCAGATAGGTGGCGGCATTGGCCTCCACCGCCGCCGCGTCGAGTTGCACGCGGGTGCTGCTCTTGCCGGTGGGATCGCCGATGCGGGCCGTGAAGTCGCCGATGATCAGCACCGCCGTGTGGCCGGCGTTCTGGAAGGCCCGCAGCTTGCGGAACAGCAGGCTGTGACCCAGGTGGATGTCGCTGCCGGTGGGGTCGATGCCCAGCTTCACTCGCAGCGGCCGCCCCTGGCGTGCCGATTCAGCCAGCCTGGCCTCCAGGCGCTGGTCTGGGTCGGGATCCCGGCCGGCGGGAAACAGGTCGGCGATGCCCCTGGCCAGGGCTTCGCTCAGGGGCGGAACGGCCGTTGCTTCCTCCTGGTTCGCCTGGATTGCTTCGCCCATCAACGCCAGCTACCTGCCTGGGGCGATCGTAGGCAGCCATGGTGCTGCAGTTGATCAGCCCAGCAGGGCTGCCACGGCGGCCGCGGCCCGCTCGCCACTGTCCACAGCACCCTCGAAGAAACCCGGCCAGCGCTCCGCCACCTCCGTGCCGGCCCAGAACACCCGGCCGTGGGGCCGGAGCAGGGCGTCGCCGCTGCGGGTCCACAGCCCGGGGGGCATCCAAGCGGCGAAGGCACCACCGATGAAGGGTTCCTGGGGCCAGTTCTTCTCCACGTACTCCAGCGGCTCCAAGGCCCTGGGGCCGAAGTAGGCGGCCAGATCCTCCAGCACCGCGGACCGGCGTTGGTCTGCTCCCAGGGCCGCCCAGCGCTCCCGGCGGCGACCCACCACGAAGGCGGCGAGCACCCCCAGGCCCGTTTCCGGATCGGAGCTATCGGCGCACAGCTCCACCCAGGGCCGATCACCGAGGCTGATGCCGGACAGGCCCACCTCCCGCCACCAGGGCCGTCCGTAGGCGATCAGCACCTTGGTGCAGTTCCCCATCGCCATCCCCTCCTGGAGGGCGAGCCGGTCGGCCGGTAACTCCGGCGTGAAGCGGATGGCGCCCGCGAGTGCCGGTGGTATGGCCACGATCACGGCCCTGCAGCGATGGCTGGAGCGATCGGTGATCACGTCGACAGCCGCCTCCATGCCAGGGCCAGTCGGGCTGTCGGCCTGATGGATGGCCCGCACCGGCTCGCCCAGCACCAGGGCATCCCCCAGTCCTTCGGCCAGCAACGCCGGCAATTGGCCGGCACCGCCGTGGATCAGGTCCTCTTCGGGGTGGTCCCCCTGGGGCGCCGTGCGCTGTCCCCAGGCCACATGCAACAACGACACCTGGTCCGGTTCTGCCGGCCCGAGAAAACCGACGGCCCGGCAGAAATAGGCGAAGTACCAGGCGGCGAAGGGGGTGTGGGTGTGGGCATCGATCCAGTCCTGGAAGCTCAGCCGGTCGAGTTCGGCGGCGTCGGGATGGTGATGGGGATGGCCCTCGGGCAGGGACGCCACCAGCGCCTGGAACTGCTTCAGGGCCGCCATCGCATCGTCCCAGTCGCGGCTGGGGACTGATGGCGGCTGCCCCTCCGGGAAGCCCTGGAAGAAGCCGCTGAAGGTGCAGCGGTGCGAGCCGAAGCAGAGGACGGTGTCCCCGTCATGGGGGGAGGGGAAACGGCGCAGGCCATGGGCCTCGAGCAGGGCCAGGAACCGGGTGTGGCTGGGTCCCACCCACTGGCCGCCCAGATCCACCCACGCCGGCGATCGGGCGTCTTCCATCTGCAGGGGGGAGCGCACCATGCGGCCCCCCACGGCCGGAGCCGCTTCAATCACTTTCACCGACAGGCCGGATCGCTGCAACTGCCCCGCTGCCACCAGCCCTGCCAGCCCCGCTCCCACAACGACGACATCGTTCACGGGGGGTCAGCCGGCCGCTTCCAGTTGGCTCTTCATGCGCTCGAGGGTGAGGGTCATCTGCTCGAACATCTTTTCCGGGGTGAGGCCGAACTGGCCGAGCTGGGTGCGGAGCTGTTCGACGGTGAGCTTGGCCTGGAAATCTTCCGAGAGCTCGAAGCGCTTCATGAACACCTGATAGCGCTCCATCATCTCCTCCATCCGTTCGATGTAGAGCTTCTTGCCCTCGCGGTCGAACTTGCCGTACTCGCCGCCCAGCTGCATCAGCTGCTGGTAATCGGTGAACAGACGCTTGGCCTCGTCCTGGACGATCTCGGAGTCGAAGAAAGCCATGGGGACGTCGGCTCCGAGCTGCTTGAGAGATCGATTCTGCAGAGGCCTGGGGCGCCTGGGGAGTGCGGATCCACGTATCGATCCACGTATCCCGGCCCACGCCTCGCCACGGCCGCTACCGAATTGCATCGCAGCACCTGATGAAAATGGACCCCCATCAGCGGTGCGGCGGCGCCCTCTGTTCCCGTGGACCTCACCCCCCTGCTGTCCCAGGTGCGCGACGACGTCACCCAGGGACTGGTTCTGCTCAACGGTGTCCGGCTGGTGCTCTGCCTGGGCAGCCGGGCCCAGGTGGCCCTGCTGGTGGGTACCCCTGCCCGGGTCCTGGGTGCCGCCACCACTGCCGCCGAAGGGCTGGCCCTGGTGCGCCAGCACCAACCCACCCTGCTCCTGGTCAGCGACCGGTTGGAGGAGGGCTGTGGCGTCGACCTGGTGGTGCAGGTCAAGCGCAGCCATCCCGAGGTCCGCACCCTGCTGATTCTTTCCCAGGAGCATCGACTCGCCCTGATCCAGGCGGCCCTGCGCGCCGGTTGCGACGGCATCGTGCCGGAGTCGCGGCTGTTGCCCGGCTCTGGTCTGCAGGCCCTGCAGACCGTGCTCGGCGGCGGGATGTACCTGGATCGGTCCCTGGTCGGCGCCTTACGCACGGGGCAGCAGACCGGCAGCGGCCACGAGCGGCTCAGTGCCCGGGAGCGGCAGGTACTGGAGCGGGTCGTGCGGGGCCTGAGCAATTCCGAGATCGCCGGCGACCTGATGGTGTCGGTCGACACGGTGAAGACCCACGTGCGCAACGTGCTCCTCAAGCTGCGGGTCCGCGGTCGCATCCAGGCGGTGGTCGCCGGCCTGCAGCTGGGTCTGGTCGACTGGCCCAGACCCGGAAGCAACCGCTAGTTTCAGATCTGACGTGCGGATAGGTGGGCCTCCATGGCAGGGCGCCACTGGCTGGATCCCCTGGCTCGCCGGCTGCTGGTGGCCACCGGGCAGCTGCCGCCGCCCCCACCAGCCGCCCCCTCCGTCCTCGCCGGTGAGGCCGACGAGGCGGTGGAAAGGGAATTGCTCGCCCTCAAGCTTGCCCAGAACCCCGGCCTGCGGCTTCGTGATGCCGCTGAAGTGCGTCACGCCGCCGCCCTGGGCTGGACGCTCGAGGTCAACCTTGCCGCTGCCGGCGATTGGCTGCGCCTGCCGGGCTGCCGGCCCGATCTGGTGGATCGACTGATCCGACTGCAGCGCGACGGCATCCAGTGGCGCGGCCCCGGGGAGCTGGCCGGGGCGCTGCAGGTCCCCACCGAGCAGGTGCTGATCTGGCTGCCGGTGCTTCGTTTTAAGCGGCACGGGGATCCCGGGCCTGACCAGCTGCCGGCTCCCCTGTCGATCAACCAGGCCTCCGAAGGCTTGCTGCGGGAGCGTCTTGGCCTGGGGCCGGAGCGCTGCCGGCGGTTGCTGCTGGAGCGGGCCCGGGAGCCCTTTCGGGACCTGGCCGATCTGCAGCAGCGGCTGCAGCTGCCCGCCGACCTGGCCGAACGCTGGATCGGTCGGTTCCGCTACGCCGCCACCCCCGGACCGGTGCTGCCGCCGTCCCGGAGGCCGGCCCCATGAGCCGGCAGGGGGAACTGTTCACGGCCGCCGTCGCAGCTGCGGCAGGAGCAGCCAGTGCCTCGCCGTCGCCGGAGCTCCCCCTGATGCGACAGCAGTTGCTCACCTGGCAGGGCCGGCTGGCCGAGCACCAGGGGCCGCTCTACGCCGATGCCATTCCTGGCGGGGCCGCCCCCTTGCTACAGGGGCAGCTCTTCCCCGTTGCCGCCGATCCGGGCGATCCCCTCGAGCTGGCGCGCCGCTTCGATCCCCTCAGCCTCAGCCCCCAGAGCCTCTCCTTCTGGCGCTGGCCCCGACTCCCCCAGCGGGGGGCGGCCCTCTACCTGGTGATGGACCGTCCTGCAGGGCTGCCTGTGCCGTTGCTGCTCTACGTCGGCGAGACAGGGCGGGCCGACCAGCGCTGGAAGGGCGACCACGACTGCAAGGGGTACCTGGCGGCCTATGGCGAGGCCTTGGCACGGGTGGGCCTGGAGGCGCGGCCGTGCATCCGCTTCTGGAGCGATGTGCCGGCGGCGGTGTCCCCGCGCCGGGCCCTGGAGCAGGCCCTGATCCGGCGCTGGCTGCCCCCGTTCAACAAGGAGACCCGGGAGCGATGGGCCACGCCGTTCACGGCCGACCCCGCCTGAAGGGCAGGGCCAGGCTGGCTACGATCATGGGTCGCCTGCGCTGGGTCCATGGAGTTTTGCTGTCTTGCCGTCACCGGAGCTCTCAAGGAGACCTGGGCGGGTGACACCTTGGTGGTGGGCTTGTTCGCCCCCGCCGCGGGCAGCGGTCGGGCCCTGGCCGAGGAGCTGGTGGGCGAGGGGTTCGAAGGCTTGCTGCAGCGCCGCCGGTTCGAGGGCAAGCCAGGACAGACCATCACCCTGGAGCGGCCAGGCGGCTCGCCGGCCAGCCTGATCCTGGTGGGTCTGGGGGATCCGGCGGAGTTCGGCCTGGAGGCTTTGCGGCAGTCCAGTGCCGGAGCGGCCCGCGCCGCCGCCACAGCGGGTGCCGTGGAGCTCGGCCTGCTGTTCCCGGTCGAGGGCCTCGAGCCGACGGCGGCCGTGGCCGCCATGGCCGAAGCCGTGCGGCTCGGGCTCTACGCCGACCAGCGCTTCAAGAGCGAGGCGGAACCGCCGTCCCTTCCCTCCCTGGTGACCCTGCTCGGAGTTGCGGCAGGGGCAGAGGCGGGCCTGGCCAACGTGGCGGCGACCTGCAGCGGTGTCGAACTGGCCCGCCGTCTGGTGGCGGCACCGCCGAACAGCGCGACCCCCCAGTTCCTGGCCGAGGAGGCCGCCGCCATCGCCGACGCTTTCGGACTCGAGCTCAAGGTGCTGGAGCGGGACGACTGCGAGGCCCTGGGCATGGGGGCCTATCTGGGGGTAGCCCAGGGGTCGGACCTGCCCCCCAAATTCATCCATCTCACCTACCGGCCCACCGGCGAGGTGACGCGGCGGGTCGTGCTGGTGGGCAAAGGGCTCACCTTCGATTCCGGCGGCTACAACCTCAAGACGGCCGGTTCCCAGATCGAGATGATGAAGTACGACATGGGCGGCAGCGCCGCGGTGCTGGGGGCCGCCCGAGCCATTGGTGAGATCCGGCCCGCCGGGCTGGAGGTGCACGTGATCGTGGCCAGCTGCGAAAACATGATCAGTGGCGGCGCCATCCATCCGGGAGACGTGCTCACCGCCTCCAATGGCAAGACCATTGAAATCAACAACACCGATGCGGAGGGGCGGCTCACCCTGGCCGATGCTCTGGTCTATGCCTGCGGCCTGGAGCCGGATGCCATCGTCGATCTCGCCACCCTCACCGGGGCCTGCGTGATCGCCCTCGGCGAGGAAATCGCCGGGCTCTGGTCCCCCAGCGACGGCCTGGCCGACGCCCTTCTCCAAGCCGGAAACGCCGGCGGTGAGGCCTTCTGGCGCATGCCCCTGCGCGGCTCCTACAAGAAAGGGCTCAAGAGCCACATCGCCGACCTGAAGAACACCGGGCCGCGGCCGGGGGGCTCGATCACTGCCGCCCTTTTCCTGCAAGACTTCGTTACCAAGGGTCTGCCCTGGGCCCACCTCGACATCGCCGGGACCGTCTGGAGCGATAAGTCCCGGGGGCTGGATCCTGCGGGGGCCACTGGCTTCGGGGTGCGCACCCTGGTGGCCTGGCTGGTGGCGGGTGCCGCCAGCTGACCGGCCCACCCCGCCCCAGGCGTCTGTGGGGGCCGGCCTAGGTTTGCCCCCAGACCAGACAACGCATCGCTCCATGGCCGTTCACAAGATCCGCTGGTACGTGAAGGCCCAGCTCGGTGTGCTCCTGCTCCCTGCAGGGCTCTGCCTGTTTGGGGAGGGGGTGATTCGCAAGGGCATCCAGACCTGGTCGGCCCTAGCAGCCTCCGCTGATCAGGGGCAGACGTTGCCGGAGGCAGGGCCTTGGGTCTGGTACGGCGCCCTTGGGTTGATCCTGATCAATGCGGGGGTGGGCCTGATGATCGAAAGCGGACTGCTGCGCGGCTATCCCCGCACCCCGCCCCGGGCCTGAAGCTCAGACCGCCACCGGCTCGATGTCCCCCCTGCCGCTCACATGGACATGGAGCTCAGCGGGAGATTCGAGGCGATGGATCTGCCAGGTGGCCTTCTCACCAAAGCTGGCCTGCAGCTTGTCGAGGTCGTCGGACGCCTGCCTGGGGCTCGCGTAGGGCCCGATATGGCGCGTCTGCAGACCGTCACGGATGGTCAGCAGATACATATAGAAGACCTCCCTAGAACGGTCAAACGCTAGGGCATTCTTCGGGGTCGCGACAGGGTGGGAAAGCACCGTGTCTGCATCATCCGGTGGGGTTCGACTCAGCTGCCCTGCCAGCGCTGGCTGCTGCGGGCCCGTCGACCCCAGACCGCGTCCAGGCGCCGGTCGCGCCCACAGGACCAGCGGTAGTAGTTGTACCTAACGCTATTGCGCTTGGCGTAATTCTGGTGATAGCCCTCCGCCGGCCAGAACTTGGCCAGGGGCCGGATGGCCACCTTGAGTGCGGCTGCAGGCTTGCCCAGCTCCCGGGCCGCCGCCACCAGGCTGTTGCGGGCCTCCACGGCCTGATTGGCGCTGGTGGTGAAGATCACCGGCCGGTAGGAATCGCCGCGGTCGCAGAACTGACCGCCACCATCGAGGGGGTCGATGTTGCGCCAGTAGGCCCGCAACAAGGTGTCGTAGCGGATCTCGGTGTTGTCGAAGCGCACCCGCACCACCTCCTGATGGCCGCTTCCCCCAGCCGAGACCTGCTTGTAGGTGGGGTTGGCGCTCTTGCCACCGCTGTAGCCGCTTTCCACATCGAGGACGCCAGGGAGCACCTCGAGATCGTGCTCCAGGCACCAGAAGCACCCTCCCGCCAGAACAGCCTCCTCAGTGGCCGCCAGGGCCGGAGCCACCGGGCCTCCCAGGGCGAGCAGCAGCCCCAGCAGCAGCGCAATCAGTCGCATCGGCTTCGTCAGAAGAACGGTTCCAGAATCGCCGTCGCCGCCCGGCGGGTGACGCCTGGCTCTCCGAGCTTCTGCCGTAGACGAACGTAGCCCTCCTGCACCCGCTCGCGTGCGCCTGAGGCGGGATCGAACAGGGGCAGCAGGGCCGCGAGGATGGCGTCCGGGGTGAAGTCGTCCTGCAGCAGTTCAGGCACAAGCCGTTCACCGAGCACCAGGTTCACCGGGGAGATGTGCGCCACATTGAAGTGGATCACATGTTTGGCCAGAAACGCCGTGGGCCGGCTCACCCGGTAACCGGTCACCTGGGGCACCCCCCGCAAGGCCAGTTCCAGGTTGGCGGTGCCGGACTTGGTGAGAGCGGCATCGGCGGCGGCACAGAGCAGGGGCCGCAGCCCATCGGCCTCCCCGGCCGGGATCACCCGCACGGCCGTGATCCCGGCCTCCTGCATGGTGTCGCCCAGGACCGCCTCGAACCCGGGCAGGCCCGCGGGCAGCAGCACCTGCAGATCGGGACGCTGCCGCTGCAGCAGGGCCACCGCCTCGGCCATGGGAGGCAGCACGTAGCGCAGCTCCTGCCGCCGCGAGGCGGGCAGCATCAGCAGCACCGGCGCCTCCTGGGGCAGGCCCAGCTGCTGGCGGGCCTCCTGGCGAGAGGGCCGCTGCTGGAGGGTGTCGATCAGGGGATGGCCCACCCAGGTGACCTGGGCACCGCGTGCGGCGTAGAAGCTGGCCTCTTCTGGGAAGATCGCCAGGATCCTGTCAGTGAAACCGATCAGCCGAGTGGTACCACCGTCGCCGAGGCGGAAGGCCCACTCCTGGGGGGCGATGTAATAGGTGATGGGCACAGTGGGGTAGAGCCGCCGCAGGCGCAGACCCAGGTTCACGTTCGCCCCCATGTAATCGATCAGCACCACCGCATCGGGGGGGTGCTGGCGCAGCCAGCGGCGCACCCGGGCCTGCAGCTTGAGGGTGGGAAGGACCAGGGGAATCGGTTCCCACAGCCCAATGGCCCCCAGCTTGGTGGTGTCGGCCAGCAGCTGGGCCCCGGCCCGCTCCATACGGCTACCCCCGAGGGCCACCACATCCAGGGGCAGGCCACGGAGGGCGGCCTCCTCGTGCAGGGCCTTGACCAGCAGGGATCCCTGCAGATCACCGGAGACTTCACCGGTGCTGACCAGCAATCGCACCATCAGCGCTGGGCCGGCAGCGGTCCGCGCCGGCCCGGCCCCACCGAGGCCTCCAGAAAGGCGCACAGCTCATCGGCCGCGGCCAGCAGGGGACGCTCCCGCGCCTGCCGCAGGGCGGTCGCCAACACCAGATCGCTGCGGTAGATGAGGGTCCAGAGATCCTGCAGCTGGCGGAACTGGGCGCCGTCGTCCAGCTGGGCCACACCGCTGCGGCGCAGTCCGACACGGTTCAGGCCCCGGATGCGGCCGGGATGGCCTTCCACCGTCATGAAGGGGGGCACATCCCGATCAATCCGGCTCATGCCGCCCACCATCGCCAGACTGCCGATGTGGACGAACTGGTGGATCCCGAGCACGCCGCCGATCACGGCGCGGTCCCCGATCACCACGTGACCCGCCACAGCCACACCGTTGGCGATCACGATGCGGTCGGAGAGCTGGCAGTTGTGGCCGATGTGGCTATAGGCCATCAACAGGTTGCCGTTGCCGAGGACAGTGCTCTCCCCTTCGGCCGTGGCCCGGTTGATGGTGACGCACTCCCGGATCGTGTTCTCGTCCCCCATCACCACTTCGGTAGGGGCACCGCCGTACTTGAGATCCTGGGGTTCAAGGCCGATGCAGGCCCCCGGAAAGATCCGGTTGCCCTTGCCCATCCGCACCCGCCCGTCGATCACGACATGGGGACCGATGCGACTGCCTTCGCCGATCTCCACCTCCGGACCGATGACGGAATAGGGACCGATCTCCACACCGGGGGACAATCGGGCCCGGGGATCGACCAGGGCCGTGGGATGCACGGATGTCGTCATGGCAGTACTCGACATCGCGTCAGTCCACGAGCGAGAACATCAGCTCGCCCGAGCAAACCCGCTCGCCATCGACCGTGGCGGTGGCGTGCACCTTGCCGAAGCGCTTGCGCTTGAGGCTGAGCAGTTCGCAGGTGATCAGGAGCTGATCGCCGGGTACCACGGGCCGCCGGAAACGTACACCGTCGATGCCCGCGAAAACGAACAGGCCCTTGGGCAGATCGGGCATCTGGGTGACGATCAGGCCCCCCACCTGGGCCATGGCCTCGACGATCAGGACGCCGGGCATCAAGGGGCGGCCGGGAAAATGGCCCTGGAACTGCGGTTCGTTGAAGGTGACGTTCTTGAGCGCCACCGCCCGCTTGCCTGGGACGTACTCAATCACCCGATCCACCAGGGCGAAGGGGTAGCGATGGGGGAGCAGGTTGAGGATCTGTTCGCTGCTGAGCACCACGGCCCGCGCCGGGTCGGCGGCGGGGCAGGCGGCCGTGGCGGCCTGGGGAGCGGCGGAGGGGAGAACGGTCAAGGAATCAGTGGATCGGGACGGGCACGGGCAGGCGGGGCGCCTGGGCCGCAAGGGCCGCGGCCATGGCGGTGTGCAGGCCATGGGAACCGCGGTAGGCGAAGACGTGGGCCCGGGGAAGGCCCACCAACGCCAGATCTCCCAGCAGATCCAGCAGCTTATGGCGCACCGGTTCGTCGCTGAAGCGCAGTGGTGGATTGACCCAGCCATCACCGTCGCAGACCAGGGCATTGTCGAGGGCACCGCCGCGGATCAGCCCTGCGGCCAGCAGCTGCTCCACCTGCTCCCGGAAGCCGAAGGTGCGGGCCGGAGCGATCTCCGCCACGAAGCTCTCTGGGGTGAGATCCAGGGCGTAGAGCTGGCGGCCGATGGCCGCCTGGGGAAAGTCGATGGCCGCCGCCAGGCGCAGCCGGTCGCTCGGCAGGGCTACCACGAAACTCTGGCCTTGGTGAAGGGTGAGGGGCAGGGACGGCAGGGGGGGCTCGAGGCGCTCACCCTGGCTGCAGAGCCCCGCCTCGCTGATGGCTTCGACCCAGGGAAGCCCCGAGCCGTCCAGCAGGGGGATCTCCTCCCCCTCCACCAGCAGCTCCGCCTGGCTGACGCCGGTGCCGGCGAGGGCCGCGAGCAGGTGCTCCACCGTCGCCAGGCGACGATCCCCCAGCTGCAGGCAGGTGCAGAGGCGGGTGTCGCTCACCTGCTCGGGGCCGAGTTGCTGCAGGGGGCGTTGCGGGGCGTCCAGCCAGCCCAGCCAGTAGCCAGGACGCTCCGAGGGGCCGAGGCGGACGCGGGAGATGGCGCCGCTGTGCAGCCCGACCCCGGTGCGCTCCACGGAGGAGCGGAGGGTCCAGGCCTGGCGGTAGTCGCTGGGCCAGCTGGTCACTAGAACTTCCAGCCCACGCCGAGGTTGAAGCGCCATTCGCCAGTGAAGTCCTGGCTCGCCACTTCCAGTCGCAGGGGGCCGACCGGGGTGGTGACGATCAGGCCGGTGCCGATCGAGAAGCCGGAGCCAGGCTTGTTGAGCAGACCGCCCAGGTTGCCGGGCACTTTCGTCTGGCTGCCGAAGGTGGTGCCGCCATCGACGAACAGCTCGCCGCTGACGATGCTGAACAGGGGGAATCGGTATTCGATCGTGGCCTCGCCGAAACTGCGGCCCACGCCAAGATCGCAGTCGAAGTAACCCCGCACCGAGTTGCCGCCGCCCAGGCAGAAGGCTTCATAGGGGGGCAGATCGCCGATCACCGTGCCGGCGGACACCTGGAAGGCCAGGGCCTGTTTGCAGTCTTCGGTCTCGCCGGCTTTGGGCCGGCACCCCTTGTAGAACTTCAGCCAGCGGACCGGGATGTAATGGGTGAAGCTGCCCCGCAGTCGGTTGAAGGTGGGCGAGTCGGGACCCACTGAGAAGAACTGTTCGGTGCCGAGGCTGAGGAAGTTGCCCTTGGTGGGGTTGCGGGGATCGTTGAGGGTGCTCATCGTTGCCGCCAACCGCAGGCCCAGCAACTGGTTGCGGGCGGCGCAGTTGTAGGCCAGGCAGATGATCGAGTTGGTGGGAGCGGTGAAGAGTGCGGTGGCCTCGTTCGGGGTGGCCAGACCGAAGCGGCGGGAGGTGCCGGAGAAGTCCATCGGCGTGGCCACCTGGCCGGTCAGACCCAGCAGCACGGTCCAGGGGGCCCGCTTGAAGGGGTTGCCGCCGTTGAGGGGCCGCACGAACTGAACGTTGGCGCCGACGCGCTGGATCAGCACGCTGTTGCCGTCGAACTGGAACCAGCTGAGGTTCTGACCGGTGGTTTCGGCGGCGATGCGGGCCGCCGTCACCGACGGGAAGACATCCCCGAGGGGGTTGATCGGCGAGAAGATGTTGTAGGCGACCTGGGTACCAGGGGCCTGGTAGAAGTCGGAGACGGTGAAGATGTTGCCGTTGTTCTGGCTCTGGAACACCTGGGGGGCGTCCCGGCTGATGAAGGCCTTGAAGCGGAAGGCGGTCCGGAACCGGTCCCCCTTGATCCAGGGGTCGCTGAAGGAGATATCGGCCAGGCCGCCGAACTGCCCGTAGGTGAAGCTGGTGGAGAGGTCCCAGGCGCGGCCGAACAGGTTGCTGTCCTGCACCTGGATCTGGCCGAAGACACCCTGGCTCTGGCTGTAGCCCAGACCACCGGAGAGGGAACCGGTCGACTGCTCGACGACCCCCAGCACAATCACGACCGAGCCGGGATCCTCCGGTTCAGGACGCAGGGTTACCTTGACGTCGCTGAACAGGCCGGTGCCATAGAGCCGTTTGAGGTCGTCCTCGAGGTTGCGGCGGTTGAAGACCTCGCCGGTCTTGATCGAAATCTCCCGGGTGATCACCCACTCCTTGGTCTTGCCCTTGATCGGCTGGCCCTTGTCGTTGGTGGCCGATCCCTCCTTGTTGAGGAACTGCACCTCCACACCCTTGACCGTGCCCTGGCGCACCAGTAACTGGACGTCGCCATCGGGGCCGACCCGGGAGGGGCCGGTGACGCGGGCCAGGGAGAAGCCCTGGTCGGCATACCACTTCTGCAGTTCCTGCATGCGGCCCTGCAGGGTGACCAGGTTGAGGGTCTTGCCGTAGTCACCGGCGAAGGTGTCCTGCAGCACCGTGTCGGGCAGCTTGGCGTCGACGGGATCGAGGCTCACTTTGGTGAGCACTGGGTTGGGCACCACCGAGACCACCAGCCTCACCCCAAGGGGGCCGTCCTGGGGCTGGATCCGGACGTCCGAGAACCAGCCAGTGGCGTAGATGGCCTGCAGATCCGTTTCCAGTTCGCTGCGGGTGATCGCGTTGCCGGGTGTCACCGCCATGACGGCATAGGCAGCCAACTCCAGCCGCTCACGCTCCGGATGATCCGCCAGGCCTTCGATCACCACCTCGCTGATCAGCACCCGGGGCTCGGTTGATGCGGCGGGGGAGGGGGCTGGTCCGAGGGCGGGCTTGCCGGGCCGGTCGTCGCTGGCGGCGGGGGCGCCAGGGGTAGCTGGGGCTGGAGTGGCTGGAGTTGGAGTGGCGGGGGTGGCTGGGCTGGCTCCGGGGGCGGGTGCTGCTGGGGTGCCGGTGGGGGCAGGGGCGACGTCGGCCGGGGCAGCGAAAGGATCGGCGCCAGCCTGAGCCAGCGAGGGCACCGGGGCCTGACCCTCGCGCTTGGTAGGGGGAGTCTCGACCGCCCTGGCCTGGCCGCCTGCCAGCACCAGGGCCACGAGCAGTGGCAAGGAGGCGGTCGCCGCCCGGGGCGTGACGCTTCGAAGGATGTGGGGCCTGCCGAGGCGAACGCCAATCATGGATGTCGTCTGCAGAGCGGCCAGGCCGCAAATTCCGCTGACCTTACCCGTAGACCCGCGGTTCGGGACAGACCCCTTGGACCCGTTTGAGGACCTCCCCGTAGGCCTCGACAACTCCGCCCAGGTCCTGGCGGAAACGGTCCTTGTCCAGAATCCTCGCCTCGACGTCGCTCACCGATCGGTTCCACAGGCGGCAGGTGTCGGGGCTGATCTCGTCAGCCACCACCAATTCGCCCGTGCTGGTGAAGCCCAGTTCGATCTTGAAATCCACCAGGTCGAGCCCCACCTGGGCGAAAAGCGCACGCAGGCCGCCGTTGACGCGGAAGGCCAGGTCCCTGATCGCCTCCAGCTGGTCGGGCGTCACCAGCTGGAGGCGCTCCAGCCGCGCCTCACTCAGCAGGGGATCGCCCAGGGCGTCGTCCTTGTAGTACAGATCGAGCAGGGGCGGATCCAGGGGGGTGCCCGCTGCGATCGGCATCTGGCGGCAGAGGGAACCGGCGGCCACGTTCCGCACCACCACCTCCACCGGCACCACCCTCACCGGCCGCACCAGCATCCAGTGATCCCCCTGCAGGCCCAGGTAGTGGGTGGGCACCCCCAGCCGCTCCAGGTGCTCGAACAGCAAAGCGGAGATGCGGCAGTTGAGGGCCCCCTTGCCGAGCAGCTGGGCCTTCTTGAGGGCATTGAAGGCCGTGGCGTCGTCCTTGTATTCCACGGCCACCAGGTCGTCCTGGTCGGTGGCATAGACCCGCTTCGCCTTGCCTTCGTAGAGGAGGCGGCCGGTGGCAGGAATGAGGGTCATGGGGCGGGCGTCGTGGTCGGGGCCGGTTCCGTCGCCGGCACCGGGAGATCGGCGGCATGGCCGCCAGGGTCGCGGGGGGAACGCAGCTGGATCTCCAGTTGGCGGGCGCGCGGGGCCGAAGCCGGATCCTCGCGCCGCCAGCGCCATTCCCCGTAGGCGTCGTCGATGCGGCCGCTGAGCCGCAGGCGGCGCTCCACGGCCCGCCCGGAGGGCAAGGCGGCCTGGGTGTCCAGCAGCTCCGCCACCAGGCCCCAGGCCCCCGCCGCCGCCGCCTGGTCGAGGGCCGCCTCCAGCAGGGCCTCCCGCTCAGGCGCCGGCAGTTCCACCAGCAACCCCACCGCCTGCTGCAGACGCAGGGCCCCCGCCAGGCCACCCTGGCGGGCCCGCACCAGCAGGTCGCCGCCAACCCGGGGGAAGCCCCGCGATTCGAGATGCAGAGCCAGCAGTTCCAGCGCGGAGCGACTGATCACGGTGCCATCCTCCTGGCGTTGCAGCGGCAGGGCGATGCCATCCAGGGACGTTCCGCTCTCCTGCCGCAGCCGCTCCAGGGCCAGGGCCGCCCGGCGATGGTCCAGCCCCGCCGAGGCAGCGCGCCACTGCAGCTGCAACCACTGGATCCGCTCGGCTCCGGCGGCCGGCCCGAAGCGGTTCAGCACGTCCATGGCCTCGCTGGGCGCCCGGCAGCTCAGCAGCACGTCGGCGTTGGCCAGCACCACCTCCAGGGGCTGGGGGGCCGGATGGAGTGTCAGCAACCGTTGCTGTAATTGCCTCAGGCGCTCACCCAGATCGGCCTCGGCGCTCTGGCGACAGGCCACGTCGAGCTGCTCCAGGTCACCGTCGCGCAGCAGGTCGGCGAACGCCTTGTCGCTGAGGATTGGTGGCGGTTCTTCGGACTCCTGCGGCGGCCCGGAGGCTCCGGTCTCTGCCCCGTCTACGGCAGGACCCCGGGGTTCCTGGTCTGCTGCCACTGACGGCGCAGCGGTCGTGGGGATGGCCGCCGCAGCACCCAGTGGCGTCAACAGCCCCAGGATGGCCAGCGCTCCAAGGGTCCCCGGGAGCGCCCATCGCCACCCCCGTGGCCACCGCTGCCAGCGCCGGGACTGGCCGGTGGTCGGGCCGGATCCGCTGGGCGGGGCGGCAGTCGAGACGGCGGTCGGAGAGAATGGCAAAGGGGAGTGGCAGCAAGGCAGGTGAGGGCAACCGGTGCAGCACCCGTGCCGGCGCTCAACCTAGGGGAGCTCTCCTCCCCGATCCACCCCCGTTCTGCTCCTCTTTTCTGCCCATGGTTTCGTCCACCGCCGCTGATGTTCCCCCGGCTGGGTCGGTGCCGGCCCGGATCCTTGTGGTTGGCGGCGGTGGCCGTGAGAACGCCCTGGGCTGGGCCCTGGCGCGCTGTCCCGGAGTTGAGCAGGTGCTGGTGGCTCCCGGCAACGGTGGCACCGCGTCCCTGGCTGGTTGCGGCCAGCTGGCCATCGCCGAAAACGACCAGGAGGCTCTGGCCGCAGCCTGCCGCGAGCGGGCCATCGACCTGGTGGTGGTGGGGCCGGAAGCGCCCCTGGCGGCCGGTCTGGCGGATCGATTGCGCTCGGAGGGCCTGGCGGTCTTCGGCCCCGGGGCGGATGGCGCCCTGTTGGAAGCCAGCAAGCGCTGGGCCAAGGACCTGATGCGAGAAGCGGGCGTGCCCACGGCGGGGTATTGGCCGGCAACGGATCAGCAGCAGGCCCTGGACGCCCTCGAGCGTCATGGCCGCCCCCTGGTGGTGAAAGCCGATGGGCTGGCTGCCGGCAAAGGCGTAACGGTGGCCGACAGCCTCGAGCAGTGCCGGCAGGCCATCGAGGAGGTGTTCGCCGGTCGTTTCCAGGCCGTCACGCCTGGTGAAGCCGGCGCCGCCCCCTCCCTGGTGCTGGAGGAGCGTCTGCACGGCCCGGAGGTGTCGGTGTTCGCCCTCACCGATGGCCGCACCATGGTGCTGCTGCCCCCGGCCCAGGATCACAAGCGCATCGGCGAAGGCGATACGGGCCCCAACACCGGTGGCATGGGGGCCTACGCCCCCGCCCGGCTACTCGATGGGGCGGGCATGGAGCAGGTGCGCCAGCTGGTGCTGGAGCCGATCCTGGCGGCCCTGCGGGCCCGTGGCATCGACTACCGCGGCGTGATTTTCGCCGGCTTGATGCTCACCGGCGACGGTCCGCGGGTGATCGAGTTCAACTGCCGCTTCGGCGACCCGGAGTGCGAGACCCTGATGCCGCTGCTCGGCCCGGAGCTGGCCAGGGTGTTGCTGGCCTGTGCCACCGGTTGCCTGGAGGGGGCCCCTCCCCTGACGATCGAGCCCCGCTGCAGCGCCTGCGTGATCGCCGCCGCCGAGGGCTACCCCGGCGAGGTTCGTCGCGGTGATCCGATCCACGGCGACCTGCTGGACGACCCGGACCTGCAGCTGTTTCACGCGGGCACTCGCCGGGGCGAGGACGGTCACGTGGTCACCGCCGGAGGGAGGGTGCTGGCCGTGGTGGCCCAGGCTGAGGATTTCGATGCGGCGTTCGAGCGGGCCTACGCCGGCCTGGGACAGGTTGGCTTCGAGGGCATGGTCTACCGCCGCGACATCGGCCACCAGGTGCGGACGCGACCGCCGGTGCGGCCATGACGCTCAGCGAACCAGGGTCCGCCCGCAGCAGCGCCGAGCCGGCCGATTCCCTGACCCTCTGGCGGGCGCGCCTGCGGCGCTGGTGGGCTGAGTTCAGCCTGCAGACGAAACTGCTTGCGGTCGCCACTCTCGTGGTGAGCCTGCTGATGACGGGCATCACCTTCCTGGCACTCAACGGCATCCAGCGGGATGCCCGGATGAGTGACACCCGCTTTGCCCGGGACCTCGGGCTGCTGCTCTCGGCCAACGTCACTCCCCTTGTGGCCGAGGGCAACGACCGCGAACTGGCCTCGGTGGCCGAACGCTTCTGGCAGTCCAGCCGCAGCCTTCGCTACATCTTCTTCGCCGATTCCGACGGGGTGATCTACCTGGGCATCCCCATGGGTGGTAGCACCGGCATGGGCGAGCGCCTGCTCAGCCGCCGCCTGGAGCTGCCTGCCGACATTCAGCGGCGTCCCGACAACCCGCTGATCCGCCAGCACCTCACCCCGGACGGCCAGGTCACCGATGTGTTCGTGCCGATGGTGAGCGACGGCCGCTACCTCGGGGTGGTGGCCCTCGGCATCAACCCCAACGAAACGCTCCTGGCCAGTGCCGCCCTCACCCGGGAGGTGACCGTGGCGGTGTTCATCTCGATCTGGGTGCTGGTGATCCTGGGCTCGGTGTTCAACGCCCTCACCATCACCCAGCCGGTGAAGGAACTTCTGCGCGGGGTGCGCTCGATCGCCGGCGGCAATTTCGAGACCCGCATCGCCCTGCCCGTGGGCGGTGAGTTGGGTGAGCTTCTCAACGGGTTCAACACCATGGCCTCCCAGTTGGAGGTCTACAAGGCCGCCAACATCGAGGAGCTCACCGCTGCCCAGGTGAAGCAGCAGTCGCTGATCGCCACCATGGCCGATGGTGCCGTGCTGCTCGACGCCGAAGGCCTCATCGTGCTGGCCAACCCAACGGCCAGGCGCCTGTTCCGCTGGGAGGGCCGCAACCTGGAGGGCAGCGAGCTGACCGCCGAACTGCCCGACAGGCTGGCCATGGAACTGCACGATCCGCTGGAGAGCCTGATCCTCAGTGAACGGGACAACACGGAGGTGCGCTGCAGCTTCGGCGATCCCCCCCGGACCCTGCGCATCGTGCTCCAGTCGGTGCGGGATGCCAGCGGCGAAAGCCTCAAGGGCATCGCCATGACGATCCAGGACCTGACCCGGGAGGTGGAACTGAATGCGGCCCAGAGCCGCTTCATCAGCAATGTTTCCCACGAGCTGCGCACCCCCTTGTGCAACATCAAGAGCTATGTGGAGACGCTCCACGACATGGGCGACCTGCTCAGCCCCGAGGAGCAGAAGGAATTCCTGAGCATCGCCAACGCCGAGACCGACCGGCTCTCAAGGCTGGTCACCGACGTGCTCGACCTGTCCCGGCTGGAATCCGACCGGGTCTGGCAGCTGGAGCCCATGGACCTCGCCCCGGCCATCGAGCAGACCCTGCGCACCTACCGGCTGAACGCGGAGGAGAAGGGTGTCACTTTGATCTTCTCCGGTGACCAGCACTTGCCCCGGGTCCGCGGCAACTGGGATCTCCTGCTCCAGGTGTTCGACAACCTGGTGGGCAACGGCCTCAAGTTCACCCAGAAAGGTGGTCAGCTGATGATCAGGGCCTATATCTGGCCAGACCAGTGCCTACTCGAACCCAGTAACGGCGACGGAGTCCATCCAAACTGCGCGCTTACCTCCCCACTGCCGAGGCTGCGCATTGAAATCTCCGATACCGGCTGCGGCATCTCAGAGTCCGACCAAGAGCGAATCTTTGAGCGCTTCTACCGGGTGGAGAATGCGGTCCACACCGAGGCGGGGACGGGCCTGGGATTGTCGATCGTCAGGGGGATTGTTGAGAAGCACGGCAGCCGGGCCCAGATGGTCAGCGATCCTGGGGCGGGAACCACCTTTTGGTTCGACCTGCAGCTAGAAAGTTCCGACAGCGACGAACTGCAGCTCCAAGTGGAACGTAGATCCGTAGGATCAGAATCAGTTTACCGGACTGCTGATCTCGGCAGTCTGAACGGTAAGAACCGAAAATGATCGCTCACCTTCCCCTTTGCATGATCACCCATGCTGCCGGCTTACTTGAAGATCCGGGTAAGTGAAAGAAGTTCTGCGGCAAGGTTGGCAATCAGGTGCATGGGATGTATAAGAAAGGGGTACCTCAAAATATTGAAATCTCCCAGGCTGCTTTAGAGGCCACAAGCTCAATCTCGGCACGTGCAGATCCGCCTGATGACTGAAATCCATGACTTCAATGCGGGACGGTTGTATCGCTACCGAATGATCAGGCAGCCAGCACTGTCCTTGAGGAGCAGCACAGGAAGCGCAGGAAATTGTAAGCCAAATTACGCAGTCACCACCAAGCTTTTGTTATGGCCAATCCCTTCCGCCTTGTCAACTTGCCGCGCATGCCGGTTGTGATTGCCCCAAAGACGTGCTCAACCCTTGACCACACACCAGATCGGGCCTTGTTTCGCTCCTTGGCCTCCTCGCTCAAGGGATGGCAGCGTGAACCCTTCTCATGACTTCGGCTCTCAAAACCAGCCACTTCCAGTAGATACTCATACCGCGCGCCTGCGTGGCCGGAATCAGCCCAGGCGAAGTCATCCCTGTTCTCAGGATCCAGCACCTGCGGGATCATCTGGCGGTCGTGAATGTTGGCTGGGGTATGGCGTATCTTCGGATGAAGGCATGTTCGGCGTCAATTCAGATGCTGCTCTTGTATCCGTAGTGGCTGATGCCATTCTCTTTGACCCAGCAAGCATCAAGGTCCTTCTGCCGCAGGCGTTCTGGCTTGTCGGCCCATCCTTCTGGCAGCTGACCACACTTGATGGTTTCGTTTTCAGACCGTGAGTTTCACTGTTTGGGAACAGGGACCAGCGTGGCATTGATGATCTGCCCACCACGGGCCTCCAGCCCCTGGGATCGCAGGTCTCAAACCGTTCAAAAAGCTCATCGATGACACCCGACTTGTGGAGCCGCTCGCGGAAGAAAGCAATGGTAGTGGCATCGGGAATGATGTTCATCACTCCCAGTCCGAAAAACTCCTCAAATGAGCGTCTGTCGTTGACCTGAAATTCCAGCTCCTCATCGCTGAGGTTGAACAGCTGCTGCAGCACCAGCATCTTGAAGAGGATGAGGGGATCAATTCGCTTCCACCAGCATTGCTCTTACGTTTATGGATGTAACCCTGCTTGAGCAGTGGCCTGAAGACACCCCAGGGAATGGTCTCGGATAGAGTCGCTAACGTGGGCTTCTTCTGCTGAAGCCTGTGGATGCGCTTGTCCTCATCCCAGAATCCACGCTGTCCCATTCAGCTATGTTGAACTGCAAGGAGTCTATTGCGTAATACACATGCCGTCAGTGAGTGTTACGGAATTTTTGAGGTGCCCTTGTGTAAATGCCAGGTAGGGTATAATGAAAATATTACCGTGACTCAATGTCCAATATTGCCCTTGTAACGCGCAACAAGGAAGAGCCCTTCCTTCATGAATTCTGCAGGTATTATCTCAGTCAAGGTGTCGATCAAATTTACGTATTGGATGATAATTCCACCGAAGAATATCGCCAGTCACTATTCCATCATGCCAAAATTGAGTACAGGCTGTTGGATGACCCTGAGAAGAATATTGACGAGGAGGTGGACAGGCTGTATAAACGTATCAGGAGATGCTACGATTGGGTCATTTATGTTGACGTCGACGAGTATATCACTACCAAGAGAAATAGTCATTTAACAATCAAGGATGAGCTGGAGACAACTTTCAAAGATGTCGCGTGCATCAAAGTACCATGGGTAATGATGTCTTCAAATTCTCGGAAGAAGAATCCTGAGTCTTTGCTGCAGGATAATATTTATCGTTGGAATCATGATGTCACCCACGTCAATAGTCGTTCAAGCCAGAGAAAGTTCAGATGCCGCTACGAAGAAATAGAAGTGAAGTGCATTTTCAGGCCAAAGTTTTTTCGACGTATGTATTACCATCATCCAGTTCCTAGTCGAATTGCCGTACTGAGAGGAGGGATAAAGGTTGTGGATGGCGTGAATAAAAATATCGATCGCATTTCTGCCTACTACAATTGCCTGCGAGAGGACGACATCCGCAACGGGTATTTGCTTTGCTATCACTACAGAATTGTATCAATTGAAAATTGTCTCAACAAGTTGCAGAATAATAAGTTTTATAGGAAATTTGACTTGGATGATCTCATGTCTACCGATTATAGCGAAATTAAGGATGAAACGATGAGGCGAAAGTCAATCTTGACTCTTTGATGATGGAGAAAGGCTGATCATCGTGAACTCTCGGGTATGGAGGTCTGTTCGGAGATGGCTTCCATTGAATAATGGATCAGGTCATCATGTTCGGACCCTCTGCTCCGGCGATGCATGTCTAGCTGGACCATTGAGAGCATGTTGCAAAATCTTGCGATAATCAGTATGCCGGCTTATCTGAAGCAGCGTCTCGATCTCACCAAGGGTCCTAATTTTCCCATATCATTGAGATCTTTGTCCTTGGCTCACAGCCTTGATAATGTGGGAGGGTTCGATACCTTGCACTGGATGGGTTGCTGACAGAGGCACTCCCCGCCTCTCCTACAATTGATGGCATCTTCCGGCTTCCTCCTTTGCGATGCATCTCTTCATTCATATCGGAACCCACAAGACCGGGACGACATCCCTTCAGGCCTTTCTCTATGAGCATTCTGCCGAAATGGTTGCCGCGGGAATCTACGTTCCGGTTTCAGGCACGGTGAATGAGGCGAGTGGCAAAACTGCTGTTCATCATAATCTGGCCTTCGAGCTTATGGGCGACAGTCGCTACGATCAGGCGCGTGGAGGGTTGAATGAGATGGTTGCAGAGCTGCGCGATAGCAATACTCACGCAGCCATTATAAGCAGCGAAGAACTTTCCTATCTCGTGGAGAATCCTGAGGGTCTCCACCTTCTTGAGCACACCCTATACGAAGAGAGGCATTCGATCAGCTGGTTGATGTTTTGTCGCCGGGTGGATGACTACTCCGAATCTCTCTACGGCCTCCTGATGGGTTGCGGTATTCGCCCATCCCTTGGATACGCCGGATTCGTTCTCAAAATTCTTCTCAATGGAAAGTACACCCAGAATAGGAAGTTTTGTCGCACCGTCCACTACTTTGACTTCGCCGACTTCGCGTGCCGCTGGCGAAGCTTGTCTTCTTCCCCCCTCCACCTGCTTGATTACGACCGGGCAGCCTCAGGTTCTGGTGTTCTGCCCAGTTTCCTCAGGGCCATCGGTGCCCCCAGCTCCCTGATTGACGCTTCTGGCGAAGCTCCTCGTCGGAATCCCCGCCGGGAGAAGGTGTTGTGTCGCTACCGACGGCTCCTTCGCCCTCTGCTGATGGCCCGCTTTCATCGCTCCAACCTGCAAATGCTCAACGGCTGAAGCGCCTGGAGCCGGACCCAGCTTCGCTGGCTTTTTTCCAGAGCGCGGGGGCGGCCAGCTGGCGATTGGTTTTTCCGGTATGGTTCACACTATTTATCGATAGCAGTAGTCCAATGCATCTATTCATGCATATTGGAGACAACAAGACTGGCACGACATCTATCCGGGCTTTTCTCAGGCAGCGGGCAGCCGAACTTGGATCGGCAGGAATCTACGTTCCTGCTAAGGGCACCTAGTCAGCAGATTCTGACCATCACAACCTGGCTTTCCAGCTCATGGGAGACAAGCGATGGAATCAGAACAATGGTGGATTGGAGGCGCTGGTGATTGAGTTGCGCGGCTGTCGACTTCCCCAGGCGGTGATCAGCAGTGAGGATTTCAGCTTGTTGGCCGGCCGTCCGGAAAGCTTGAAACGGCTGGAATCAACTCTTCGAGAAGATGGACACACTGTGCTGGCTGATGTTCCTGCGTCGTGTTGACGACTATTTGGAGTCGCTGTACTGCGAGCTGAAGCGTTCTGGGCATCGATTTCGCTTTGGTTATCCAGGCTTCGTTTTTGGGTTTCTGCTCCGCGGCAGATATCTTTCAAAGTTCAGCGATTACAACGCCTTCGCCTGGGAGTGGCGACGCCTTTCTGTTTCCCCGCTGCATCTTTACGACATCGACCAGGCTGTGAGCGGTGACGGGGTGCTGCCCCGATTTCTGGCGGCGATCGGTGCTCCAGCCTCCATCATCGAAGGCAGCACCACCCAGCCGGTCCTGAACCGTCGCCGCGAACTGACCACACGCCACTTTCGGCGCCTCTTGCGTCCCCTGCTCATGGCCAGGTTCCATCGGTACAACCAGCGGGTGCTCAGCAGCGGATGATCGGCGCCACGCCTTGAGCGCTATCACCGCAGGACCCAAGGCTTGTTGTTCCGCTCTCCCTTTTCAGATTTCCCCTTCCACGCTGCGCATGATGCGACCGAGGTCGGCCCGCTCATCGGTGGTGATGCGATGGGGAACACCGCTGATGATGCGCTCGAAATTGGCGAAGGAATCCTTGATCTCCGGTCCGTTGCCCGTGATCACGAACTCCCGGATGCCTTTGTCGTGCCAGGAACCACGCATCTTGAACACGTTCAGGGCCCGGGCCATTTCGCCGCGTATCTCCACATACTGCAGCAGCAGAATGGTGTCGGTGATGGTGGAGATGTGGGAATCAGTGATTGAGTGGCTGCCCATGAACTCCTCAGAGGTGTTGGTGAAGAAGCCCGCGATCTCCTCCTGCTTGGCATAGCCCGTCACCCCGATCACGAACTGCCGGAAGGCATTGTGGCTCACGCCCCTGGCAAGGGCGGAGAGGGAATCGATGGCCATGCGGGACGGCTTGAACTGGCTGATCTCCGTCTTGATGATCTGCAGGTGATCCTCCAGGCCGGTGGACTCTGGATAGGCGCAGATGATCTTGAGCAGACCGTCCTGCTCCATCTGCTCAAAATCCATGCCCCAGCTGGTGGCGTTGCGTAGCAGCTGGGCGCGGGATTCCTCATAGGCGAACAGGATGGCCCGCTCCTTGCTGCGGCAGGCATCCTCCACGAACTTGCTGACCAGCAGGGTCTTGCCGGTGCCGGTGGCGCCGGTCGCCAGGATGATCGAATCCTTGAAGAATCCCCCCCCGCACATCTCGTCCAGCCGGGGGACCCCGGAGCTCAGACGCACGTTGGAGGAACGCTGGGTGAGGCGCATCGCCCCCAGCGGAAACACACTGATGCCGTGGCTGCCCATGGTGAAGGGGAACTCCCCCTTCATGTGGGTGGTGCCTCGGAGCTTGAGTACTTCCACCGTGCGGCGGCGCCGCTCCCCCTCCAGCACGTTGCGCAGGATCACCACGTTGTCGGAGACGAACTCTTCGACGCCGTAACGGGCGATGGCTCCGTATTCATCGACGCGTTCGGTGGTCATCACCGTGGTCACCCCGATCTCCTTCAGCCGGGCAATCAGCCGGAAGATCTCTCTGCGTACGACGGAGATGGCGTCGTATTGCTGAAAGACGGCGGTGATGGAATCGATCGCCACGCGCTTGGCTTTGTATTTCCGGATCGCGTAGTGGATGCGCTCAATCAGGCCGGAGAGGTCGAAACTTCCGGACACCTCCTGGCCATCGGGGTCCGGGGAGGCGTCCAGGACAAACAGCTTGTTCTGCTCCACCATTTCCTGCATGTTCCAGCCGAAGCTGGAGGCATTGCGAATGATGTCGAGGGGAGATTCTTCGAAGGTGACGAAAATGCCATGTTCGTTGAACTGGCGAATGCCATTGCAGAGAAAATTCAACGAAAAGACCGTTTTCCCGGTTCCTGAGGTGCCGCTGATCAAGGTCGATCGGCCGATCGGTAGACCACCGTGGCAGATGTCATCGAAGCCTTCGATCCCCGTGGGTAGCTTCTGCATCTGCATCCGATTGGCTGTCGTGTCGTGGACGTTGGGATCCGGCATCGAAGGCATGGAGGGGGATGGGGCTGGTGTTGTTGCGGGGATGGCCTGGCCAGGACGGCCTCAGGAGGATTCGTGGGGGGAGACTTCACCGCCAGCCTCCAGATCGTCGATGTCCAGATTGAAGTCCTCCTCCGAGAGTTCTTCGTAAAGGAGATCAAGGCCGATCAGCACCCGATCCCGATCGGAAAGATCGCCGATGATTCGTCGCACCGGTGGGGGAAGAATCTTTGCCAGGGTGGGCGTGGCCAGAATCTTGTCCTCTTCGGCCAGTTGCGGATTCTTCAGGACGTCGATCACCTTCAGGGCGTAGACCCCGCGGAACTCAGACTCGAGGATGTCGCGGAGTGTCTTCAGAGCCCGCATGGAATTGGGCGTGTTGCCGGCCACGTAGAGCTTGAGGATGTAAGTCTTACGAAAAGTCATGGAAGTGGCTAGGCGGAGGGGCTGGACGCTTCGGGTATGGGGGCAGGCACGATCGGCACATCCGCAGGAATGGAGCGCCGATACATTTCACAAAGGTGGGCCATGACGTCGAGAAGGGCAAGACGGTAGTCCTGCAGGAAGTCGTTCTTCTGACCTTTCAGCATGAGCTGTTTCCAGAATTCTTCGATCAGATTCACGTGGATCTCGACCATTTTGGTGATCGGCAGATCGGCGAAAAAGGCTGTGTTCACGAAGCTTTCAATCGCCTGGTTGGCCGTGGCCGGATTTTTGAAGTAGCTGATCAGCAGATCGCGGTAGCTGCGCTTCAAGGAGTCAAGCAGTTCGCTGCGCTCCTCGGCTTCCAGGTTGCGCAGAAAGCGGGAGGGATCCCGCTTGTAATAAATGCTCAGATACCCGAGGCGACCGTTGAGCCGGTTCGACAGTTTCCAGCCTTCGGGGGTGGCCGCCTGGGCCTCGGAGCTGGCTGGTGGGGTGTGGGTGCGCAGGAACCGGGAGACGGCGGCATCGAGGCTGTAGCTCAGCTGTTCCAGTTGGTCAGGGGGCAGGCGAACTTCGGCCCCATGGAACAGCACCTCGCCGCTCACAGGCCCGATCAGCACCGCCGGCAGTTCAAGCCCCCTCTCGTGAAGCGTCGCGAAGAAGCTCCCCTCCAGGGCACCCTCCTCAAGCAGGAGTCCGTCGACGTCACCACAGCGCTGCACCAACGGCTCGGGAGGCTCGGTGGAAGGGTCCACCTGAAACAGTTGGTAGCGTCCGCCCTTGAGCCACTGGCCGCAGGCCTTGGCCAGGGCAGGTGTCTTGATGAGGGAAAGGATGTTGAGAACCGGTTGGGGCATCGACCGCTGCGGCGGGGAGATCCCCTGATCGGGCTGATTCTTGACGGAAGGTAGGCCCGGACGGGAAGATCTTAGTTCTGTCTTTCGATTCCGTGCGCCAGGCTCAATGGCGGCTTCCTGCTGCCAGCCTGGCCACGCCCCCTTCAGATGACCCAAGCCCCCCAGCACGATCTCCCCAGCGCAGCAGCGACTGGCGTCGAGATGAGTGATACCACCGGCGCCTACGCCATCGTCGAGGCTTCCGGTCAGCAGTTCTGGCTCCAGACCGACCGCTATGTCGATCTCGATCGGCTCAGTGCCGATGTCGACAGCACCGTCACCCTGGAGAACGTGCTGCTGGTGAAGGACGCTTCCGGCACCACCCTTGGCCAGCCCTACGTGGAAGGTGCCACGGTGGAGCTCAAAGTGATGGCCCATCGCCGCGGCCAGAAGATCATCGTTTACAAGATGCGCCCTAAGAAGAAGACCCGTCGCAAGAACGGCCACCGCCAGGAGCTCACCCGCGTGATGGTCCAGTCGATCAAGGTGGGCGGCAAGGCGATCGCCTGATCGGGCTCCCCAGCGTCCAGCTCTCTTCCTATCTCCTTCCACCCCCCGTTCTCCCCATGGCCCACAAGAAAGGCACCGGTTCGACCCGCAACGGTCGCGATTCCAATTCCAAGCGCCTCGGCGTCAAGCGCTACGGCGGTGAAACCGTCAGCGCCGGCTCGATCCTGATCCGTCAGCGCGGCACCTCGGTGATCCCCGGCGTCAATGTCGGCCGCGGCTCCGATGACACCCTGTTCGCCCTGGTGGACGGCGTTGTCAAGTTCGAATCCATCAAGCGCGGCCTGCGCAACCGCAAGCGCATCAACATCGACATCGCTGTGGCCGCCTAGGACAAGGGCACCTCGTCCAGTTCGGTGCCGTCCCCCGGCACCTCCAGGTATCTCCTCAGCCAGCCCACCAGCAGGTAGAAGGGCAGGGTGTCGGCCAGGGCCGCCACCAGCTTGAAGACGTAGCCGCTGGCGATGAACACGCCCAGCTGGGGCAGCACGGGCTCACCCGCCCTGATGGGCAGCACATGGGCGGCGTAGTGGCTGATCAGCACCACCGCCGAGGTGTCCACGATCTGGCTGATCAGGGTGGAGCCGTTGTTGCGCAGCCAAAGGGCCTTGCCGTTGCTGAGGCGCTTCCAGAAATGGAACAGGCGCACGTCGGTGAACTGGGCGGCCATGTAGGCGGCCATCGAGGCCCCCACGGCCCCGAAGGCCAGGCGTCGCACCTCGAAGAACACCGGTACCCCATCCGCTAGGGGGTCGGCCGGCAGGCCCGCTGCCCCACCGAAACCGTCCAGACCCGGCAGGATTCCCCCAAGCCAGAGCACCAGCACGATCCAGCCGTTGAGCATCAGACCCACCCACACCACCTGGGAGGCGCGCCGCTCGCCCCAGATCTCGCTGATCAGGTCGGTGCAGAGGAACGTGACGGGGTACGGCAAGGCCCCGATCGCCACGATGATCGGGAAGGAGCCGATGCTGCCCAGCGTCAGGAACCGTGTCAGGCCCAGGATGTTGAGCATGCCCATGGTCCCCAGGAAGATGCCGGCCAGCACCAGAAAGGCCACCTCGCGCCGGTCTTGCAGGGTCATCGGCGCCTGAGCATGAAGGAAGGTTCCACCAGGCTGCCGCCTACGTCTCCGTCACGCCACGGCTGCGGCTTCCTGGTGATCGACAAACCCGCCGGCCTGACCTCCCACGACGTCGTCGCCCGGGTGCGCAAGGCCTCAGGCCTGCGGCGCGTGGGCCATGGCGGCACCCTAGATCCGGCGGTCACCGGCGTGCTGCCGATCGCCCTGGGTCCGGCCACCCGCTTGCTCCCCTACCTTCCCGGCGACAAGACCTACCGCGGCACAGTGAAGCTGGGGCTTCGTACCAGCAGCGATGACCTCGAGGGTGAGGTGCTGGAGCAGCAGGCTGTGCCGTCCCTCGGTGCCGAGGATCTGGAACGGGCCCTGGCCCGCTTCCGTGGGGAGATCCTGCAGGTTCCCCCCCAGGTCTCCGCCGTGCATGTCGATGGCCAGCGGGCCTACGCCCGGGTGCGGGCGGGAGAGCAGCTGGCGTTGACGGCGCGGCCGGTGGTGATCCATGGCCTCGACCTGCTCGGCTGGGATCCGGCCAGCGGCCGCCTGGATCTGGAGGTGCGTTGTTCCGCCGGCACCTACGTGCGCGCCCTGGCGAGGGACCTGGGGGAGGCCCTGGGCTGCGGCGGGGCCCTGGCCAGCCTGCGCCGCACCGCTGCCCTCGGTTTCGGCCTGCACCAGGCGATTTCCCTGGAACGCCTGGCGAGCGGGCCCCTCCCCCCCCTGCTGGATCCCCTCGACGTGCTGGTGGATCTGCCGCGCCAGCGTCTTGATCCCGCCCAGCTATCCCCGTGGCGTTGCGGCCGTTCGCTGCCCCGTACGGTGGAGCAGTTGCCCGAAGGGGCCGTTGCCGTGCTTACGCCGGATGGCAGTCTGGCGGGCATCGCCCGTGCCGACGGCAAGGGCCTGCTCCTGCCCCGGCTGGTGTTCGACGCCACCGGCTGAATCTCTCCCAACAACCCGATGGCCGGCCACAGCAAATGGGCCCAGATCAAGCGCACCAAGGCGGTGGTGGACGCGAAGCGGGGGGCGCTCTTCACCCGGTTGGGACGGGAGATCACCGTGGCGGCCCGCGGTGGTGCCGATCCCGCCGGCAACTTCCAGCTCCGCACGGCCATCGAGAAGGCCAAGGTGGCGGGGCTGCCCAACGCCAACATCGACCGGGCGGTCGCCAAGGGCAGCGGCCAGGGCGCTGGTGGCGCCGACCTGTTTGAGGCGGTGCGCTACGAGGGCTATGGCGCCGGGGGGGTGGCCGTGCTGGTCGAGGCCCTCACCGACAACCGCAACCGCACCGCCGCCGACCTGCGGCTTGCGTTCGGCAAGCATGGCGGCAATCTCGGTGAGACTGGCTGCGTCAGCTACCTGTTCGAGCAACGGGCCGTGGTGCGGCTGGCCCTGCCCGCCGCCGACGAAGAGACCCTGCTGGAGAGCCTGCTGGCCCTCGAGGAACGGGGAGGTCCGGCGGTGGCGGGCTACGCCATCGACGCAGAAGGGGTCGATGTGTTCGGGGCCTTTGCTGATCTCGAAGCCCTCCAGGATGGACTGAGGGATCTGGAGCTGCCGCTGGCGGGGTGGGAGCACCGTTGGATCGCCTCCCTGCCCTGCCGCCTCGAGGACGGGGGCGTGTTGGCCTCCTGTCTGCGCATGTTGGATGTGCTCGAGGATCTCGACGACGTGCGCAGCGTCACCACCAATCTCGAAGCGGACGAGGCCCTGATGGAAGCGGTCCTGCTCAGCTGAGCATCGCCGCGGCGTCGGCGATCACCGTCAGGGCGGGATGGTGCTGCAGCCAGCTGGCGGGCAGCTCCGCGGAAGGGGGCTCCTCCAGGGTGCGTCGCAGGATGGCCGCCTTCTCGGCCCCGGTGACCACCAGCAGCACCCGGCGGGCCGAGAGGATCTCGGCCAGTCCCAGGGTGATGGCCTGCCGGGGGACAGCGGCGGGGTCGCTGCCGAAGGCGCCGGCGTTCTGGCGGCGGGTGTGGTCGCTGAGCACCACACAGCGGCAGGCCACCGCAGGGTCCGAGGGGGGTTCGTTGAAGCCCACGTGGCCGTTGAGGCCCAGGCCCAGCAGTTGCAGGCCGATGCCACCGGCCGCGCTGACGGCGGCGCCATAACGACGGGCTTCGGCCTCCGGATCGGCGGCCCGCCCATCGGGGAGCCTCACCCGCTCGGGATCCAGGCCAAGGGGCGCCACCAGCTGGCGGGCCATGGTGGCGGCGAAGGAGCTGGGATCCTGCGGCGCCAGCCCCACGTACTCGTCCAGGTTGAAGCTGCACCAGGTGTCGCGCACCCTGGCCGCCAGGGCGGCTTCCAGCCGAGCCATCCGGCGGGCCAGGGCCCCATAGACGGGCTCCATCGTGCGTCCGGTGGCCAGGCCCAGGGGTTGCTGCGGTTGCAGTCGATCCGCCAGCAGCAGCGCCGCCACCCGTTCGGCCACCGCCGCCGCATCAGCCAGGACGACGGGCGTGATGGCGGGGCTGGTGGTGGAGGGGGAGCCGTGCCTCAAAGGGAGGTGTAGGGGAGGATCCTGGCCCCCTGGTAGTAGTGCTGCAGGATCTGGCGGTAATCCTCGCCGCGCAGGGCCAGCCCGTAGGCCCCCCACTGGCTCATGCCCACCCCGTGGCCGTAGCCGCGGCCGCTCACCAGCAGCGTCGGCGCGGCGGGTGGACGGGGGCTTCGCCAGGGGGACGGGACCATGCCGGAGGCCAGGGAGCGGATCCCCTCGGGGGTGAACACGCCCTGCAGGGAGGGCAGCGGTGGAGGGAACGGGTAGGCCCTGGGGGCCTCGAAGTCGAAGCGGGCCAGGGTGCTGCGCAGTCCCAGCCGCTGCCGCAGTTCGGCGCCCGTGAGCAGCAGCGTGCCGCCAGGTCCGGTCACCCGGGCCTGGCGGATGCGGCCGGAGCTGGTGGTGGAGAGCACCTCGATGCGGAAGGCGCCGTCGGTCTCCCGAAAGGCCCTGGCCAGTTTTTCGGGTTCGACGCGCAGCTGCCAGGCATGCACCGGGCTGGCCTGGTCGAAATCGGGCACGCTCACCAGGTAGGGGAGCTGCTGGCGCCAGATCTCGCCGCTGTTTTCGGTCAGGCCGCCACTGCTGCTGTGGAACACCGCGTTGATCAGGGCGGAGCCGTGCACCAGCACCTGGGAGCGGGTGCTGCGCACCGCCTCACGGGTGGAGTCGGTTTCGCTCTCCACCCCCTTGTAGACCTGGCTGGCGACCGTGGCCTTGAGGTCGAAGGGGGCCGCCGGTCGGCGCTGGCGCAGGGCGTAGGTGCGGGCCGCCACCGCCTGGGCCCGCAGGGCCGCCTGCGGCCAGCTGGCCGGCATCTCGCTGCCCACCACGCTGGGCAGGTAGCTCTCGACGTCGATCAGATTGATCGCCTGCAGCCGATCACCTTCGCTGCGCACCAGCAGCCGGCCGCGGTAGCGGCGCTGCTGCAGGGTGAGCACGGGCTCGTTGTTGCCGCCCTGGGCCGGGGCGGGATCGATCCAGGCCTGACCCGATGGCAGCGACAGCCGCCGTGCAGTGCCGGCCGGTCCCAGAAGCCTCGCCTCCAGTGCCGCGCCGCTGCGGACGAACTGCACCCGGGCCCCCGGAGCCAGCTCCAGCAGGGTGCGGCCGGCTCCATCGCCGAGGCGCAGGGCGGTGCTGCCGGCTTCCAGCTCAAGGCTGGGGGCTTCCTGCAGCAGCACCCGCACCAGCGGGGCCGGCGCCCTGGCCTCAATCGGCACCGGCGCTGCCACGGCGGCTGGGAGCAGCGCCAGCGGCAAGCCGGCGTGCCATCCGAGACGGAGGAAGGCCACGAGTGTGCCCAAGCGACAACGGGTCATTCTGAACGGCACCTTCGGCAATCGCCATGGCGCCGGCCACCGCACCGGCTGGCGGCGTGGCAACATGCGAGCTGAGGCCCCCCGGATGTGCAGGTCACCTTCCTGGGAACCAGCTCCGGCGTTCCCACCCGCGCCCGCAACGTCTCCGCCGTCGCCCTGCGTCTGCCCCAGCGCGCCGAGCTCTGGCTGTTCGACTGCGGCGAGGGCACGCAGCACCAGTTCCTGCGCAGCGAGCTGCGGGTGTCGCAGCTGCGCCGCATCTTCGTCACCCACATGCACGGCGACCACGTTTTCGGTCTACCGGGGCTTCTGGCCAGCCTGGGTCTGGCCGGCAGCTGTGGCGGGATCGATCTCTACGGACCGGATCCGCTGCGCGACTACCTGGAGGGGGTGATGCGCACCTCCTCCACCCGCATCGGCTATCCCCTTCGCACCCACCGGGTGAAGGAGGCCGCCGCCCGGGGCCGCCTGGTGCTCGATGACGACGACATCACGGTGCGCTGCACCCCCCTCACCCACCGGGTACCGGCCTACGCCTACCGGGTGGATCAGAAGCCGCGGCCCGGCCGCTTCGACGTGGAGCGGGCCAAGGCCCTGGGTGTTCCCCCCGGGCCGGTCTACGGGGAGCTCAAGGCCGGTCGCAGCGTCACCCTTGACGACGGCCGGGTGATCCGCGGTGAGGCCCTGTGCGGGCCGCCGCGGCCAGGCCGCAGTGTCGTTTACTGCACCGACACGGTGTTCAGCGAGGCGGCGGTGGCCCTGGCCAGGGGCGCCGATCTGCTGATCCATGAATCCACCTTTTCCCACGGTGAGGCGGAGCTGGCCATCGCCCGCCAGCACTCCACCAGCACCATGGCCGCCCAGACGGCCTTGGAGGCGGGGGTGAAGCGGCTGGTGCTCACCCACCTGAGTCCCCGCTACGTGGCCGGGAATCCCATGACCCCTGACGACCTGGTGGCCGAGGCCCGGGCCATCTTTCCAGAGACGATCGTGGCCAGGGACTTCCTCAGCCTTGAGGTGGGGGAGGCGGGCTGAGCCTGCAACAGTTCGCGTGATTCGGCTGCGGGGGACCCATCGCCCGTGATACAAGGTCTCAGTTGCGGTCCCACCGCCATTTCGCCGGCTTCTTCCATGGCCCCCCTCTTTCTCTCAGCCGCCCCCCTTTCAGCTGTTCGCCGCGCCGCCGTCCATCGCTCCGCCGTCCGTCGCTCCCTTGTCCGTGCCATCGCCCGGACCCTGCTGATCCTTCCCCTGGCCCTGCTGGTCTGCTTTGCGGGTCCCGCGGCAGCGGCCCAGTGGAGTGCCGAGGACCTCACCGTGCCGGTGTCCCCTGACGGCACCCTGGTGACCTTCACCGAGAAGGAGGTCAAGAGCGGCCGCAAACTCTTCAACGACAGCTGCGGCACCTGCCATGCCGGCGGCATCACCAAGACCAACCAGAACGTGGGCCTGGATCCCGAGACCCTCGCCCTGGCCACCCCGCCCCGGGATTCGGTCGACGCCCTGGTCGACTACATGAAGGATCCCACCTCCTACGACGGGGAGTACAGCATCTCCGACGTCCATCCCAGCCTGCGCAGCAGCGATGTGTTCGTGAAGATGCGCGACCTGGATGACGAGGATCTGCGCCTGATCGCCGGCTACATCCTGGTGGCCCCCAAGGTTCAGGGCATCCAGTGGGGCGGCGGCAAGATCTACTTCTGATTCCCCCTCCAACTTTGAGCCGGCAGCCCACCAGGACTGGCCGGCTTTTTTGTGGCTGGACACCAGCGGCTCAGGGCGCCGGGGCGGGCGCCGGTGGAGGCGGCGCCAGGTTGCCGGCCTCCAGGGAGCCGGGCAGCTTGCTGTACCACCACTCCTGCAGGCCGGGGGCCAACCGCTGGGGGAACAGGGTGATGACGGTGCGGGTGGGCCTGGCCCCGGGCTGGAGCAGCTCCACGGCATAGGAGGGGCAGCGGCGGGCGGCCAGGTCGGCCACGAAGCGGCGGCCGACGCGGCGCCAGCTGGGCTCCTTGCTGCGCCAGGCCAGCCGGCAGCAGGGCCAGGGCAGTTCCTCCCGATCGAACAGGCGGCAGCAGGGCCCCAGGACCCGGTAGCTGTACTGGCCGCCGGGGCTGGGATGCTCGCTGCCGCAGGCCAGCACGGTGTTCACCTGGAGTGACATGAAAAAGCCACCCCTGAGGGTGGCGGAGAAGAACACGGGGTTCAAGGGGCGATCCGCGCGAATCGCCCGGCGAGGAGCTCAGTAGAGCTCTTCTTCGGTGTGGGTCTTGATGGTGCAGTCGGAGGTGGGGTAGGCGACGCAGGTGAGGACGAAGCCGGCTTCGATCTGGTCGTCGTCGAGGAAGCTCTGGTCCGACTGGTCGACGGTGCCGGCGGTGAGCTTGCCAGCGCAGGTGGAGCAGGCGCCGGCGCGGCAGGAGTAGGGCAGGTCAATGCCCTGCTCTTCGGCGGCGTCGAGGATGTACTGGTCGTCGGGAACCTCGATGGTCTTGTTCAGGCCCTCGCTCTCATTGACGAGGGTGACCTTGTAGGAAGCCATGGAAGAGATTGGAGCTCACAGACACCCGGAAGCCAGGGCCTGTAGGACCCGCCCTTCCTACATCCGACAGGGGGCATTCCCGGCGTTCTTGGGCTCGCAGGCCGGGAAGGCCAATCAAAGCCAGGACACAGATCAGCGTGCCTTATGCAACATCCGAGGCCGAACGGATCCGCAGCAGGCCCCAGCGGTCCTGCTCGACCCGCTGCTCCACCCGCCAGCCCGCAGCCAGCAGATCCCGCTCCAGGCCTGCGGCCTGATCCACCAGCAGGCCGCTGAGCAGGCCCACACCGCCGGTGCCCAGCAGCCGTGGGAAGCAGGGAATCAGGGCTTCGATCACCGGCGCCAGGATGTTGCACAGCAACAGATCGGCGCCGCGCCCCCCCAGCAGCTCCGAGAGGGCCTCCGCCGACCCGGTGGTCACCGTCAGCGCCTGGGCGCCGTCCAGGCCGTTCAGGGCGGCGTTCTGCCGTGTCGCCCGCTCCGCCAGGGGATCGCAGTCGGCGGCCGCCACGGTCGCCGCCCCCAGTCGCAGGGCGGCCAGGCCCAGGATGCCGCTGCCGCAGCCCAGATCGGCCACCCGCAGCCCGTGCAGGCCCGGCCCCTGGCCAGAGCGCTCCCGCTCGCCGGCCAGGGCTTCGAGCGCCTCCAGGCAGAGGCGGGTGGTGGGATGGCTGCCGGTGCCGAAGGCACTGCCTGGATCGATGCGGATCACTAGGCGATCGGCCTGCTCAGCTGGCACCTCCAGCCAGGCCGGCAGCACCAGCAGCCGCTCCCCAACAGGATCGGGCCGCCAGTGGCTCTTCCAGCTCAGGCTCCAGTCCTCATCAGCCTGCCGCTGCCAGTGGACCTGTGGCAGCGCCAGGTTGAAGGGCTCCCCCAACGGGGCCAGGGCCCGCTCCAGCTCCTGCCGCTGGTCGGCGGGCCAATCGCTTTCGGGCAACCAGGCCAGCAACTGGCGGCGCTCCGGGGCCTCGGGGGGATGCTGCAGGGCGACCCGGGGCACCCCCAGCAGCGGCAGCTTCCAGAGCAGGGATTCCTCCAGTTCGGCCGGGGCGGCCATCTCCAGCCGCCACCAGACCAGGCCCATCAGAGGGTGACCGGATGGGCGGCCTGGATGCCGTTGATGTCGTGGATCACCGCCAGCAGGCTGGGGGGGATCGGGTCGTCCAGGCTCAGCACCATCACGGCGTCGCCCCGCACGATGCGGCGCCCCACCTGCATCGAGGCGATGTTGACGTTGTGCTCCCCGAGCAGGGAGCCCAGCTGGCCGATGATGCCGGGCATGTCCCGGTGGCGGGTGAAGAGCATGTGACGGCTCGGCGTCACGTTGACCGGGAACTCATCAATAGTGGTGATGCGCAGTTCCCCGTCGGTGAACACCGCGCCGGTGACGCTGTGGTTACCCCGGGGGCTGCGGGAGCTGAGCTGCAGCGAACCGCCGGCGAAGTCCCGGCTGGCGTCGTCCTTCACCTCGAGCACGTGGATGCCGCGCTCCTTGGCCTCCAGGCTGGCGTTGACGTAGTTGATGCTGTCGCCCAGGGCGGCCGACAGGATGCCCTTGAGGGCCGCCACCACCAGGGGCTGGGCCGGGTGGGAGGCGAATTCCCCCTGCAGTCGCACCTCCAGCTCGCTGATCTGGCCACTGGCCAGCTGGCTGAGCAGCAGGCCGAGGGTTTCGGCCAGCTGCAGGTGGGGCTTCAGCTGCTCCATCACCTCGGCGGTCAGGCCGGGAATGTTCACGGCGCTGCGGGCTGGAAGGCCGAGCAGCACGTCACGGATCTGCTCGGCCACATCGATGGCCACGTTCTCCTGGGCTTCCTCCGTGGAGGCCCCCAGGTGGGGGGTGAGGATCAGGCGCTCCTTGACCAGCCGCAGGGGTGAATCGGCTGCCAGCGGTTCTTTGGCGTAGACGTCGATCGCCGCGCCGGCGATCACCCGGTTTTCCACCGCATCGGCCAGGGCCTGTTCATCGATGATGCCGCCGCGGGCGCAGTTCACCAGCCGGGCGGTGGGCTTCATCGTGGCCAGCAGGGCCGCGTTGACCAGATTTTCGGTGTCCGGCGTGCGGGGCAGGTGCAGGCTGACGTAGTCGGCTTCGGCGAACAGCTGGGGCAGGGGCAGCAGCCTTACCTGCAACAGCTGGGCCCGCTCGGCGGAGATGAACGGGTCGTAGGCGGCCACGTCCATGCCGAGGGCCCGGGCGACGCGGGCCACGTGGGAGCCGATCTTGCCGAGGCCCACCACGCCCAGGGTTTTCTTGTAAAGCTCGTTGCCCACATAGGTCTTGCGGTCCCAGCCTCCGGCCATGGTGCTGGCGTGGGCGTGGGGCACGTGCCGCGACAGGGAGAGCATCAGCGCCAGGGCATGCTCGGCCGCGGCGATCGTGTTGCCCTCCGGAGAATTCACGACGATCACGCCGCGCCGGGTGGCGGCGGGCACATCGACGTTGTCGACTCCGACGCCAGCCCGGCCGATGATGCGCAGATTGCCGGCGGCCTCGATCACCTCGGCGGTCACCTGGGTGCCGGAGCGGATCATCAGGCCGTCGTAGTCGCCGATGCAGGCCACCAGCTGGTCCGGGCTGAGGCCCGTGCGCACGTCGACCTGGGCAACCTGGGAGAGGATGTCGATCCCCGCCTGGTCAATGGGATCGGAGACCAGAACCTTCGTCATGTCCGGCAGCGTTGCGGGGGGCGGGGGGTACGCCCCCAGGGGGGCAGGCCGGAGGTGCAGTGTAGAGAGCGGTGTGGAGACGAGCCCATGTCCTTGAGTGTGGTGGTCGTGCTGGACGACCGCGATCGCCTGCAGGCGTTGCGGGATCGGCTATTGGCGCTTCAGCCGGCCCCGACCCGCGTCCTGGCGATCGGCAGCGGTGAGGCGACCATGTCGGACGTTGAGCGGCTGGATCCGGCCACGGCCCGGCGGCGGCGTCAGCAGTCGATGGTCCGCTGGTTGCTGCCCTTCGGTTTCCTGGCCGGACTCACCTTCACCCAGATCACCGATCTGCACACCTTCAGTTTCGCCGGGGCCTACGGGGAGCCGTTGATCGGCGGCCTGCTGGGCATGGGATCCGGCTGGATGGGCAGCTTCGCCGCCGCCGCCAGCGTCAGCTCCGAGGAGGACGACCGCATCCGGATCCTGCGCAACCGCCTCGACGAAGGCTGCTGGCTGCTGCTGCTGGAGCTACCCGCCGGGGGTGAGATCCCCTGGACCACGATCCAGCTGGCACAACCGAAGGCGGTGGTGCGGCTGGACGACATCTGATCCCCCTGCCGCCATGCTTCCACGACGGGACCTGTTGGCTGGAAGCCGCCACCCGCAGGCCCTCGAGGGTCTGTTCAGCCTGGCGGAAACGGCCCTGCGCACCTGGGAACCGCAGGTCAGCGGTTTCCTTGAAGCGTCGGTGCGGGAGGAGGCCGAGGCCAGGCTCGCTGTGCTCAGTGAGCTGGGCCTCGCCAGCGATGGCGGCCACCCCGGCGCCGAGCGCCGCTGCCTGGTGTTGGGGCGGGCGGGCCAGGAGCCACTGGCTCCCGCCCTGATGGGGCTGGAGATCAGCGGCAATTTCCTCTTTGATCCCGCCTCCGCGGCCGACATGGTCGAGGGACTGGCGCGCGCCGGTGCCAGCGCGGCCGAGTGGGGCGATCTGTGGCTGCGGGGGGATCGGGGCGCTCAGGCCATCGTCACGGCGGCCCTGGCCAGCCGGCTGGATGGCGGCGAGGGCCTGGTGCGCACGGTGCCGGTGCGCTTCGAGGCCCGGCCCATCGAGGCGCTGCAGCTGCCGGCCCGGCGTCTGCCCCGGCAGCTGACCACGGTGGAAGCCTCCCTGCGGCTGGATGCCCTGGCGTCCGCGGGTTTTGGCCTGTCCCGCAGCCGCATGGCCAGCCTGATCCGCCAGGGGGCCGTCCGCATCGACTGGAGCGTGGTCACCAGTCCCAGCCAGCCGTTGGCCGTGGGGGCGCGGGTCCAGCTGGAGGGGCGGGGGGAGCTGGAGGTGTTGGCGATCGATCCCACCAAGCGGGAGCGCTTCCGGATCCGGATGGAGCGCCATTGAGGCCCCGGGGGCTCAAGTTGACAGGAGGGAAGGCCGGCGAGTAGGAAAAGCTTCAGGAAGAAACGGATCCAACGGATTTCCCGTCGGTGAAGTCAAGAGCGACATTCTGTTTTGATCTCCATCGAGATCTCAGTCGTTTTCCCTGCACCTCGGTGTGATCCCGGCAACGGGCGATTAGCTCAGAGGTAGAGCACTACCTTGACACGGTAGGAGTCACTGGTTCGATTCCAGTATCGCCCATTTATTTCTATTCGATCGTCCCGAATCCTGGTTGATTCTGGTCCACGTTCACTGCGCTGCTACCCTCGGCCGATCGTGAATTTGAGCCAGTCAGCGTGAGTCCCACCGAGGCCGTTCCACCCCTGTCCTGCACGGTGGTGGTGGGCCTTGGCCGATCGGGACTGGGGGCCGCACGGTTGCTTCACGCCCGCGGCGAACCGGTGGTGGTGATCGAGAGTGGTGACACTCCCGAGCTGCGGGCCCGGGCGGCCGAGCTGGAAAGCGAGTCCATCGCCGCGCACCTGGGGGTGCCCCTCAGCGTCGAAGCGTTCCAGTCCCTGCCGCTGCCGCCGGCCGTGGTGGTGGTGAGTCCAGGAATCGCCTGGAACCATCCGGTGCTGGAGGAGCTGCGCTCCCAGGGGATTCAGGTGCAGGGGGAGATCGTGCCCGCCTGGCAGGCCAGCCGGGATGTGCCCTGGATCGGCATCACCGGCACCAATGGCAAGACCACGGTCACCTGCCTGGTGCACCACCTGCTGGAGCAGGGCGGCAAGGATGCGCCGCTCTGCGGCAATGTCGGCATCTCCGCCGCCGAGGTGGTGCTGCAGCGGCGCCTGGAGCAGGGGCCCCGCCCCGACTGGCTGGTGGTGGAACTGAGCAGTTATCAGCTCGAGGCGGCCCCGTCCGTCGCCCCCGCCATCGGCGTCTGGACCACCCTCACCCCCGACCACCTGGAGCGCCACGGCACCCTGGCCGCCTATCGGGCCATCAAACGACGCCTGCTGGAGAACGCCCGCACCCGCGTGCTCAACGCCGACGACCCTGATCTGCGCCGCCACGCGGACACCTGGGACCACGCCGACTGGATCACCGCCGGGCCCCGGGAGGCCCTGCCCGCTGGCCTTGATCCGCTGCTCTGGATCGACGACCAGGACATGGTGCAGGGGCGCCAGGGAGCCCTGTTCCCCGCCAGCGCCCTGGCGATGCCAGGGGCCCATAACCGCCAGAACCTGCTGCTGGCGGTGGCCGTGGGGCTCCACGCCGGGCTGGAGCCGGCGGTGATGGAGGCCGCCTGCCGCTGCTTCCCCGGCGTGCCCCATCGGTTGGAGCGCCTGCGCCACCTGAACGGCATCACCTGGTTCAACGACAGCAAGGCCACCAACTACGACGCCGCCGAAGTGGCCCTGCGGGCACTGGAGGGACCGTTGGTGGTGCTGGCTGGTGGTCAGTCGAAGCAGGGGGAGGCAACGGCCTGGCTGGAGCGGCTCCAGGAGCGGGCGGCGGCGGTGGTGCTCTACGGCGCGGCCCGTGGGGCATTCACCGGACTCCTGCACGCCAGCGGCTATGGCGGTGTGGTGCAGCAGGTGGAGGATCTGGAGGGCGCCGTGGCCCTTGCCGCCAGCCTGGCTCCGGAACTCGGCTGCCAGGGGGTGCTGCTGTCCCCGGCCTGTGCCAGCTTCGATCAGTACACCAGTTTCGAGGCCCGCGGTGACCACTTCCGCCGGCTGGTGCTGGCCCTCTGAGACCGACGACCCATGGCCTGGTGGTTGATGAAAAGCGAGCCGGATGTCTACGGCATCCAGCATCTGCAGGCGGAGGGCATCACCCTCTGGGATGGGATCCGCAATTACCAGGCCCGCAACTTCATGCGTGCGATGCAGATCGGTGATCGCGCCTTTTTTTACCACTCCAATGTCAGTCCCCCCGGGATTGTCGGCCTGATGGAGGTGATCGAAACGGCAGTGGTGGATCCCAGCCAGTTCGATCCCACCTCTCAATACTTTGACCCGGCCTCCAAACCCGAAGCCCCTCGCTGGGACTGCGTTCGTCTCTCCTATCGCGCCACCTTCCCGACGCTGCTCAGCCTTGATGCTCTGCGGGAGCATTTCACCGTGGAGGAGCTGGTGGTGGTGCGCCGGGGCAACCGCCTCTCGATCCTGCCGGTGAGTGAAGCGAGCGCCGCGCGGATCTTCAGCCTTCTGGGGGTGGAGCCAGCGGCCTGAGGCGGTCTGTTCCCCCTCAGGCCGCTGGCGCCGAGAAGCCTTGATGGCCTGGAAACAGGTTGGCCAGGTAGCAGCGGGTCACCCCCCGGTTGCGGATGCCGTTCTGCACCAGAAAGCCTGCCAGGGCCGCCTGGAAGAGCCGGTACTGGTCCCAGTTGGGGTGGTGCTCGATGAACTGTCGCATCGCGTCCAGCAGCGGTTCGGGCACCTCTGCCCGCAGGCTCACCAGCGACTCGGTCCCATCCAACGGCAGGGTTCTCAGGCGGGCCATCGTGGATTCCATGCAGCGCGTCAGCCAGTTCTCCACACCGAAGGGGCATCGTCAAACGGCGGTGCCTTCGGCAAGACGTCCCCGATCCCAACATGGGACACAAGCGGCTGCAAGGGCTTCAGGTCGCTCCCTGTGTCACCAGCCTCCCGCCGGAGGGGCTGTCTTGATCTGTCAAGCCAGAGCCATGGGCGGTGGAGCTTCTCCCCAGACCGGAGCAGGGAGCAGCGGCAGAGGACAACCGCCTGGGGAGAAACGGTGCAAAACAGCGATGACGTCTGCGGAATCCGCCAACGATCAAGACTCCTGATCGCCGCCACCCGCCGCAGCGGGTCTCAGGCGCTCCAGCGCCGCAGCGACGGCTTCGCTGGCAGTGGCGCCCCAGCCCGCTTCGAAGCCCCGCGATCCCGGCTCCGGGGTCAGCACCAGCTGCAGCGACCAGCCGAGGCGATCTCCGCGCAGGCCCAGCCACAGGGATCCTTGGTCTCCTTCAGGACGATTGCCGATCGGCAACTCAAGCTCGATGTCAATGGCCTCCTCGGCCATCAAGGTGTCAGCGATGGCCCTGTGCTGGGCCGTGAGTCGCCCGGCCGCCTGTTGCAGGGCCAATAGCTCGGTGGCGGTCAGTTCGCTGGCCCAGCCCTCACCCCCGATCAGGGCGGTGTAGGGGGTGCGGGAGGGATCCACCACCAGCCGCCAGCCCTGGCCTTCGCAGATCTCCACGGCCGGACGGAACGGGCCCGGCTCAGCCGGGCAGCAGGTCGGGCTGGTCCTGCTCGTCGCTGAGTTCAACGATGGCCCGCTGAACGGGCTTGATCATCGAGTCGTCGAGCAGGCCGTCGAAATCATCGAAACGGCGTTGCTTGGCCCGGAAAGCGATGCGAACGGTGGTCAGGTAGCGGTTGCTGGAGTGCCGGATCAGGCTCTCCCCCCTTTGGGCCAGCTCCTTGGCATTGAGTTCGCTGCTTGGCATACGGACCTGACCATCAATCTCAACACCTTAGGTCAGCCCCTGGGGCCCGCCCTTCCTCCTGGACAAGGCCTAGAAGGGGGGCACCTGCGCCCGTGCGCCACCAGGTCCACCGCCACCATTTCGGCCACCCCGCCCCCTCCGACCCATGCCCGGAACCCTCGCGATCGACCTGGGCAGCAGCACCACCGTGGTGGCCTGGCAGGACAGCCAGGGGCTCCCCGGGCTGCTGCCCCTGCCGCCTTACAGCTGCGGCGACCCCTGTGTGGTGCCCAGCCTGCTGTGGCTGGAGACCCCCGAGGCCGAACGGCCCCTGATCGGCCGCCAGGTGCTGGAGGCGGCCCTGGCCGATGGCGACCATCCCGGCCTCTGCCGGGATTTCAAGCGCCACATCGGAGCCCCGGCGACGGGCCCATCGTCGGGCTGGCTCACGGCCGAGCGGGCCGGTGCCCTGTTGCTGGAGGGGCTCTGGCGGGCCCTGCCTCCGGAACTGGTGCCGGAACGGCTGGTGCTCACCGCCCCGATCGAAACCTATCGGGGCTACCGGGCCTGGCTGCAGCGGGCCAGCCGCGATCTGGCGGTGCCGGAGCTGGCGCTGGTGGATGAGCCCACCGCCGCCGCCATCGGCGCCGGGCTGCCCGCCGGTAGCCGGGTGCTGGTGGTGGACATGGGCGGTGGCACCATCGATCTTTCCCTGGTAGCCCTGGAAGGTGGCGAGGGGCGGGCCGCGCCGATCGCCCAGCTGCTGCGCTTCGCGGGCCGGGATCTGACCCGCAGCACCCAGACCCTGCGCTGCGCACGGGTGATAGGCAAGGCTGGTGTGGCCCTGGGCGGACGGGACATCGATCGCTGGATCGCCTCCCACCTCTGCCCGGATGTTCCGGTCGACGGCGCCCTGCTGCAGCTCGCCGAGCGCCTCAAGTGCCAGCTCAGCGACGCCCCTGAGGCCCTGCAGATCCAGGCCGGGCAGGGTTCCTTCCGTGAACTGAGCCTGAGCCGGCCGGCCTTTGAGCGGCTTCTGGAGGAGCGGGGGTTGCTGCAGCTGCTCGATGGTCTGCTGGAGGCCGTGCTGGCGGCCGCCCGCCGGGAGGGACTGGGGCTGGCCGCCATCGACGCGGTGCTGCCGGTGGGGGGCAGCAGCCGAATTCCCCTGATCCGCCAGTGGCTGGAGAGCCGCTGTCCGGGCGTGCCCCTGCGCGGCGAGCGGCCCGTGGAGGCCGTGGCCCTGGGGGCCCTGGCCCTGACGCCCGGGGTGCGGGTGCGGGACGTGCTGGCCCGCGGCGTGTCCCTGCGCTGCTGGGACCGGCGCAGCGGCTGCCATCGTTGGCATCCCCTGTTCATGGCCGGCCAGAGCTGGCCCACGGAGCAGCCCCTGGAGCTGGTGCTGGCCTGCAGCAGGGATGGCCAGGACCAGCTGGAACTGGTGCTGGGGGAGCCCCTGCCCGAGGAGCGGGCCGAAGTGGTCTTCGAGGGGGGGCTGCCGGTGCTGCGCACGCGACCGGCGGGGGCGGCCCCGGTGCGGCCCTGGTCCACGCCGCCGCTGGCCATCCCCCTGGCCTTCCCCGGTCACCGTGGCGTCGATCGGCTGCGGCTGCGGTTCTCCATCGATACCGAGGCCCAGCTCCTGGTGGAGTGCGACGACCTGGAGGCCCCTGCCGACGGCGGCCGCCGAGGACCCCAACGCCTCGGTCCGGTGCACTGAAGGGCAGGGGCGGTGGACGCCGACCAGGCTGCCCCCGCGACCGGGCGCCGGTGGCCGCCGTTGCATACAACGGATGGAGAACCGCCCCGCTTCTCCCCCCTTGGCCCTTCGCCGGCACAGACTGCCCCGCTTCTGGCTGGCCATCACCCTGGGTTCGGTCGCCGCGGCCATCGGTCTGGGTTACTGGTGGGAGCGCCAACTGCCCGTGCGCCTGGAGCAGGCCTCCGCCACCGGCCGTCTCGACGACTGTCTGCGCTACAGCGAACAGCTGGCCGCCCTCAGCTGGCTGCCCGGCCGCTCCCCCTTCGACCGGGGCCGGTGCTTGCGGGCCAAGGCCGACCAGCTCTGGGGCCAGGAGAACTGGAGCGAGGCCCTGCGCCTGCAGCGCCAGGTGATCAACTCCAGGGCCGGCACCCCCGCCGACCGGGAACGGCTCGCCCGTTGGCAGCGCCAGCTGCGGGCCATGGCGATGAACCGCTTCCAGGCCGGTGATCTGCCGGGGGCTCTGGCGGCGCTTACGCCCCTGGGCGAGGAGCGCAAGGACGATGGCAGTTCCATGGGCGACGACCTCCAGGAGATCTGGAACCGCAACCGCTCCCAGCTGGAGCGGGCGACCCTGCTCGTGAAACAGAAGCGCTGGTGGGAGGCGCTTGACAGCCTCAACCGCCTCGACCACCCCTGGTGGCGCCAGCAGAGCGAGCCCCTGCGGCAGGAGGTGAAAAAGGGCCTCGACCAGCTCAAGGGCAAGGACCGGGAGCACGACAGCCACGGCTCCCTGCCCCACACGGTCTCCGGCGAGAAGCTGGATGGCCTGGTGCAGCGCCGCATCGCCGCCGGCATGGACGAGTGGCAGGCGTTCCAGGCGGCCTGCAAGGAGCTGGGCGGGAGGGTGGTCGAGGCCGGGCCGGAAAGCGCCTGCCAGCGTTGAGCCCATGACAGGATGACCCCGCAGAGCGTCCCGGTGGACATGCAGCCAGGTGATCAGGTCAAGGTGAGCAGCAGCGTGGTCATCTACAACCACCCCCAGCACCGGGGCGAGGCCTTCGACATGGAAGGACAGCAGGGAGAGGTGTTCAACGTCCTCAATGACTGGAAGGGTCGCCCCATCAGTCCGAACCTGCCGGTGGTGGTGGCCTTCGGCAAATTCCGCGCCCACTTCCGCGAGGACGAATTGGCCACCGTCTGACATCCCTTGTCTGAGGCCGCTTCAGTCCCGCAGCAGGTAGACCCCCTCCTCCCCATCGATGGCCTGGAGGCAGAGCTGGATGGTCTCGTGGCGGGCGGTGGGCACCACCCGGCCACAGTAATCGGGCTGGATCGGCACTTCCCGGTGGCCCCGGTCCACCATCACCAGCAGCCCCACCCGGCGGGGACGTCCCCAGGCCTGCAGGGCCTCCAGGGCGGCCCGCACCGTGCGGCCGGTGAAGATCACATCATCGACGAGCACGACCTGACGGCCGTCCACGGGCACCGGCAGCTGGGTGGCCTCCACCAGCCGGGTGCCCACCCGCTCCAGGTCATCGCGGTGGAAGGTGGGATCGAGGCTGCCGTGGGCGATGGGATGGCCGCAGATCGCCTCCAGCCGTCCGGCCAGCACCCGCGCCAGGGCCACGCCACGGGTGGGGATGCCGAGCAGCACGAGGTCCTGGCTGTCGGCCACGGCCTCCAGCACCTGGGAGGCGAGCCTGTCGAGGGTGCGTCCCAGGTCCTGGGCGGAGAGCAGTTCCAACCGGTCCGTGGGTGCCGGACCGGCCATGGGCCTGGCCATGAAACGTATGACGTGTAACCAAAGCCTGACGCATCCCGGCCGGAAGAACGCCTTCCCAGGGAAGCGCTGTAGGTTGGTTTTGTGTTGAAACGTGCAGTATTTCTCTCTGGTGACCGCAGTTCCCTCCCAGAAGCAGTCCGCCAACGGCAAAGCCGAACGGGTTTCCTGCGAGGCGGCTGCCCCCGTAGCTCCGATGGTCCTGGCCATCCTTGATGGTTGGGGCTACAGCCACGAGAGCGACCACAACGCTGTCAGGGCGGCCGATACACCGGTGATGGACGCCCTCTGGCACGCCTATCCGCACACCCTCATCGAAGCCAGCGGCGCTGCCGTCGGCCTGCCCGACCATCAGATGGGCAACTCGGAAGTGGGCCATCTCACCATCGGCTCCGGCCGGATCATCCGCCAGGAGCTGGTGCGGATCGGCCAGGCGGTGCGCAGCGGCACCATCGCCGGCAATCAGGCCCTCAACGACCTGGGCGACACGCTGGTGGCCAGCGGCCGCCCCCTGCATCTGATCGGCCTCTGCTCCGATGGCGGCGTCCACAGCCACATCGACCATCTCGGAGGGCTGCTGCGCTGGGCGGCCGGCCGCGGCCTCAGCGACGTGCTGGTGCACGTGGTCACCGACGGCCGTGACTCGGCCCCCCATGGCGGCCCCGGCTATCTGGCCCGCCTTCAGGCCATGATCGAAGAAGCAGGCGTGGGGCGGATCGCCACCCTCTGCGGCCGCTACTGGGCCATGGACCGCGACCAGCGCTGGGAGCGCACGGAGAAGGCTTTCCGGCTGCTCACCGAGCCGTCCGAGATCTGCCTCCTCACCCCAGCGGAGGTGCTGCAGGGCTCCTATGCGGAGGGCATCACCGACGAGTTCCTCGAGCCGGTGCGCCTCGCCGAGGGACTGCTGGAGAGCGGCGACGGCCTGGTCTGCTTCAACTTCCGCCCCGACCGGGTGCGCCAGTTGATGCGCGCCTTGGTGCTGCCGGACTTCGACGGCTTCCCGCGCCAGTGGATCGGCCCCCTCCACGTCGTCACGTTCACCCAGTACGAACAGGGCCTGCCGGTGGCGGTGGCCTTCCCCCCCGAATCCCTCGATGGTCTTCTGGGCCAGGTGGTCTCCGACCACGGCCTGCGGCAGTTCCGCACCGCCGAAACCGAGAAGTACCCCCACGTCACCTATTTCATGAACGGTGGCATCGAGCAGGCCTTCCCCGGTGAGGAGCGCCACCTGGTGCCTTCCCCCCGGGTGGCCACCTACGACATGGCCCCGGCCATGTCGGCCGAGAAGCTCACTGACAGCTGCATCGCCGCCATCGCCAAGGGGATCTACTCCCTGGTGGTGATCAACTACGCCAACCCCGACATGGTGGGCCATACCGGCCAGATGGAAGCTGCCACCGAAGCCATCGCCATGGTCGACCGCTGCGTGGGCCGCCTGGTGGAGGCCACCACCCGCATGGGCGGCACCCTTCTGATCACGGCCGACCATGGCAACGCCGAAGTGATGCAGGGCCCCGACGGGCTCCCCTGGACCGCCCACACCACCAACCCCGTGCCGGTGATCCTGGTGGAGGGTGAAAAGCGCAAACTGGAAGGCCACGGCAACGACGTCACCCTGCGCGAGCATGGCGGCCTGGCCGACATCGCCCCCACCCTGCTGGAGATCCTGGGTCTGCCCAAGCCGGCCCGCATGACCGGCACCTCCCTGGTGGTGCCCGCCTCCGCTCCCGCCGCCCGAATCCCCCAGACCCTCGGCGCTTGAAGGGCCGCATCGGGGACGGCTAGTCTGGCTCCATGGTCAAGAACATCGTCTCCTCCCTGTGGATGCTCAGCGGCGCCCTGCTGATCATCTCCGTTCTGCTGCATAGCCCCAAGGGCGACGGCATGGGGGGGCTGGCCTCCAGCGGCGGCTCGATGTTCAGCAGCGCCCGCAGCGCCGAGAACACCCTCAACCGCATCACCTGGACCCTGCTGTCCCTGTTCCTGGGGCTGGCGGTGGTGCTGAGCGCCGGCTGGCTGGGCTGAGACGCATGGATCGCCGCAACTTTCTCTCAAGCCTGCTGGCCCGGGTGGGGGCGCCCCTGGCGGGGCTGCTGCCCTTCCTGCCGGTCTCGAAGGCCCTGGCGGCGGCGAAGGCCACCGACCCCGCCTGGCAGTTCAGCCCGGCGGAATGGAAGAAGCGCCTCAGTCCGGCGGCCTATGCCGTGCTGCGCAATGAGGGCACCGAGCGCCCCTTCAGCAGCCCGCTCAACAACGAGAAGCGCAGCGGCAGCTACGTCTGTGCCGGCTGTCGCCTGCCCCTGTTTGCCTCAACCACCAAGTTCGACTCCGGCACCGGCTGGCCCAGCTTCTGGCAACCTCTGCCCAAGGCGGTGGTCACCAAGACCGACTTCAAGCTGATCCTGCCGCGCACCGAGTACCACTGCCGCCGCTGCGGCGGCCACCAGGGCCACGTGTTCGACGACGGACCCAAGCCCACCGGCAAGCGCTACTGCAACAACGGCGTGGCCCTGGCCTTCGTGCCGGGGAGCTGAGGCACCGCCTCCCCCCACCATGGCCCCGTTGCCTGCGCTGCTGATTGCCCTGGGGGTTCCGCTCCTGCTGCTGCTGGGCTTCACCCTGCTGCTGGAGCAGCGCCGCGGCCGCCTGCCCGGCTGGCTCGCCGCCCTCTCCGGTCGCGACGCCATGCTCTGGAACATCGGCTTTGGGCTGCTGATCGGACTGAGCCTGCTGCGGGCTCTGTTGGGGCGCTGAGCCCCAGGCGTCGTGGGTCAGTCCGCCCCCACCAGAACGGCTTCCCTGGCGCTGACGTCCGGCACAGGCGGGGATGGCACCAGGAGATCCTGGCCCAGCTGGTCGCCGATGCGCTCCCGGGCCAGCTGGCGGTACTCGAAGAAGTGTTCGCCGGCGGCGCAGAGGCCCAGGTAAAGGGCCATCAGTCGTGGTTGTTGCCGCCCCATCTGCAGCAGTTGCCACCAGAACTGGCGGCGCAGCCCAGGGCGGCGCAGGCCCTGGTACCAGATCAGCAGGGCCAGTAGCCGCACCGCCTTGACCAGGGGCACATGCATCTGCTGGGAGCAGTGGGGATTGGGCGTGATAGCGAGGCAGTGGCGCAGGCAGCGCTCCAGATAGGTGGTCGGTTCGTACATCCGCCAGAAGGCCTGGACATACTCGCGGCCGATCTCCTGGAGCGGCCGGGTGGGTACGAAATTCATCAAGGTGTTCTGGTCGCCGCAGAGGATATCGGCCTCCGGCAGCAGCCGCCCTTCCTGCTCCAGCCGGGTCCACAGGGCCGTGTTCGGCAGGGCCTGGAGAATCCCCAGCATCGGCTGGGGAATGGCTGTTTCGGCGACGAACGCCTCGATACGCTCTCCGGCCCCTGATCGTTCCCCGTCGAAGCCGAGAATGAACCCGGCGTAGATGATCAACCCCGCCGCGTTGATCGTCTGGCAGGCCTCCACAAGGGGATGGCGGGTGTTCTGTTGTTTGCGGGTGACCGCGAGACTGTCCTGGTCGGGGGTCTCAATGCCCAGGAAGACCCCGAAGAAGCCGGCCTGGGCCATCAGCTTGAGCAGGTCGGGCTGCTCGGCCAGATTCACAGAGGCTTCAGTGAGGAAGTTGAAGGGGTAGCGATGCTCCTGCATCCAGGGAATGAGGTCGCGGAGCAGATGCTTGACGTTGTGCTGATTGCCGATGAAGTTGTCATCCACCATGAAGATGGATCCCCGCCAGCCCAGGTCGTAGAGGGTCTGAAGTTCCCCCAGCAGCTGGTGGTTCTGCTTGGTCCGTGGCTTGCGGCCATAGAGATTGATGATGTCGCAGAACTCGCAGTTGAAGGGACAGCCGCGGGAGAACTGCACCGCCATCATCAGATAGCCGTCACGCTGCAGCAGGTCATAGCGGGGCCTGGGGCTGAGGCTGACATCCGGCTTCTGGTCGGCCCGGAACACCCCCGAGGCTGCGCCATCCTCGAGGGCCTCCAGAAAGGCGGGCACCGTGATCTCGCCCTCATCGAGGATCAGGTAATGGGCCCCGGACTCCAGCGCATGGGCCGGCAGTGAGGTGGGATAGGGTCCGCCGACCGCCACCTTTTTGCCCATCGCTACCGCCTTGCGAATCAGCTGGTGGAAATCCTGCCGTTGCACGAGCATCGCCGAGAGGATGACGAGGTCGCACCAGTGCCAGTCGTCCTCCGATTCCTCAGCCACGTTCCGGTCATGGAAGCGCAGCTTCCAATCCGGCGGCAGCAGGGCCGCCACGGTGAGGATCCCCAGCGGCGGGATGAAGGCCTTCACGCCGGCCATCGCCAGGAGCCGGTCGAACGACCAGAACGTTTTCGGGAAGTGGGGATAGAGCAGGAGGGCGTTCATCTGTTCGTTGGCAACGCTGCATTGGCATCCGGACAACGCAGCCGGACCATTCCCTTCAAGGTAGGCAGCGAATGAAAGTGCAAGCAGTAGCTGTGATTGCCAGAGACTTCTTTTGATGCAGTTCAACAGCAGAATGCAGTTGAACTGCTGATCACATCTGAAGTATCTCTCTCTTTAAAATGCGCACCTCCCAGTGTCATGAAGCCGCAACGGCCTTGGCAGCCATTCCCTTTGCCAGGGGCTGCAGGCCTCCGGGCGAGACCAGGACGAGAGGACAAGCCGCTGGCGTTCTGGATAGAGGGCGGATCCGGTGCTTCCGCCAGCAGCAGCCATGGCGCCCGCCTGGTTCGTCCTCATCAAGCAGCGCTATTGGTGTTCCTGGGGCTGACCCGCCCCCCATCACGACAGCACCGCCACCGCTGCATGGGGTCTGGCCGCCTGGGCTGAGGGCTTGTCTGAAGTTGGCAGCGACTTGCTTGATCCCTCTGCCGGCGTTGCTGTGCGCTGGTCGCAGGGGCAAGGCTGGCAAGACAAGCAACGCATCCGGCGCCGCTACGGCCAGGTGAGCGAGAGCGAGCTTGCGGCCGTTGATGCTGGGTTGCCGTTCTATCTCGGCCTTGTTCCTGACCCGGACTGATCGGTCGCCAAAAAAAAGCGCCCCCGTAGGGGCGCAAGAAGGAGAAAGCGAAGGAGGTTGGATCCGACGCTGACCGCAGGCGCGATCAGTAGTCGAAGTCGCCGCCCATGCCGCCACCGCCACCGGCGGGAGCAGCTTCCTTCTTCTCGGGCATGTCGGCCACGATGCACTCGGTGGTGAGCACCATGCCGGCGATCGAGGCGGCGTTCTGCAGGCCGGAGCGGGTCACCTTGGCGGGATCGACGATGCCGGCGGCCAGCATGTCGACGTACTCGCCGGTGGCGGCGTTGTAGCCCTCGTTGAAGGGCTTGTTGCGCACGTGCTCGGCGACGACGGCGCCATTGACGCCGGCGTTCTGGGCGATCCGCATCAGCGGAGCGGTGAGGGAGGAAGCCACGATGGTGGCGCCGATCAGCTCCTCGCCGGAGAGATGGGCGGCCGCCCACTCTTCGAGGGCCGGGGCCAGGTGGGCCAGGGTGGTGCCACCGCCGGGGACGATGCCTTCTTCAACGGCCGCCTTGGTGGCGTTGATGGCATCTTCCAGGCGCAGCTTCTTGTCCTTCATCTCGGTTTCGGTGGCGGCACCCACCTTCACCACGGCCACACCGCCGCTCAGTTTGGCCAGACGCTCCTGCAGCTTCTCCTTGTCATAGGAGGAGTCGGTTTCGTCCATCTGCTTGCGGATCTGCTCGCAGCGGGCCTTCACCGCCGCCTCGTTGCCTTCGGCGACGATGGTGGTGGTGTCCTTGTTGATGGTGATGCGGCGGGCGGTGCCCAGCATCTCCAGCTTGGTGTTCTCCAGCTTGAGGCCGGCGTCCTCGGTGATCAGCTGACCGTTGGTGAGAACGGCGATGTCCTCGAGCATGGCCTTGCGGCGGTCACCGAAGCCGGGAGCCTTGACGGCGGCGACGTTCAGGACGCCACGCAGACGGTTCACCACCAGGGTGGCGAGGGCTTCCTTCTCGATGTCCTCGGCGATGATCAGCAGGGGCTTGCCGGTGCGGGCGATCTGCTCGAGCACGGGCACCAGGTCCTGCACCAGTCCGATCTTCTTGTCGGTGAGCAGGATGTAGGGCTCGTCGAGCACCGCTTCCATCCGCTCGGTGTCGGTGGCGAAGTAGGGCGAGATGTAGCCCTTGTCGAAGCGCATGCCTTCGGTGACCTCCAGTTCGGTGGTCATCGACTTGCCTTCCTCGAGGGAGATGACGCCCTCTTTGCCCACCTTGTCCATGGCATCCGCGATCATGCGGCCCACTTCTTCGTCGTTGCCGGCGGAGATGGTGCCCACCTGGGCGATGGCGTTGGAGTCGGAGATCGGCTTGGCGTGCTCCTCGATCTTGCCGACCAGGAACTCGGTGGCCTTGTCGATGCCCTTTTTAAGGGTGATGGCGTTGGCGCCGGCGGCCACGTTGCGCAGACCCGCCTTGACCATGGCGTGAGCCAGGACGGTGGCAGTGGTGGTGCCGTCACCGGCAGCGTCGTTGGTCTTGCTGGCGGCCTGACGGATCAGGGCCACACCGGTGTTCTCGATGTGATCCTCCAGTTCGATCTCCTTGGCGATCGTCACGCCGTCGTTGATGATCTGGGGAGCGCCGAATTTCTTTTCAAGCACCACGTTGCGGCCCTTGGGCCCCAGGGTGACGGCGACGGCTTCGGCAAGGATGTCGATGCCACGTTCGAGCGCCCGACGGGCTTGCTCGTTATAGATAATGCGCTTGGCCATGGAAGAAGAAAAATTGCTTGGTGGACGGTGATGCGGACGGAAAAGCCGTCAGATCAGTTGACGACGGCCAGGATGTCCTTCTCGGACAGGAGCACGTACTCGTCGGTTCCGAGCTTGATGTCAGTGCCGGCGTACTTGCTGTAGAGCACCTTGTCGCCGACGCCCACTTCAGGGGCCTGACGGGAACCGTCGTCGTTGCGCTTGCCAGGACCGATCTGGACGACTTCACCCACCTGGGGCTTTTCCTTGGCGGTGTCGGGCAGAAGGATGCCGCCGGCGGTTTTTTCCTCCGATTCGGACACCTTGATGAAGACGCGATCTCCGAGGGGTTTGACCGTGGAGACGCTGAGGGAAACGGCAGCCATGAAATGACGCGAAGAATGGTTGCGAAGACAACGACGGGACCGGCCGGGGCTGGAGCGTCGCTGGGGTGAGTTAGCACTCACGCCCTTCGACTGCCAACCTAGGTGGCAGCTCCGCCGCGTCGCCATCCCCGGGCTGTGCGGGTGACCGAACCCCAGACCCCAGGCACCCTGCGGTGGTAAGGTTGCGCCGCTTCAGACGGGTGGTTGGACCCCGCTGGGCACACCACGTTCCTTCCTTACCTATGGCTGCTGCCGCTCCCGCCGTCCCTGGTACCAAAGGCACCGTGCGCCAGGTGATCGGCCCCGTCCTCGACGTGGAATTCCCTGCCGGCAAGCTGCCCAGAATTTTCAACGCCCTTCGCATCGAAGGCACCAATTCAGCCGGCCAGCAGGTGGCCATCACCGCCGAAGTACAGCAGCTGCTGGGCGACCACCGGGTCCGTGCCGTGGCCATGAGCAGCACCGACGGCCTCGTGCGCGGCATGGGAGCCCTCGACACCGGCGCCCCCATTTCCGTCCCCGTGGGTGAAGCCACCCTGGGCCGCATCTTCAACGTGCTCGGCGAGCCCGTCGACGAGCAGGGTCCGGTCTCCACCTTGATGACGGCCCCGATCCACCGCCAGGCGCCCAAGCTCACCGAGCTCGAGACCAAGCCCCGCGTGTTCGAGACCGGCATCAAGGTGATCGACCTGCTGGCTCCCTACCGCCAAGGCGGCAAGGTGGGCCTGTTCGGCGGCGCCGGCGTCGGCAAGACCGTGCTGATCCAGGAGCTGATCAACAACATCGCCAAGGAACACGGCGGTGTTTCGGTGTTCGGTGGCGTGGGTGAACGCACCCGCGAGGGCAATGACCTCTACGAGGAGTTCAAGGAGTCGGGTGTGATCAACGCCGGCGACCTCTCCAAGTCGAAGGTGGCTCTCTGCTACGGCCAGATGAACGAGCCCCCCGGCGCCCGCATGCGCGTCGGTCTGTCGGCGCTCACCATGGCCGAGCACTTCCGCGACGTGAACAAGCAGGACGTGCTGCTGTTCATCGACAACATCTTCCGCTTCGTGCAGGCCGGCTCCGAAGTCAGCGCGCTGCTGGGCCGCATGCCTTCGGCCGTGGGCTATCAGCCCACGCTCGGCACCGACGTGGGTGAACTGCAGGAGCGCATCACCTCCACCCTGGAAGGTTCGATCACCTCGATCCAGGCCGTCTACGTCCCCGCTGACGACCTCACCGACCCGGCACCCGCCACCACCTTCGCCCACCTCGACGCCACCACCGTGCTCAGCCGCGGTCTGGCTTCCAAGGGCATCTACCCGGCGGTGGATCCCCTCGATTCCACCAGCACCATGCTCCAGCCCGCCGTGGTGGGTGATGAGCACTACCGCACCGCCCGGGCCGTGCAGTCCACCCTGCAGCGCTACAAGGAACTGCAGGACATCATCGCGATCCTGGGTCTGGACGAACTCTCCGAGGACGACCGCCGCACGGTGGACCGGGCCCGCAAGATCGAGAAGTTCCTTTCCCAGCCCTTCTTCGTGGCCGAGATCTTCACCGGTCAGTCCGGCGAGTACGTGAAGCTCGACGACACGATCAAGGGCTTCAACATGATCCTGGCCGGTGAACTCGATGATGTGCCCGAAGCCGCTTTCTACCTGGTGGGCAACATCGACCAGGTGAGGGCCAAGGCCGCCAAGATCCTCGCTGCAGCCAAGTCCTGATCCGGGAATCTTCTCCATGACCCTCACCCTGCGCGTCCTCGCCCCCGATCAGAGCGTCTTCGACGGCACCGCCGACGAAGTGATCCTGCCCGGCACCACCGGCCAGCTCGGCATCCTCACCGGCCACGTCTCCATGCTCACCGCCCTCGACAGCGGTGTGCTGCGGGTGCGGGAGGGGACCAACTGGCAGTCGATCGCCCTGATGGGCGGCTTCGCCGAGGTGGTGGCCAATGAGGTCACCGTTCTCGTGAACGGCGCCGAATTGGGCAGCAGCATCGATGCCACCGCCGCCCAGAGCGACTTCGAGGCGGCCCAGCAGGCCGCTACGGCCCTGGAAGGTTCCGACCCCAGCCCCGAGAAGGTCAAGGCCCAGCAGGCCCTGGCCCGCGCCCGCGCCCGTCTTCAGGCCAGCAAGGCCGCCTGAGTTCTCCTGCGGGCCGGGAGGCTGCGGCGGCGATGGGCAAGGGTCGGGACCTGGGTCTGCAACTGCGCCAGTGGATTGACACCGGCTCCGTCAGCCTGGACAACCCCCAGGCCCTGGCCAACCGGCTGATTGACGCCCTTGGGGCGGAAGAGGGCCTGCGCGGACCCGTCCGGGATCTGGCCACCCAGCCCCTGCTGCTGCGGGTGCTGCAATTGCAGGGTGGCCCCCAGCGCAGTGCCGTCACCGCCCTCAGCCAGCATCTGGCCGGGATCTACGCGCCGAAGGTGCTGGCCGAGCTGCTCGACCTGCTGGAGGCCTGCTCTGGTGTGGCCCCCCCCCGTTCCTCTGGGGAAGATCAGGCCATTGACGTAGCCCCTGCCACCGTTGGGCGCTTCCCCCTGCCCTGGCTGGTGAGCCTGCGGCCCCTCGGTCCAGGGCTGGCGCTCTCGGCTTCAGGCGCCCTGGTGCTGTTCTGGGCCGGCGGGGAGCTCGACCAATGGTTTTTCGATCCCTGGCGCTGGGGCAGCGGCGTGGTGCTGGTGGTGGCTCTGGCCCTGCTCCAGGCCCTGGCCCTCGGCCCGCTGCGGGCCCTTCGCCGCCGCTGGCCCCTGGCCCTGGAGGCCAGCGGTGATCCCCGCCGTGCCTGGTGCTGGATCACCGCCCCCTGGATCCATGCGGCCAACCGCGAGGCCCTGTTCAACCTGGTGATGCTGACGATCGTGCTGGGTGGCTCATCGCTGCCCCTGTCCTCCCTGCTGCTGCGCTACTCGCTCACCGCCCTGGCCACCACGGCGCCGGCGGTGCTGGTGGCCCGCCGGGCCCGGGTGCTGAGGCACTGGGACGGGGCCTCTGGGCCGATCGCGGCCGTGATCGCCCTGGCTTCGGTTCTCAGCCTGTTGCACTGGAAGGCCCACCCCTTCGTCTTGGGGCCGGTGGAGATCCCCGCCTGGGTGTTGCTGGTGATCTTTGGCGCCGTGCAGCTGGGCTGGCAGCTGCCCCGCCGCGATCCCCAGGACAGCAGCAGCCCCATGGCCCGTCTCTGGAGCAGCCCCTGGTGGTGGGGCACCGTGCTGGGAACGGCCTGGGCCCTGGTCACCCGCGCCCAGGAGCTGGCCAGCAGCCTGGGCTGGCTGGTCTGATTCAGCTCGCCAGGGCGCGCATGACCTGCCCCCACAGCTGGGCCACCAGGGCGCCGGAGGCGGCCTGGGCGGGGCGGTTGTCGTCGTTGCCCATCCAGATGCCGGTGAGGATGCGGCTGGAGGGGGAGTAGCCCACGAACAGCACATCGACGCCGTTGTCGGTGGTGCCGGTCTTGCCGCGGGCATCGGCCACCACGGCGGCGGCGGCGCCGGTGCCGCCGCTCACGACCTGCCGCAGCAGGGCATCCATTTCGGCGGCCACCGCTGGTTCGATCAGCTGACGGGGCAGCTCGCCGACCGGTGTGGTGACGCCGCTGGGGGGGCAGTCGGCCAGGGACCGCACCGAGCCGCAGATGCCCAGGTCATAGATGCGTTTGACACCGTGGAGGGGCACCGAGCGGCCGCCGTTGGCCACCACGGCATAGGCCCCCGCCAGCTCGTAGAGGTAGGTCTCCTTGCCGCCCAGCACCATCGAGACGCTCTCCTCCATGGGCGTGCTGATACCCAGCTGGCGGGCCTTGGCCACCACCTTGTTCAGGCCGGCCTGCTGGGCCAGCCGCAGGGCCACCACATTGTCGGAGTTGGCGAAGCCCGCCGCCACACTGGTGATGCCACCCCCGCCACGGCAGCCTGCCACGTAGGCCAGGGGGGCGCAGGAGACGGCATCGCCGGGCTTCACGCCGGCCTCCAGGGCCGCCAGGAAGGAGAACAGCTTGAAGGTGGATCCGGGCTGACGCAGGGCCTGCACCCGATCGAAGCTCGAGCGGCTGTAATCGCCGCCGCCGACGTAGGCCAGGATCGCCCCGGTGCCGTAGTCGATCGAGATCAGGGCGCCCTGGGTGAGCCCGGCCCGGACCCCCGGCCCCTCCAGGAACGCCTTCAGCTGCTTCTGGGCGATGGCCTGCAGGCGGGGGTCGATGCTGCTGATCACCGCGTAGTTGCCCCGGGCCTCCGCACTGCTGAGGTCGAGGGCGAAGCGCCGCCCCTCCAGCTCGCCGATCACGTAATCGCTGAAGAAGGGATAGCTGGAGTAGGTGGAGTCGCGGCAGGCGGAGGGATCGATGTTGAGGGGGCGGCGGCGGGCGTCGATCAGCGCCTGGTCGGAGAGGTAGCCCTCGGCGTGCATCCGCCCCAGCACCAGGTCGCGGCGCTCCCTTCCCCAGGTGGGGTTCTCCCGGTTGCAGGGGCTGTAGCTGTTGGGGCTCGGCAGCAGGCCCACCAGGAACGCCGACTCCGCCACATCCAGGGCGCTGGCCGACTTGCGGAAATAGAGCTGGGCCGCCTGCTCGAATCCCTCCGCCCCCAGGCCCAGGTAGGCCCGGTCGAGGTACATCTTCAGGATCCGGTTCTTGCTGAATCCGGCCTCCAGCTGCCAGGCCACCCACAGCTCCCGCAGCTTGCGGGCCACCGACACATCGGTGCCCACGGCCGGGTAGACCATGCGGGCCACCTGCTGGGCCAGGCCGCTGCCACCGCCGGTGCCCTGCACCAGGGACCGCAGCGTGCCGAACAGGTCGATGCCGCTGTTCCAGCCGAAGCGGGAGTCCTCGGAGGCAATCAGGGCCTGGCGCAGGTGCAGGGGGTAGTCGGCCAGGGTGGGCAGGGCCGTCGAGGAGCCCTCGGCCGCATCGATCTGGCGGCCATCGGTCGAGAACACCTTCACCGGCCCGCCCACCGACCGGATCGAGGAGCCACCGGAGACGGTGGTGGCCAGCAGCAGGCCCCCCAGGGCCACGCCCGAGCCGACGAGGGCGCCGATCGCCCCCCAGTGCACCAGCTGCCCCAGGGGGCTGCGGGGATGGCGGTACACCAGGGTCGGCGCCTCCCCCTTCAGCGGCGAGCCGAGTTGCAGCCGGTCCCCGTCCCGCAGGTGAATGGCGCGGATGCGGCGATCGCGGTGAAACAGACCGTTGGCGGAGCCGAAATCCTCGCCGACATAGTCGCGGTCGCCGGGGCACTCCTGCTCCACGATCGCGTGCACGCGGCTGACGCCGGTGGCGTCGGCCTGCAGCTCGCAGAGGGGATCGCGGCCGATGCGGTAACGACCGCCCTCCAGGGCCACATGCCGGCGACACTGGCCGCCGATCCAGAGTTCCAGCCAGGCGCCGTGGCGGTTCAGTTCCCCCAGGGCCGTGGCCATGGCCCGGCGACGGCCGCCATCCGGATCGGTGCGGCGAAGGGCCTGCTGGAGGCTCCGCCAACCCGTGGCGGGTTCGGGTGCGGTGTGGGGTGCGGTGTGGGGTGCGGTGCCAGGTGCGGTGATGTCGCCAGGCGACGCCTGCTCCGTCGTCCCCACCATCCCCGGCCCATCTGCCTTGCTCCCATACGCTACCCGCAGCGATCGGAGCGGCCGGCCAGGTGGAGCAACGGCGGGATCCATGGGCACCTTTCCGCATCTGGACCGCCCTGACCATCGGGGTGTACGCGGTGCGGGCCAGCTTTGCCGCCACCTGGGTGGGGGCGATCCCCGGCTGGGTGCTGCTGCTCCTGCTCCTGGTGGCGCTGGCGCTGGCGGCCTCGGCCTTGCTGTTCCCCGGGCGGGTGATTCCCTGGAGGGAGGGGGAACCGATGGGCTGGTGGGGCCGGTTCCAGGCCGACCGGCGCCTGGGCCGCCGCCCTGAGCCCGGAGACGACCCCCGATGAGCGCCCACCCCCGGCTGCTGCTGCGGGACGATCCCGGCCGCAGCGTGGCGCTGGATCCCCGCACGCCCCTCTCGATCGGTCGCGATCCGGCCAGCGGCCTCTGCCTGAGCCAGGCCCAGGGCGTCTCCCGCCACCACGCCCTGGTGCGGGTGTCGCGAACACGGGCGGACCAGTGGCTGCTTTGCGACCTGGGCAGCGCCAACGGCACCTACCTCGAAGGCGCCCGGCTGCGGGACTGCCGGCCCCTCTCGGACGGGGACGAGATCCGGCTGGGCCTGAAGGGGCCGGTGCTGCAGTTCCGCGCCACCAGCCGCCCCGCGGCTCCGGTGCTGGCCCAGCCGGCCGCCGGCCAGCTGGATTTCGCCGGCCGCTCCCTGCCCCTCGATCGGATCCGCTCGGCCTACGTGCGCAGCCGCCGGCGCCATCCCCAGGCCTTCAGCTGGTGGCTGCTGCTCTGCCTGGGCGGCCTGTTGCTGCTTCCCTTCCCCTGGCTGTTCTGGCCCCTGCAGCTGGGGGCGCTGGCGGGCTGGATCCTGCTGGGCTCCCGCTGGGAGCATCTGCTGGAGGTGACGCTGCAGGACGGCCTGGCCTACCGCCATCGCTTCGACAGCCTGGAGACGGCCCTGGCCCACCGCAACGGCATCCGCAAGGCCATGGGAGCGGCCCCGGCGGCGGGGCGACGGCCATGAGCTGGATCCTGCCGGAGGGCGCCAGCCTGGACTTCGAGGGTCTGGAGGCCCCGCTCCAGATCATCCGGGGCCTCGGGGGCGGCACCCAGGGCCAGGTCTACGAGGTGGACCTGGAGGGGGAGCGGCTGGCCCTGAAGTGGTACCTGCCGGCCTGCATCGCCCGTGACGGGGGCCTGGAGCGGCGCCTGGTGGCGAGCATCCGGGCCACCGCTCCGAACGAGGATTTCCTCTGGCCGATCGCCCTGCTGCGGGTCAGCCCCGCCAGCCGCCCCCTGATCCGCCTCCGGCAGGAGAGCTTCGGCTACCTGATGCCCCTGCGGCCTCCCGCCTACGTGGGCGCCAGCGAGCATGCCGCCGGCCGGCTGGCGATCGGCCTGCGCCAGGTGCTGCGCGCCTGTTTCGGCCTCGCCGACGCCTTCCATGCCCTGCACCTGGCGGGGCTCTGTTACAAGGACGTCTCGCTGGGCAACCTCTTCCTGGAGCCCGGCGGCGGCAGCATCCTCATCTGCGACAACGACAACGTCGCGGTGGATGGTGCCGACCACGGCGCCGTGCTGGGAACCCCGGGCTTCATGGCCCCGGAGGTCCTGCTGGGGCAGGCTCGGCCCGGGGCGGACAGCGACCTCTTCTCCCTGGCGGTGCTGCTGTTCCGGCTGCTCACCCGCCACGATCCCCTCAAGGGTCAGATGGAGCTGGCGATCCGCTGCCTCGACGAGCCGGCCCGCCGCCGCCTCTGCGGCGAGGACCCGGTGTTCATCTTCGATCCGGTCGACGATCGCAACAGGCCCGACCCGATCGAGCATGTGGCCGCCCTGATCACCTGGCCCATCTACCCCCGCCCCCTCCAGGCGCTGTTCGAGCAGACCTTCTGCCGCGGCATGAAGCAGCCCTCCCGCCGCGCCCTCACCGGCCAGTGGAAGCAGGAGCTGGCCCGCACCCTCGACCGCCGTGCCCTCTGCCCCGCCTGCGGCCAGGAGAACTTCCAGGCCAGCGGTGCCCCGGCGTTGTGCTGGAGCTGCGCGTCACCGCTGCCGGAGCCGATCACGCTGGTGCTGCCCCATGGGGCCGTGCTGGCGGCGCCCGATAACGAGTTGCACCCCCACCACTTCGATGCCCTGGCAGGGGAGGACCTGCGCCGGCCACTGGCCCGGGTGGTGGCCCATCCCCAGGATCCCCGGCGGCTGGGGCTGCGCAACCTCCAGGCGGCCGCCTGGAGCGCCGAGACCCCCGACGGCCGCGTCCAGCCGGTGCAGCCTGGCGAGAGCTGTAGCCTCGCCGCACTCGCCCGGATCCACACCCCCGCGGGTCCGATCGCCGTGCAGCGCCCCACCCGGCCATCCCCCGCCGCCTGAGAGATGCCGTTTCCTGACGTCAAGCTGGCCAACCGCCCGCTCCACTTCCTCTACCTCTGCGACTGCTCCGGCTCGATGGCGGCGTCGGGCAAGATGCAGGCCCTCAACCAGGCCATCCGCCAGTCGCTGCCGGGGATGGCGGCGGTGGCCCGGGACAACCCGGAAGCGCGGGTGCTGGTGCGGGCCGTGCGCTTCGCCGACCACGCCGCGTGGCACATCGAGTCCCCCACGCCGGTGGACCAGCTGGAATGGCGCGATCTGCAGGCCGGCGGCATCACGGCGATGGGGGAGGCCCTGAAGCTGGTGGCGGCGGCCCTGCAGACCCCGCCGATGGAGGTGCGCGCCCTGCCGCCGGTGCTGGTGCTGATCTCCGATGGCCAGCCCACCGATGATTTCGCCGCCGGCCTCGAGGCTTTGCTGCGGGTGCCCTGGGCCCAGAAGGCGGTGCGCCTGGCCATCGCCCTGGGCCATGACGCCGACCTGGAGGTGCTGCAGCGGTTCATCGGCACGGAACCGGCGACGTCGGGCCGCTCGCCCCGCCGCCCCCTGCAGGCCAGCAACGCCACTTCCCTGGCCCAGTACATCCAGTGGGCCTCCACGGCGGTGGTGGGGGCCGCCTCGATGCCTGCCAGCCGGGTCAGCGAAACGCCCCTTGAGCCCGCGGCGGGCAACATCCCCCTGCCGGATCTGCCCCCCACCGTGCTGGATCCCACCGACGACGTCGGTCCCCTGGTGTGGTGACCCGCTGGGCGGCGCCGATCGGTGCCAGCCGGGCCGGTGCCGCCCACCGGCGTGCCGGCCGCCCCTGTCAGGACGCCGTGCTCTGCGGTGAGCTGCGCGATGGCGACGGGCAGCCGGTGATGCTGATGGCGGTGGCCGATGGCCACGGAGGGCGCCGCTACCGGCGCAGCGAGGTGGGCAGTCGCCTGGCCTGCGAGACGGCCCTGGCCGTGGTGGGTGACACCCTGGCCGCCGCGCCCCCGGGGGACGGGGAGGGGGACTGGAGCCGCTGGCTGGCCCGCGACCTGCCCGAGGCGGTCCAGCGCCGCTGGCTGGAGGCGGTGCAGGCCCACTGGCAGAGCGATCCCGGCGAGGGCGACTTCGAGCCCCTGCTCTACGGCAGCACCCTGGGCCTGGTGGTGATGACGACCCGCTGGTGGGGCCATACGGGCCTGGGCGACTGGGACCTGGTGCGGGTGGAGGCGGACGGCCGCGCCCGGCTGCTGGAGGAGGAGAACGAGCCCACCGCGCTCGGAGAAGCCACCTGCAGCCTCTGCCAGCCCCGGGCGGCGGCCCTGTTCGCCCGCCGGGCGGGCCTGCATCCGATCGTCGCCGACGACAGCGACTTCGCCCTGGTGCTCTGCACCGACGGCATCCGCAAATCCTGTGCCACCGACGGCGACTTCCTCACCCTGGCGGCCTGGTTGGCCCGCAGTGGCGCCGAGGCGGCCAGCACCCTGCCGGAGGCGCTGGATCGGGTCAGCCGCGAGGGCAGCGGCGACGACGTGACTGTGGCCATTGGCCGCAGCGGATGTCTCGGCGAGCCGCCGGCGCCGCCGCCGCTGCCCGTCGTCCCCGCGGCGACGGAAACCCCTGCGGTGACACCATCCCCTGCCCAGACCGCCCAGGCATCCCGTCCCCGGAGGCGGCGCCCGGCGAT
>NZ_JAHLYP010000019.1 GCF_025127995.1 Synechococcus sp. CS-1332 | reverse complement strand
GGGGAGGAAGCGGTAGCGCATCGGAGAGGAGCGCCCTTATTGCGAACTGCTCGCAACCTAGACGCGCCGCCGCCCCTTTTGCAAGCGATTCTCAATAGCAGCTGGAGATTGCGAAGCGGCAGGCCGCTGGTCGGCTGGCCGTCCCTACCGTTGGCCTCTTGCCACCCGAGGCTTTCCGCCGTGATCCCCGAGGCCCAGTGGTTATTGGAGCGTGAGCGACGTAGTCGCCGGGAGGGCAGCGGTCTGAGCCAGGCGTCGCTGATCGGCTCCTGGCGACTGGAGAGGATCTGGAGCAAGGGGAGCCTGCGGCCAGCGGCGATCGGTGCGGCCCTGCTGCGGGGTCTGGCGGCCCGCCTGCAGCTGGCGCCGGACGAGGGAGGCACAGGGGCTGGGGGCTTGCAGCTGGTCAACAGCGTTCGCCTCGGCGCCCTGGAGCTTCGTTTTGAAGGGGTTGGCCAACTGCAGGGCCGCCGTCCCCTCCTGGTCTTCAGCTTCGATCGCTTGCTGCTGCTGCTGGGCGGGAGGGTGTTGGTCGAGCGCGCCCTGCCATCTCCTGACCCGTTGCGTCGGCCGTTCTTCGCCCTGATCGCTTCCCAGCGCCCAGTTCCTGGCGAACCTGCGCCATCGGCGGAGGTGTCCGTGGGCTGGCTGGCGGCCCGGGGCCGCGGTGGCGGCCTGGCCCTGTGGTGTCTCGAATGTGGCGAAGCCACAGAATGAAGCTAGGCTTAAAACAACTTGAGTAAAAGGTTGACGTCATGGCGGCACCGGCAACGGCCCTGCAGGAATGGTTGCTCCGTCACGCCCCCGACGGCAGCCCGGCGACCCTGCCGAGCAACATCCTGCGGGCCTTCGACGCAGACGACCTCAGCCTGCTGCCGGTGTTCGTGGCCCATGCTTGGCAGGAGCACCTCCGCTCCGAGGTGTCCCGCGGACTGAGGGAAGCTTCCGATGCCGAGCAGCAGCGGCTTGAAGCTGTCTTCCATGCCCAGATCGGCCTGGGTGACGAACACGATGGTGACCTGGCGCTGCAGCTGGGACGGGCGGTCGACCGACGCCTGGTCGCCTGCCACCGCTTTCTGCATCTCACGGCGCAACCGATGCCCGATGGACGGCGCTGGTTCCGGCTGGAGATCAGCCACAGCCCTGTCGCTCCCGGCGGCCTGCCGGAGACGGTTCAGATGAGTGCCGTCGAGTCCGAGTCCCAGGCCCGGGCGATCTGTGAGTCCATCCACGAGGTGCTGGCAACCCGTGGCTTCCAGGCCAGCGCCGAGCAGGGTCTGTTCCACCTGGAGGGGCCCCAGCTGGGGGCCCTGGTGGCGATCCTGAAGAGGCTGGCACTGCCGGAATCCGAAGCCTTGATGGCACTGGCGGCTTAGCGGCCACCCTGCACCGAGATGCGGTAGCTGACCCCCAGGGAGCCCGGGTCGTTGCCGGCGCCCACCTTGATGTTCATCTGGCTGGCCGCCTTGCCCGGAATGGCGGCGAAGGTGCCGAAGATCCGGCCCGTACCGATCGGCGGATTCATGGTTTGGGTCATCACCGGGAGGCTGCTCCCATCGGTGAACGGCATGAACCCCTCCACGGGTATTCGGCGTTGGTGTCGGAGGCGTTGGCGGTGAAGAAAAACTTGCAGCTGCTTCAGGGCTGGTCAACGATGAAATCGGTGTTCCAGTTGGTCCGGCTTCAGGGCTTGGCCGGTACCCCGGGCTGCTTCACCCGCTCGAGGTTGGAACCCAGGTCCGATTCGAGGAACTCCTTGACGACGTTGCCCATGCCGCTGAGCCCCTGCAGGGCCGACTGCAGCGCCGGCAGGTTGATCGCCAGATCATCGTTGGGATAGGCCCGCAGGAACCCCACCGCCGACAGCGTGCCTGAGCCGGTCTGAATTCCCAGAATCGTCGCTGAACGCAGGGCCACCATCCCCAGCTTCGGCGCTCTGAGGGGGTAGAGGATGGCGGACAGCCTCTGAAGGGCGTCTTCGCCGAAACGGGTGCTCAACAGCCGCGTGGTCAGCACCAGCGGCAACGTCACCCGGTGGTTCAGCAGCTTGGCGACGTCCGCGGGGTCCTGGCCGCCCAGACGCAGGGCATCCCCCAGCAGGCCCACGGCCTCCCCCGTACGGGCCAGCCGCTCCAGGTCGGCGACGGGGATCGAGCGGCGGAAGGCTCCGCTGACGAACACCACCTGCTCGGCCGCCCGGGCCGACGGGGCCGCCAGGGTCAGCAGGGCGGCGAGGCCGGCTCCGCCCCAGGCGCGGGTCGATGGCGGCAGGCAGGGCCGAGGCGACATCAGGGAAGGGCTGGAACCATGGGGGCCAAGTGTGGGTCAGACGGCGGGCCGTGACGGCTCAGGGGTTCCAACTCGGCAGCCGGCCGCTCACGTCGGTGAGCGACAGGACCCCATCCCCCCAGCCATCCGGGGGCAACAGGGCCGGGGCCCCAACGCCCGGGGCGACCCCTGGACCCGCAGCGAAGGCTCCGTTCACCCAGCCCAGCAGCAGACCCCGCAGGGGCCCTCCGCCCTGGTCGTAGGTGGAGCCCATGTTGAAGTGATCGCCGCCGCCCGCCAGTACGAGGCGATGCCCCTCCTTGGCCTGGCGGGCGATGCGGGCCATCGGTGCGATGGCCTCAGGGCCGGGGGGCACCACCCAGTCGCGGCTGCCGCTCACCAGCAGCACCCGACCCTGGAACACAGGGGAGGTCTCGGCATCGAACAGGAGCGCCATCGGCGGACTCACCGCCACCACGGCCTTCACCCGCGGGTCCGCCAGGGCCGCCTGGTCGATCGCGTCGAGGAAGCTGCACTGCAGTACCCAGCTGAGGTTGCGCTGGGGGTCCTGCAGATCGTTGCAGCGCTTCTTCAGTTGCTGGGAGCTGGGATGGGCGCCCGCCAGCTGGAGGGCGGTGGTGGCCCCCCAGGACTGGCCCACCACCACCACCGAACCGGTGTTCACACCGGGCGGCAGCCCCAGCTGCCCCGCCGCCGCCGCATCGATCAGGGCGGAGATGTCGAGGGGCCGCAGGCGCAGCTCCGCCGGGCCGGGCGGGGGCACCTTGCCGGAGAGCATGGCCTGCTGCTGGGTCCGATCACTGCCGGGATGGCGGGGCAGCAGCACGGTGTAGCCGTGGCTGGCCAGATGCCGGCCCCAGCCCTCGAAGCTCTCCGGCCCATCCCAGAGCCCGTGGGAGATCGCCACCAGCCGGCTGGAGGCCTGCTGGGACGGACGGATCACCACCACCTCCAGGGGCAGGGGCCGGTAGGTCACCGGCAGGTTCAGGGTGTCCCGCCGCACGGCAAGCGCACCCGGTCCGGCCAGGGCAGGATCCACTGTCGCCGGGGTCTCCCCTTCCAGCAGCTGGGCGGCGGCCCGCAGCTGAGCGTTCATCCGCTGGAGCAGGAACACGCCCTTGCCGACATCCACGGTGGCTGTGTGGCCAGGGATGGCCTGGAGCACCCCCAGCATCGTCAGGGCCCCCCGGCCTGCGGCCCGGTCGAGGACCTGCAGCAGGGTGTCACTGGAGACTTCGGCCGGTAGCCCGTCGACGCCCCCGAGGGAGGAGAGCAGCAGCAGCGCCTGCTGGGCCAGGGGTGAGGGGACCACCTGGCGGGCCACATCCAGGGCCTCCAGGGGCAGGGGGGTGTTGAACAGTTCCACCATCCGTTGCCCGATGGCACCCTGGGTGGCCTGGTCGAGCTCGGCCAGGTCGCTGTCACCGGCCAGCAGGCTGCGGGGATCGCGCAGTTCGGCCAGCCGGATGGTGAAGCTGGTGTCCAGCAGCGGCAACTTCAGCTCGATCTGCTCGAGCGCCAGCGCCGGAAGGGGAACGGCGATGGCGGCGGCCAGGGCGAGGGTCACCGGGATCCGGGACGGAGATGTTCGCGTCAAGAGAGCAACCCCGCTGTCGGGGGCGCATCCTGGCAGAAACGAACGGCCCCGGCCCGCCCCATCGGCCTCATGCCACGTCGTCGTGGGCGAAGCGGTTGTAGAGGAAGTCCAGGGCTGTGTTGCGCAGCTCGTAGTACTTCGGATCCTCCATGATGTCCTCCCGGTTGCGGGGCCGGGGGAAGTCGATGGTCATGACCTCGCCGATCGAGGCGGCCGGACCGTTGGTCATCATCACCAGCCGATCAGCGAGGAACAGGGCCTCGTCGATGTCGTGGGTGATCATCAGCACGGTGCATTTCTGGGTGTTCCAGATCTGCAGCAGCTCCTCCTGGAGCTCCTCCTTGGTGATCGCGTCGAGGGCCCCGAAGGGCTCGTCGAGGATCAGCACCTCCGGGCGGATGGCCAGGGCCCGGGCGATCGCCACCCGCTGCTTCATGCCACCCGAGAGCTGGGGAATGCGCTTGTCCATGGCCTTCTCCAGGCCCACCATCGCCAGATGCTCCACGGCGATCTCGCGCTTTTCGCGGCTGGAGAGGTCGGGCTTCACCTCGTCGATCGCCAGGTACACGTTCTCGTAGGCCGTCATCCAGGGCAGCAGGGCGTACCCCTGGAACACGACCATCCGATCGGGGCCGGGTTTTTCGATCGGTGTGCCGTTGAGCAACACCTGGCCGGAGCTGGGCCTGGCGAAACCGGAGACCATGTTCAGCAAGGTGGACTTGCCGCAGCCGGAATGGCCGATGACGCAGATGAATTCCCCCTGCTCGACCTGCAGGTTGACGTTCTCCAGCACCGGATAGGGGCCGGTGGGGGTGGGGTAGACCTTGCCCAGGGCTTCGAAGCGCAGCAGGGGCTGGGGGGCAGTGGTGATCATGGGGAAGAGGGGCAACGGAGGAGGGATCAGGCGGTGATGGCACGGGGCTGGCCGATGGGGATTTCGGCGATGCTGAAATCACGGTGCAGGGAGACCTCGTTGAGGTAGCCGATCGGGTCCTCGGGGTTGAAGGGGCGGCCGTCGAACAGTTCGATGCCGCTGCGCTGATAGCTCACGTCCTCCAGGCCCAGCTCCCGGGCGGCGGTGCTGAACACCCCCACGCTGCAGACCCGCTCGAGGATCTCCACGTAGTTGCGTGGGAAGGGGATCTCGGCCCAGCGGGCCAGCTGGGTGAGGATCCAGAGGTGCTCGCTGCGGCTGGGCCGGTTCAACCCCGCTCCGAAGAACAGGTGGTGCGGTTCGCCATGGGGGGCGAAGGAGCCGGAATCGCCCGGCTGGCCGCTGAAGCGGATCAGGTCGGCCTTGATCCCCAGGTAGCGCCGATCGCTGAGCAGCTCGCCCATCTCCTGCCAATGGGCAGGGTCGGCGCAATAGCGGCAGGCCTCCAGCAGCGCCTTGGTGAGGGCGATGTGGGTGTTGGGATAGGCCTGGGCCCAGTCTTCGCGGGCCCCGAGCACCTTGCCGGGATGGCCCGACCAGATCTCCAGATCCCCCACGATCGGGACGCCGTGACCGCTGCTGGCGGCCCGGAAGTTCCAGGGTTCGCCGATGCAGTAGCCGTCGATGGAGCCGTCCTTGAGGTCGGCGAGCATCTGGGCCGGCGGCAGGGTCTGCAGGTGCACGTCCTTGTCCGGATCGATGCCGTTGGCCGCCAGCCAGTAGCGCAGCAGCAGGTTGTGCATCGAAGCGGGGTGGACGATGCCGATCCGGTGCGGCTCCCGTTCATGGCTGCTCAGCCAGGCGCGGTAGTCCTCCACGGTGCTGACGCCCTGCTCCGCCAACCGTTTGGCGAGGGTCACCTCATTGCCGTTACGGCTGATGGTGAGGGCGGACACGATCGGAAGGGGCGGGCCACCATGGCCACCGGCCGTCATCCAGGTAGGCATCCCCGAGGGCATCATCGCGGCGTCGAGAGTGTTGTCGACCAGGCCGTCGACCACGCCGCGCCAGCTGGTCTCCCGCACCAGATGCACGTCGTCGAGGCCGTGCTTGGTGAAGAATCCCTTGGCCTCGGCCACCGCCATCGGCGCGCAGGCGGCCAGGGGGATGAAGCCCAGGTCGAGATTCACCTTCTCCAGACCGTGGCGGGCCAGCACCTTGTGGGGGCGCGCCTGCCACTGCTTCACCCGCTTCTGACGGTTGAGGAAGTAGATGATCTCCGAGCGCAGGCTGTAGTAGCTGGGGTGGTGCACCACCGTGAGCCTTTCGCGGGGCCTGGGGATGTCCACCTCGAGGATGCCGCCGATCTTCGAACCCGGTCCGTTGGTGAGCATCACGATCCGGTCGGAAAGCAGCACCGCCTCATCCACGTCGTGGGTGACCATCACGGCGGTGAGCTCATGCTCGTTGCAGATCTGCATCAGCTTCTCCTGCAGATTCCCCCGGGTGAGGGCATCGAGGGCACCGAACGGTTCATCGAGCAGGAGCAGCTTGGGCTTGATCGCCAGGGCGCGGGCGATGGACACCCGTTGGCGCATGCCCCCCGAGAGCTGGGCGGGGAGCTTGCTGGCGGCAGGGGTCAGCCCCACCATCTCCAGGTGTTCCTCGATCACGGCATCCCGTTGGGCCTTCTCCAGGTCGGGCATCACTTCGTCGACGGCGAGGGCGATGTTCTGGCGCACGGTGAGCCAGGGCAACAGCGAATAGTTCTGGAACACGACCATCTTGTCGGGGCCGGGGCGTTTCACCGTTTCCCCCTCGAGAAGCACGGTGCCGGCGGTGGGGAGATCCAGCCCGGCGATCATGTTGAGCAGGGTGGACTTGCCGCAGCCGGAATGGCCGATCAGGGAGATGAACTCCCCTTTTCGGATCTCCAGATCGATCCCCTTGAGGGCAAGGTACTGGCCACCACCACTGAGGGGAAAGACCTTTTCGATGTTCTGGACATCAACGAGTACTGACATGGGGAATCACGAGTGGGAGAGATAGAGAACACTGAAGGCCAGAACCATGGCGGTCATGAGCAGGAACCGCGCCAACAGGAAACGGAGCACGTTGCGCTTGTTTCCTATCCAGGCTTCGAGCCATTGCAAAGATCTGATCGAAGGCGGAGCATGCATATGGGTGTTCTGCCTCACTGACCTGGGGAGATGCGCGACTGGATCCAGGCCATCAGGCGATCCAGCAGCAGGCCGATGCCACCAATCCAGAGCACGGCAAGAAGGATGTCGCTGACGTAGTTCTGCTGATAGGCATCCCAGATGAAAAAGCCGATGCCAACGATGCCGCTCATCACGATTTCGGCGGCGATGATGGCCAGCCAGGCCAGGCCGATGGAGATGCGCAGACCGGTGAAGATGTAGGGAAGTGCCGAAGGAATCAGCACCTTGGTGAAGAAGGTCTTCTTTGACATCTGCAGCACCAGGGCCACGTTGTGATAATCCTGGGGAATCTGTCGCACTCCTTCAGCGGTATTGATCAGGATCGGCCACACCGCCGTAATGAAGATCACGAAGATGGCGGCCGGCTGGTTCTTCTGGAAGATCACCAGGGCGATCGGCACCCAGGCCAGGGGCGCCACCATGCGCAGGAACTGGAACAGCGGATCAAAGGCCCGGTTCAGGGTCTTGTTGAGGCCCACGGCGATGCCGGCACCGATCCCCACGACGGCGGCGAGGAAGTAACCCTGGGCGACCCGGCCCAGGCTCGCCATCGTCTGCCAGAAGAGACCCTTGTCGAGGCCACCCCTGTCATAGAAGGGATAAAGAAGCAGGTCACGGGTGCGCTCTTCAGTGAAGAGGCTCAGTGGGCCAGGAAGCCGGGTGAGGCTCAGACTGGCACTCAGTTGCCAGGCCAGCAGAAAGCCGAAGATGCCCAGAAGCGGGGGAACGATGACCTTGCTGTGGCGTTTCCACCAGAGCAGGGGGCCGGATGGCGAGGAGGTTGGTGCTTGAGGTGTGATCGTCATGGAAGGAGTGGGTACGGGAAGGAGGGGGGAACTCGGCGGGTTGCGCTTCAGCGCTTGATCTTGAGGCTGTTGAGATAGCTCTGGGGATTCTCCGGATCGAAAACGATGCCGTCGAAGAAGGTCTCCTTGCCGCGGGAAGAACCGGTGGGAATGTCCTTGGCGGGCAGCCCCAGTTCGGTGGCGGCCTGACGCCAGATGTCCTCCCGGTTCACCTTGTCGACCAGGGCCCTGGCCTGCTCGATCGTGGTGAGCTTGCCTGGGTGCATGTTCCAGCGCAGGGATTCCACCAGGAACCACAGACTCAGGCTCTTGTAGGGATAGGAAATAACGCCCCGATCACTCATCCAGTAGATCGGACCCATCGTGGGATCGTTCATCGCTTTCCTGTCGGCACCCAGCAGGTACTCGCCCTTGAGGGCGGGCTCCAGCACGTCCACGGGAGTGTTGAAGTAGGCCCTCGAGCTGATCAGCTTCGCCACTTCGCTGCGGTTCTCGGCCTTGTCGGCCCATTGCTGGGCCTCGATCAGGCCCTTCACCAGCGCCACCGCCGCCTTGGGGTGCTTGTCGACCCAGTCGGAGCGCACCGCCAGGAACTCCTCGGGGTGGGCCGGCCACATCTGGGCGGTGAGGGCGGCCAGGTAGCCGATGTCATCGGAGACGATCCGGAACGGCCAGGGATCCCCGGTGCTGAAGGCTTCCATGGTGCCGTTGCGCATGCCTTGCAGCGTTTCGGTGGAGGGGACGGTCAGCAGCTCGATGTCCTTGTCAGGATCGACGCCACCGGCGGCCAGCCAGTAGCGGATCCAGAGGTCCTGATTGGCGTTGGGGAAGGTGTAGGAGGCCCGGAACTTGCGGCCCTGCTTTTCAGGAAAACGCTTGAAGACGTCCACGCTCCCGGACAGATCGAGGCCGAGATTCTCGGCCTTGAGGCTGTTGGAGACCGCAATGCCGTTGGCCTGGCTGATCAGCTGGGCCAACACCACCATGGGCACCTTCTTGCCGTCGGTGATGATCCCCTCGGTGATCAGATGGGGCATCGGCTGCTGCCACTGGCCACCATCGATGCCGCCGCCGGCGGAGCCGAGCACCACATTGTCGCGGGCCGCCGGCCAGCTGGCCTGCTTGGCCAGCTCCACCTTGAGGCCATGCCTGGCGAAGAAGCCCTTCTGGACGCCCACCACGAGGGGGGCGGCTTCGAGGATGGGGATGTAGCCCAGCTTGATCGTGGTGGTTTCCAGCTTGGCGGCGGCGGCTGGCTCAGGCTTCGGGATGGTTGCACTGGACCCGCTGCGATCGGGTGGATTGCCGAGGCATCCGGAGAGCAGCAGGGAGGAGCCGAAGGCGGCACCGAACAGGGTGATGAAACGACGGCGGCTGGTCATGTGTTCTGGCTTGAACGAGGGAGAAGGAATGGGAAGGCACAGAAAGAAATTGGGCCAGGTGAATCCACGGCAAAATGGAGGAATCTGTGATTACAAAAACCTATTTAGACTGGCGATGATAGAGACTCTATGGAGCTTCAAATGAGGTTCTAACTTGAGCATTCAGATGGTCCGCAGTTCTCCGAACTTGGGGTCCGGCAACATTAGTAGCTGGATTGGAATGCTGGGTATTGATTCAAAGCAGGCTTGCCAATGCTGAGGATTATCAGGCCTTATCAATCCTGCGGCTGAGTGCTGGAGCGACTGGTTCTCAAGGCATTACGGCTCTGGACAGGGCAGATTGCTGCGCCCAGTTGTTTCGAAATGTCTCTGCAGATGAGCCTCTGGTTGCCGGTCAAATCCTCGGAATGGCACCTCTGCGCTGATTCCTGGGCCGGGGTTGCCGCCGGCAAAGGTTGGCGGCAGCCAGACACTCACCAGCATCAGCAGAGCCATCGTCCAAAAAAACAGGCCGGCCGCCAGAATCTGTGGCGCTTCTGTTTCCAGAGCGCCATGGACGATCGTCTCACGCAGCAGCGACACGATGGCATTCCCAACCGCCACACCGATCGAGTCCCGTTGTTCCTGAAGGTCGATGCTCAGCAGACGGAACAGCTCTACCAGGATCAGGCCGAAGTGGATGTCGGCGATGACTTCATGAACCTCCCACGTTGGCCAATAGGTGGATGATGTTCGCCTCAGCTGAAGCACCCTCACCCTGAACGGGACCCGTCAGAGGCAGATGGTGATCAGGAGCTGATTGGTCTCAAGGGACTGGAGGACCTGGATGCGGCGTCACTGCTGACGCCAGGGAATGGGGTCAAGGCGTACGGAATCCGGCGTTCTGGTGCGCTGGTGATTCATGGCGAAGGGTTCTCGGGAAAGGCAGGGATTCCACGGGAAGGCGACCGGCGCCGTGGGGTACCAACAGATCGGCCTCGCTGACTTTGACGACAAGCCCTTGACTGCGGAAACGGGTCAGGGATTTGGTGACGGTCACCCTTGTCATGCCGGCGATGTCGGCCAGCTGGCGGTGGGTCAGGTTCATGTCCTCCAGGGAGAGGGTGGTTCCGCTGCTGCTGATCCTGCCGAACCGAGCGCCGATCCAGTACAGCAAGCGCAGCAGCCGGGCATCGGCGGGCCTGACCCGATGGATCTGTAACAGATGGGCAGTCTGGGTATGAAGGTCACGCAGAAATCCCAGAATCTCACTCTCAGTCGGTTCGCACTCCACCACCACCACCACCCTGGTGAGACAGATCAGTTCGTACGGCATGACCCCGGATCCGGTGGGTGTGATCAGCTCCCCAGGTCCCCAGATACCCAGGGTGATGGATTCTCCCTCCTCGTTCCAGGTGTTGGCACGGACGTAGCCATCGTCGATCCAGCAGCTCATGTCTGCCGGCAGATGATCATCGACGCGGAGGGTGAGGCGCACCGGTCGAACGGGCATGGCGATGGTCATGACACAGCGGATGGGATGGCACGAATGGTGGTAATGGGCGCCCAGATCTCCAGGGGGGAGGCTCGTCTTGGAGTCCGGGAACGTTAGTGACCAGACTCTGTCGTTGGGTGTGACGCCAGCGCAGGATTGCCAATCCGGTTGATAAGCCCCGGTGATCGGAACCTCACCGAGTTCCTGGGATGGCCAAAACCCCACGCAAGACACCCCAGGACGCCACGCCCTGGGGTGATCTTCGCCGTGTCAGTCGGTTGCCGCTACCTGGGCAGGTGGGCGGTTGCCATCATCAAACGGATCAAACGTCTAGGGAGAACATCCTCGTGGAATCCCGATCCGGTGGGGCCAACGCTTGGCTCCACCGGATGTCTTCTGGGATGGCAGTCGGCTCAAGCGACCCTCAGAGACTGTTGACCCGGAGGATGAGATCGTCGAAGTCGGCGTCACCGCCCCCGCGCAGGTCCTCGAAACCGAAGGTGTTGGTGCCGAGCAGTTGAATGTGGCCGACGTTGTCCGCATTCCTGGAGGCACCCGCCACGTAGGTCTGCCGGGTGTTGGCGACCTGAATGAAGGGCAGCAGCACGTAGTCGTCGGGGTTGAGAGATTGGCCGAGGGTCACCGAGGCGGTGAGGCTGGCCACGCTGTTGTTGGGCGTCGTTCCGGTCCAGAGCGCGTTGGCCACCGCCGCACGGCGGTAGTTCGCCTCGCTTCCAGCCCAGCTGCCGCCACTGGCCACGGCCCCGGTGAGGGGGTCGATCACATCGCCGGTGCTGCGATTGGAGAGGTAGAGCCCCAGGGTGCCGTTGTAGGCGGCTTCACGGAAGATCTCCACCTCGAGGGTGAGCTGGTTGGTGAGGCCGGAGAGGTCCAGTCCGATCAGCTCTTCCCCGCCGACGGCGAAGCTGGTGTTGTAGACCTCGGGCTCCAAGGCCTCAGGGGTGAGGCTGGCTGTGATGTTGAAGCCACCGCCGGCGAGTACGAACCCGCTCTGGGCGGAACCGGAAAGGGTCAGGGGAGTGGTGGCACCGCTGGAGAGGTTGGTCAGGAAGAACTCCGCTCTGCCATTGCGTTGGCCATCACCGAGTACGCCCGACTGGGTGTCGGCATCGAATCCGGCTGGCAGCCCGGAGGCCTGACCGATGGCGGTGGCGAGGGTCTGGGTTCCAGGGATCGGTTGGCCCTGGGCGTCGAAGAAGCGGGCCTGAAGCGCGACCGCCGCCGGCTGGTTGCTGCCGAAATCGAAGCGGAAGGCGGTGGGGTTGGCGATCAGGTCGGTGCCGAGGGCGAGCCGCGGGGCCTGGTTCGCCTCCACCGTGAACTGGCTGACAATCCTCGGCTCCCGGGCCAGTACGGAGGCCTGGTTGGCTTGCAGTTCGGCTTCGCTGTAGGGGTCGATGCCGTAGGTGGTGACGGTGAGCTTCTGGGTGGCCTGGTCGATGTCGAACTGGGTCCAGCCGTAGGTGTGGGCCGCCACGTAATCCCCCTGAATCAGTGAGGCGTTGACATCGAAGGAACCGACCACCCCGGAACCGGCAGCCAGATTGGCATTCAGGCCGATGGGGTCGTAACCGGCGGGGCCGATGACAAGGCTCTGGAAGGCGTTTCTGAGGAAATCGTCCTTGTCGTTGGGGATGGCGTCGGTATCGGGAAGGATGGGCAGGCTGTCGTAGAAGGCCTTCTGCTGGGGGGTCAGCAGGGAGGCGGCGGTGGCGAAGTCCACCACCGTCTGGCCAAAGGGCTTGCTGTACGCCACCGAGCCGGTGGTGATCTCCCAGGTGTCGGTGGCCACGCGGGGACCGCCGACCGTCTCGGTGTAGGTGAGGTTGTTCACCATGGTGCCGTGGATGTCGGCCGCCACGAACACCACGTTGCGGATGCCGTTGGTCTCGATGAACTTGAGCAGCTCCTTGCGTTCCTTGGCGTAGCCCTCGAAGGCATCTGTGTTGTAGATGCCGAGCTCCTGAATCGGCTCGGGCACCATCACGAACTTCCAGGTGATGCCGTCACGATCGGCTTTCAGCAGATCGGCCTTCACCCGGCTGAGTTGATCAGCCCCCAGCAGGGTCCGGTCCAGGGTCAGGGATTCGTTCAGAAAGCGGGCCACATCGGCGGGATTCGCCGTGTTCGGTGCCACCAGCTCCGGATCACGGAAGGAGCGGGTGTCGAGCAGGAACGAGGCGGCATCGGAGCCGAAGGTGTTGAAGCGGTAGAGATCCCGTTCCCCGGCGGTGCGGGAATCGCCCGTGCTGCCGTTGAAGACATCACGGATCGGGTTGTACTCCTGGAAGGCGGTCAGGCCGTTGTCGAACAGCTCGGTGTCATTGATCCGCCCTTGCGTCGTACCGAAGCGGGGGTCGGAGGCGGCCGCCGCACCACCGGCGAAGTCATTGGTGACCTCGTGGTCGTCGATGGTGGCGTAGATGGCGGTGCTGCCCCTGAGGTCTTCGAAGCTGTTGACGCCATAGCGCACGCTGTAGACCTCGTCGTGCTTGGCCCTGAACTCATCGAGTGTTGTGGCCTGGCTCTTGCGGCTGCCATCGGGATTGAGCACCGCATTGGATCCGACATCGCCATAGATGGTGTCCCCCAGGGCCACGAAGAAGTCGAGGTCTTTGCCGGCGGCGTTGCCGATGGAGGGGTATGGCGCCAGCTCCCCGCGCCAGTCGCCGCTGATGCCGAAGCGCAGGCCGGTGAAATGTCCTGCCGCTGCGGCGGTTTCGAAGCGTCCCTTCGCCACTGAGCCGGCGGCATCGGTGACCCGATAGAAGTAGTCGGTGCCGGCGCTGAGCCCGCTGATCTCCACCTTCACCGGCTGGTTTGGATTGGTGACGCTGGCGGTTGCGCTGCCGGCGATCTGGGCGAAATCGGCCGTGGTGCTGTATTCGAACTTGACCTGGCCCAGGGCCGTGCTGCGGGTCCAGAGCACCACCGAATCCTGGTCCACATCGCCGCTGGCCACGCCGTTGGGCAGGGTGTCCAGGCTCAGCACGGTGTCCTGGGGCTTGAGCTGCAGGTTCTGGATGCGGCGGTCGAGGGAGGCGGGGGTGTCCGTCGTGGCGAAGGCGGTTTCCGGCGTGGCGTGGTTGGCCAGGAGGAAGTCCTGGAAGGCTTTCTGCTCGCCGAGGAGATCCGCGTTGCTGAGGCCGAGGCTGGTGAAGGTACTGGCGGCGGTGAAATCAAGGCTTTCGTCCACCGGAGCCGAAAGGGTGCCGTTGGCGAGCAGGTAGCGGAAGTTGGCGCCGTTGGCCTTGATCGGATAGCTGTCGCCGCCGTTGGCGGTGAAGTTGAGGGTGACGACGCTGATGGTGGACGGCGCGCCGGTCAGGAGCTGGCCGTTGTCGGCGATCCTGGCCAACAGGTTGCCGCTTTCGTCGTAGATGGCGACGTCCTGGAGCTTCTGACCGGCGGGTCGGGTGGGGTCGTAGGAGAAGTGGACGCCGCCCACCTGGGCATAGCCGCCATTCTGCTGGGCCGGGCCCGAGGAGAGGCCGGCGGCGAACTCGAGGATGTTGAGCAGTTGCTGGGGCGTGGCGTCGAACACCATCAGCTTGTTGTCGAAGCGCAGGGCGTTCTCGATGTCGAGCTGGGAGATGGCGCCGAAGGGCTTCACTGAGGAAGCGGCGGGGGGAAGCTTCTCGCCGGATTCACCGACCGAACCGATCGAGGCGCGGATGCCGCCGCCATTTTTCAGGGAGGCGAGGATGGCACCGGCCCCCAGGGCGGCCTGGGCCTTGGCGAGGTTGGCGTCGGCGGTGATGTCACCGAGGTTGACTTCCTGGGTGCGGCCGAAGACGCGATCCCCTTCCAGGTAGACGTCGGTGTAGCCGAAGATCGTTCCGTCCTTGGAGACGATGACGTTGTTGATGGCGTCGCTGATGGCCTTCACCTTGGTGCCGATGACGCTGCCGGCGATGATCTCGGCGGCGCTTTGGGTGGTGCCGTAGGCGGTCTGGAGGCTGGCCTCGGTGGCGGCGTAGGCCCCGTTGATGACGGAATTCAGGTTGGAGAGGATGATCTCGCCATTGGCGTCGAAGTCGACCACCAGCCGGCCCAGATAGGTGAACTCGGTGTCGGTGGTGATGATCAGGGTGGGCTTGCCGTCGGCCCCGGCTGTCACGATCGGGAAGCGATCGGTGGGGATGAAGTCGGCATCGTGGCCGTTGAAGGCCACGGGTACGTCGTTGGCATCACCGAGGCGCTCGTGGCCGCCGCCGGCGACCATCACATCGACGCCCCGAAGCAGGGGGGCGAGGGCCTTGTTGCGATCGAGGGTGTCGAGCTGATCGACCATCACGATCTTGTTGATGCCCCGGGCGCGGAGCGCATCGACGGCGGCCTGCACGTAGACGGCCACTTCCTGGAGATCACTGGTGGAGGGATCGGCGTCGTCCTTCGGCACGGTGCCGTTGGGGGAGCTCTTGCTCAGCAGGTCGAAGGTGGTGGCACCGACGATGCCGATCGATTCGCCGCCCTCGGTGACGACGGTGTAGGGCGCGATCTTGCCCTTGATCGCGCTGGCCTCCTGGCCCGCGAAGGCGTTGGCGGCGCTGCCGCCGATGGTGGCATCGGCGAGCCCACGCAGGGAATTGTCGGCGGCGAAGTTGAGGTTGGCGGTGATGAAGGGGAACTGGGCGCCGCCCCAGGCGCCGCTGGCGGCGAAGGCGCCCTGCAGGACCGGAGAGCCCAGGTCGAATTCGTGGTTACCCAGGGCCGAGACGTCGGTGCCGAAGGCGTTGAAGATGGCGATGTCCGGCCGAGCGAGGGCGGTGGAGCCGATGCCGGGGACCGCACTCAGGCTCGGGTCGGCCCCACCAATCAGCCAGGGGCCGGGAATGAAGGTGTCGCCCTCCCCGAGCTTGAGGGTGTTGGCGTACTGGTCGTCGAACTTGTCGATCAGGGCCCCCAGGATCGGGGCGGTCTGGACGCCCAGCAGGCCGCTCTCGCCGTAGTAGCTCAGCAGCTGCAGGGTGTAGGCCGCTGGGATCGTGACGCTGTACAGAGTGGTGGTGCCGCTGACCTCGTTGCCCGTCACCACCAGTGGCTGGCCCGAGGGGCTGTCGGCGGCGTTGATGAAGGCGATCCCCTCGGGGGCGCGATCGGTCTGGCCTGGGGTTCCGGCAGCGTTGGCAGCCGGGTTGGTGTAAGTCACGAACACCGGCTTGATGGGATCGGTGACGTCGTAGGTGATGAAGCCACCCACACGCTCCAGACCCACGAAGGCATAGAGGCGGCCGTTGATCTCGCCGATCGCCACACCTTCGGGCTCCGGCCCCTTGTTGTCGGAGCGGGTGTCGAAGCTGCCGGCGACACCGTCGCTGTTGAACAGGGCCGGCACCTGGGCTGCGGTGATCAGCTCAAGGGCGTCGCCACTGTCGAACACGCGGTTACCGGCCTCGTCCCAGATCGTGAAGGAGCGGGCGCCGTAGGCCTGGATGCGATCGATGTCGCCATCCCCGTCGATGTCGCCGTCGATGGCCGAGACGGTGAGCCGTCCCAGGAGGGCGTTGTTCTTGAGGGCCGCGGCATTCGGGAAGCTGGTGGGATCGAGCACGTAGCTGCTGGACCCCACCCGGATGGTTTCATCGGGGTTGATGAAGTCGTCGCGGTCGTCGCCTTCGTTGGCGGTGATGAAGTATTTCTTGCCTCCCACCGTGTAGGCGGCGATGCCGTCGGGCATGGCCATGCCGAAGACGGGCTGGGGCTTGACGCTGATCTTGCCGCCGGCCCCGGAGCTGCCGTCGACGTCGCGGTCACTGGCGTCCAGCCCGTTGCTGAGGTTGAAATCGATCAGGCCCAGGCGGATCGGTTCGGGAGTCGGGTTGAGCGGGGCCGAGCCGTTGCCGGCGATCGTGCCGGCCAGCTGGAAGTCGTTGTCGTTGATCAGGGCGATGGTGTCGGCATCGACCAGCGCCAGCCCCTCCAGTTTGCTGATGCCGGTGTAACCGATGGCGGCGGCATTCACCACCAGGCGCTTGTCGACGGCCCTGATGCTGTTGGCGGCCAGTGCCGCAGGGTTGAGGCTCTCCAGGGTGGTGCCGCTGGTGGCGGTGGCGAGCGGCGTGCCCAGCACATTGGTGGCCCCTTTGAGGTTGATCTCGTAGATCAGCTTGTTGGAATCGGTCCCGGTGCGATCGTCCCGCTCCACCACCAGGAAGCGGCCCCCTCCCAGCGCCACCGCATCGCCAATCTTGTCGGTCTTGGCGTTCCCTCCGGCGCTGGTGTCACGCATCACGTAGACGAATTCGCCGCTCACCTGCTTGGTGACGCTGTTGAACTCGAGGATCCTGATCACCCCGTTGTTGCGCACCCCGGTGCCGGGGTTGTCGAGGTTGGTCTGGATGAAGGCGTAGATCTTGTCGCCTTCCATGGCGATGGCCTCGAAGCCCCGGTTGGCCCGGCGGAACTGGCCGTAGACCGAGGGAAGGGCTTCGGTTCCGAACGTGCCGGCGGGCTGGCCGGCCCCAGCAGCGGTGCCGGTGGGGATGAAGCGTTCGATCAGCTTGCCGCTGGCATCGAAGTGGTAGATGGCGGGGCGGTACTCGTCGGGGAGCCAGAAGCTGCCGTCGGGGGCCACCACGATCCCCTCGACATCGGCGCCGAAGGGATCGTTGGTCAGCTGGTTGCCATTGAGGTCCACCCCCACTTCATCGCTGAAGCCGCCGCCGGCGACGGACGACTGGAGGTTGGGCAGCCCGCTGAGGGGGGTGCCGTCGGCGCGCTTGAGGGCGATGCGGCTGGTGATGCTGATGGCGCCGGTGCCCTGGTTGAGCTGGAAACGCACCAGTTCCGGTGAGAAGGCCGGCAGGGCGAAGGGCCGCTCGTTGCCGGGCACCGCCGGCAGCACGTCACTGGGTTCGCCGTTGGGGCCGCGGTCGGTGTTGGTGATGAACTTGAGATTGCCTGTGGCGACGTCGATGCCCTCGAAATGGAGTCCTGAGAAGCCGCCCAGTTTGAGGGTCTGGCCGGTGGCGGTGGTGCCGATCGCCGGCAGGGTCGCCGCATCGAAATCGAAGCTCTTCACCTGGGGCAGGCCGGTGCTGTAGTCCTTGAGCCCCAGAGCCTGGATCGCAGTGATCGTGTTGGTCGCCAGGTCGAGGACAGCGACGGCGTTGTTCTCCTGCAGGGTGATGCGGGCGGTGCTGCCGTCGGGGGACACGGCGATCGATTCGGGCTCGGCATCCACCGCGAAGCTCTTGCCGGCGCTGATGCGCACACCCTGGCCGCGCAGCTGGGCCTCCTTGCCGTTGAAGGCGCTGAAGGACGCGGTGGTCACGCTGGCGGCGGCAACCCCACCGGCCAGGCTGATGATCGAGATCGAGCCTTCGGGGTTGATGGTGTCGCCCACGTTGGGCTCACCTTCGTTGGCCACCAGCACCTTCAGCCCGTCGGGCGTGAAGGTGAGCATGTCGGGCTGGGCCCCCACGCTCACCTGGCTCTGGAAGACACCGGCGGTGGAGAAGAAGACCACCTTGCCGGCCTCGGTCTTGGGGCTGGCCTCCATGGCCACGGCGATCAGGCCGTTTTTCACCGCCACGCTGTTCGGCACGGCGCCGTAGGCCGACAGATCGATCGAGCCCACCAGCGCCGGTGCATTCGGGTTGGCGATGCTGAGCACATCGAGGCGGTTGAGGGCCCCGTTGAGGCTGAACAGCTTCTGGCTGGCGGGGTCGTGGGCGATGATCTCGGCGACGCCGGTGCTGCCGCTGGCGTAGCTGCCGATCGCCTTGATCACCAGGGCGTTGCTGGGGGCGGGGGCCTCCTTGACGTCCGTGACGCTGACCACGACGGTGCGGTTCACCGGAGCGTTGACGCCATCGGAGACGGTGACACCCACGAAGTAGGAGTTGTTGGCCCCGTTGTCGGTGGGGGCTTCGAAGTTGGGGGCCGCCAGGAAGCGGAGCACCCCGGTATTCGGATCGATCGTGAACCGCGCCGCGTCGGCGCCGCCGCTGATGGCGAAGGCCAGGCTGGCCCCCTCGGGGTCGCTGCCGCTGGCGGTGGTGACGGCGGTGCTGTTCTCTACCACCGTCACCGCCGTAGCGGTGGTGTTGAGGGGGCTTTCGTTCACCGGGTTCACGGTGACTTCCAGGGTCTGGCTCACCGCGGGCGAGTTGCCGTCGCTGACGCTCACCTCCACCAGGTAGACGTTGTTGCCATCGGCGTCGGCGGGGTTCTCCGCATTGGGAGCGAGCGCGAAGCGGAGCGCGCCGGTGCTTGCGTCAATGCTGAAGTCGGCGGCATCGGCGCCACCGGAGATCGAGAAGGTCAGGGGATCGTTCTGGGGATCGGTGGCGGTCACGGTGGTGACCAGGGGCTGACCGCTGATGGCATTGGTGCGCATCAACAGCAGCTGACCGCCTTCGGCCAGCTCACCGGGGATCGGATAGTGGGCCTGAACGTTGAGCAGGAAGGTGCCTTCCCCGAGGATCGAGGACACATCGATCACACCGGAGCTTTCCTCGTCCTGGTTGTAGGGGGCCACGGCAGCCACACCCACATCCCCGAAGCGCTGGCGGTCGTGGGCGCCCAGCTCGGTGAGGCTGTCAGCGGCGATGTCATAACTCCAGATCTTGCCGAGATGCTGCTGGTTGCCGACATCCTCCTGAAGGATCACCTTGCCGCCGGCAATGGTGAAGTTGTCGAACATGTTGCCGGCTTCGGTACCATCCAGAAGGGCGGTGATCGTGCCGCCGACTTCCGGATTGGTGATGTCGCTGAAGCGCAGCCGATACAGCCGGGAGCGCCCCACCTGGGAGCCGACACCATCCTTGGTCTGGTCGTAGCGGCTTGTGGTGACGAAGTAGAAATCCGCCGGGTTGGCCGGATCCCACTGGCCATCCTCGGGCCGCAGGAACTGGGTGGCGCCGGCGGTGTCGCTGGCGGCCTCCAGGCCGTTGAGGGTGAGGGCCGACACATCGCCCAGGTTCACCAGGCTGAAGGCGCCAGCGACGGGGCCGTCGAGGGTTTCAGCTGGAACGCCCGAGCCATCCAGCGTGGCCAGCGACGGCACTCGCACCACGAAGAGGTTGTCGTCAGGACCCTGGCGAGTCAGGCCGGCCCGCTCCACCACGTTGCCGCTGGTCTGTTTGTTGCCCACCCACAGATACAGCTGGCCGCCGTTGCTGTCGTCGAGCCCCATCACGATCGTCTTCCGCTGGGCGAGCGGGTTGGCGATGTTGTTCTCCCAGGCGAACAGGCCGCCATGGGGGAGTTCCCAGGCGGTGCCGTTTTCATTGAGGGGGGTGTTGGCGTCGTCGGTGGCCACGAAGACGAACTGGCGGCCGAACAGGGTCGTGGCTTCGGGGCCCACGCCCGTGACCGAACCGCCCGATTCCTCACCGCTCTGGAACAGGCGGGCATCGGTGCCGTAGACCGTGCCGCTGACCGGGTCGGTGTACTGGTAGGCGCTGACGGGAGCCAGATCCGCCGAACACAGGCGGGAGATCACCGTGGTGGCGGCAGCCAGATAGGCACTGTGGGCCGTGCCCGCGCCGGGATCGTTGTTGCTGAGGTAGATGCTGGTGCCGTTGGGCAGGAAGTCCTGGATGCTGACCACCTCCAGGCTGGCCTTGTCGATCACCCAGCGCGACACGAAGGCCCCGGCCTGACCGTGGGCGCGGGCGATCCCCCGTTCGTTGGCCAGCTCGTGGTTCATCAACAGCGTGAAGCTGCCGTCTCCGTTGTCGAAGGCACCCATCCCATCGGGAATGCCCACCATGCGGTAGCCATTCACCTCATCCCCCACGGTGAACAACGCGGTGAACTGCACCTGGGGATTGCTGGAGGTGATGTAGGGCGTCGCCGAACTCGAAGGGCCGGTGAGGCCGTTGCTGTTGGCTTCGTTGATGGCGAAGGAGGTGCCGCTGGTGATCATGGGATTGGGGGTGGTGGGGGTGAGGGCGAGGCCGATGAGGAGGGGGTCGTGGTCGGAGGTCCGGAACGGATCTGCGTTGAAGAAGCTGTTGATCTGCGCTGAAGATTTAAACTCTGTGTTGTAGTCGAGCACCACGGGCTCATCAGAGTTGATGTGCCATTTGGTGGCTCCGGTTACCTGGGCTGACAGGCTTGCGGTCGCCAGGGCATGATCCAGAGATCCCCACTGTCCATTGAACTGGTAGGAGTAGGAATCGTCGTCAAAGAGATTGACGAACCCCCCATTTGTGAGGGTGGTGATGGGGTCTTCCCGGCCATAGGCATTGAGATCACCCAATACAAGGACGTCCGTGTCTCCGCTGCTGTTTCGCAGGTCGTCGACGAAGTCGAGCAGCGCCTGGGACTGGGCCACACGGGTGGCATTGGACAGGCCCTGACCATCCCCCTGATCGGCATCGCCAAGCCGTCCAGCTGAAGACCCTTTCGATTTGAAATGGTTCACCACCATGGTGAAACGACCTCCGGTTGGGGTTTCGAAGGTCTGGGCTACGGGGGGGCGGTCGAAGATCGGGTTGACGGGATCGGATTCCGCAAAGCTGCGGGCGGCACCGGATGGCAACAAGGCTCCCGGCTTGTACAGAATCGCCACCTTGATCGCGTCGGTACCCACCGCATTAAGCGCAGGGTTGGGGTCATCGATCAGGCTCGAATCATCGACGAAGGCATAGGTTCCAGCCCCGGCGACGGCGTTGAGAGAATCGACGAGGCTGGTGAGTGTGGCGGGTCCGTCATTCTCAATCTCGACCAGGCCGAGCACATCGGCGTCCAGGCCGAGAATGGCGGTGATCAGTTTCTGGCGCTGACGGCTCAGTTCGAGGGCACTGTTGGCACCGCGGGGCTCGAAGCTGACGCCCCCTGGAATGCTGACCACCGCATTGGTGTCGAGGTCGCTGAAGAAATTGAGCACGTTGAAGGTGCCAACCTTCAGATCACCGCCCACCGCAGGTGGCGCCGACGGACGGGGATTGGTGGAGGAGAAGGCGGCTGGGGTGAGGGTCTGGACCCGGTAGCCCTCGAAACGCTCATCCAGAACGCCCGTGATGCTGCCGATGGAATCCCCCCCTCGCAGGGTGTTGACGGCACTGAGGGGCTGACCGCCGCGGGAGTGGAGGACAGGATCGGGATTCTGCCGGCTGCTGCCGTCATCCAAAATGATGGACTTCGTCAACAGGTCGGCGAGGTAATCGGCGTAGCCGCTGACACTCGGGGCATTGATCTGGGTGAACTGGCCGAGCCGTTCGCCGGCCGAAAGCCCCACCTGACCGAACCGGCCCAGCTTGAAGGTGTCGGTGACGATGAGCTCTCCGGTCGAGGCGCTCACCTGAACGCGCATGCCTTCAAAACGTTCCAGCAGCGTCACATCGGCCACTGGCAGCGCGACGCTGACGGCGGCGGGCAGGGCCACCGTCCCCAGATCGAGAATCAGGCTGGGGTCGTACAGCTGGGTGAGGCTGCTGCTGTAGGGCCCGGCGATGCCCGAACTGCCGCTGGTGAATTCCCTCACATCCCCGGTGACGCGCACTTTGCTGCCGACCGAACCGCCAAAGCGCCCACTGGGATCGAAGACGAAAATTCCCTCAGAGGTGAGGGGATCGGCATCGGCATCGGCGTCCTCCTCCTGCACGAAGAAGCCGTTCAGTCCGTTGGCCCCCGGAAAGGCGCCGACCACCACCCCTTCGATGGTCTGAAGTCCTGCGAAGGCGGGGTTGAAGCTGGCGGAACTGCCCTGGATCGAATGGATCCGGGTGATGGCCCCATCGTTGTCGCTGATGGCCACCGGCAGCGGCGTCACCACGAGGCCGTTGTAGGCGGGGTCGGTGCTGACCAGGGTGAACTGCAGGCTGGAGGCGTGATTTCCCTCGACGGCGGTGTCATCGACGGCGCTCAGCGTGATCGTCTGGGGAATCGACCAGTTGGCGGACGTGAAGACCAGCTGGGTAGGTTGCAGCGCCAATTGGCTGTTTCCGGCCGGCTCGGCCAGCGTTACTGTCACATCGGCCGTGGGCTGGCGATCCAGCCGTACCGAGACGTCGTCGCCATTGCCCCCTTCGACGACGCCTGTGGAGCCACTGCTTTGCAGAAGCGTCAGGCCGGCTGGGCTGGGGCTGCCAAAGGGCGTCACCGACACTTTGAAGTCGTCGATGGCAAGGCCATGGTCACTGCCGGGATGGTCCGGGTCTGTCCAGCGAATCTGAAGGGTGTCTCCCGGTTGCAGGGCCAGATTCGTGAGAGAGCCTGACATCAAGATGCGGTTGGCAACGGCGTTGCCATCAAGGGCGCCGGCGCTGCCGCTGATGATTGGGCTGGTGAAGTCCAGGCTGTCGGCATTCAGCCAGATCCCGGGCTGGGTTGACGTCCCATAGGCAACGTCGACGGTCTGGGCGGCAGCGGTTCCGCTGTAGCGCCACTGTTCACCCACATACTCGATGTACAGGGTGGAGAGGGCAGCGCCTGTCTGGTTGCGGAAGGAGACGCCCCAGCTGACGTTGCCCACCGCGGCGTTTCCCGAACCCAGGGAACCCAGCGCGCGTTCCGTCGAGCCACTGGCCCCGAAGCTGTAGAGACCTCCTGCGTTGGATGATCCGGTGGCAGGAACAATGGTGCCGCCTGTTCCGGTTCGGCTGGTGAACCAGCCGGTGAGCGTCACATCGTCCTGCCAGGCCTGGGTCGTGGTTGGAAGGGTGTCGAAGTCCTGGGCGTATGAGCCGGCGAAATCAATAGCCATGAAAAGGACGCAATTCGGGTTGACCGCTTTGGATTTCAAAAAAGGTCATGGAGTTGCGGCATTGAGTTGCCGCAATCAATGGGAATCAAGCCGTATTGCTTTTTGAGCGAACTCTTTCTTCTGTTCGTTGGCTGGAGGAATGAACTTCCTGAGAGAGAACTCAAGTTTTTACTTGGTGAAATTCACTTATCTGGCGGCTCGTGTTTAATCTATCTTTCACTCTTTGTCGTCCCGTGCCCTGCATCACGGCGATCCGTGTTGATCTATACCTTCAGGACATGAAGTCCCTATGGGCCATCTTGATGAGTTGATAATTTGCCGATCATTGACTCTTCATTCATCCATAACCTTTCAGGTGTCCAGGATGATGGGCTCCGTTGCGGTGGGCCTTTGGCGCCGTGCCCATCGGACCCGGCTCCCGCACCTGCTGCCCGTGGGTTTTTGCATCTGACAGAACCCTTGGTTGGGACGTTGCCGTTGCAGCCTCCGGCAGAGCAGGATCCAGTGCGAGCCGACTTCCCGCCGCTCACCCTCCGGCGTCAGCGTGAGCGACAGCCTCTGGCTTCCAGGGGGACGCCGCGCGATCCAGCCCGGTCAGGGTCAGAGCAGCGTGCGGCCTGTCAGCGGGGTGACCCCAAGGCCAACAGCAGCTGTCCCCAGATCGGTTGCGAGGCGCTGGCTGGGGCCGATGCCCCGATGATGCCGTTACAGGCCGGCTTGCCGAAGGCCCGGCCCGGCAGCTTCGCCTCAGTCGTCACGACCGCCACGGACCCGGATGCGGAGCTTCACAGTTCCCTGAAGCCTGCGCCTGAGGCCCGGGCGTGGTCTGGCACCGGCCCTGGCAGAGGACCTCCATGGCCGGCCGGCCAGTGATGGCCAGCCGCCAGCGGGCCCAGAGTCCGTAGAGGGCATCCACCATCGGCCGCAGCAGGGGCCATCGGGTGGGGGCGTAGAGCCAGCCGAGACCCACCAGCCCATAGGCCTGGCGGAACACCTCCACATCCTGGATCACGGCACCGTCGGCGCGCAGGGCGTGCATGCGGCCCATGGCGTCGGCGTAGGTGATACCTCCATGGCGCGCCGGGTCATAGGCGGGGTCGTCCACATTCACGAAGGCCAGACACCCCCGCTCCGCATCGCGGCGGCGCAGGATCCGCACCTCCCGCAGGCACAGGGGGCAGCCGCCATCAAACAGCAGGGTGAGCTCGGCCATGGGGCGACGGCAGGAACCGGATGCAGCAACGGGCTGCAGTCACCGATCAACCCTAGAAAGGGCAGCCCGCGGGTCGGGCCCGCTGGGTCGCCAGACTCCAGCCCTCTCTCCTGTCGCCCATGCCCGTGTCCCGCCAGGCCGCGCTGAAACGCTGGCAACGCCGGGATCCGGAGTTGATCCAGCGGCTGATGCCCTTCTGGGGTTGGCTCTACCACCACTACTTCCGCGTTGTTTCCGATGGCTGGGAGCACATTCCCGCCACTGATCCGGTGCTGTTTGTGGGCACCCACAACGGCGGACTGGCGGCGCCCGACATGCACATGGTCATGTACGACTGGTTCCGCCGTTTCGGCCTGGAGCGCCGGGTGCTGGGGCTGGCGCATCCCAAGGTCTGGCTGGGCTACCCGCCGCTGGCGGATCTGGCCTCCCGCACCGGTGCCATTCCGTACCACCCCCGGCTGGCCCTGGCGGCCCTGGAAGAAGGCCACAGCCTGCTGGTGTATCCCGGTGGCGGGCAGGACACCTTCCGCCCCCACCGGGACCGGGGCCGCATCCACTTCGCCGGCCGCACCGGCTTCCTGCGCCTGGCGATCTGGCATGGCCTGCCGATCGTCCCGCTGATTTCCTGGGGCGCCCACGACACCCTGGTGGTGCTTGAGGATTTCTATCCCCAGTTCCGGGCCCTGCACGAGCGGGGCATGCCCTGGCTCTTTGGCATCGACCCTGAGGTGATGCCCCTCTACCTGGGCCTTCCCTGGGGGTTGGCCCTGGGGCCGCTGCTCAACCTGCCCCTGCCGGTGAGGATCCGCACGCGCGTGTGCTCGCCGATCCGCTTTGAGCGCAGCGGCCATGCCGCCAGCCGCGACCGGGCCTATGTGCAGCAGTGCTATCAGCGAGTGACGGCCAACATGCAGGAGTCTCTGGATCGGTTGGCCGTCGAGGCTCAGCGGTAACGGGAGGGGGCCACGTACGACTGGGAGGGGATCGACTGGGGCGACGGTCCACCACCAAGGCGCTGCGGCAGGCCATCCCGGTCGCGCTGCAGATCCGCCAGGGAACGCGTTTTTCCCATGGCCAGACCTGTCAGTACCGCCAGTTCCTGCTTCAGCTGATTGGCGGGTCTGGGATTGACGAAGCGGAAGTTGAGCGTCGTTTTGTCGCCGGCGCTGTCGTAGCCCACCACCGAGAAGTGGAGATCAGCGGCTTTCCCGGCCTTGGATCCGGCCATGGCGCCGCCCACCATGCCCCCCACCAGGCCGATCGGACCCAGCAGCAGGCCACCGGCGATGGCCCCGGCGGTGCCGCCTCCCACGGCCCCCACGGTGCCGTTGGTGCTGTCGTAGGTCTCCTGGCCGCCTGCGTACCAGCGGGCGATCCGGCCGATGGGGATGAAGCTGTTCCTATCCCCGATGCCGTTGGCGTCGAGGTTGATGCTGCAGGGGGTGTTGCCGCAGAGGGCCTGATATGTGGTGGCCGCTGCCGGGGCAGGAAGCAGCAGGGCTAAAAGCAAAGGTGAGGCCTGGGCGGTTCGGAGTCGAAGCCGGGCCGATGGGGCGGACATGGGTCGTCGGCGAGGGGTGCCAAGTCAATCGGCGTTCGCCACCGCTGCAATGGGGCCGAAGCCATGGGGTGATGACCGGATGTGTCCGGAGCGCTGCTGCGGGTGCCGCTCCGATGATGGTCACCGATTTCCCGGTGTCCCCGGGGCCGCCATGTCCCTGATCAATACCGCCGTCGGCCTGCTCGCGATCAGTTCACCCATCGGTCTGCTGCCGGTTGTGGTGGAGGCCGGTCGGGGCAATCCCGTCCGCATCCGCCGGATCAGCCGCCTGGCGGTGCTCACCTTTCTCTGTGCCCTGATCGCGGCCTGCTGGTGGGGCCAGGCCCTGCTCGACCTGTTCGGCATCACGTTGGACGCCTTCCGGGTCGCCGGGGGGCTGATCCTGCTGCCCATTGGCCTGCGCCTGATCGATGGGCGGGAAGTGAGCCATGGTTCGCTGGACGGCACCGAAGACAGCGCCGGCGTGGTGCCGATCGGCCTGCCCCTGCTGGCGGGCCCCGGCGCCATTTCCCTGGTGGTGGCCGATGCGCCCTCGGCCTGGCAGGGCAAGGCGGCCCTGAGCGCCGTGATTGGCCTGCTGGCGATCCTGATCTATCTGTTGTTGATCGCTTCGATGCCGCTGCGCCAGGCGCTCGGTGAGTTGCAGGAGAAGGTGATCAGCCGGCTGATGGGTCTGCTGCTCAGTGCCATCGCCGTCCAGATGCTCGTCAGTGGTCTGCGGGGATGCTTTCCGGTGCTGGCTTGAACGGCCGTGGGGCTCCGCCCGATCAGAGGCAACCGAGTCTTGGTGGCGTCGGCGGCCCCTCAAAGGGGTCGATCGCCAGCTCCCGATCCAGAAGGCTGAAGATGTCCTGGATCACGGCCGGTCGGGTGGCCACCCAGAGAAAGCCTTCGAGCGGCGCCACCTGAAGGGGATCCCACAGGCAGTACTGGGGATGCTGTCTGTACATGCGGGTGGCCAGGGGCACCAGGAACCGGGCCTTCGGGAACTCAGCTTCGCCGTGGTCGAAGGTGAGCACGATGCCGAACTCCAGCTCCCCATTGGGGGTGTAGCGGTCGATCCGGGTCTCCCCTTCCGCGTCGGGAAAGGGGGAGAGCCGGTATTCCACGTAGCGGCGGTGGAAGGGATTCTTCTGCTCTTTCCAGGTTTTCGCTTCCACTCCCAGCTCCGACGCCAGCTCGGTGAGCAAAAGATAGGAATGGGTGCGGAGGACTTCCTGAAGCTCGTCGTTCCTGCTGCTCTGAACTCGCCATCGTTCCGCCAGCGCGTCGTAGCGGTTCATCTGGGGGGGATCATCTGAGGCGGTTCATCCAAAAATTCCTCTCTTTCTCAGCCTATCTGCGGTTTGTGCGTTGGGTAGGGGGTGACCACGATGGCGGCCCCGGAGCTGGAGGTGGGCGGTTCGTCAACCCCCCAAAGCCCTGTCAGCGTTTGAATACTGACCCGTCTGATCGGCCGCGGCACGGCTGCAGCAGCATCGCAGCGATGTCCGTAGCCATGAGCGATGACTTGGTGTATTCTTAAGGGGTAGTGAAACGACGGCCATGGATCCCGTAAGCCCGGTAGCCCAGCTGGCAGTGGCCACCATCAGCGGAGCCGCTTTTCTGGTTTCGATGCTTGTGATTCCTTTCCCGGATTCCAAGGCAGACTCCTCTGCGGGCATCACAGCGCCTTCCCAGACCATCACCACCACCAGCCCATCCTTTGGTGGCACCATCTCCCCCCTGACGAAGTAGAGCTGCTCGCTCAGCGCCGTAGTTGATATTCACCATTTGATTGCGTCAGCGTGGAGTCCTGCGAGAAGGCCCTCTGACAGTCCAGACCAAGGTCGCGTCCACCTCCAGCCAAGGACGAAAGAGCGTTTCCCAGGATCCTGTCCGCCGCTGACAGGCACCCCTGGCTTCAGCCGTGCTGCCAGTGGCATCCAAAACTGGTTCCATCAATGGAACGGGTTTGAATCCCCGGATTCGATCCATCGCAGGATGGAAGACCAGCCTCTTGCAGCCGCCATGTTTTCAGGCCGGGAACCTTGCGCTCGGCCGCCGCTGGTGCTGGTTCATGGGCTGTTTGACACGCCCAGGGTGTTTGAACGCCTGGAGCGCCGCCTGGCCGGCAGACGTCAGCCACTGTTGCTGCCCTCGCTGCCCCTGCGCTTCGGCATCGCGCCGATCCAGACCTCGGCCCAGCGACTCGCCGCCCAGATCGAGGCAGCCTTCGGGGTCAGCGAGCCGATCGACATCCTCGGGTTTTCCATGGGCGGCGTCATCGCCCGCACCTGGATCCAGCTCATGGGCGGTCATGCCCGCACCCGCCGTTTCCTCAGCCTCGGCAGTCCCCAGCAGGGCACCCTGGTGGCCCAGCCCTGGCCTCGCCTGCCGCTGGCCGGAATCGCCGATCTCAAGTTGGGCAGTGCGCTGCTGCGCCAGCTCAACGCTGACCTCACTCCCCTTAAGGGGATCGAATGCAGCAGCTACGGCACGGCCCTCGACCTGATGGTGGTGCCGGGCTGGCACGGCGTGCTGCCGATCGGGCCACAGCGGATGCTGCCGGTCTGGAGCCACCAGCAGCTGCTGCGCCACCCGGCGGCTCTTGATGCGGTGGTGGAGGACTTGCTGCGCGCCTGACGCCGATTCCGGCCCAGCATGGAGTGGAAGCTGAACTGCAAGCTCACCATGCCGAATGCCCTGGCCGAGAAGCTGAGCGCCTGGGGCTTCTCCTGGGCTGGCTTGCGCGATAACCGCCGTGGTGAATGGTGGCTGATCGCCCAGATGGCCCTGATCCTGGCCCATCTGCTGCCGGCCACCCCATCCCCCGTCTCACTGGGTCTGCACTGGCCGCTGGCGCTGCGCCTCGGGGGTCTGGCGCTGTTCGCCCTGGGTCTGGTGCTGGCCGGCCAGGGTGCCCTGAATCTGGGCGCCAGCCTCAGCCCCCTGCCCGAACCCATGCCCGAGGCCGCCCTGGTCACCACAGGCGCCTACGGCCGCTGCCGCCATCCGCTCTACCAGTCGCTGATCCTCTGCTCGCTGGGCGTCAGCGTGGCCTTGGGCAGTCTTCTGCATCTGGCCCTGCTGGTGGGACTGGTCGTGGTGCTGGGATTCAAGGCACGCCGCGAGGAAGACCGCCTTTGCAGCTTCCATCCGGAGTATGTCGCCTACCGCGCCACGACCCCGGCGATCCTTCCGGGCTTGCCCTGGCTCGACTGGCGTTCGGCCTGAGCTCAGGCCAGCCAGGGGGTGCTCTCCCCGGCAGGGCCGTTTAGAACCGATTCAGATGCGTCCTGCCCTGCCCATGGCCCTGCTGTCGTTTCTCCGATTCCTGAGGGCTTGTTGCTTCGCTGGACTGATGGCGCTGGCGGTGCTGGCAGCCGATGCTCGGCCGGCGCTGGCGGCCTACGTGCTGCCGCCATTGCCTTATCCGGTCGATGCTTTGGCTCCGTCGATCGATGCCACCACGATGACGATCCACCATGACCGCCACCACGGCGCCTACGTGGCCAACCTCAACGCCCGGATCGTGGACCATCCCGAGCTCAAACGGCTGTCGCTTGAGGACCTGCAGGGCAGGATCTCCCAGTACCCGGCCGCGGTCCGCAACAACGGCGGTGGCCACTACAACCACTCCCTCTTCTGGCGGGTGATGGCACCGCCCGGCGAGGGCGGTGCCCCGTCGCCGGAGCTGGAGACGGCGATCACAGCGGCCTTCGGTTCCGACGACGCTCTGCAGGAGCGCTTCGCCCAGGCGGCGGCCAACCGCTTCGGTTCGGGCTGGGCCTGGCTGATCCGCCGGCCCGATGGGGCCCTGGCGATCACCAGCACCGCCAACCAGGACAACCCGTTGATGGATCTGCCAGGGATCGAGAGGGGAATCCCCCTGCTGGGTCTGGACGTCTGGGAACACGCCTACTACCTCAACTATCAGAACCGCCGACCCGACTACATCGCCGCCTGGTGGTCGCTGGTGAACTGGAACGAGGTGAACCGGCGTTTCGCTGAAGGGATCGATGCAGGCAGCGCGAGTGAATCCTGACAGCGCCACCTGTCGGTAGCCGATACGACGATCATCCAGCAAAAGGTCGCGAAAGTTAAACCAATTGCTGCGATGGTTATGGCCCTGTCCCGCAACGTCGAACTGCTTCCCATGGAGCGTTCGCTACACGGCGAAGCGGTTTTCTCCGCCCCCCGCGCCAGCGACGAAACCCTGATCGCCGAGATCGCCAGCGGCGACTCCTTTGAACTTTTCTGCCACCGCTTCCAGACCGATCAGCTGCTCGTGCTGCGCGGATCGATCGATCTGGTGGTGCTGCAGAACCGCCAGCTCCGTCGCATCACGCTGCGGGAGGACGAAGGCCTCTGGGTCCGCATTCCCCCCGGGGTGCCCCACGGCGCCATCAACAGGGGCCGGATCCCCGCCCTGCTGGTCAACGCCGTGCTGCGCCATGGCCCCAGTGATCCGCGTGACTACCGGCCCCTGCCGGTGCCGCCCCAACTGCGCAGCCAGTGGCGGCGTCTGGCGGTGGCCTAGCCAGCTCCGATCAGTTGTATTCCCCGGGGATGTCCTGCTTGGTCACCGTGACCCGGCCCACCTTCTTCCCCGACAGCCGCAGCAGCTCATCACCCGAGAAGTCGAAGCCCTTGCCGGCGGCGATCTGGGCCACGTCGTCGGCCGTGGCGGCGGCCAGCACCTGGCCGCGCAGGGCCTCGTCGTCCTGCATCCGGGCCAGGAAGGAGCGCGCCTGATCGAGGCTCATGCGCTGGTGCGGGGGTGGGGTGAATGGCCAGCATGGCGCAGAACCTGGGCGAGCCCCTTCTCCAGCTCCAGGTAGCCCACGAAGGCCAGGCTCACCCCTGCGCAGGCCGCCAGATCGATGGCCGAAAGAGCGGTGACCCCGAGGAACCGGGCCATCGGCGCCACGTAGAGGAGCGTCAGCTGCAGGGCGGCGGTGGCCAGCACCGCGCCCAGCAGCCAGGGGTTTGAAAGGGGAGGGGTGCGCCACAGGGGCCGATCGCTGCCGGCCGAAAGGGCATGGCCCAGCTGGGCCAGGCAGAGGGTGGTGAAGGCCATCGTCTGCCAAGGATGTCCGAGGCGGGAGGCCACCAGCATCAACGCCACCACCAGGGCCCCGAACACCAGCCCGATGCGCAGGATGGCGCTGCCCAGTCCGCGGGCAAAGAGCGATTCGCCGGGTTCGATCGGCGGCTGGTGCATCAGATCCTCCCCGGGTGGACCCAGGGCCAGGGCCAGGGCCGGCAGGCCGTCGGTCACCAGGTTGATCCAGAGGATCTGCAGGGGTGTCAGGGCCAGACCCAGCAGCGGTGCCGAGCCGATGGTGATCAGTTCGCCCAGGTTGCAGCCGAGGATGAAGCGCACGAAGCGGCGGATGTTGGCGTACACCTGACGCCCCTCCTCCACGGCTTTGACGATCGTGGCGAAGTTGTCGTCGAGCAGCACCACATCGGCCGCCTCCCGGCTCACGTCCGAGCCGCTGATGCCCATGGCCACCCCGATGTGGGCCTGGCGCAGGGCCGGGGCATCGTTGACCCCGTCACCGGTCATAGCCACCACCGCACCCGTGCCCTGCAGGGCCCGCACGATCCGGAGCTTCTGCTCCGGCAGCACCCGGGCGAACAGGCTGGTGCGTCGCACCAGCGCATCGAGCGCCCCGTCGTCGAGGCCCTCCAGCTCCGGACCCAGCGCGATCGGGCTGCCCGCTTCGGCCAGGCCGATGGCCGTGCTGATGGAGCGCGCCGTGAGGGGATGGTCGCCGGTGACCATCACCGGCCGGATGCCCGCCCCATGGCAGCGGGCCACGGCAGCGGACACCTCCAGGCGGGGCGGATCGCGCTGCCCCATCAGGCCGACCAGCACCAGGGCCCCCATGTCGGCTTCCGGCCCCTGATGCTCCGGACTGCAGGCGAAGGCCAGCACCCGCAGGCCGCAGGAGGCCAGTCCCCGCGCTTCCGCCAGCCACCAGTCCCGCTGGTCCGGCGTGAGGGTCCTCGCCCCCGCACCATCCAGCCAGCGATCGCAGTCGTGCAGGATCGCCTCCGGGGCTCCCTTGACGATCAGCAGGTGGGACCCCTCTCCCGGAGAGGATCCGAACGGGACTGCACCCAAGGCCGCCGTCAGGTTGCCGTCCCGGTCCTCCACCCAGACCGCCATTCTCTGGCGCTCGGCGCGGAAGGGAATCTCCGCCAGGCGGCGGTGCTTCGCACGCAGATCGGATCCGTCCAGGCCAGCCTTGGCAGCGGCCTCCAGCAGGGCCAGCTCGGTGGGATCCCCCACCCCTCCCTGCTGCCCTGTTTCGGCGTCGTTGCAGAGCACGCCGGCCTGGAGCAGGAGATCCACGTTCCCAGGGCTGATCCCGGCCCCGGCCCCGGGCGGCGGCGCCAGCTCCCTGAACCCGAAGCCATTCTCGTTGAGCTCCAGGGCCTGGGTGCCGCAGCGGAGCTCCACCACCACCTGGCGGTTCTGGGTGAGGGTGCCGGTTTTGTCGGTGCAGATGACGGTGATGGTGCCCAGGGCTTCCACCGCCGGCAGATGGCGGATCAGGGCGGCCCGCCGCACCATCCTCCGGGTGCCGATCGCCAGGCTCACCGTGATCACGGCCGGCAGCCCCTCCGGCACGATCGCCACGGCGGTGGACAGGGCCAGCTCCAGCAGGCCCAGGGGAGAGCCGCCCAGCAGCCAGCCGCCCAGCACCACCGCCGCCACCAGGGCCAGGGCCCAGGCCACCAGCTGGCCGGAGAGGTCCGCCAATCGCTTCTGCAGAGGCGTCGGCTCGGGACGGGCGGTGTGGATCAAGGTGGCGATGCCGCCCAGCACGGTGGCCATGCCCGTGGCGGTCACCACGGCCAGCCCCCGCCCCCGCCCCACCTCGCTGCCGAGGAACAGGCAGTTGCTCCGCTCCACCACCGGCGTGTCGGCAGCCAGCAGCGCTTCGGGCCATTTGCTCACCAGTTCGGCCTCGCCGGTGAGCGCGGCCTCCTGCAGCCCGAGTTCTCTGCCCTCCAGCAGCCGTGCATCGGCGGGCACCCGATCGCCGCTCTCCAGTCGGATCAGGTCCCCCGGCACCAGCTGGTCACTGGGGAGGCGTTGCCAGTGTCCACTGCGGCGGACGCGGGCCAGGGGTTGGGCCAGGTTCAGCAGGCTGCGCAGGGCCAATAGCGCCTGGCTCTCCTGCAGGTAGCCCAGCAGGGTGGTGAGGGCCACGATCAGCAGGATGGCGATCGCGTCCTTGGGGACGGCGTGATCCAGCACGGCCAGCCCGGCGGACACGGCCGCCACCGCCAGCAGCAGGACCAGCATCACGTTGCTGAACTGGTCCAGCAGGATCCGCCAGCGGCTAGGGCCCCGCGGTAGCGCCAGCCGGTTGGGACCTGTGCGGGCCAGGCGTTCGGCCGCACTGGCGTCGCTCAGTCCCTGGGCATCGACCCCGAGCCGGCGCAGACACTCGGGCACCGAGAGGGTCTGCCAGGCCGTGGACTCGGGAGGGAGCATGGCCAGCCACCTGGTGGCATCAACACGCTAAATGGTGCCATCCGGGATCCGGGCGGAACGGCGACCTCGCCGGAAGTCCCAGGGCCGGGTCAGGCCACCTGGCACCCGCCAGACGCCGAACCGATGCCGACGGGCCCGCTGCTCGGCCTCCAGGTAGGCCGCCGCGTCGCAGGTGCCCAAGTAACGGAGGTAGGCGAAGGCCAGACCGTCCTCCACCAGGGCCAGGTTGACGTTGGTGTCGCTGATCACTTCAGCCACCGTCCGCCCATACCGGTCGATGCTCTGGGGTTGGATCGTCACCGGACGCCCCACGGCCAGGCGCATCTGGAGGGCTTGCCGCGCCTGCTGGCCGTGGGGGCTCTGGGCCATCTCGGGGGCGTCGATGCAGGCCAGCCGGATCGTGATCCGCTGCTGGCCGTTGCTGACCCGCAGGGTGTCGCCGTCGCCAATGGAGAGCACCGTGGCCTGGAACGCCGGTGCAGCCCAGGCTGCCCATTGCAGACCCAGGCCCAGCGCGATCAGCAGTGACAGCGGCAGCCGGAGGCCGAGCATCGGGGCGAGGGATCCCAGGGGGGCAGCGGCTCAGCCTTGCATCGCCCTGGCCAGCACCGATGGGGAACCAGAGCCGCAGCAGCAGGGTCTCCACCCAGGTGACCAGCCAGGCCAGGGCCGGATCGGTGGACTCCACTGTCATCCGCACGTTGCCAGTGGGCACGCGGCTTCCGAGGTCCTTCTCTCTGGCGCTTTTTGGCCCTGGAGTTCCCTGGGAACTAGCCGATCTCTCGAGGCGGCCAGGTGACGAAAGGCCTGCTCCACATCGGAACTGGAATCAGGCGTGGATCACGCCGGTGACCATGGCGCCGCGTTTCTGCTGCATCAGGGCGGCAAAGAATGGCCGGCATTGGCCACGCGTGACGGCATGCGATCATCCGCAGCGACGCCAACGATGCGGCCAGCCATGACCCTGGGGGATGCCACTGGCGAGCTGGCTGCGATTGCCGCGACGTTCGAACTTCCAGGACCGATCCTTGATCTGGAGCCCCTTGGCAACGGCAATGTCAACGATACTTACCTGGTCGTCTGCGATGGGGACCCGTTGCAGCGCTTTGTGCTCCAGCGCCTGAACCGGACGGTGTTTGTGCAGCCCGAACTGGTGATGGCCAACATGGTCGCCATCGCGGAGCATGTGGAGGCGCGAATGACCCAGGGCTGTGCTCTGCTGGGTGAGCGCCGCTGGGAGCACCCCCGGGTGTTGCTGAGCCGGGCAGATCAGCGTCCCTGGGTGGAACGGGACGGTGGTTTCTGGCGCCTGATCACCTTCATCGAATCCTCCCAAAGCTTCGATGTGGTGGCCAGCGCTGAGCAGGCCAGGGAGGTGGGCTTCGGGTTGGGCCTCTTCCACCATCTGATCAGTGATCTTCCCGCTGCAGGGCTGGCCGACACCCTGGAGGGTTTTCATGTCACACCCCGGTATCTGGAGCACTACGACGGCGTGCTGGCCAACGCGCCGGCCGCTGCGGGGGATGGGGAGTTGCACTGCCTGGCCTTCGTGGAAGAGCGCCGGGAGTTTGCTTCGGTGCTGGAGGCGGCCAGGGTCAGCGGCCAGTTGCGGCTGCGCCCGATCCACGGGGATCCCAAGGTCAACAACGTGATGATGGAGGCCTGCTCCGGTCGGGCCTGTGCCCTGGTGGACCTCGACACGGTGAAGCCTGGACTGATTCATTACGACATCGGTGACTGCCTGCGCTCCTGTTGCAATCCCCTGGGGGAGGAAACGGCGGATCTGGAGGCTGTCCATTTCGACATCCACCTTTGCCGCGAGGTGCTCAGCGGCTATCTGGCCGCCGCCTCAGGTTTCCTGACCGCCGCGGATTATGAGCATCTCTATGTGGCCATTCGCCTGATCAGTTTTGAACTCGGCCTGCGTTTCTTCACCGATCATCTGGCTGGCAATGTTTATTTCAAGACGGACCGTCCGGACCACAATCTGCAGCGCGCTCTGGTGCAGTTCCGGCTCACCGAGAGCATCGAGGCCCAGGAGGATCGGATCCTGGACCTGATCGGTGATCTCAGGGCCGGCCTTGCCCCCGGGTGCTGATGGTTGAGCCCGTTTGCCATCGCTTTGAGCTGTGCCCCTTTGATGGCGGCACGGCGTCGCCGGCCGTCCAGCTCGGGGGCGAGATCAGCCGCGTGGACGCGCGCCTCCAGCTCCGCTTTCGGCTGGGGGGAGCGATCGAGGCCGTGCATCTGCCATCGCCGGTCGCGTCACCCTCGCGCCAGGACGGCCTCTGGTCCACGACCTGTTTCGAGTGCTTCTGGGCTGTCAAGGGGGAGCGGCCGTACTGGGAGCTCAATCTTTCTCCGGCCGGCCACTGGAACCTTTACCGGCTGGAGGATTATCGCGATGGTCTGCGGCCCGAGCCCGGCTACGACCTGCCGCCCCACCGTGTCGTCCGCGACGCTGGCGAGCTGACCCTGCACCTGGATCTGCTGCTGCCGCAGGGGCTCGCCGCGGCGGTGCCGCTGCAGGTGGGGATCACCAGCGTGATCGAGGAGCGCAGCGGGCGGCTCAGCTACTGGGCCCTGGCCCATCCGGGGACCGAGCCCGACTTCCACCGCCGGGAGGCGTTCCTGCTGCGTCTCTGAGAACGTCGGCCAGGGCGTTGGGCCTCATCCGGCGGCGTGGTAGCTGCTGCGCACCAATGGGCCACTCCGCACCTGGGCAAAACCCATGCCGCGGGCGATGGCGCCCAGCTCCTCGAACTCCTCCGGTCTCCAGTAGCGGGCCACGGGGATGTGGGCCAGGGAGGGGCGCAGGTACTGGCCCAGGGTGAGTCGCTGGCAACCGGCGGCCCGCAGGTGCTCCAGGGTGGTCACCACCTCCGCGGCCGTTTCGCCGAGCCCCAGCATCAGACCGGATTTGGTGGGAATCACCGGCGCCAGTTCCCGGGCGGTGGCCAGCAGCTCCAGGGAACGGCGATAGGTGGCGCCGCGGCGCACCTCCGCCTGCAGGCGCTCCACCGTCTCCAGGTTGTGGTTGAAGCACACCGGCTCCGCCGCCAGCACTGCTGCCAGCCGTTGCCGCTGGGCCCGGCGGCCCTGCTCGGGGTCGGGGTGGCCGCCCCAGAAATCGGGGGTGAGCACCTCGATCAGCACCTGCGGATCCCGGCGGCGGATCGCGGCGATGGTCGCGGTGAAGAGGCTGGCGCCGTGGTCGGCCAGGTCGTCGCGGGCCACGGCGGTGAGCACCACATAGCGCAGGCTGAGCGCCTGTACCGCCTCCGCCACCCGCTCCGCTTCGCCCCCATCGAGGGGCACCGGCGCCCTGCCCTTGTCCACCTGGCAGAAGGCGCAGCTGCGGGTGCAGATGGGGCCGCCCAGCAGGAAGGTGGCCGTGCCGGCGGCGTAGCACTCGCCCCGGTTGGGGCAGCGGCCCTCCTCGCAGATGGTGTGCAGCCGCTGCTCCTTGACCACCCCCTGCACCCGTTCGGTGGCCGAGGCCTCACCCAGGGGACGACGGATCCAGTCCGGCAGCCGTTCGGCGGGGGGGATGGAGCTGTAGCGGCTGGTGGCGGTCATGGCGTGGGGTTCATTCCATCCGGCGGCGTCCTTCAAACGCCCGCGCCAGGGTCACCTCGTCGGCGTACTCCAGTTCGCCACCCACAGGCAGTCCGTAGGCGATGCGGGTGACGCTGGTGAAGGGTTTGAGCAGCCGGGCCAGGTAGAGGCTGGTGGTGTCCCCCTCCACGCTGGGGGTCAGGGCCAGGATCACCTCAACGACCCCCTCCCGGTCGACCCTCTCCACCAGTGGCTGGATCTGCAACAGCTCCGGACCGATGCCATCCATCGGTGAGATCAGTCCGCCCAGCACGTGGTAGTGGCCATGGAATTCGCGGCTGCGTTCCATCGCCAGCAGGTCGCGGGAGTCAGCCACCACACAGATCTGGCCATTGCGCCGCTCCTCGTTGCGGCAGATCTCGCAGAACTCCTCGGCTGAAAGATGGAAACAGCGGCGGCATTGCCCCACCTGGCTCCGGGCCGCCAGCAGGGCATCGGCGAAGCTGCGGATCTGCTCCTCCGGCTGGCGCAGCAGGTGCAGGGCCAGCCGCTGGGCCGTGCGGGGCCCGATGCCTGGAAGACGTTCGAACTGGTCGATCAGCCGGGCCAGGGGTCGGGTGAAACCGCTCAGCGAACCGGTTGCAGGTGGGGGGAATCTAGGCGGCCCACTCGCGACCGGCAGGGCGCCGGGTGAGGATGGCACCGGCTCCTGCCAGCTCCCCTGCCCCGCCCCGTGCCATGGGTTTCCCTGCCACCCACCAGCCCGTTCCCCCCGCTGCCACTGGGCGCTCCCGCTGGGGAGGCTCCCTGGTCGCGGCCCTGCTGATGACCTTGATGCTGGTGGGCTGCAGCGCCGCCGCCGCGGGCCTGAACTCCTTCCAGAGCCCGGATGGCCGCTATGCCTTCCTCTATCCCACCGGCTGGACCCGGGTGCAGGTCAGCGATGGCCCCCAGGTGGTCTTCCATGACCTGATCAACAGCGACGAAACCCTCAGCCTGGTGGTGTCCGAGGTCACCCCCGACCGGGATCTCAGCCAGCTGGGAAGTGCCGTCGAGGTGGGCGAGACCCTGCGCCGCAGCGTCATTTCACCGGAGGGCAGCGGCCGTGACGCTGAACTGGTGGAGGCCCACCAGCGGGAGCAGGGCGGCCGGACGTACTACGACCTCGAATACACGGTTCATCTGGCCGATCGGGACCGCCACGAGCTGGCCACCGTGGTGGTGGACCGCGGTCGGCTCTACACCTTTGCCGCCAGCACCAACGAAGCCCGCTGGAACAAGGTGAAGGATCTGTTCGCCGTGGTGATCGGATCCTTCACCCTGCAGATCTAGGGGTGTCCGCCCCTGGCCGTCTGACCATCGTGGGCGGCGGCCTGGCCGGCAGCCTGCTGGCCCTGGAGCTGGTGGAGCGGGGACTGCCGGTGACCCTCGTCGATGCGGCGGACGCCACGGCCACGGCTCTCAGTTACGGCGGGGTGGCCTCGTGGGCCGGGCCCCCCGGTCGCCTCGGTTCGCTGCTGCGCCAGGCCCCCGAGCGCTGGCGACGGCTGCAGGGCCGCCATGGACCCCTCGGCTGGCGGGGCTGCGGTCTGCGCCTCCACGGCGGCGGCTGGGGCAGCTCCCTGCTGCGACCCCCCTTCGCCCAGGTGGACAGTTCGGTGCTGATGGCCGCCCTGCCCCGGGTGCTGGTGGCCGCCGGGGTCGAGCTGCGGCGGGCGCGGGTGCTGGCCCCGCCGCGACCGGTCGCCGGTGGCTGGCAGCTGGAGCTGGAGCCCGGAGGCCCCCTGCTGGCGGAGCAGGTGGTGCTGGCGGCAGGGGCCGGTTGCCGCTCCCTCGCTCCCGCGTTGCCGGACCGCCTCCTCGCCAGCTGGGCCGGGGTGCTGGCCCTGCCGGTGCGCCCCGGCCTTTCCCCACGGTTCGCCAGCCCCTGGTGGCGGCACGCTGCCGGTCGCCGCATCGTGCAACCGCGCCATTGGCAACGACCGGAGCTGGAGGGGGCGGCGGCGGGGCTCCAGGAAGAACGCTGGATCGTCGATGCCGGTTGCGCCCCCTGGGGGGAGGGGTTGCTGCTGGGCCAGATCAGCCTGGTGCGGCCGGGCCTGGACAGCGGTGTGCCGCCGGAAACGGCGGCCATGGAAGGGCATCTGCGCCAGGGGCTGGCCGGACTTGACCCGTTGCTGGCGGCCCTGCCGGGCCCCTACCGGCAGGTGCCTGTGGCCTTCTGCACCGACGGGCTGCCCCTGGTGGGCCCGCTGCCGGGGGCGGCCGGCCTGTGGGTGTTCAACGGATTTGGCGGTGCCTTCGCCCAGGTGCCGGTGCTGGCTCCCCTGCTGGCCGATGTGATCGCGGGTGTGGCCGATGGCGCGTCCCTGGCCCGATTGGGCGTCCTGGCGGGCTGACAGGTGGGCTCCCATCCAGCATGCTGGCGGCGATGGCCACCTCCGCTCCCCCGACCGGTGCAGCGCCGCCTCGCCGGCCGGGTGCTGGCCTGTGCCGCCGATGGCGGGGCCTGGGTGATCGGGGCCAGGTGGGGGCCTGCCTGTTGGCGATGGGCGGAGCCCTCGGCTTATGGGTGCTCTTCTGGCCCGTGCCCACGGAGGTGATGGGGCAGGGGGTGCTGCTCTACCCCAACACGGCCGGCCTGCTGGATGCCCGGGCCGGCGGACAGGTGCGGAAGCTGCGAGTGGCCGTTGGGCAGAACGTGCGCAAGGGGCAGGTGCTGATGGAGCTGTATCTGCCGGTGCTCGACCGCCAGCTGCAGCAGCAACGGGGCAACCTGGCCCAGCTGGAGCGCGACAACCGGGAGCTCGACCGCCGGGATGGCCTGCGGCTGGCCAGCGAGAAGCTCAGCGTCGACACCTCCCTGGCCAAGCTGGGCCAGGATCGACGCCGTTATGAGGAGCTGGCGGCCACCTACGCGGAAAAGGTGCGCAACCTGCGCTGGCTGAGCCAGCGGGAGGTGGTCGCCCCCCTGGCCTCGGAGGTGGTGGCGGCCGAGCAGGGTCTGACCAGCACCAGCGTCAGTCTCGATGCGGTCAGGATCCAGGAGAAGGAGCTGCTGACCAGCTACGAGCAGGTCAAGCTCGACATCCAGACCCAGGCCTTGCGGCGCCGTTACCAGATCGACGACATGCGCCGCCAGATCCGGGTCACCGAGGCACGGCTGGCCTACGACGGCCAGGTGCTGGCCGACCGGGACGGCACGGTGCTGGACCTGCAGGTGATCCAGGGCCAGACGGTCGCCACCGGACAGCGACTGGGCACCCTCGGTCGGGCTGCGGTCAGCACCGGCGTGCGGGCGCCGATCCTGCGGGCCGTGGCCTATTTCGCCCCTGCTGATGCCCGGCGTCTGCCGGCGGGTCTGCCGGTGGAGGTGGTGCCCCTCTGGGACCAGCGGGGCCGGTTCGGCGGCATCGTGGGCAAGGTGACCCAGGTCCTGGCCCTGCCGGCCACGGAGGAGGACATCTCCACCACCATTGGCAACCCCCAGCTGGCCCGTGACCTGCTCAAGCGTGGTCCGGTGATGCGCACGGAGATTGAGCTGGAGCGGGACCCCACCAGCCGGGATGGTTACCGCTGGACGCTGTCGGGGGGCAGCGGCGTGTTCCCGGTGCGGGAAGGCCTCACGATCGCCGCCCATGCCTATGTGGAATGGCGCACGCCGATCACCTACGTGCTCCCCGGGCTGCGCTCCCTGACCGGCGGCTACCGCACGCTGCGCATGGATCGCCTCTGGGATCGCCCCTCTCTGCGCCAGAGCGGGCCGTTGCCATGAGCGAAGGTCGCCGGTGGCAGATTCGCAACCCCCTGCTGCGTCAGGAACTTCCCTGGTTGATCAGTGAGGTGATGCTGCTGGTGGTGCTATGTAACGCCAATCCGCCGGAACTGTGGTTCTGGCTGGTGGTTCTGGTGGTGATCCTGGGCTACAGGATCGAGCGCTGGTATTCTTCGCGTCCGGAATGATCCCTTTGCAGCATTAACCACACGGCCAAGGATGAGCCCTTTTGGATGCCTTGCTGATGCAAGGTGGCCATCATGAAGTCTTCCTCGAACCTTGATATGCCGTTGCCTTGCTGGCAGAGAATGCTAGCCATGCGTGCCGGTACCAGGCTCCAATGGATGACCATGAACGTGCGACGTCGGCTTGGCTGGCTGCTGCCGTGCGTCATCGGCCTGGCTGTGTCGGTGGCGATCACGAGTTGCACCGGGTTGTCGTCAGCACCACTGAGGATTGGCGCCAACCTTTGGACGGGTTATGAAACGCTCTTCCTGGCGAAAGATCTCGGAGATCTGAAGGGCAAGCCGATCCAGCTGATTGAGTATCCTTCTGTGACTGAAGTGGTCAGGGCCTACCGCAATGGTGAAATCGATGGCGCTGGCCTTACCGTTGATGAGGTCATCGCTTTGACAGACACACAGGCAGATATCAGAATCATTGCCATCCTGGACTTCTCCGATGGCGGCGATGTCATCCTTGCCAGGCCTGGCTTTTCGAAGCTGCAGGACCTCAAGGGGAAGCGGATTGGCATGGAGTCAACCGCCTTGGGAGCTTTTTTCCTGGCGCGGGCTCTGGAGCTCAATGACATGTCCCCCCAGGATGTCACAGTGGTGTCATTGGAGCTGAGTGATCACCAGGCCGCCTACAACGATGGAAGGATCGATGCGGTGGTCACCTTTGGACCTGCGCGCACCAACCTGCTGAAGGCGGGAGCCACAAGTCTGTTCGACAGCAGCATGATTCCAGGTGACATCGTGGATACTCTTGCCATAAGTACCAAAACGATCGCTACCAATGCCGATCATCTGCAGGCCCGTGTGGAGGCAAGATTCAAAGCTCTTGATTATTTTCAAAAGACTCCTCAGGACGCAACGCGTCGCATGGCCAGGCGCACCCAGGTGAAGCCGGAGGAACTGCTGGACGCCTTCAGCCTGTTGCAACAGCCATCACTGAAGGAGAATGTTGCGTTGCTGAGTCAGAGCAACCCGGCGCTGGTGGAATCCATGCAGAAGCTGATTCAGGTCATGCTGAACAACGGTCTGATTTCAAAAAATATCGATCCAGCCACTCTTCTGAATCCCCAGTTTGTAGAACGGGCACTCGCCAGAACCTAGCCCATCAATGCAGACATGAAGAAATTCCCCCCACCACTTCGCTTCACAATCCCAGCCTTGATCGTCCTCAGCGGGGCCTTGCTTGGGGCGATCACTTTTTTCCAGGAACTCCGAGATTCCAATCGCAAGTCTGAGCAAAGTGCCGCCATCTATCTGAAGGCCTCGGTCTCGCAGGCGGCGCGGATGATTGACCATCTGTTTCGCAACGATGAGGATGGCAATCAAGTCGTTACCTTGGTGAGCCAACTGGGAGCCAGTCAGGACGATCTGAGCGTGCTTCTGTTTAATGATAAAAACGTGGTCATTCGTGCCAGTGACTATAGCCGCGTGGGCAGTTCTGTTGCGGCCACGGTTGCAGCGCCATTGGTTCCGATTTTTTCTCGCACACGTCAGACGCTGCAGGGAACGGTTCAGCTTTCACCCGATCGCTCCCAGCTGATCGCCGTTTATCCGATTCTGCTCAAGCCTCTGCCCAATGAGCTGCGGGCATCTCGGGTTGGTGTCTTGTTTGTCGACTACAGTCTTGCCAAGGGGAGGGGTCTTGCTTTTCAACAGGCCTTGAGAAGAGCACTTCTTTTCAATGTGCTGCTTGTCATTCTTGGTCTCTGCATCTGGATCTTCTTCCAGTCTGCTGTCACCACTCGGATACGGAAACTCATCGAAGCCAGCCAGGCTTTGGGCGGCGGAGATCGCAAGGCAAGAAGCGCCTTGGCAGGATCTGACGAGCTGGCTGAGATTTCTGTGGCTTTTGATCAGATGGCAGAGAAAATAGAGCAGAACTCTGTCGAAGTAGATCGTCAGGTGAAGAGAGAGTTGATCTTGCGTGGAATCACAGAGCGGATTGCGACTTTTGGTGAGATCAAGCGAATCTTTCAGGTAGCCGTCAATGAGATGCTCCCCTATCTCGAGGCTGATCGTGTCGCCGTCTATCAGTTTGATCAGGAATCCCAGTGCAGTCAGGGTACATTTGTTGCAGAGGCCTTTCATCCAGATACGGCTTCATTATTGTCCGTTTCCATTGAAGATACGTGCTTCAGCGACGCTCAAGTGGCTCGCTATCTCAATGGGCGGAATCATATCATCGATAACGTGCCCATAGCTCTTTTGGATCCATGTTATCGAGATCTTCTCAATCGGTTGGGAATCCAATCGAATCTTGTGGTGCCCCTGATCTGCGGTACCCGTCTCTGGGGTCTCTTCTGTGTGCATCAATGCAAGGCGCCACGACGCTGGATCGAAGCAGATGTCGCGGTCGTGAATCATGTGGTTAGGACCCTTGGCATCGCCATACAGCAGGCTGACTTGTTCGCGAAACTTGAAGCGGAATTGCAAGAGAAGAAGCTGGCTGAGGCAAATCTGCTCAGAACCAATGAGGAGTTGGCACGCTCCACACGACTCAAGGATCAGTTTCTGGCCAATATGAGCCATGAACTGCGAACGCCTCTGAACGGGATTCTCGGCATGGCTGAGTCCATGCAAGAGAACATTTACGGTGAAATCTCTCCGATGCAACGCCAGGCACTGGGGGAGATCGAGAGTAGTGGCGCCCATCTGCTTGACCTTATCAACGATGTTCTGGATATCACGAAAATCGAAGCAGGCAAGCTCGAAGTCGAACTGAAGCCAGTCGCCATCAGTGCACTGTGCCGATCTTGCATCAAAACCATTCAACCGATGGCGCAGGCCAAATCCATCACCCTCTCAGCGGACATTCAGCCTGGTCTATCTGTCTGTCTGCTGGATCAGCGGCTGATCCGACAAGTCCTGATCAACCTCCTCAGCAATGCTGTCAAGTTCACTCCTGAAGCAGGAACTGTGCGCCTGCAGGCCAGGATGGTCCCTACGAAGCAGGCGGACCCTCTGCAAGGCACGCTTTACATCAGCGTGCTGGATTCAGGAATCGGCATCGATGCGAAGGACCATCATCAGATCTTCAAGCCTTTCGTGCAGGTTCAGAGTGGCTTGAATCGCCAATTCGCCGGCACTGGCCTTGGCCTGTCGATTGTCAAGAGGATTCTTCAGGCTCATGGGGGTGACATTGCGCTCGAATCGGCGGTGGGAAAAGGTAGTTGTTTCAGCATCCAACTCCCGGTCCAGCTCCATGCCGAGTCAGTACCGAAGCATTCTCTTCCTGAGACGAGAGAGGCCGAAGCTTCAGTTCAGGATTCCAATGCTGGAACCGATAAGCCACAGATATTGCTGGCAGAAGACAGCAGAGTGAACCGACAGATCTATACCCGTTACCTCATCGCCAAGGGATACCAAGTGAATCATGCGAGCAATGGTCAGGAGGCGATCGACTTTCTTCGCCATCAGGTACCTAGTCTGCTGATCCTCGACATGTCCATGCCGGTTGTGGATGGCTTTGAGGTCTTGCGCGTGATCCGCTCCAGTGACAAGCCTGAGCTTGCCGCCTTGCCCATCATTGTGCTTACGGCTTTGGCGATGAAGGGCGATCGTGAAAAGTGCATGGAGGCCGGCGCTACCGAATATCTGGCCAAGCCCGTTAAATTGCATCAACTCGATTTGTCGATCAAGGCGATCCTTGAAAGCGTTCTCAAGTCATGATGCCATCCTGATCTTTGCGGAGACTAACGAACGCGCGAGCGGTCAGGCGCATGGTGCATGGCAGGTATGGACGAACTGGTGATAACGAAGCTTACGGACGTCGATCACATCTTGCCAGTCTTCCAGGCCCGCCGAGATGGCTTGTTCGACATGCCAGAACATCGCCAGAAGGTCTGTTAAGGCCTGCTTTCACATCTGCTGATTGATCAGCACCACGACGCCATTGATAGATCACATAACCCTGGAGGGATGTCCTGGGTTCGTGATCGAATCTCAACCTGTGCCTTCTTGGACCCTGCCTTCGTATCCTGCCAATGTCAGGTCAGCTTTGGTTTACTCTCTCTCAGGAGTTCCATTGCCTATGGTGGCAAGAGTGCGAAGCTGCCTGATCTCGTGCATCAAAGCATTGCTATCTGCAAGGAGTTCTGCGATGGTTTCATGTCTCTCGGGTTGATAGGACGTAATTCCATAACAGAAATCAATCGCATAATCATTCCCCGAAAACCTGTTCTGATTTTCGAGAGCTTCCCTGATTCGATCGATAACCGTCTCAGACTGCTCTCGGGTTGAATTGATCAGAAGAACCACGAACTTATCCCCACCCAGCCTGGCAACGACATCTGAATCCCGACATACATTCTTGATCAGATCGGCAAAAGTGATCAGGGCCTGATCTCCCTCCTGACGTCCATGGAGGTCATTAATCGTCTTGAAATGCTCGAGGTCCAAAGAGAGCAGTGAGACAGAAATGCCCTGGCGAGTGCAGAGCTGCAGACTCTGCTGGGCAAGGGCCAGGAAGCCGCGTCTGTTTTCGAGGTTGGTGAGCTCATCCTTGGTGGCCAGGAGGATGGCCCCCAATTCCTGCACCACGATGCTGGCCAGGTCTTTCAGGTTGTCGAGCTGTTCCTGATCAAGGGATCGGGGCACATGGTCGGCGATGCAGAGCGTCCCGAGCTTGTGATGCTCAAGGATCAAGGGACAGCCGGCGTAGAAGCGAATATGGGGTTCGCCGATAACCAGCGGATTGTCACAAAAACGATCATCTTCGAGGGTATCTTCAACGATGAACACATCGGAGTCCAGAATCGCATGCCCACAAAAAGAAATGCTTCTGGGGGTCTCTAAGACATTCAGGCCCACACAGGATTTGAACCACTGCCGGTCTTCATCCACCAAGCTGATTATGACGATCGGCACCTTGAAGATGCGTTGGGCCATCCTCGTGAGACGGTCAAAACGGCTCTCCTGGGCGGTGTCAAGAATGCAAAGTGAACGAAGTTTGGCCAGCCGGAGCTTTTCGTCCTCAGGAGTTTCGGGTGGTTTCAATGGATCCCTCTTTGATTCATGGCTGGACAATGAGGAAATGCAGACGTTTATGGAAATAGATCAGAAGCCAGAGAAGTCCAATCAATCGTATCCTAGTCCTTCCACCCCGCCGTGTCGTTCCTTCCCTGGCGACCTCTTCAGCTAGGCAGCCTGTTCAGGAAAATGATTAACGCAGGGTGATGAATGAAGACCGTTCAGCCTGCTTTCATCTCTGCACCCTCATTCACTCGGTGAACTACAAGCCAGCGTTCCAGCTGCACCTCGTTCCATGTATCGGGCCGCACCCAGCGACCGATCGGCGCCGCCAGGGCAGCCACCAGCAGCAGCATCGGCACCAGGGCGCCATTGCCGGCGATCTGGGCCACGAACAGGGCGCAGAAAAGAGGCGTGCGGCAGGCACCGCTGAACAGGGCCGTTGCCCCGGTCCACACCAGCAACTGCCGTTCCAGGGGCGGCAGATCGCCGATCAGGGGTCCCGCCAGCAGGGCCCCCAGGGACATGGCGTCATGCATGACACCCCCGGGGGCGCCGATGGCGATGCTCAGCACCGAGGCCAGCAGGCGCCACGGCAGGACTTCGAGGCCCGGGCGATCCTCGCCATAGGCCATGCGCAGGATCAGCAGCTGGCCGTCGTTGAGACTCCAGCCATCGCTGGCGACGGCCGCCAGGCTGATCACCAGGGCAGCCCCCAGCGCCCAGACCAGGGGCCTGGTCATGGCCGATCTCTCCGGACCGGCCGGCCTAGACAGCCAGAGGCTCCAGCGGCTGGCCATCCAGGCGGTGCAGGCGGTGAACACGCCTCCCAGCCACCCGGCCCCCAGGGTCAGCAGCAGGGCCGGCGCGATCAGGTGGCCGCCCCCGCCCACCAGCAGCGAGAGGCCGGCGTGGTGGGCGGGAGCCGCCTCGGCCGTGCTCTCCCAGAGGCCCGTGGCGGCCCCGATCACCACCCCCAGCCCTGTGGTCAACAGGGTGCCGTTGATCAGGGCCGCCGAGCGCCGGTGACACAGCTCCTCGATCGCGTAGGTGACTCCCAGCAGGACAGAGTTGAAGGCGATACCCAGGCCGGCTCCGGCACCGGTTGCCAGCAGCACCGGCAGGGGCAGACGCCTGAGGGGGGCCACTTTGTTCCGGAGCGCCAGCAGCAGGCTTGCCCCCAGGGAGGCGGAGGGGGATTCCAGGCCCACCGTCAGGCTGGCGCCATGGGTGAGCAGCAGCAACGGCAGGCGGGTCAGCTGGCGCCTCAGATCCAGGGAGGCGAGGGCCGCGAAGCGGGCCGGACCCTGCTGCACCTGATCCAGCTGCAGGGCCTGCACCCCGGTGAGGCCGCCTCCCCGGCCGCCCTTCAGGGGGCCGTTCGCCAGCAGGGTCAGCAGCGCCGTGCCGGCGAACACCAGCAGCAGGCTGCCTCCGGGGACGCCGCCGCCATCTCCCAGGGGCCAGGCCCGCTGGAGGCGGAAGCCCAGGGCTGAGAGCCACTGGTAGGGCTGCAGCATCAGCAGCATTGGTGGCGCGGCCAGCAGCAGGGCGACCACCTGGCCCCGGCCCAGGCTCCCGTCACGCCTGGCGTCGGCGGCGTCGATCGCTTCGGGGGAAAGCGTCAAGGGGTCCACTGCAGGCGGGACGGAACCGGCGCCTCTGGATCGGTGGGCATGGGCAGAAGTTCGCGCAACAGCTGGGCGTAGGTGACGTTCACGTTCACGGTGGCCTCGAGCCGCTGCACCAGGCTGGCGATCAGCCGCTCCTGGGTGTTGGAAAGATCCAGCTCGCTGCTCAGCCCCGCCTGGTAGCGGAGGCGGGCATCACGGAAGGCTTCAAGACTCGCCTTCACACCGCGTCTGGCCGCCACCAGCCGCGCCAGGCTGGCTTCATGGCCGAAGAAGGCCTGCTCGATCCTCAGCCGGATGTCGTTGCGCTGGGCGGCATATTGCTGGGCCACGGCGGCCCCCCGGCGGGCCAGGGCACGCGCCTGGCCCCGGGTGGTGCCCGCGTCGAAGAGCAGCCAGCTCACCGCCAGTCCCACTGACCAGTCGCTGCCGTAGGTGTTCAGGGAGGTGGCGACAGTGGCGCCGCAGCAGCCGCCATCGGCGACCCGCACATTCCAGCTGTTGGCATTGCTGGCACTGGCCCCCGCGCTGGCGAACAGCGACAGTTTCGGCAGCAACCCGGCGGCGACGGCATCCTTTTGCTGCAGCAGGGCTTCGCGGGTGGCCAGGAGGGCTTCCAGTTCCGGGTTGTCCCGGTAGGAGGCCACCAGGCTGGTCTCCAGATCCAGGGGCCAGCGAGGCTGGAGGCGGATCGGGTCGCCGGCGGCGGGGGTCAGCTGGGGCGGCAGATTGAGCAGGGCCGCCAGGCGGCGGCGGGCGATCGCCTGGTCCGCCAGGGCGGCGATCAGCTGTTCCTGCCCGTCCGCTTCGATCGCCTGGCGCCGCAGCACATCCAGCCGGGGGACCAGCCCCGCCTGCTTGAGGTCCAGGCTGTCCTGCAGGATCAGCAGGTCGTTGCGCACCACGGCCTCGCGGATGCGCACGAGCTGGTCGGCCCGCTGCAGCAGGTAGTAGGACTCGCTCAGGGACAGTTGCAGCCGACGCAGGGCATCGGCGTAGGCCAGACGGCCGCTGCGCAGGCTGGCCAGGGCGGCCCGCGCCTTGGGCGTGCGGGCGAAATCCAGCAGCTCGTAACGCAGCTGCAGACCAGTGGCCACACCATTGGCGTTGGTGTTGAGCGAGCCCCTGCCGCCGGGGGGGATGAAGAAGGGGTTGCTGGGGGCGAAGAGGGTCCCCGTGCCGGTGGGGGAGAAGAAACTGGTGCTCGCCTGGTCGGTGCCAGTGGCGGCATAGGCCGAGAGGCGCGGCCAGTAGGTGCCCATCTGGCTCTGGAGCTCGGCCAGGGCTGCCGCCACCTCCTCACGGCGGGCCTGCAGGCTGGGGCTGTTGGCAAAGCCGATCGCCAGGGTCTGCTCCAGGCTGAGGGCCTGGGGCTGGCCTTCACGCAGGCTGGCGGCCTCCGGCAGCGCCAACGGTGGCAGGGGAGCAGTGACCTGCGGTGGCAGGGGCGCCATCTCCTGCTGTGGCAGCGGTGGGCTGGCCAGGGCGTCGCCTTTGAGGGGTTCCGCCTCAGCGGGCAGCAGCTGTTCGAGGGCCCGGATCTGGCGATCCAGCTCGTTCCAGCGACGCTCGAGGCGCCGCCCATCTCCGCTGCTGGCCGCCGGCAGGGGCTGGCCCGCCCCTGGGCCTGCTCCGAGGCCGAGAGCCAGCCCCATGAGCATCCACCTGACCAGGGGCCGCCCCGTTCCGCTGCCCCCCATGGCCCGCCATCTCCCCCATCCGGCGCCCAGTTTGCTCGACATCGGCCTCCCCGGCCCCTAAAAGCTGAAACCCAGCTGCAGGCCGGCGGCGAACACCCCCGGTACCCGGCCAGCCCCACCCGGATTGAGGATCCACTGCAGGCTGGGCTGCAGGTTGAAGGACTGGTTGATCTGCACCTGATAGCCGAGTTCCACCACGCCTTCGTGGCTGAGGCCGGGACTGATGGTCGGGCTGAAGCCCGTGCGGGCCACACCGAGGATCAGCAGGTCGAAGGGGCGGCCGGGCAGCACCCCCTGGCTCACCAGCCCGCCACCGAGGTAGCTGGGCGTCGGATTGGCGGCAGTGTCGATCCCCGCCGCCGCCGCGGCCCAGAGCCGGTGGTCGAGGCCCCAGGGCAGCGCCACTGGCACGGTGGCACTGCCGTACAGCCCCCGGTTCGGGCCGGTTCCGGCATAGGCCGCCAGCTGCAGCAGTCCTCCAGGTAGCTGGCGCTCCACCTGCACCGGTTGGGAGCAGGTCGGGCGTCGGGCCGTGAGGCCAGCGGCTTCACGGCAGGCGGCGATCGGGGCGGCCAGGTGGCGGTTCAGCCAGGGGGCGGCATAGCTCCACTGCAGCTGATGGGTCCAGCCCCGTCCGGGAGGAAGGCCGGTGGCGGTCCCCAGGAGCCCGGCCACGGAGTCGGTGGCGGCCAGATCGAAGCTGGCCAGCCGCAGGGTGCTGGCCGGGGTCGGCCGCAGCACCAGCAGGGCGCCCGGTGCGGCGACGGGAAAGACAGGAAAGTTGGGGATGGAGAACAGCACCGGCGCCCCGTTGAGGGCGTCATGCACGTAGAAGTCCTCGATCGGCGTGCTGAACAGATCGGGGCTCATGCTCACCAATCCCGCCTCCAGGCTCCAGCGATCGTCGGCGGAACGGCGCTGGAGGCTGGCGCGGGTGAGCCAGAGCCCCACCGGATTGGCCACCTCCTGCAGGGGCAGCAGGGCCCCCAGCCGCTGGGCATAGAGGGGGTCGCCGTTGAAGCTGGCGATGGCCACCTGCATCGCCCAGCGGTCCCATTCCCGCCCCGCCGGGCTGTCCGGGTCGCTGGGTGGCCTCACGGTCAGCGCCAGGGTCGCCTGCTGGATCCAGCTCGCCTCCCGGACCAGACCACCGGCGGGGTTGCCCATCGGTTCGGCCACGACCTGCAGCTCCAGATCGACCCAGGCGGGCAGGCCCAGCGTCTGGTGGAGGCGGCCCCAGCCAGGCGCGAGCTTGAGCAGGGGCACGGACGCTGACGGCGGGCTTGCCTCGGGCTCGAGCGGCTGGGCGGCGCCGGGTGCGGCGCTGGCCAGCAGCAGCGGCAGCGCCAGGGGAGACCAGAGCCTGGAGGCCTTCGGCGGGAAGCGGCGCGGTCCAACCATGGTTCAGCCCGGGGGCTCACCCAGGGCCCGCCAGCGGTGCTCAGCCTGCTCAAGGCTGCGCAGGGCCTGGCCGCAGAGCATCAGCCGGCTGGCATTGCGCTGCAGACGGATCAGTTCGAAGCCATCGAGATCCGGATCGTGCAGCCAACGCTCCAGGCTTCCCCAACGGGGTGGTGGTGTCAGGGGCGTGGCCGGGGGGGCCGGCCTGTGCCGGTGGGGCACCTCCAGGCAGTGGTTCCATTGCTCCAGGCGGGTGGCCACCGCCCGCAGCAGTTCCGACTGGGCGGCATGCAGTCCCTCCAGCGGGCTTCGCTCCGACGGCGTGTGCTCCAGAAGCCGCAGCCCGTCGACGACGCCGACCAGCTGGGAGCCGGCCCCCTGGAGGAGCTGGAACAGGCGGTAGGTGGTGTGGCTGGTGGGGTTGTTGCCCAGCTCATCGGCCACCGCCGGCATGGCCTCGCGCAGGGTCACCAGCTGACGGCGCAACCCTTGGGCCGTCTGCAACTCCAACCGCTGGGCGGCCGCCATGGCCCCCGGGGCAACGGGGGCGGCGGGAGCCTCGAGGCGGTCAGCCTGGCTGACGAGGGCCGCGCCCAGCTCGGCCAGGAACTTGCGCAGCCGCTGCCGGTTGCCTTCCACCGCCAGGTCGGGCCAGAAGAGGCGCAGGGACAGCAGGGCCACGAGGATGCCGGCCACGGTCCAGAACAGTCGCACCGGGACCCAGATACCCAGCTCGCCGTCATGGACCAGCCAGCCCATCACGATGATGTTGCTGCCGACCTTGTACCCCACCTCCAGCCCCAGGGCCGCCCCCAGCAGCCGCATGGCAACGAGGGCCAGGCTCAGCCCCAGGGGCAGGGGCAGGTGGCTCAGGCCGATGAATGACACGGCCAGCACCGCTGCCCCCACCACCGACCCCAGCAGCCGCTGACGGCCCAGGCCGATGGAGCCCCCGTAGGTGCCGGTGCAGACCACCAGCACGGCCATCGGGGCGTAGAAGCCGTAGGCCAGCGGGGCCAGGGCGCCGAAGCCGTTCATCAGGCCGGCCGTCAGGGCCAGGCGCAGTTCCGAGCGGCGGATCAGCATCGGGCCACCAGGCTCAGGGTGCGCAGGCTCGCCATCAGCGGGTGCTGCTCTTGGGCCAGGGCGAGCAGGGGCAGCAGGGGCAGTGATCGGTGCCGGGCCAGGTTCTGCCAGGGCAGGGGGTCGAGGGCCGGTGGTTGAAGGGTATCCCCCTGCAGCAGGGCGCCGATCCGCGCCATGCCCGCCTGGAGCGGATCGTTGCCGCCATCGGCGCCGGCGTCCGCCCCCGGGCGGAGGTGGTCGGGAAGACCAGCCAGCCGCCGCTCCCACTGGACCCAGTGGTGCTGGACCGCCGCCCACAGCTGCAGCCGCTGGGACCAGCGCTGTCCCTTCATCCGCCGACCGTGGGGGCCCCTGCGCTCCTGGGCCACCAGCTGTTCCATGGCCACCAAGTCGTGGCTGAGCTGGGCTGGTGGCAGGGGCAGGGGCCGTTCCCCCCGGCCTTCGAGCCAGTCCCGCTGACGCTGCAACTGGGCGACGTAGCCGTCGCGCAGGCCCACTTCCAATCGCATCAGCCGGTCGAATCCCCGCCGGGGCCAGAACAGCAGACCCACCAGAATGGCGATCACGCAGCCGACGGCCGTGTCCAGGGTGCGGTTGAACACGTAGTCCCAGTTCAGGGCCACGTGGCTTGGAATCATCAGGAACATCAGGCTGACCAGCGTCGCGGTCCCGGCGGACGACTGCCAGCCCAGCCAGCGCAGCAGGGGCAGCATCAGCAGCAGGGACACCAGCACCCCCTGCCAGCCGGCCAGCACGGTGTGCACCAGAAAGGTCACCAGCCCACCGGTGATGGTGCCGAACACCCGCACCTTGGCGGCCTGGAGGCTGAGGTCATCACCGTCCTCCATGACCGTGACCACGGCCAGCATCGGGTACCACACGTAGGCGATCCGCTCGAACCAGAGCGACAGGGCGGCGGTGACGAAGGCGGCCACCCCGAGCCTCAGGCTGTTGCGAAGCAAGGCGGATCGCACGGACCTCGTAGCGCGGGGCAGGCAGGAGCCTATGGAGGTTCATGGTCCCCGGCTGCTGGTTGATGCGCCAGGGTTGAGCGCCGATGCGCGATCGTTGGAGACCACCTGTCGTGTTGCGGGCAGCCATGGTCCTCTCGCTGAGCCCGGATCTGGAAGCCCTGCTGCGGCTTGGCATGGCGGTGCTCTGCGGACTGGCCGTGGGGATCAACCGGGCCCACCACGGCAGCCGGGCCCACCCCAACCGGCTGCGGGTGCATGTCCTGGTGGGAATGAGCGCCTGCCTGATGGTGCTGGCGGCCGGTCCGGATCCCCAGGCCCGCAGCCGGGTCATTCAGGGGGTGGCGACGGGCGTCGGTTTCCTGGGCGCCGGCGAGATCCTGGTGCCTCCGGTGCGCCAGAAGCACGCCATCCCGGAGGTGCGCGGTCTGAGCAGCGCCGCCTCGATCTGGTTCACCGCCGCCCTCGGCGTCACGGTGGCCGTCTCCAGCCCGGTGCCGGTGCTGATGGCCCTTGGCCTGGCCCTGATCACCCTTTCGGATCGCGACGGCCATTCCGTCGACAGCGGTGAGGCGATTCCGCCCCAGCCCGATGATCTCAAAAAAGGAAGCGGTGGCGGCGGTTCGTAGCGTTGGCCTGGCCCTCCCCGTCGGCTTCGAGTGGCTCCCCCTCCGGAGCCGGCCAGACAGCGTCCCAGTAGCTGATGCCGTCCTTGTAGAAGGGCCGGCCGTCCAGCCTCTGGGTGTCGAGCTGGGTGCTGCCCATGGCCGTGATCAGGCCGCCGAGCTCCATGGGCCCCAGGTCCGTCTTGAGGTCCTTGCGGGCCGCCATCATCAGCGCCGGCAGCCGCACCAGGTATTCGGGCCTGGTGAGTTTGAGGAACAGGGACTTCAGAGCCAACTGCTGGCGATCCATGCGGCCGAGGTCGCCGGTTTCGTCATGGCGAAAGCGCAGGAAGCCCTCCAGATCCTTGCCCCGCAGGGTCTGCATCCCCGGCTGCAGATCAATCGACAGCCCCTGGCTTCGGTCTTCATAGAGCATGCGTTTGGGCACATCCACCTCGATCCCCCCGAGGACGTCGGCCATCTGGCGGATAGAGGAGAGATTGACGACCAGGTGGTGCTGGATGGGACGGCCAAGACGGTGGGAGATCTCCCGCTTCATCGCTTCGATGCCGCCCAGGCTGTAGAGGGCGTTGATCTTGACCGGGCCGAAACTCTCGGCCTCGATGTAGGTGTCGCGGGGGATCTGGGTGATGCTGGTGCGGTTGCCATCGATGCGCAGGGTGGCGATCACATCGGTGTTGCCGCCGCCCACGTCGGTGCCCAGGATCAGGACATCCTGACGACCCATGCCGCCACTCCAGGCGGCGAAGGGATTGGTGAGCGAGGCGCCGCCCCCGGTGCTGGCCCTTGCTGCGATCAGTTGGGCCAAGGGACCGGCCAGCAGCAGACCCGCCCCCAGGCCACAGGCCATGGCGATGAACACCGGAGCGCGTCGTCGCGCCGGCCTGGGCTGGGACATCTTCATTCAATCCAAACTAAGCCCCTTGGGCTCAGCGCAGCACGTCCTCAGGTCTGAGTCCGGTTTGCACACGCCAGAGCGCCGCATAGGCCCCATTTCTGGCCAGCAGGTCATCGTGCCCGCCGCTCTCAACGATTTTTCCCCGTTCCATCACCACGATCCGATCGGCGTGGCGCACCGTGCTCAGTCGATGGGCGATCACCAAGGTGGTGCGTGACGCGGTGATGCGCTCGAGGGAGCGTTGGATCGCCGCCTCCGTTTCGTTGTCGACGGCGGCGGTGGCCTCATCCAGCACCAGGACCGGCGGATCCTTGAGGATCGCCCGGGCCAGGGCGACCCGCTGCCGCTGGCCACCGGACAGTCGCAGTCCCCGCTCCCCAACCACGGTGTCGTAACCCTGGGGCAGGTCGTTGATGAATTCGGCCGCCTCCGCCAGGCCGGCGGCCCTCTCGATCGCCCCACGGCTGGCTTCGAAGCTGCCATAGGCGATGTTCTCGGCCACAGTGCCGTGGAACAGGAAGACCTCCTGGCTCACCAGCCCGATGGCCCGGCGCAGGTCCTGCAACGTCAGCTCTTCGATCGCCACGCCATCGAGCAGGATCCGGCCCGCCTGGATCGCATAGAGCCGGAGCAGCAGCTTGACGATGGTGCTCTTGCCGGAACCGGTGGCCCCCACGATCCCGAGGGTGGCACCGGCGGGTACCTCCAGATCGAAGCCCTCAAGAAGCCTGTCCCGGCCGGTGTAGGCGAAGTCGACCGACTCGAAGCGGAGCTGACCGCGGACGGCGGCGATGGCCAATGGCCTGTCACCACTGGGGATGGCGATGGGGGTATCCAGCAGATCCATCACCCGGTGGGTGGAGGCCATGGCGCGCTGGTAGTCATCGAGCGTGCGACCCAGGGTGGTGAGTGGCCAGAGAAGCCGCTGCGTAATGAAAACGAGAAACGAATAGGTGCCGATGGCGATGGCACCACTCCAGGCCTGCAAACCGCCGATCACGAGGATCGCGATGAAAGCAAACAGGATCGCAAACCGGATCAGGGGGATGAAGGCCGCCGACAGGCGGATGGCCTGGCCGTTGCTGGCGCGGTAGGCCTGGCTCTGGGCGATGAGCCGTTGCTTCTCCCACTCCTCAGCGGCATAGCTCTTGATGGTGAGCATGCCGCCGATGTTGTTGCTCAGGAGGCTGGCCAGATCACCGGCCCGCTCACGTACCTCCCGATAGCGGGGTGCCAGGCGCCGCTGAAACCGCAGGGATCCCCACAGGATCAGCGGAATCGGCAGGAAGGAGACGCCCGCCACCGTGGGGGAAAGCGCGAGCATGGTGCCGCCCACCGCCAGCACGGTGGTGACCAGTTGCAGGATCTCGTTGGCCCCCTGATCCAGGAACCGCTCCAGCTGGTTGATGTCGTCGTTGAGGACCGTGAGCAGACGCCCGCTGCTGCCGGCCTCGAAGAAGCCCATCTCCAGGTGCTGCAGATGGTCGTAGGCCTCGACGCGCAGCTCGTGTTGGACCGTCTGGGCGAGGCGACGCCACAGCAGGGCGTAGAGGTATTCGAAGAGGGATTCGGCGCTCCAGATCAGGAACGAGAGCACCGCCAGCACCCCCAGCTGGGCGGGAACGGTGCTGAAGCCGAGCCCGGCCAGCCAGGAGGTGCGCTGCTGCACCACCACATCGACCGCCAGGCCAATGAGGACGGGCGGAGCCAGGTCGAACAGTTTGTTGAGGACCGAACAGGCGGCGGCCAGCCGGACGAGCCTGCGGTGGGGACGCAGGCTGGTCAGCAGGCGCGAGAGCCCCGGTGCTGGGGTGGTCGGCGTCCTGGCGCCATCAACGGCCATGGCGGCCGTCGGAGTCACCAGCGATTGCCCCCTCCGCCGCCACCGCCACCGCCGTAGCCGCCACCACCACCGGAGCGGCCGCCGCCACCTCCGCCACCGCCGGGACGACCACCACCGCCGTAGCCGCCGCCACTGGAGCGGCCACCAGCGCCGCCACCGCCACCGCCACCTTCACGGGGTGTGGCCTTGTTGACCCGGATCATCCGGCCCATCCATTCGACATCCTGAAGATCATCGATGGCCTTCTGCTCGGAGGCATCATCGGCCAGTTCGATGAAGGCGAAGCCGCGTTTGCGCCCCGTTTCACGGTCAAGGGGAAGGCTGCACTGACGGACCTCTCCGTACTGGCCGAAGAGATCGAGAAGGTCCTCGCGTTCAGCCTGGAACGAGAGGTTGCCGACGTAGATGGTCATTCAATGAAAAAGCTGGAAAGGATTCCTGCGGTGTCGGGAAACCCAGGGAAAGCAGGCGGTCGGCATGGAGCTCAGAACCTTTCCAGAGGGTCGGGTTCTGTTGGGCCTGAGCCGTCGGTGCGTGCCGGGGGAACCCGAGCGGCATGGAATTCCTTGAAGCCTACAACCGAAGCCCGGACCTCCATGGAGAAGTTTGAAGCGGAAGCGAATCAATACTGAAGAATTTGCCGCCATCGGCAAGGACGCTCCATTGTCAGCAAACCCTGATTAAGCTGATCCCATGAAAACCGCCCCTGTCCCCTGGTGCCTCAACTGGCGTGAAGATGGCGAGCTGGGAACCCAGGATCTGTTTGACCTGCTCCAGGTCCTTGTGGCTAACGAAAGCCACGAGGTCCAGATATCCCTGATCGCGGCCGTGGAGCAGCTTACGGTCAGCGATCGCCAAGTGATGGCCTGCGAGGAAGTCACCCGGATGTGGGCCTGAGGGCCTCGATCAGATCGGGTATCGCTTTGCGGTGGCGTCCTTGCAGCTGCTGCGGGCCGAAGCGATGCTGCTGCCACTCGTGATGCGGTCGGCAACGCAGCTGCAGGCGTAGTTGGCCATCCCGTCGGGAGCCTTCTTGCCGGACTGGGCCAGTTCCGTCTCGAAGGCCGACAGACAGATCGAGCGCACCACCTCGAGGATGGGGCCGGAGGCCGCCTGCGCCGACCCCCCCGTTGGCCCGATGGCCGCCAAGGCCACCAGGCTGAGGCTCAGCCAGCCAGGAGCTGGCAGGACGCGGGGGAAGCGCAAACGGGGCCGCTGCTGGGAAGGCATGGGAGATCGGCGTTGTGAACGCCGGGGAAGGGAATCAGGAGCCCAGTCGGGAGATCTGAAGTTCCTTGTTCATCACCCGCAGGCGACGAAGGTCCGCGAAGACCTCCTCAGGCATGCCCTTGGGCAGGTCGACGGTGCTGTGGGCATCGAAGATGCGGATCTTTCCGATCGATCGTCCGGCGAGGCCGGATTCGTTGGCGATGGCACCCACAATGTTCCCGGGCTTGACCCGATCCCGCCAGCCCACTTCGATGCGGAACCGCTCCATATTGTCCTCGGGGCCGTCCTCGCCGCGTTCCTGGTTGCGGTCGCTGAAGGGGCGGCGATCCCCGCTCCTCTCCCTGTCACGATCGCCACGGTCGCGGTCGCGCTCCCTGGTGGGGGCACCGGGACGGGATTGGCCCCAGCGCTCCTCACCCTGGAGCAGCAGGGGTTTGCCGGCCAGCCCCAGCTCCAGGGCCGCGAGGGCCAGCTGATCGGGACTGCACGACTGCTCAAGGGCCACCCGTTGCAGGATCTCGCCGAGCAGGGCCCTCTCCTCCGGGTTGCAGACAGGCTGCTGCAGGGCGGTGGTGAGTTTCTGGCGCAGGCGATCCAGGCGGTGCTGGTTGATGCTGGCGTTGCCGGGTACCTCCATCGCCTCGATCGGCTGGTTCACGGCGCGCTCCAGACCCCCCAGGAATCGCCGTTCCCGCGGTGTCAGAAACAGGATGGCCTCGCCACTGCGGCCTGCCCGACCGGTGCGGCCGATGCGGTGCACATAGGCCTCCCCGTCAAAGGGGATGTCGTAGTTGATGACCAGGCCGATGCGGTCGACGTCGAGGCCACGAGCGGCCACGTCGGTGGCCACCAGCACGTTGACGCGGCCATCCCGCAGACGCTCGATCGTGCGCTCCCGCTGGGTCTGGGGAACGTCGCCGTTGAGCACCGCCACGTCGTAGCCGTGCTGCTCGAGGGACTCGGCCACCGTGAGGGTGATGGCCTTGGTGCGGGCAAAGATGATCACGCCTTCGCTGCCCTCGGCCTCCAGCACCCGCTCAAGTGCCTCCAGCTTCTGGGGCCCGTTCACCACCAAGTGGCGTTGGCGGATGCGTCGGCCGTCGGCGGCCTTCTGACGAATGGTGACCTCGGCCGGGTCTTTGAGGTAGTTCTGGGAGATGCGACGGATCTCCGAGGGCATGGTGGCGGAGAACAGCACCACCTGACGTTCGGCAGGGAGCTGCTCGAGCACCCACTTGACGTCGTCGATGAAGCCCATGCGGAGCATTTCATCGGCCTCGTCCAGCACCAGGCTGCGCAGACCGGAGAGGTCGAGTGTGCCCTGGCGCATGTGATCCATCACCCGGCCAGGGGTGCCCACGACGATCTGCACACCTCGGCGCAGGTGCTGGATCTGGTCACGGAAATCGGCGCCGCCGTAGATCGGCAGCACCTTCACGCCCTTCATGCAGGCTGCGTAGCTGTTGAAGGCCTCGGCCACCTGCATCGCCAGTTCGCGGGTGGGGGTGAGCACCAGCACCTGGGGGGTGCGCTGCCCGGCATCAAGGCGCTCCAGCAGGGGCAGGCCGAAGGCTGCCGTCTTGCCGGTGCCGGTCTGGGCCTGGCCCACCAGGTCGCGTCCGAGCATCAGCTCGGGAATGGCAGCTTTCTGGATCGGGGAGGGTTCCTCGAAACCGATGGCGGCCAGGCCGTCGAGCAGCTCGCGGCGCAGGCCGAAGGCGGCGAAGGCGCTGATGGGGGGAGGTGTTTCCGCTTCGGGAACCACGGTTGCCGGTGTTGTCTCCAGGTCGGCGGAAGCAGCGGAATCGGTGGTGTCGCTGCTGGGGGCGTCCTCCTGGGGGGACACGACGGACGAGAGGACTACGTCCTCGCGAGGCTGCTCGATGGCCGCCTGGGAATCGGCGGCACCGGTGAAGGTGCTGCCGTCAATGATCTGGGTCACGGGATGCTGAAGCCTGGTGAATCCTTCAACGCAGGCCGGCAGTGGACCGTGGGAAATGGGTGCCCTGCACCCGGGCTGCCTTGCCCTTGCTCAAAGGTTGAAATGAGACTTTACCACCCTGCCGTAATCATCGCTGAAACGCTCGATGTCGTCCTCCCGCAGCTCTTCACCCAGCTGCACCTCGATGATTTCCAGGCCTGACGCCCCCGCCGCCGCCCGATGCACGCCACCGCAGGGGACGAACAGGGTGGCGCCGGGTAAGGCGGCGAAGTCATCGCCATCGCATTCGAGCACTCCCGCTCCGGCCACCACCACCCAGTGCTCGCTGCGGTGCTGGTGGCGCTGGAGGCTGATGCGCTGGTCCGCCGTGATCAGGATCCGTTTGACGAGGTAGCCGGGGCCCGTCGCCAGGGTTTCGAACCATCCCCAGGGACGGTGGACGCGCGCAGTGCTGGACGCTGTCAACGGCCGCCTGTGGGTGGGGATGTCGGATGGAGAAAAGACTGACCGGAACCACCTGGGGCCAGGGAATCCATGGGGGTTGTCCCTGTCGACCTCGGGGCACCTGAGGGGCCGTGTCCGGCGGGGCCGGGCCGATCCTTCTTGACGATGAAGGAGGGCATTCCTCGAGGGGGGCTGGAGGAATGGAGGGGCTCCCTGAAGGGGAGAAATCCCAGCGGTGGAGACTATTGGAGCAGGGGGTCCGGAGAGTTCGACCCGGGGTACCGCGCCGATGGACGGAGTATGGATCCGTGGCCGATGCCCGCCTCAAACGGTTCACTTTTCGTAGACACTTGATGCGGTGTGGCGATGAATGAAGATCGTGCCTATGCCGTGTCCAGATCGGGGGGGGTGGTCTCCCCGTCGGTGAGCAGCAGGGCCTCCTGCCTGGCCCGGGTCAGGGCGGTGTACAGCAGACGCCCATCCCGGGACCCGCCGCTGGGCAGCAGCACGATGACCTCCTCGGCCTCACTGCCCTGGGCCTTGTGCACTGTCAGGGCCAGGGCGGGTTCGGCCGCCCCAGCCAGCTGGCCCGGATGGATCCAGATCACCTCCCCGTTGCCGTCGCCGAACAGCAGCCGCGCCGTTGGCCCGGGCCCGCCCACGAGCAGCCCCACATCCCCGTTGGCCAGGTCCAGTTCCGGCAGGTTGCGCCGGCAGAGCACGGGGGTGCCCGCCGGCAGATCCTGCAGATCGCCATCCAGTCGTCCCCCCAGCAGGGTCCGATGGAGCGCCTCCAGCCCCCAGCGGCCCTGGCGTTGGGGGGCCATCACCAGCAGCCGGTCCCGCTCGGCGAGCAGGTCACGGCATCCCTTGGTTGAGCCTGGCCGGCAGCGTCCCGCCAGCCGAGCCAGGGAGGCCTGGTGGCGGCGCAGCCGCTCGAGCAGCTCCGCCGGCAGGGTCCGGGGGGAGCAGGGACGCCAGCGCAGGTTGTCGGTGGCCTGCAGCGCCTGCAGCAGCGGTCGGATGGTGGCCATCGGGTCGGTGGCGCCGCCGCCGGGCGCGGTGGCGAGTCCCCGGCGCAGGGCACTGGCCACCGCGGCAATGGCTCCGGCGTTGCGGTAGGTGGTGGTCAGGGTGATGGCGGCGCCCCCGAGCTGGCGCCGGCGCTCGGGCCGTTGCAGCTCCTGGAGCACGGCCCCCGGCGCGATCGGGGGCAGCTGGGCGGGGTCGCCCACCAGCACCAGCCGACAGGAGGCGGGCAGGGCCTCCAGCAGGGCGGCCATCAGGCCCAGATCCAGCATCGACACCTCATCCACCACCAGCAGGTCGAGGTCGAGGGGGCGGCCGCGGTGGCGGCCGAAACGGTCGCCGCGGCTCTCCAGAAGCCGGTGCAGGGTCGTGCAGGGGAGGGTGCCACCGGTGGCGGCCCCCAGGCGGCCCGCCGCCTTGCCGGTGGGTGCCGCCAGATGGAGGCGGCTTCCGGGCTCCCGGGCCCGGAGGGCCGCGATCATGCCGGACACCGTGCTGGTTTTTCCGGTGCCGGGCCCCCCCTCCAGCAGCACCAGCCCGTAGCGCAGCACCGCGGCCACCGCCTGCCGCTGGAGCTCATCGAGGCCCGCCAGCTCGGGGAGGTCCCGGACTGCCGCCATCTCGCCGGCAGCCGGCCGCTCCAGGGCGCCGGCACGGCCGATCAGGGCGTCGATCACCTCCTGCCGCTGCCGCTGCCAGCGGCGCCACTGCAGCCGCCCTTCCTCCAGGGCCAGGGGGCCGTCGGGCTCCCTGGAGAGCGGACTGTCGGCCAAGGCCCTGCGATGGTCATCTGGCCAGGAGGCCTCGCTCACCTCTTCGGGAGGTGGCCCGTTCAGATTCAGTTCCAGTTCCCCCCGCCCCAGGGCCGCGGTGAGGGCGTTGATCAGTTCGCCGATCAAGGGATCGCAGGGAGTGTCGTAGAGCCGCGGCAGGGCCTCGACCAGGCTGGGGCCGAGGGCCACCGCCCAGGGCTGGGGGGTGTGGAGGGGCTCCCTCACGGCGCCCCCTCCCCGAGTCCGGCCGCGGCGTGGCCGCCCAGGGCCCTATCGAGGGCGAGCACCCTGGCCAGGGGCGGTCGTTCCACGAACAGGCCCGGCACCGCTCCGGGCAGGGCCTGCACCCCCGCTTCCCCGGGGGTGCCGCGCAGGAAGACATAGGCGTAGCCCCCCAGGTGGCGCTCCGGCGCATAGCCCGGCAGGCGCCAGCCCAGGTAGCGGTGCAGGGCGACCAGATAGAGATGGGCCTGAAGGGGGTAGTGGCTGTGGGCCATCAGGGCGGCCATCGCCTCTGGGCCGTAGTGGCGGGGGCCGCAGGCCAGGGGTCGACCCTCCCCGTCCCGCCGGCCGATCCAGTTGCTTTTCCAGTCGGCCACCCACCAGCGCTCCTGTCCGTCGGTCCCGGTGGCGGTGAAGATCAGATCGATCGAACCGGTGAGAAAGCCGCGGCTGGCCACCGGCAGCGCCGCCACGGTTTCGGCATAGGCGGCACCGAAGGCGCCGCCGGGGTGGTCGGCGAAGGCCGCCGCCAGGGCCGCGGCCCTGGCGAAGCCCAGGGTGAGATCGAAGTTCATCTCGTTGAGTCGGCGCTCCGGCCCCAGGTCGGCCACGCGCAGGGAGCCCAGCTCAGCGCCGAAGGGGGTGAGGCGCACCAGCTCCAGCCCCAGCAGCAGCGGCTCCAGGGGGTTGGCCTCCAGGCCGGCCCGGCGCAGCTCCCGCTCCACCAGCTCCCGGTTGACCGCCGCATCGATGGGAAGGCGGTAGTCCAGTTGCTCCAGCATCCGGTGCAGGCAGTCGCCGGCGGCCGCTCCGCGGGCGAAGCCGGCCAGGGGGCCCTGCTCGGGCCACTGGTCGGCCCCAGCCTCCGGGGCCTCGTCGTTGGGGCTGGGATCGCTGGTGTCGCGGCCTTCGTCGAGGGCCGCCACCGACACCGCGGCGCCGTGGGCGGCGCGGGTCCAGGCGGTGTAGCTGCTGCGGCCCCAGTCGGTGTCCAGTTGGCGCAAGGGAACAGGGCCGCAGCGCAGGGCTGCGATCGCCTCCGGGGGCAGCGGCACGCTCCGGTGGGCGGGCCGCTCCCCGGTGGGCTGGTGCAGATCGAGGTCCAGCGATCGCTGGGCGATCTGCCCCAGCAGCCGTTCCTGCCATTCCCCGTCGCCATGGGCCGCGACGGAGGCCTCGTCATCGGGATCGGGCAGGGGCTCGCCGGGAAACAGCCAGGGGAACAGGGGGTTGGCCTGCTGGCCTTTCGCCGGCGCCCAGGCGAGTACCAGCAGGTGCTGGGCGCGGGTGACGGCCACGTAGGCCAGCCGCTCCCGCTCGGCCCGTTCGGCCTGCCGCTGCTGGCGGAGTGCCTGCCACCCCTGGCCCCAGGAGGGACGCCGGTGAAGGTCGAGGTGGGACTCGGCGCTGCCGGGCGGCTGCCAGCGGATCCCCACCCGGTGCCCGCGGGCCGAAGGGGTGCCGGCCGCCTGCCAGAGATAGGGGCAGACCACCACGGGAAACTCCAGGCCCTTACTGCGGTGCACCGTGATCACGGTCACCGCCTCGTCCACCTTGTCGCTGTGGGCCTGATGGGAGTCCGGGATGGTGCCCGTGGCCCGGCTCTGGTCCAGCCGCAGGCGCCGCAGCCAGTCGGCGGCGGCCACCAGCGCCAGCTGTTCCTCGTGCAGTCGTTCCTGCAGCAGTTCGGCCACCTGCTGCAGATCCGCCAGCAACCGGCCGCTGGCACTCAGACGGGCCAGGCCTTTGCCGTCCACCAGCTGGGAGAGCACCCCGAGCGGTCCCTGGTGGGGCAGATCCCTGGCCAGGGCCTGAAGCCGCCCGGCCAGCTCGCTCCATTCGGCCGCGTCGGTGGCGGCGATCTGCCGCGCCGACCAGCCGAGCAGGGGAGAGGCGGCCAGCAGCCGCAGGCGGTTGGGATCGGCGGGATCGGCGAGGGCATCGAGCAGGCGCTGCAGGGCGGTGGCCGCCGGGCTGGCGAAGACGTCGGCCTTGCTCACCAGCCGGCTGGCGATGCCCCGCCGCTCCAGGGCGCTGCGCTGCTCCTCCGCCTGGTGGTGGTTGTGGACCAGCAGGGCGATGTCGCCGGCACAGAGGGGGCGGGGGGACTGGCCGTCGCCCGCCACCAGGGCGGGGGCCTCCTCCAGCAGCTCCTGGACGGCGGCGGCCACCAGGTCGGGCAGCGAGCTCTCCAGCGCACTCCTGCTCGGCAGGGGATCGTCGGCCGTCCGCTCGCTGCCCAGCCAGAGCAGGCGCACCGGGGCCAGGCCGTCGGGGCCGCGGCGCCTCGATCGGGCCTCCACCGCCGGCACCGGCAGGAACGAGCGGGGCAGGCCCGCCGGGGCCATCAGCTTGTTCAGGGTGTCGATCAGCGCCGGAGCGGAGCGCCGGTTCTCCTGCAGCGCCAGGACACGCGCCGCGCTCCGGCGGGCTAGCCGGTAGGTGTCCAGGTCGCCGCCACGGAAGCGGTAAATGGCCTGCTTCGGGTCGCCCACCATCACCAGCAGGTGGCTGCCGCCTGTGAAGGCCAGCCGCAGGATCCGCCACTGGACGGGGTCCGTGTCCTGGAATTCGTCGATCAGGGCGGCCCTGTAGCGCGCCCCCACTGCCCGCAGCAGGGGGGTGGGGGCCGTGGCGTCAGGGCCGGGGTCGAGCCCTTCGAGCAGCTGGGCGAAGCCGATGCTGCCGCTGCGCTCCCGACGCCGGGCCAGCTCGGCGCGTCCCCAGTGGCAGCCGTGCAGCAGCACCGCCTCCGCCGGACCGTCCCGCAGGGCAGCCACCGCCTCCAGGAGGTCCGGGCAGGGCAGCCGGATGTCCCGCTCCAGGCCTTCCACCTTCCTGGCCATCCGGCTGAACGGGTCGGGGTGGAAGTACCCCCCCAGCTCCTTCTCGGCACAGACGGCGGCGAAGCTGCCGGTTTCGCCCTGGTCGGCGAGCCAGGCCTCGACCAGCCCGAAGTGATCGGTTCTGGGCTTGGCGGCGTAGGGCGTGGTGCTGCTGGCGCCAGCGGCGCGCCAACCACCGGCGGCGTCCCGGAAGGCCTGCTCCAGGGCCTGGCCCTGGCCCGCCCAGGCGTTCTTGAAGCGTCTCCAGGGCTCATGCCACAGCGTCTCCAACTGCTCCTGCAGTGGCTGTTCCAGGCTCAGGCCCTGCGGCAGGGGGTCAAGGACCAGGCCGGGGTCCCCGTCGAGCATCTCCAACAGGCGCTCCAGGTCCTCCAGCCCGGGGCCCGCCGCCAGCCCTTCCACCAGATGCAGGGGAAGGGCCAGCACCTGCTGCTGCCAGTAGTCGTGGGCGACCTGGCGCACCAGTTCACCGGCGTCGGTCTCCACCGTCAGGTCCGGGGGCCGGGCGGCCTCCATGGCCTGGCGCCGCAGCGTCCGCTGGCAGAAGCCGTGGATGGTGGTGATGTCGGCGGCGTCGAGCTCTTCGAGGGCCAGCAGCAGCAGGCCCTGCACCGTGCCGCGGGCTCCGGCCTCGTGGGGCTGGCGCTCCAGCCAATGCTCCAGAACGGGGTCGGGTGCCCGCCAGTCGGGGGGGGGCTGGAGGCCGGTGAGGGCCTCCTGGAGACGACGGCCGATGCGATCGCGCAGTTCCGCCGCGGCGGCGTTGGTGTAGGTCACCACCAACAACTGCCGCAGCCCCAGCTGCCGCTCGGCCAGGAGCCGCAGCACCAGATGGGCCAGGGCAAAGGTCTTGCCGGTGCCCGCGCTGGCCTCCAGCAGCATCACGCCGTCGTCGAGACTGACGTCGTTGGGATCGAAGCTGTCGGGGGCGATGGGGCCGGTGACGGCGGCGGTCATGGCTCCACCTCCGCCGCCAGCAGGGGGGAGAACAGAGCGCTGGCCAGCTCCAGGACCTCCGGTGTCAGCAGGGCTTCCGCTGGCAGGCGGGCGCCGAAGCAGGCCTCCATCTCGGCCCGTTCCCGCTCACCGCTGTGGAAGCCGGAACCTTCCCAGGTGCCGGCGGCCTTGAGCCGCCCCTGGCCCTGCCGCTTCCGCTCGGCCACCACGTAGCTCCAGGCCGTTTCCGGGGGCACCGGCCAGCCGCGGCTCCGCCAGTCCCGCTGCAGGCCGGCCAACCGTTCGAGCTCGTCCCGTGCCGCCTGGGGTGCCGGCGCCATCAGCTCCAGGGCCGGGGCGAACACGTCGCCGTCGCGGGCGATCAGCACGCCCCGGCGCGGCTGCCCGCCCGCGGCGGCGGCGAGCAACAACTGCAGCCAGAGCTCCAGCCGGTGGCCGACGCGGGCCTGGGCTGTGTGCACCAGCACGACCGCCTCGCCGCGCCAGGGGATCGGGGCCTGCCAGGGCCCCCAGTGGTGGGCGAGCTGCTGCGGCGGGCCGAGGCGCTCGAGGCTGTTCGCCAGGCTCGACCAGCGCCGTTGCAGGAGGCCCGCTTCCAGGCCTCCGGCGGCTCTGGGGGGCAGCAGACCCTGCCCGCGGTGCCATTCGAGCCAGTCCTCAGCCGTGCCTGGGCCCTCGCTGCCGGGATCGCCGTCGCTGCGCTGCAGCCTCCCCCGCAGCAGGGCGGAACGCTCCCGTTCCCCGAGGGCGAGGGCCTCGAGGTCGTCGATCCGCTTCTCCCACTCACCGGGCCGCAGGCCCAGGGAGTTCAGCCAGTGCTTCTGGGGGGCCGCCAGCCAGTCCCGCAGGTCGCTGAAGGCGTCGGTGTCGGTGTCGGTGGTGGCTTCCAGGGGGCTCGGTCCGCCCAGCAGCGGAGTGGTTGGTGGCGGTGGATCGCCGCTCAGGCGGCGCACCGCCTCCAGCAGCCGCCGGTCGCAGCTGGGGGCCTCCCGTCCGGCGGCGGGCAGGAAGTTCCGCCGGTCGAGGGGGTTGGCGGCGTGCACCACCAGCAGGCGCCCCATGGCTTCAGGGTCCAGCTGGCCGGCCAGCCATTGCAACCATTGACCCACCGGTCCGGAGGGGGGCAGCGCGGCGCCGGTCCGGTCGTCGCGGCAGCTCCAGCTGAGCAGCAGGTGGTCCCGGGCAGAGAGCAGGGCTTCCATCAGGACGTAGCGATCCTGGTCGGCGGGGTGGGGATCGCCGAGCTGGCGCTGGCTTTCCATCAGGTGGAAGGCGGGACGGTCGCCCGGACGGGGGAACAGGCCCGCCTCCAGCCCCATGAGCACGATCACCCGGTAGGGGATGGCCCGCATCGGTTCGAGGGCGCTGATCGTCAGGGCGCCGCTGCGATGGCCGAAGCGGCCGCTTTCGGCCCCAAGCAGCTCCCGCAGCACGGCCGCCACCACCGGGGCTTCGAGGCTCAGCGGAGAGCTGCCGGCGGCGGTTTGCCAGGCGTCGATCGCCCCCATCAGGTCCGGCAGTTCGCCGGAGGCCTCGCCCCCATCATCGAAGACATCGCCGATCAGCCGCCGCAGCCGTTCCACCCAGACCGTCACAGCACCGCCGCGGCGCAGCTCCCCCAGCCAGTGGCGCAGACGGCCGAGCAGATGCAGCCAGCGTCCGCTCAGCTCCAGGGGCACGCCCCCCTCCCAGGGGGCCGTGTCCCCCGGCGCCAGGCCCACACCGGCGGGCAGCACCAGGCCAAGCAGCAGCCGGTCGATCGCCCAGGTCAGGCTATGGCAGGCGCCCTCCTTCTCCTGGCCGTCGAGACCCCAGCGGAAGCCCACCTCCTGCAGGGCCTCCACCAGGCGGGCCGCCTCCCTGGCCTCGAGGCCGAAGCGTTCCAGCAGGGGTCCACAACCCAACAGGGTCTCCAGACCGGAGGCGGTGAGGCGGGTGCCGGCCAGCTCCAGCAGCAGCAGCAACGTGCTGCCGATTCCTGCCCCCTCCTCCTGGCTGCGGTCGGTCAGTCGCCAGGGGAGGTCCACCCCCGTGGCGTGGCGATCGCCGAACACCGAGGCCACCAGGGGGGCGAAGCCGTTGATGTCCGGCGTCATCACCAGGATGTCGCGTGGTTCGAGGCTGGGGTCGGCCGCCAGCAACTGCAGCAGGCGGTCGCGCACGATCTGCACCTGCCGCAGCCGGCCAGGGCAGGCATGGAACTCCAGGGAGCGATCCTGCGGATCCACCTGCAGAAGGGGAATCCGGCTGGCGTCAGCCAGCTGCTCCTGCAGCTGGGCCAGCAGGGATGCCGGCCCGGTGCCGCTGGCCGGAGCGAAGAAGAGGTCCTTCTCCTGCTCTTCCCCCAGCTGGGCCTCACCGGTGCCCTCCAGCAGCTGCTGAAACTCCCCCCCCAGGCGTCCGAAGCGGGCGTCCAGACCCGGAGCCTTCAGCAGCCAGGCGGCCTCCAGTGGCTGGCGCAGGGCCAGGGCATCACTGAGCTGGCGACGACGCTCGCCGCAGCGTTGCCAGAGATCTCGGCAGGGGGTGAGCAGGTAGAGGTCCACCGGCCGATGCAGGCTCAGGGCCTGGAGCAGCTGCACCTGGATCGGGGCCATGCTGCTGAGGCCGAAAAGGCGCAGGGGGGTGCCGCGGGCCTCCTCGGCGAGCTCGCCGCGGCGCAGCCTCCTGACCAGCTCCTGGACCCGGCATCCGAACGGTTCCTGGCCCAGCTCCTGGAGCAGGGAGCGGTACAGCAGCGGCTGCCAGCGCTGGTTTGCCGGCAGGGGCTGGCCGCTGGCATCGATCGCCTGCCCCGCCTCCCAGGCGCCCAGCAGCTCCGGCCGATAAAGGGCGTAGTCATCGAAGGCATCGGCGATGGCGCGGCCCAGCTGCCAGTGGCCCAGTTCCAGCTGGTCGCCGCCGCTCCTTTCAGCCAGCCAGCGGCGCAGCGGCCCCCCTTCCGGAGCGGCGGCCACCGCCGGCAGCTGGCCGAGCAGGGGCCAGACCAGCTGGTCGGCGCGCCAAGGATCGGCAGATCCCTCCTCTGGATTCGTCGCCGCCGGGGCCAGCAACTGGTCCACCAGCTGGCGCAGATGGCTGCCCGGGAAGGGAAAGCGCAGGTTGGCGGCGATACCGCCCAGGTGCTCGGCCAGCTGCTCCCCGAGCCAGCGGCTGGTGGGCCAGGTGTTCACCACCACCTGCACCTGCTCGAAAGGATCGGGGGGCTGCAAGCGCAGCTGGGTGGCCAGCACGCGCGCCAGCAGTTCCGCCCGGTTGCTGCGAAAGACCGTCAGCAAGGGGCCGGGCTCAGAGGACGCAGCTCAAGGCTGAGCCATGAACGAGGGCGGGCAAGTTTTTGCTTGTCGCAGGTAGACCGCTGACCCGTCGGGTCTCCTGGGTTTCGGGGCAATAGGCCGTGAGGTCACCGCCGTAGCAGGCACCGGTGTCGAGCAGGACGATCGATCCAAGTCTGCGCAGGCCGGGCCCGGGGGTGTGGCCGACGATCACCTCGCCGAAGCGGTTGTCGTAGGCCTGCCAGAAGGCCAGTCGGACGTTGAGGTCGGGCTGCCAGGTGCGCGGATTGAAGCCGGCATGGGTGGCCACCCAGCCTTGGCCCCAGTAGGCGAGGGGCAGATGGGCGAGCCGGTCGCGCCAGAGCCGGCAGCGGGCCGCTCCCAGCTGGCGGTAGGTGTCGTTGCCGTTCAGTTCCGGGTGGCTGGTGGGCGTAAGGCCCAGGTCGAGCCGGGTGACCAGATCCCGTTCATGGTTGCCCTTCAGCCACACCGCCCGATTGCGGCGCACCATGTCCCAGACCAACTCCATGGCGGCCTCAATGCGGGCCCCGCGGTTGATCACGTCGCCGCAGAACACCAGCCGGTCGCCGGGGGGAAGCTGGGCCACCAACTGTTGGAGAGCTTCCGCGCAGCCATGGACGTCCCCGATGACCCAGTGGCGCGGTGGACGTTGGACCGGGAACGTCATCAAGAAGGAAGCTTCCTCCTCAGTGTTGCCCTTGAGGTGGGCTTCTGTCACCCCCGCCGGCTCTGGCAGGGCTTCAGCGCTGATACGGTGCGCCCACGGAGGTAACGGGCGATGGACCTGAAGGATCTGCCGGTCACGCAGCGCGTCAATGCCCTGGTGAAGGCGCTGGACGGGGCCAAACGCACCAATGAGGCCCTGGCCCGCTGCGGTGATGGCGAGGCCATGCTGGATGTGCTGCTGAATGCCTCCTCCCGGCTGGGTCTGGGCCTGACCCGCTGGGAACTGGAGAACACACCGCCGATCCGCGACTGGATCTGGTGGAAAAACAAGGAAGCGCCCCTGACCATCGGCGACAGCAAGCCCCGCTACCAGCAGGACGGCGGCCAGGGCAAGCCCACCAAGGAGGGATCAACGGACGACGAGCCCAGGCGCCGCTTCCTGGGTCTGTTCTGAGGGGCTGTGCTGTTCAGGCCAGGGTGGCCAGAGGGTCGGGGATGGCGCTGCTCGGAGCCTCGAAGCTGCCTTGGGCCACGAACTCCAGGCGCAGCTTCATGAAGGTGATGAATTTCTCGTCGGTGGACAACATCGCCGCCGCGGGCCGGGGCACGGAGGCCACGGTGGCGGCCAGCTCGGGCGCCTCCAGGAAGGAGGGCCGTTCCAGGAGCCAGAAGTCGATGGTTTTGTCCTTCTCGGCGTAGTTGCGCACGCGTTCGCGCAGCACCTCCTCCAGGGGTTCCTCCTCGAGCAGGAAGGCGCGGCTGGCGGCGACGAAGTGGTAGCGGGTCATGGAGGGAGGGGCCTCAGGGCTGGCGGTCGCCGAACAGCGGGTCGCGGCGGGGATTCTGCACCAGCGCCCGCATCTGCCGCACCGCCTCCTGGAGCCCGACGGCCAGGGCACGGGCCACGATCGTGTGGCCGATGTTGAGCTCCTCCATGGCCTCGATCGCGGCGATCGGCTCGACGTTGTGATAGGTGAGCCCGTGCCCGGCGTTCACCCGCAGGCCGAGGCCCCGGGCGATGGCGGTGGCTTCGCTGATCCGGGCTAACTGGAACGGCTGCTGCTCCCAGGCGGCCTCCGCGTAGGCACCGGTGTGGAGCTCCACCCAGCGGGCCCCGCAGCTGCGGGAGGCCTCCAGCTGAGCATCGTCGGGGTCGACGAACAGGCTGACGCCGATTCCTGCACCCATCAGGCGCCCCACCAAAGGAGCGAGGCCCTCCATCTGTCCGGCCACGTCCAGGCCCCCCTCGGTGGTCACCTCCTCGCGGCGTTCCGGTACCAGGGTGACCATGTCGGGGCGGAGGCGCAGGGCGATCGCCTCCATCTCCGCGGTGGCGGCCATCTCCAGGTTGAGACGGGTGCGCACGGTGGCCCGCAGCAGCTCCACGTCCCTGTCCTGGATATGACGGCGGTCCTCCCGCAGGTGCACGGTGATGCCGTCGGCGCCACCCAGCTCGGCCAGCAGGGCGCAGCGCACCGGATCGGGCTCCACGGTGCGGCGGGCCTGCCGCACGTTGGCGATGTGGTCGATGTTGACCCCGAGGCTGGCCATGGGCGGCAGGTGGTTGGAGCAATCCTGACCGAACCGTATCGGTCGTCGGGGCCGCGGCCGCAGGGCCAACTGCCTGCCTAGGCCCTGCAGCAGGGGGATTCAGCCCTTAGTTTCGATTTCGATGTTTTGCTGAATCAAGAGTGTTGGCGGCGCAGACGCCCCCCGGATCAGGCCTTTCTCCGGCGATCAGCTCGCGGGAAAGTTCGCTTTGCAATGGCATCAGCCCCTGGCTGTCGCCGCTGGCGATGGTGGTCACCATTGACCTGGTCCTGAAGGGCTATTTCGGCGCGCTGAGGGTGCTCGATCGGGAGAATCTGCCCACGGATGGGGCGGTGCTGCTGGCCCCCACCCACCGGGCCCGCTGGGATGCCCTGATGCTGCCCTGGGCCGCCGGGCGCCGTGTCAGTGGCAGAGATTGTCGCTTCATGGTGACAGCGGACGAAATGAAGGGATTGCAGGGCTGGTTCCTGCATCGGCTCGGCTGTTTCCCTGTCGATCAGGGTCGCCCCACCCTGGCCAGCCTGCGATTCTCCGTGGAATTGCTGGCCGCAGGCCAGCAATTGGTCGTGTTTCCCGAGGGCCGCATCCGGCGCGAGGACGGCCCCATCCGGCTGCACCAGGGGCTCGCCCGCCTGGCCCTGCTGGCCGCCAGCCAGGGTGTGGATGTGCCGGTGGTGCCAGTGGGCATCGCCTACGGCCACGCCGATCCTCGCCCGGGAGATGAAGGTGCCGTGTGTTTCGGGGCCCCCTTGCGGGCGGCGGGCCAGGGTCGTCAGGCGGCCCTGGCCTTCGGAGCTGAAGTCGCCGCCGCGATGGAGTCGGCCGAGCAAGCGGCCCGAGCCGTGGTGGGCCGTCCGATCGGCTCCCCGTAAAGTTCCGCCGTTACCCATCAGGCGCCGACGTGATCAGGCCTTCCGCCATTCCTTCCCTTCGATCCGCTCGACCATCGGGCTTCGCCGGGGTCTGCGGAGGCGTCCTTGCCCTGTTCGCCCTGGCACAGCCGCTTCTCCAGCCCCCGGCGCGGGCCCAGGCCACACCCCAGACGGTGCAACCCGCCGGCACCGATCTCAACCTGTCCTCGGTGAAGACCCTGCTTGCACGCGGTGACGCGGCGGTGGCCAGCGGCAACCTGGCCGAAGGGCGGCGCCTCTACGACCTGGCCCGGGATGCCAGCCGGCGTCTGCTGGGCTTCTACCGCGATCTGAGCGGTTCCTTCCGCGGCCTTGATGCCCGCATCCCCAGGGAGATGGATGACAAGGGGCGGGAGGCCCTGACACTGCTGGCCGAGACCAACCTGAGGCTGGCGGCCCTGTTCCGCCGCCAGAACCAGCCGGAGGTGGCCATTCCCCTGCTGGTGGAGGTGGTCAAGATCATGACCCCCACCAACGAGGGTGGTCGCAAGGCTTACCAGCAACTGGTGGAACTGGGTTTCGTTGTCACCCCCTACACCGCGCCTGGATCGTCCACCGGTGGCTGATCGTCCTTAGATTCCAGCTTCCCTTCATCCCCCCGATCCCCGCGACCATGGTGCAACCGGAGCAGGTCAAGGACGCCATCCGTCGCGCGCTTCCCGATGCCGCCGTGGAGGTGGAGGATCTCACCGGTGGTGGCGACCACCTCCAGGTCAAGGTGGTGTCCGGCGCTTTCGCCGGCCTTAACCGGGTGCGTCAGCACCAGCTTGTCTACGGCGCCCTGCGCAGCGAACTGGCCAGCGAGGCCATCCATGCCCTGGCTGTGCAGACCTCCCTTCCCTCCTGAAGTTCTTTCCCGATTTCGTCACCATGGACGCCAGCACCCGTCAACGCATCGACGACCTGATCACGACCAGTCCGGTCGTGGTTTTCATGAAGGGCAACAAGCTGATGCCGCAGTGTGGGTTCTCCAACAATGTGGTCCAGATCCTGCAGTCACTGGGTGTGCCCTTCGAGACCTTTGATGTGCTCTCCGACTCGGAGATCCGCCAGGGAATCAAGGAGTTCTCCGACTGGCCCACGATCCCCCAGGTGTACGTGAAAGGGGAGTTTCTCGGCGGCTCCGACATCCTGATCGAGATGTACAACAGCGGTGAACTGCGCGAGAAGCTGGAAGTGGTCCTGGCTTCCTAGGCCAGGATTGGCCTGCCCGGCCCAACGAACCACTCAGTAGCGGCTTGTCTCCATGAGCAGCTGGGGTTGGCCGTCGGGCCCCATGAAGCTGGATGGGTCCTGGATCCAGCGGTCGATCAGTTCCTCGAGCCGCCGCTGGGAGTGGTGGTCCAGCACGGCCGTGCGGCGTAATGCATGCAGGTAACCATCCGCGTACAGCCGCAGCTCGGAGGGTCCGTGATGACGATCGGAAAGGTCCTGGCAGGCATCGCACAGGGACTGGAAGTGGCGGATCGCGTCGGGATGTTGAAGTGCTGTCATGGCTGGGGTCAGGCCCCTGGCGTCCTTGTGGCGGCGAGAGCCGGCAGATGGTCCCATCCTGCCGTGCCGCGACCGCCTTTCGGGAGCAGACAGTTGACAAGGCATCGCCCGTCACCGGCGTCCACGCACATTCCCAGTTAGCGTTGGCTCACTTAATCGGCTGCCGGCACTTCCGCTTCTGATTTCATCGTGATGCCGAGGAGATGGCCGTGGCCCAGGACATACTGACCGACCCCGGAGGTACCCCACGCAGGGTGCTCGTGGTCGACCCCCACGCGACCCTTCGCACGGTGCTGGCCCAGCGCCTCCGCCAGGACGGCCATCTGGCTGCGGCGGTGGCCACGGCCCGTGAAGCTCTCGAGATCTGCCAGGAGCAATCGCCCGACCTTCTGGTGAGCGCCGAGCTCCTCGAGGAAACCTCGGCGCTGCGGCTGGCGGCCCAGCTGCATTGCCAGGTGATGGTGCTCACGGCCCGTGCTGGCTCCGAGCCCGTGGTGGCTCTGCTGGATGCCGGAGCTGACGACGTGCTGCGCAAGCCCTTCGGTCTCGAGGAGCTGGCGGCCCGTTGCCGCACCCTGCTGCGTCGCAGTGGCAGCGGCCTTCAGGAGCGGGTCTGCGTCGGCCCGCTGGAAGTGCACCTGCTGCTGCGCCAGGTGACCCTGCGCGACCAGCCGGTGGAACTCAGCCCCCGGGAATTCGCCCTGCTCTGTGCCCTGCTGATGCCTCCCGGCGTGGTGCGCAGCCGCCAGGAACTGCTGCGCATGGCCTGGCCTCCCTTCAGTGGCGGGCCCCGTTCTGTCGATACCCAGGTCCTCACCCTGCGCCGCAAGCTCGAGCAAGCCGGCCTCGGCGAGGGGGGTGCCATCGAAACGATGCGGCAACAAGGGTACAGATTCAGCCTCGACACCCTTCCCGAACTGAGTGAGGAGGCCACAGGAAGCACCAGCGCCGGACTCCTGCTCACTTCACCCAGCAGTTCCTCCCGCCTCAACTAGGGCGGACATCAACCCACCCCAGGTAGAAGGGCCAAAATTTCTCCAGCCAGCAGCAGGGCCGAAAGCACGGCCAGCAATTGGTAGGTCCACGGTGGACTGATTCTGCTGATTCCCTTGGTGGACAAGCCTGTGGTGCTGGAGAAGCGCTCCAGGAAATCGTCGAAGTGAGCGACTCGCTGGGGCAGCAGCCAGGACTCTGAGCTGCGGCCATCCTCCGCAGCGACGCTGCGCACGTAATACACCCGGCCCCCCTGGCTTGTGGTCACGGGCGTCAGGGCGGTGATGCGGTTCCAGGACAAGCGCCAGCCACGGCGCAGCAGCCAGGAGCACCACGGTGGATGGCCCACCCGGAGTTCCTGCCCATCGAGTTCCACCCGCTCACTGGTGATGGCCAGCACCAGCGCCAGTCCGGCGATGCAAGCCAGCAGTAGCGGCAGCCGCAGCGGCTCCGGTGCCAGCAGGGGGAGGGGCAGCACCAGGGCCAGGTAGAGGCCGAGCAGCGTGAAGCGGATCAGTGGTGCCATCGGGTAGCGATGGCACGACGGCTCGGCGCTCATCGGTCCTCGGGGGACCCGGGCAGCGGTTCGATGACCTGGGAGGGCTGGTAGCGGCCCCCGAACACCTCCGCCTCCCGACCTTTCCAGAAGTTGCCGAGGCGCATCAGATCGGCGTGGGCTTCGCCCAGTCGCTCGACGTACTCGTTGGGCTCCATCGTGTCCTTGGCCTCCTTGAGTTTGCTGAGCCGCAGCAGGTGCCAGACCCAGGGCTTACCCATCTCGCCGCGGGCTTCGAGGTAGTGCGCCAGGTCGGAAGAGCTGGGAATCGGAGCCGCCATGGACACGAAACAAATATTTACAAACCCTACAGGCGCCGGCGAGTGGGCGTGGTGCGCCGCCTGGGCCTGCCAGGGGGGTGCGGAGCCCTCAATAGAGATCGGGCCGGAGGTCCTCGTGGTAGCGGGTGGCGGCGGGATGGGTGGGCCCGTACTCGCCGGGCCGGCAGTCGGCGATCAGCAGGGTCGGCTCTGGCCGGGCAGCTGCCAGCACATCGCCATGGGGCCCGCAGATGAGGCTGTTGCCCAGGTAGGCCGCCATCACCCGCCCGTTCACCGTCTCCTCGCCGCAGCGGTTGGCGTAGGCCACGAAACAGCCGTTCTGGAACGCATGGGCCGGGATCAGGGTGCGGGAGACGTCCGGGTAGGGCCTGTCGGTGCGCTCTCCAGTGCTGAGCTCGGCCCAGGCATCGGCGGCCGTGGGAATCAGCACCAGCGTCGCCCCCTCCAGCGCCAGACGCCGGGTGAGTTCGGGGAATTCCGCTTCGTAGCAGTTGAGCAGGCCCACCCCCACCCCATTCACCGACTGCACCGTGAAGGCTGGTCCCTCTTCTGGATAGCGATAGCCGGCGCTCCAGCAGCGTTTCTCATCAGGTCCCCAGAGGTGGGTCTTGCGGTAGTTGCGCAGCAGGGTGCCGTCCCGGTCGAACAGGGCGATGGCGTCATAGAAGCGCTCCTGCCCGGACACGCTGGCCCGTTCGGCGTAGGGACAGGCCACGGCCAGCCCGTGGTGGCGGGCGGCGGCGGCCACCCGCTGCAGGCTGGGGCCGTCCACCGGCTCCGCCAGCTGCCGCACGATGGCGGGCGTGACGATGTAGCCGGTGAGGTAGAGCTCTGGAAAGGCCAGCAGCTGCACCCCGTGGCCCGCCGCTTGGCCGCAGACCAGCTCCAGCCGTTCCAGGTTTTCGGCGATCGCCACTGGACTGCCAGCCTTGCCGGTGCCCTGCCAGATCCCCAGCCGCAGCCCCTCGCCGAAGGCCGGCACCCCGGGCCGTACGACGCAGTGCAGGCGATGCTCAGGAACCATGCTGGGCGGGGAAGCGGAAGGATCGATCCTCGCCCGTGGGCTCAGGCCGGCAGGGTCCAGGGATTGAGGCCCAGGTCGGCGCCGATGCGATGGGCGCAGGCGAAGCCGCTGAAGGCCACCGCATTCAGCCCCTGGCCGGGGAAGCAGGAATCACCCACGCAGTAGAGATCCGCAATGGCTGTGCGGTTGAAGGGCATCGGCAGCAGGCCGGGCAGTCGCAGGGCCGGCACCGGTCCGTAGCTGCCGCCGTGGCGGCCCAGGAAGCGGCGGTGGCTGCGGGGGGTGCCGATTTCCTGGTGGGTGATGGCCCCCTCCAGGCCCGGCAGGATCGCCTCCAGGCGGCGGATCAGCCGGCTGGCGGCGGCCTCCTTGGCGGCCCTGTAGGCCCCAGGCGCCAGCCCCTGCCAGTTGGCCATCGCCGACGGGGTGAAGGTGTGCACGATGTGGTGGCCGGCCGGGGCCAGGGAGGGATCGAGCAGGGTGGGGATCGACACGAAGATCACCCCCTGCTCAGCCTCCATGTCCTCCCAGCGCTCCAGCAGCAGATGGTGGACATGGCTGCCCGGGGGGATCGCCTCCGCCTTCACCCCCAGGTGCAGGGAGAGGAAGGAGGAGGAGGGTTTGTAGCGCCGCCGCCAGGTGCGCTCGGCCTCAGGGGTGTGCTCCGCGTCCACCAGGGAGCCGAAGGTGTCCCAGCGGGTGGCGTTGCTGACCACCCGGCGGGCGCGGATCTCCTCGCCGCTGGCCAGCGTCACCCCCACGGCCCGGGTCTGCGTTCCCTCGCCCTCCAGCAGCACCTTCACCACCCGCGCCCGGTAGCGGATCTCGCCGCCGTGCTTGCGCAAGCCTGCCACCAACTTCTCGGCAACCACCCCGACACCGCCGCGGGGGTAGTTGATGCCGCCGGCGTGGCGATCGGAGAACACCATGCCGGCGTTGATCATCGGCGTGCGATCGGCCGGCATCACCGACCAGCAGAAGCACTCCATGTCGATGAACCTGAGCAGATCCGGATCGCTGATGTGGGCGCGGGCCACCGCCCCCACGTTCACCGGAAGCCAGCGGGCCAGCCCCAGGCAGGCCAGGGGCGCTTTGAAGAACACCTTGGCCAGGTAGGCCGGGTCCTCCAGCGACAGCAGGGGCATGGCGTCGAGGCAGCGGAACACCTGCCAGCAGGTGTCGTAGAAGCGGCGGATGCCCACCGCCTCCTGGGGGAACAGGGCGGTGAGATCGGCCAGGAAGCGCTCGTAGTCGCGATCCACCGCGACCTGGAGGCCGCCGGGCAGGTGGTAGGCGAGTTGGGCTGGGTCGGGAATCGTGTCGCAGTGCTCGCCCACGTCCGCCAGGGCCCGGGTGAGCAGGTTGGTGTGGCCCGTCTCGCCGAAGCCGAAGATCATCGAGGCGCCGACATCGAAGGTGTAGCCCTCACGCTTGAAGCTGCCGCCCGAACCGCCCGGGATCAGGTAGCGCTCCAGCACCAACACCTTCGCCCCCTTGGCCGCCAGCTGGGTGGCGGTGACCAGCCCGCCGATGCCCGAGCCGATCACGACGGTGTCCCAGGGGCGGCCATCGTCAGCGGCGAGGGGGGCGGCGGCGGACGAACGGGCCGTGACGGTCACCGGAACCAGGCAAACGGAAGCGATCTGACCCTAGGAAGCGGCCACCCTCAGCCGACTGCGGCTACGGGCACCGCGGCTGGCCTCCACGCCTGGCGCTCGCTGTCCCAGGCGGCCAGATCCCCCAGGGCCCGGTCGCGGTAGGCGCCATAGCGGCGGCGTTTGTCGCGGATGCGCTCAGGCAGCTCCGGCATCAGCCCGAAGCTTGGAGGCATGGGCTGGAAGCCCCCCTTGCGGGCGCCGTGGCTGCGCTCGGCATCGCTGATGAAGGCGAGCAGGGCGCCGGCCATGGTGGTGGGCGGCAGGCTCAGGGGCGTCAGCCCCCGCACCAGGCGGGCGGCGTTGGTGCCGGCCAGCCAGCCACCGGCCACCGCGGCCGCATACCCCTCGGTGCCGGTGATCTGGCCGGCGGCCAGCAGGCTGGGGCGCTGGCGGAACTGCAGGGTGGCCTGCAACAGCTCGGGGGAGTCGAGGAAGGTGTTGCGGTGCATCACCCCGAAACGCACGAAGGAGGCGTTCTCCAGTCCGGGGATCATCCGCAGCACCCGCTGTTGTTCGCCCCATTTCAGGTTGGTCTGGAAGCCGACGAGGTTCCAGAGGCGGCCGTCCCGGTCTTCCTGGCGCAGCTGCACCACCGCGTGGGCCCGTTTGGTGCGGCGCACGTCACGGTCGTGCAGGTCGCCCCAGCGGGGATCCCAGAGGCCGATCGGCTTGAGCGGGCCATAGCGCATCGTGTCCTCGCCGCGGCGGGCCAGCTCCTCGATCGGCAGACAGCCCTCGAAGAACGTGGCGCTCTCCTGTTCGAAATCCTTCAGCTCCGCCTTCACGGCCTCCAGCAGGGCGGTACGGAAGGCGAGGTACTGCTCCCGGTCCATGGGGCAGTTGATGTAGTCGGCGTCGCCCTTGTCGTAGCGGCTGGCCCGGAAGGCCAACGACAGGTCGATGCCTTCGCCTTCCACGATCGGACTGGCGGCATCGAAGAAGTGGCAGGACTCCCGTCCGGTGAACTGGCCCAGGTCCTCGGCCAGGTCGGCGCCGGTGAGGGGGCCGGTGGCCAGCACGGCAATGTCTGAAGGGTCGGGCAGCGCCAGCTGCTCACGCCGCTCCACCGTCACCAGGGGGTGGGCCTCAAGCGCGGCCGTGAGGGCGGCGCTGTAGCGGCCCCGGTCCACCGCCAGGGCGCCGCCGGCGGGCACCGCATGGAGATCGGCGGTGCCGATAACCAGCGATCCCAGGCGCCTCAGCTCCTCCTGGAGCAGGCCGGCGGCCCGATCGGGGGAGAGGGCCCCGAAGCTGTTGCTGCAGACGAGCTCGGCGAAATCGCCGCTGTGGTGGGCCGGGGAGGGGCGCACCGGCCGCATCTCCACCAGCCGCACCGGAATCCCGGCCTCGGCGATCTGCCAGGCGGCTTCGGTGCCGGCCAGGCCAGCACCGATGACGACGACCATCAGGCGCGGGCGCGCTTGAGCATCAGTTGCAGCTGGCCCACGGCGGCGCGGCCGATGTTGAAGGCGGCCCAACCCACGGCCAGGAGGATCGGAGCAGCGACGAGCAGCAGCCGGAGGTCCATGGCGGGGGAGGGGAAAACGATGGCGGGATCCTAACGGAGTCCAGCGTGAACCTCCGCCAACTGTCTGTAACGGCGGGCGTGCTGACGCTGGGCCTCGATCGCGGCGGCATCGAGCTGGCGTTTCACCTGGGCCGGGGCCCCCATGACCAGGGCGCCGGCGGGCACGTCGCGGGTGACCACCGAGCCGGCCGCCACCAGGGCCCCGGCCCCCACCGTGACGCCGTTGAGCACGATGGCGCCGATGCCGATCAGGCAGCCGTCCTTCAGCGTGGCGCCATGGACCACGGCCCGGTGGCCGATGGTCACGTCGGCGCCGATCGTCACCGGCTGGCCCGGATCCCCATGCAGGACGGCGCCGTCCTGCACGTTGCTGCCTTCCCCCACAACGATCGTGCAGACATCCCCCCGGGCCACGGCGGTGGGCCAGAGGCTGGCCCCCGCCGCCAGCCGCACATCGCCGATCACCACCGCCGAGGGGGCCACCCAGGCGGCGGCGTTGATGCAGGGCTCCTCCCAGCGAGTGGGCCAGGCCTCGGGGCTGGTCATGGCGCGTGGCGGTGGGCTGTGCTGATTGTGCAGTCGTCGGCGGGCTTGGAGAGGGTCGCCGCCGGGTGATAGCTTCCCAAGCGACGGGTCGCTAGCTCAGCGGTAGAGCATTCGGCTTTTAACCGACTGGTCCTGAGTTCGAATCTCAGGCGACCCATCCCAACCACCGCTTGGGATTTCAGCCAAACGCTGCTCCTTCCTACGGCGGTGTCGTCAGCGGTAGGCCTCGCTGCTGTGGCCGAGCCCGACCACCGGCACGACAAGGTGGTCAGCTTCGATCTGACAAATCACCCGGTTGTCGTCGACCCGGTAGCGCCAGAAGTCGGCCAGGTTGGCCGTCAGAGCCTTCCCTCGCTGGCGCGGATCCACGGTCTGCAGCAGCAGCCGGTTCATGTCCCAAAGCAGGCCCTGAGCGGTTGACCGATCCAGCTTCTCAAGCTGCCGCCTGGCCGTTTCAGAGATCCGAAGCGTTCAGGCCAAGCTCTGCCACCATCTCGTCGAGGCTGTAAGTACGTTCCTGGCCCAGGCGAATCCGTTCCACTGCGGCGGCGCCCAGGTAGGCATCGTCCAGGTCGTCCAGACCCTGCTCGATCAGCTCCCGCAGATAGAAGGCCTTGGTCCGCCCCGTTTCGGAGGCCAGCCGATCCAGCCGCGCCTCTGTCGCTGGGTCCAGGCGAGCGGAGGTGGCCATGCAGTCATCTGAATGGGTGTATTCACCCTCATTCTTTCCGGGACGAGCTGGACTCAACCCAGCTGCACCATGCCGCAGCGGACGCCCTTGAGCACGGCCTGCAGGCGGTTGTTGACGCTCAGGGTCTGCAGCAGGCGTTTGGTGTAGGTGCGGGCCGTCTCATCGCTCACCACCAACTTGCGGGCGATCTCCCGGTCGCTGAGGCCGCTGGCCAGAAGGTCCAGCACTTCGTATTCCCTTGTGGTCAGCCGCGGACAGCTGAGATAGGGGAGCTTGCCCGAGCGCAGCGAAGGGCTGCGGTAGGAGTGATGGCCCATCACCGCGATCACGGCGGCCTGCAGGGGCCGCTGGTCATCGACGATGTCGGCCTCCGCCACCACGGCCTCCAGCCAGGGGGCGTGTTCGTATTCCGCGGGAATCACGTCCCCCAGGGCAAGCATGACCACCTTGAGATTGGGCCGCAGTTCCTTGGCCTTGCGGGTCAGTTCAAAGCCATTGCCGCTCTCCAGATGATCGGTGCAGATCAGCAGCTCGTAGGGTTCGCGGCGCAGATAGTCGAGGCAGGTCGCCTCATCGGTGATGGCGCAGCCGATCAGGCTGCGGTCGGTGATGCTTTCGCAGATCGCCCGCAACAGAAAGCGGCCCTTCATGGCGATGGCCACCTTGCCCTTCACGGCCACCGAGAGCAGCACCTCGTCGATGGTGTTTCCTTCCAGGTTTTTCAGGAACGGCGTGAGATCCATGGCGACGACCCCTGAGGCCCTGCGGGCCATCCAGCTGCCAGCCATCATCCGACCCTGTGGGCCTGGACCGTCGCCGCTCCCGGGGGTCAGTCGAGCAGTCCGCCGGCCTGCTCGTCGACGTTGACCAGCCGTTGCAGGATCAGCTGAAAATCGAGCTCGGTGAGCTCGCCGTTTTCACGCCATTTCATGCAGGTGCGGCCCAGACAGGTCAGGTGGCCCAGGGCCTCTTCAGGTTTGACGTCCTCCGTTCTGACCATGGCGGGGTCCCTTCGCGTCATGAATACAACATACGGATCTCAAGGGATTTGTACCTATCCCCATCCGGGGGTAGTTCGCCGCAGGCCCTGGCGTGGCCCCGATCAGAAGCGGAACGTGGTCTTCACCAGTCCACCCAGCTGGCGGAATGTGGTGACGGGCGTGGTGTCCTGCCCCAGGGGCCGGCTCAGGTAGAAGAGGGCCGGAGTGACGCTGATGCTGTCGGTGACCTGCAGTTTGTACCACCACTCCCAGGCGACGTTGCCGTCCTGGGGCGTCTGGTCGCCCGTCAGGGCCGTGGCGAAGATGGGTTGACCCACCGCCATGCCGAGGGCGTTGCCCTTGATGAAGGCGTCGTCCCACTGCAGGCCCACCATCCACGATTGGCTGGTGCGCAACGCTCCGGGGGCCTGGGGGGAGTCGTAGTTGGTGCCATTGAGGCCCCAGCCGGCGCTGATCGAGGGAATCCAGCCGGAGCGGGCCGGTTGCCAGTAGCCGCTGACGCCGAAGGCATCAGTGCGGCTGTTGGGGTTGAACGCGTACGTGAGGCCGGTGAAGGGGGTGGTGCCAGGCACATCGACGCCCGATTGGATGCGGGAGTAGATCGCCGCCAGGCCCCACCGCTCCTTGGCATAGCCGATCTGCACGGTGCCGGTGCCCGCAGAGGCCTTGGTGCCGATGCCGCCGAGGTTGGGATCGCCCACGTCACCGTTGGCGGCCACATAGCTGGCGCTGATGCTCAGCCCCCCCTGCTGCCACCACAGGCCGGCACCGGGTCCGAGGTTCTTGTTGTACGCCGCCGGAGCGCCGTTGAGGGTGAACAGGTTGAGGATCGTGTCGGCGGGATAGGCGCTCGGCCAGAGGGCGAGCATGTCCTCCTGGCCCACCCGGCCGCCGAAGGTGGCGGTGAACTGGCTGTCGATGGGGAACTGGTAGAAGAGCTTGTCGATCGCCACCACATCGCCGCAGTCGGCGGCTCCACCGCAGTCTTCCTGGAAGGCCGCTTCCAGGGTGGAGAGGGAGCCGGTGGGACCGGCGCCGCCGAAGGCGGAATCGGCGAAGTTGCCGGCCCGCAGGATCGTGCGCAGCAGGTCCTTGCCGGTGAAGCTGGTGTCAAAGCTCAGCTGGATGTCGTAGCTGAAGGTGGTTGCCCCCACGGCGGCCCGGGCGGCATCAACGTTGGGGGTGTCGCTGCCCGAAAACGCATTGGCACCGATCACGAAGGTGGCCTGGCCACTCAGCTTGGTGGTGGTGGAGAACTGGATGGCTTCCAGCTCACCCACCTTGGCCTCCAGTCCATCCACCCGGCCGCGCAGCACGGCGAGCTCCTTCTCGAACTCGGCCATCAGGCGCTTGAGCTCGTCAGTCACCTCGGTGATCCGGTCGAGGCAGGCGTTGAGCAGGGCCGCCGCTTCATAGCGGGTGATGGCCTGGCCGCCTTTGTAGGTGCCGTTCGGGTAGCCGGCGACGCAGCCGTAGCGCTCGATCAGGTTTGAGAGGGCCTGGAAGGCCCAGTCGGTGGGCTTGACGTCGGAAAACTGGTTGAGGCTGGTGACCTGCTCCTGGTTCTGGCCCGCCGCAGACCTGGCGTAGCGGTTGATGGTGTCGAGATTGAGCTCAGCGGCCGTGGCGGCCGGGGACAGGGCGGCCAGAAGGACCAGGCCCACAGGGGCCTGCCTGAACCTGGAAACGACACCACGTCTGTTCATGGAAGCTCCCCCGGGATAAATGGAAGGAACGGGAATCATTCTCATCCCTATCCTTCAGTCCTGCCAGGCTGGCATGGTCAGTCCGGCTGGCGGCTCAGAGCGCGAACAGTGCGTCATAGCGGCCGTACTCCGGCTTGCGCAGGCCTTCGACCGCCAGCATCCGCCGCAGTTCGATGATCTCGGCGCGTTGGGCCACGATCACGCCCCTGGCGAAGCGCCGGATTGTGGGATTGGTGCTCTTGGCCAGGGCGTCGTGGGCCATGATCAGCGCCCCGCCGTGGTGGTGGAGCATCCCTTCCAGGAACCAGACAACGCGCTTGTCCGGGGTGGGTGCGTCGCCCATCATCCGCATCCCGTCGATCTGGGCCTGGCTCATGCGGGTGAGGCCGGCGAGGCTGTTCGGATCACCGCCGCTCGCCAGGGCCACGGGATAGACGGGCGCCTGGGGATACCAGGCCTTCCGCCAGAGGCCCATGGCCCGGTTCTCATTGGCCTGATCGCGCCAGATTGTCTTGCCGAGGGCCCCCACACCGGGCGCACCGATCCCGAAGACGAATTCACTCATCCGCAGGGCGCCGGTGTGGTGCTGCACCATCCCGTCGATGAAGCGCAGGTCGTAGGTGGCACCGGCGGGGCCCACGTCATGGGCGTGGCCGCTGTGCCCAGGAGTCGCTCCGGCCGGGGTGGGCTTGACCGGCATGGCGTGGTGGTCGTGGTTCATGCCGCCGCGGTCCTGCGCCAGGGCGGGGAGCGTCAGGCCCAGGGCGCAGAGGGTCCCGAGCAGGGCGGGGGAGAATCGGCTGGGGCGCATGGGGACTCAGGAGGAGCTTTCACAGTATGGTCTCCACTTGTCTGGAGAGTCAAGGGTTCAGGCACGCCGTGATCAGGCCAGAGGCACCGGGCCGAGCCGCGGCGCCAAGGCAGGATCTCCCAGGGGCGCCAAGGAGGCCTCAGAGACGGGTTGTGTGGCGTTCTGGGTGTAGGCCACGGTGTACAGCTGGGGCTCGGCCTTCAGGACCAATCCCTTGAGCCGCTCGAGGTGCTCGGCGAAGGCAGGGCTGTCTCGCATCGTCAGATAGGCCTCCAGGGAGCTGAAGTGCGCGTAGTTGACGGCCCTGGTGCGATCGAGGCTGACGTGCAGATTGGCGCTGAGGCTTCCCGGAAAAACGCCCTGGAGGCGTTTGTATTCGCCCACCTGGGTGGCCACGAAGGCCTCGGCCCGATCCGGATCGAGGTGAAAAACGTTGATCAGCACGACCCCGTCGCCGACACGGATCGTGTTGACGGGAAAGCCGTTGCTGAAGCTGGTGGGGGATTCACTCATGGAGGGGGCGCAGGGGGGTGGTTCAGAGGACTGGCTCAGAGGATGCCGCCATTCACCTGGAGGGTCTGGCCGTTCACCCATCGGGCGTCATCGGAGGCCAGGAAGGCCACCACATCCGCCAGATCGGCGGGCTGGCCAAGGCGACCCAGGGGCGTGGAGGCGATCAGATGGGCCAGGGCTTCGGCCGGCATGATCAGTCCGTCGGTGTCGGTGACCCCGGGGCCGATCTGGTTGACGGTGATGCCGCGGGGGCCGAGTTCCTTGGCCAGGGCCATGCCGAACTGCTCCACCGCCGCCTTGCTGGCGGCATACACCCCCGCCGCCGGCAGGGCCTGGCGGGTGGCGCCACTGGCCAGGTTGATGATCCGGCCCCCGTCGGCCACGTGGCGGGCCGCCTCCTGGAGGGCAAAAAAGGTGCCGCGGGCATTGGTGTCCATCACCCGGTCGTAGTCCGCTTCGTCGATGTCGGTGGTGGGTTTGAACACCGAGATCCCGGCGTTGTTGACGACGATGTCGAGGCGGCCGAACTGCTCGAGCACGGCGGCGAACAGGGCTCGGGTCTGGCTCACCTCTCGCAGATCGGAGGGCAGGGCCAGGGCCCGCACCCCACCGGCGCGAATGGTGTCGGCCACGGCTTCCGCCTTGTCGCGGTTGCCGGCGTAGGTGAGGGCTACGTCGGCGCCATCGCGCCCCAGCCGCTCGGCGATGGCCCGGCCGATGCCGCGGGATCCGCCGCTGACCAGGGCCACCTTGCCTTGCAGTCGCGTCATCGTCGGCAGGCCCCTCGGCGAGGACAAGAATGGGCCAGCAACCTATGGCCCCCGGCCCTGGAACGGAAGGACTTACCTGCGGGTGCGTTGGCGCCGACCAGGGATGCGGATCCCATCGAAGCCACCGCTTTCGTGCGCGCCGCACTCCAGGTGCTGGAGGGCAAGTGGACATTGCCGATCCTCTGGCAACTGCGGCAGGGCCCCCAGCGTTATGGCGATCTGCGTCGCCTGATCCCGGAGATCAGCGACAAGGTGCTCACCCAGCGCCTGCGCGACCTGGAGCGTGATGGGCTGGTGCTGCGGCAGGTGACCCCGGCCAGGCCGCCCCAGGTCAGCTACCGCTTCAGCGACCACGGCCGCACCTTGGTCCCGGTGATTCAGTCGCTCTGTGCCTGGGGACTGCAGCACGGGGGGCGTCAGGGTCGCCTCGACTGAGTTGGCAGGGTCGGCCTCGCCACTCAGGGGGTTCCGTACCAGCTGCGATACCACTGGGCCATCTGCTCGATCTCCTGGCTCTGGGCCTTCACCATCACCTGCTGCATGGCCTGCAACTGGGGATGCTGGCTGTTGGTCTGGGCCATGGTGGCCATCATCACGCCCATGCGGTGGTGGGGAATCATCTGTTCGATGAAGGCGCGATCGAAATCCGAGGCGTTCTTCAGCCAGGCGACATCGGTGCCGGTTCCTCCCATCCCCATCATTCCCATGCCGCCGCCGTGGCCCATCCCGCCGCCCCACGCCGGCACAGCGCCACCGAACCACTGGCGGTACCAGCTGCGCATCTGGGCGTTCTCCAGCGTCTGACTGTCCTTGATGCTGCGGGCGAGGGCCTTGATCTCCGGCCGCTTGGCCCGGCTCAGGGCCAGATCCGCCATGGCGATGGCCCCGTCGTGGTGGGGAATCATCATCACGATGAAGTGCTGATCCATCGACTGGGCGCCCATGCGGCCTTGACCTGCCGGGCCGGCACCCATACCGCTCCCCATGGGAGCCGCACCGGTGGGCGACGCGGCAAGCGCTGGCGTTCCTAGCCCCAGGACCAGCGCCCCCAGACCGGCGACGGCAGCAAACCGGCGCGACGCCGCCCGGGTCCGGCCGCAGGTGGTTCGGGAATGGTCCATCAGCTCGGCTCCCTTGCTTGTGGCTGTCTTCAGCATGGGAAGGCCGCAGGGCGCCGGTGGTGGTCCGGCACAGGGCTTCACCTTGGGGCCCAACGCCTTGGCCGTTCGCTGCTGCTAAGCCTCAGACCTGAAGATTGGGGCAGATCACATCCCCTTGTTTGGCCGGGTCGCTTTGCCAGCCGGCCAGCAGGCTTTGCAGTTCCTGCCTGAGCTGACCCAGCTCCCTGATCTGGATATCGATCCGCTCGATCTGCCGCTCCAGCTGCATGTGGATGTCGCCGCAGGGCAGGTCGCCGGCGTCATGCACCGCCAGACAGCCCTGGATCTCCTCCAGGCTGAGTCCCAGGGTCTTCAGCCGGCGGATGAACTCGAGGCGCCGCAGGCTCTCCTCTGCAAACAGACGGTAGCCACCCTCGCTGCGACCGATGGCCGGCAACAGGCCCAGATCCTCGTAATAACGCAAGGTCTTGACGGGCAATCCGCTGCGCCCAGCCAGCACGCCGATCTTCATGCCGGTGTTGACGCTGACGGCCGCCATGGGCAGGAAGCTCCACTGTTGTGGAGACTTTAGTGGCGGCTCTGGCCGCCGCACCCGACGAAGCCCCTCATCCACCGTAAGGATCGATCAGGACGCCGCCGCCTCAATGATGGCCGTCGTGGCGGATTCGACATCGCGGGCCACCTTCATCAGGTCAGGATCGGAGGACAGCGTCTGCAGCATTCCCTCAGGCCGGATCATGCCGATCCGGGTCTGATGGCCTTCCGTGAACACGGAGATGCGACAGGGAAGGGCCATGTTCAACGTCATGTCGGTCTTCAGCAGCCTGGCCGCTTGCCCTGGGTTGCAGACGTCGTAGATCCGACAGTCCTCGGAGAAGTCGATCCCCTTGCTGCGCAGGGTCTGGCCGAGGTCATGAACCGCCATCACGCCGAAGTCCTGAGCCACAATGGCGGCCTGCAGGTCGGTGCTCGCCTGCTCAAAGGATTTGGATGTGTGGACAATGAAGAAGGGATTCATCGGTGTCACGGCCTCTGAGGGTGTTGTTGGGTGGGGACATCGCCGCAGCCAAGCCTGGCGAATGCTGCGGCGAGTCTCCGGGCCTTCGGGCACGCTCAGCCCTAGCCGTCAGCCAGTTTCGCGGCAGCGTCGCTGACCTTTCGGGCCATGGACCTGGCGCTACCCTTCAGATCTTCTGCCGCGTTCATGGCAGAGGCCTGAACCTGTTTGGCCTTGCCCTTGAGTTGGTGGCCCGTGTCGCCGGTCAGTTCACCCAGGGCCGCTTCAAGTTTGCCCTCGGCATCCTTGGCGACAGCGTCGATTTTGTTGGACATGGTTCGGGTGGCGATGGGAATCAGCAGTTGGCGATGGGTCGCCTTTGTGGTGACAGCATCGCAGACGAAGTCGACTCAATTCACATCATTCGTTCCTCTCTTGGTCTGCCCTCCCAGCCTAGTCCTGTGGGATCGCCCCGCGTCTGAAATCTCCACCGGAGCACAGGGCGTTGATGCAGCCTTCTGCATCAGCCTGCATTGCCATGGAGGCGGATTCGCCTCGATCGCGGGCTTCATGTTCAATGTTTTTAAACGCTTGACCAGAAAAGGTATGGCTGTGAAACAGTGGTTAGAAGGGGTTGAACCATGGTGAAGCCGCCGATCATTGCTGGCATGGGATCCATGCCCTCTCCTGCCGGGGTGGCATTCCGGGTCTGGGCGCCCCATGCCGATCAGGTCTCCGTCATCGGTTCCTTCAACGACTGGGATGGTGCCGCCCATCCGATGGACCCCGAGCCGCACGGCTTCTGGTCCACCAGTGTTGAAAGTGCCAGGATCGGCGACCACTACAAGTTTCAGCTCTCTACTCCATGGGGGGTGATCAAGCGCATTGATCCCTATGCCCACGAGGTGACCAGCTCAGTGGGCAATGCCATCATTCATGATCCTGACTTTGATTGGGATGATGATAACTTCTCCATGAAGTGCTGGAATGAGCTTGTGATTTATGAGTTACATGTCGGCACGTTCAATGACGATGACCTCAGTCAACCAGGCCGATTCAATTCCATCTCTGCTCGACTGGAGCACCTGAACCGGCTGGGTATCAATACCATTCAGATCATGCCGGTGGGTCAGTTTGCAGGTCAGCGCTCCTGGGGCTACAACCCATCTCACATTTTTGCCGTCGATTCAGACTATGGCGGTTCCCTGGGCTTCAAGCGCTTCGTCAAGCGCGCCCACCAAGCTGGCATTGCGGTCATTCTGGATGTGGTTTTTAATCATTTTGGACCCAGTGACCTTGACCTCTGGAGATTCGATGGCTGGTCTGAGAATGACAAGGGGGGAATCTATTTCTACAACGATGATCGTGCCCTGACGCCCTGGGGGGAGACGCGGCCCGATTATGGCCGGGGGGAGGTTCGTCAGTACATCCTGGATAACGTCACGATGTGGCTCAAGGAGTATCATCTTGATGGCCTTCGATTCGACAGCACGGGTTACATTCGAAGTGTCGGAGATGCTGGAACTGAGGAGATTCCCGATGGCTGGAGTCTCCTTCAGGCCATCAATGAAACCGTGGCCCGGCATGACTCGGGCCACATCACGATCGCCGAAGACCTGCGCAGCAATGACTGGTTGACCAAGGATGTGGGGGCTGGGGGCGCGGGCTTTGGATCCCAATGGGATCCCCACTTCATCCAACCCATCCGTCAGGCCGTGATTGCGCCCAGGGATGAAGATCGTGCTCTGGAGAAGATCCGTGATGCCATTCTTTATCGCTACAACGACGACGCCTTTGAACGGGTGATCTACAGCGAATCCCATGACGACGTTGCCAATGGCCAGTCCCGGATTCCCCAGGACGTCAACCCCTCGGATCCCACCGGCTGGCATGCCCAGAAGCGTTCCACCCTGGCGGCCGCCATGGTGTTCACGGCACCAGGAATTCCCATGCTGTTTCAGGGGCAGGAGTTTCTTGAAGGTGGCTGGTTTCGCGATACGGTTCCCGTCGACTGGGACCAGCGCCAGGAGTTTCGTGGCATCGTGCGCCTCTACCGGGATCTGATTCGCCTTCGCCTTGATCGGGAGGGCGTCTCCCGTGGGCTCTGTGGTCAGTTCACCCAGGTGTTTCACCTCAATACCCAGCGCAACGTGATCGCTTTTCACCGTTGGGATCAAGGGGGCCCCGGAGATGATGTGGTGGTGATCGCCAACTTTTCTCACGAGCCCCAGGAGAACTACATCGTTGGTTTGCCGGCGGCCAATGGCTGGACACTTCGCTTCAACAGTGATTGGCACGGTTACAGTGAATCCTTTGATGGTTTTCCTAGCGCTGATCTTGCAGCCGTACCAGGGGAGCGGGACGGGTTCCCCTGTCACGGCTCTTTTGGGGTGGGGCCCTACAGCGTTCTGATCTATTCCCAGTGACCCACCCTTCCTGTGCAAGGCGAGCCGATGCGGCGCTTCAACATCCATCACCTCACCACCTACACCTATAGCGCCCCTGTCCGACTCGGCACCCATACACTGCGTCTCCGTCCTCGGGAAGGCCACGACCTGCGCATCGAAACCTCATCGTTATCGATCAGCCCGGCGGCAAAGCTGCGCTGGCACCGCGATGTCGAGGGCAATTGTCTTGCCACGGCGTCCTTCAGTGAGGCTGCTGACAGATTGCTGATCGAAAGCAATCTGATCATTCAGCAATATGACCGCGTTCCATTGGACTTCCTTGTCGATGATGGGGCCGTCCACTATCCCTTTCGCTATGCATCCAAAGACCGCCCAATCCTGGAGGCCTATCTGACACAAACTGACGCAGAACAACCCTGTCAAGCCTTACTGCAATGGATGTCAACCGTCTGGCAGCCAGGAGAGATCATCCAGAGCTACACGTTGTTGAAACGTCTGAATCTGGCGGCCCACCAGCGCGTCTCCTACCGCAAGCGCGATGAGCCTGGCGTCCAGACCTGCGCCGAAACGCTCAACAGTGGCTGGGGCTCCTGCCGTGACATGGCCTTTCTGTTCATGGAGGCGGCCCGGTGTTTCGGATTCGCCGCCCGTTTCGTCAGTGGTTACAGCTTCACGGCGCTGCCACCGGAGGAAGCCGGCAGCATGCACGCCTGGGCGGAGGTCTTTCTGCCGGGGGCTGGCTGGAAGGGTTTCGATCCCACCCATGCCGGCATTGTCGGCGACACCCACATCCCCGTCGCTGTGGCCCGAAGGCCAGAGTCGGTGCCACCCATCGCCGGCAGCTTCGGCGGAGCCTCGCTGCTGTCGATGCAGGTGGGCGTCTGGATCACTGAGCTCCAGGGCTTCACCAGCCAGCTTGAGCCCTGACTGTCAGGCGGCCGTGCTTGTCTGCCTGACCCTTTCGATCCAGGCTGCAACGGTGCCCCTAGAACCCCTGCTGGGGGCCGCTGATCCGGCCGTCTTCCGGATCGTCTGCCCCACCGGGCGCTCCGCCGTGCTGCTCACGGCCGACCATGCCGGTCGCGCCATTCCCCGTCGGCTGGCCGGCCTTGGCCTGGACGATCGGGTGCTCGACACCCACGTGGCCTGGGATCTGGGCGTGGCCGGGCTGGCCCTGCTGCTGTCAGCGCGGCTCGACGCCTTTCTGATCCTGCACAATTACTCACGGCTGGTGGTCGACGCCAACCGGCCGCCGGACGCGCCGGATTCGATCGTCTGCCACAGCGAGGCCGGCGCCATCGCCGCCAATGCCAATCTCGCCCCGGCGGAGCGGCAGCAGCGGCTCGAGGAGATCTTCCACCCATACCACCGCCGTATCGGGGCGGAGCTGGAGGCCCGACGCGTGCGCGGCCAGCCCAGCGTGCTGGTGACGTTGCACAGTTTCACGCCGGTACTCGGCGCGGACGTGCGCCCCTGGCACGTGGGGGTGCTGTACGGCCGCGATGGCCGTCTGGCCCGGCGAATCCGCCAGGAGTTGGAGCGCGAGTGCGGCTTGCCTGTGGGGGACAACGAGCCCTATGCCGTCAGCGACGCGAGCGATTACACGCTGGTGGCACACGGCGAGCGGCGCCGGATTCCCCACGTGGAGCTGGAGATCCGTCAGGACCTGTTGGCCACCGAGGCCGGCCAGAAGGAATGGGCGCAGCGCCTCGCCGGTGTGCTGGAGAATGCCCTGGCGGAGGAAATCCCGCCGCTGCAGGGTCGCCCACGGTTCCTAGGGTGATGTATGGATCAATCCCAGAGCGCTACGCCGCTGCCGACGCAGCCCATCGAGATCCGGGTGGGATTCGATGTGGCGCTGAGCTTCCCTGCGCCGACGCCCATGATCGTCACCCTGGGGGTGCATTCGAGCCGCTCCGCGGATCTGCTGGAGGCCGACCCGCTCCAGGTGGAGCCGGAGGTGCCCCTGCGCCTGTACGTGGATTCCTTCGGCAACCATTGCCAACGGCTGGTGGCACCGGCTGGCGTGCTGCGACTGCGGGGCAGCGGGCTGGTGGCCGATTCCGGCCGGCCCGATCCGGTGTTGCCCTGGCTGGAACAGCGGCCGGTGGAGGACCTGCCGGAAGAGGCGTTGCTGTTCCTTCTGGCCAGCCGCTTCTGCGAATCGGACCTGCTCTCGCCCATGGCTTGGTCGCGCTTCGAGGGGATTCCTGGCGGCTGGGGCCGGGTGCAGGCGATCTGCGATTTCGTGCACCAGCACGTTCGCTTCGGCTACGGCCGTTCGAGCCCGACAAAAACGGCGTTGCAGACCCTTGAAAGCCGGGAAGGGGTCTGCCGGGACTTCACCCATCTGGCCATCGCCCTGTGCCGCTGCATGAACATCCCGGCGCGATACTGCACCGGATACCTGAGCGACATCAAGGTGCCGCCGCCCCATACGGCCATGGACTTCCATGCCTGGTTCGAGGCCTATCTCGGCGATGGCTGGCATGTGTTCGACCCGCGCAACAACACGCCCCGGATCGGCCGGATCCTGATCGCCCGTGGTCGCGATGCGGCGGATGTGGCACTCACCACCACCTTCGGCCCGTCGGAGCTGGAATCGTTTCAGGTGTGGACGGCATGACCTATTGCGTGGCCGTGCTGCTGGAGGGGGGGATGGTCTTCGCTTCTGATTCACGCACCAATGCGGGTCTGGACGATTTCGCCAGTTTCTGCAAGATGACCGTGTTCGAGCGCAAGGGCGATCGGGTGCTCGTGCTGCTCAGCTCCGGCAGCCTGGCCGGCACCCAGGCGGTGATCGGCCTGCTGCGCCAGCGGGCCGAAGCCGGCGATGGGGAGCCCACTGTCTGGACGGCCCAGACCATGTTTGAGGTGATGGGTCTGGTGTCGGATGCGGTGCGGGCGATCGAGGAGCGGGATGGCCCCTACCTCAAGGCGTCCGGCTCCAGTTTCAATGCCTCCTTTCTGGTGGGTGGGCAGATCAAGGGCGAGGCACCCAGGCTGTTCCGGATGTATGCCGAGGGGAATTTCATCGAAGCCGGCGAGGACACGCCCTTCCTGCAAACGGGCGAGGCGAAGTATGGAAAGCCGATCATCGACCGTGTGATCCATTCCGAGACCACCCTGGCGGAAGCGGCCAAGTGTGTGCTGGTATCGTTCGACTCCACCATGCGCAGCAACCTTTCGGTGGGGATGCCGATCGACCTGCTCCTCTACGAGCGGGATCGCCTCGAGATCACCCAGCGGCTCCGATTCAGCGAGGGTGATGCCTATTTCAAGGACCTCAGCAGGGAGTGGAGCGTGGGCGTCCGGCAGGTGTTCCGGGAGCTGCCGGAGCTGGTCTGGTAGGCGATACTTCGCGGCGCGACAGGTCAATGTCCACCCAGGATCGGCCTCACCCTTTCCCACCGCTGGTGCTGATCCACGGCATGTGGGACACCCCCGGCGTGTTCGACCCGCTCAAGCGTCAGCTGGCAGGTCGCCGCGCCCCCCTGTTGATCCCCCGCCTGCCCCACCGGTTCGGCCTTACGCCGATCGAGTTGCAGGCCGCCCTGCTCGGCACCCACATCGACGGGTCCTTCGGCCTGGAGCAACCTATCGATCTGCTGGGCTTTTCGATGGGCGGGGTGATTGCTCGCGCCTGGATCCAGTTACTGGGCGGCCATCGGCGCACCCGGCGGCTGATCAGCGTGGGCAGCCCCCAGCAGGGCACCCTCACGGCCGGGCCCTGGCCCCGCTGGCCCCTGGCCGGGATCGCCGATCTGAAAGCGGGCAGCCCGCTGCTGCATCGGCTCAACGGAAATCTCACCACGCTGCAGGACGTGGATTGCTGCAGCTTTTACTGTGAACCAGATCTGATGGTGATGCCGGCCTGGCGGGCCGTGCTGCCGATCGGGCCGGGGAAAAACCTGCCCGTGCGCTTTCACCACCAGCTCATGAGTCATCCTGCCGCCCTGGAGGCTTTGATCGATGAGCTGCTACGTCCCTAGCTTGGAAGCCTAAGCAGCCTTGCCGACCGTGAATCTGTTGGCCATCTCGCTGCTCGTGCGCTGGCTGCTCGGCTGGGCCCTGTGCCTGCGCATGCCGCGCCTCCCCCCCTCCAGGGTTCAGGGTCACCCGTCGGTTTCGGTGCTGATTCCGGCCCGTAACGAGGAACACACCCTTCCAAAACTGCTGGCGGCCCTGCATCTCCAGAGCCTCACCCCCTCGGAAGTGATCGTGATCGACGATCACTCCAGCGATCGCACCGCCGCCATCGCTGCGGAAGCCGGGGTCAGGGTGATGCAGCCGCCGCCCCTGGCGGAGGGTTGGTGCGGTAAGACCTGGGCCCTGCACCATGGCGTCCGCGCCAGCCAGGGGGAGCTGCTGCTCTTCCTCGACGCCGACACCGAGCCCCACCCCGAGTTCCTGCACCGTCTCGTGGCGGCGCAGCAGGAGCTGGGCGGCCTGGTGTCGGTGCAGCCCTTCCACCGCACCGAGAAGCCCTACGAGCAGCTCTCGGTGCTCTTCAACCTGGTGGGGCTGATGGCGGTGCCGATGGGAAAGGGGTGCGGTGTGGCCTTCGGTCCGGCCATGGCCACCAGCCGGGCCGATTACGACCACATCGGTGGCCATGCGGCGGTCGCCGGCAAGGTGGTGGAGGACTGGTTTCTCGGCCATCTCTACGAGCAGGCAGGCCTCCGGGTGAGCGCCTACATCGGCCAGGGCCTGCTCGATTACCGCATGTATCCCGGTGGCTTCCAGGACATGGTGGTGGGCTTCGCCAAGAACTTCGCGACCGCCGCTGGGGAAGTGCGCTGGTTCTGGATGCTCGGTGTGGTCCTGTGGATCTCCGGTCTGTTCTGGTCGGCCTGGTGCCTGCCGGCCGCCCTCCTGGGCTGGCCGATGCAAGGGGATGCGTCGCTGCTGCCCAACCTGCTCCTCTACCTCGCCTTTGCCGTGCAGCTGATGGTGGTCACGCGCCGGATCGGCGACTTCGGCTGGATCTGCCTGATCTTTCCGATCCCCGTACTGTTCTTTCTGGGGGTGTTCGTTCTGGCGATCCTGAATCTTGAGCGGGGAACAATCGAATGGAAAGGCAGACGATTCTCGACGCGCTAGCGGTCCTGGCCTGCGGCCTGGGTTGGTTGCTGTGGTCGCTGCTGATCGGCTGGCTGGCCCACCGACTGCCCCAGCAGGCCCTGGCCCGCGACACCTGGCTCACCGGCAGACGCCCATGGCCGGAAAGTCAGGAGGGGTTTGAACAGCGGCTCGGCATCCATCGTTGGAAATCCCTGCTGCCGGACGCCGGCACGGCCTTCCCGGGGGGTGTGGCCAAGAACAGCCTGGTGGGCCGGGATCGCGCCACCCTGCAGCGCCTGTTGGAGGAAACCCGCCGGGCCGAGCTGGTGCATCTGGCGCTTTGGCCCTTCTGGATCGTGACGGCCCTGTGGCTGACGCCGGTGGGGGTGCTGATCAACCTGATCTTCGCGACCCTGTTCAACCTGCCCTTCATCTGGCTGCAGCGCTACAACCATCTCCGGGTCCAGGGCACGTTGCAGCGTCTGGACAGCCGCGCCAGGCACTCCTCATCCCCAGCCCCCTGATGGCCCAGCAGGTCCCTCAGCGGCCGACCACCCCCCCCTCCAGTGCGAGGTCCACGCCGATTCCTTCGTCCTCGGCATGGAGAGCCACCACGAGCCGGTGAGGTCCACCCTCCAGCACGAAGGCGTCGCGGGATGCATCGAACCAGGCCAGACGCCGCAGCGGGATCTGGATCACCACCCGCTCGCTCTGGCCAGGCTGGAGGCTCAGCCGGCGGAAGCCCACCAGGCTGCGTCGCGGCCGTTCCACGGCCTGGCCGGGGGGCTCGGCGTAGATCTGCAGCACCTCCGCAGCGCCCATCGTCCCCGTGTTCGTCACCGTCACCTTGAGCTCCAGGGCCCCGGGAAGCTGCTGGGCCACCGGGTCGCCGTGGCTGAAGCTGCTGTAGGACAACCCGAATCCGAAGGGAAAGGCCGCCGGGTGGTGGTGGCGTCCCAGCCTCCGGTAGCCGTGCCAGAGGTCGTAGGTGATCTGCCGGGCCCGGGGATCGAACGGCGGCAGGTGGCTGGGATCGGTGGGCACCGCATAGGGCATCCGCCCCGAGGGTGACACCCTTCCCAGGAGCACGTCGGCGAGGGCCTCCCCGCCCTGCTGGCCGGGGTACCAGAGCATCAGCAGGCCCGGAACCCGCTGGCGCCATCTTTCGCACAGAATCGCCCCGCCCCCCATCAGCACCACCACCGTGCGGGGGTTGGCGGCGGCGACGGCCAGGATCAGGGCCTCCTGTTCAGCAGGAAGCTGGAGCATGGTGCGATCGCCCGAGGCGAAGGCGCCGCCGGCACGGGCCGAACCCAGGCGTGTCACCTGGGCGACCGCGGCCGTCAGACGCGACCACACCGGCAGCAGGCGGCGGCGACCGACCAGGCGCAGCAGCGCATCGGGAGGGGGGGCCTGGCCCAGGATCGGAGCGAGGTCGCCGGGGTGGATGTGCTCGCCCTCGTGGCGCCAGTCCAGACCCACCACCACCAGCGCCGCATCGCTGCGGGCCGCCAGAGCCGAGGCCATGGCCAGATCGGTGCCATCGGTGTGATGCAGGCTGATCTCCGGCGCCGCCGCCCGCAGGCCGGCCAGGGGCGTCACCACCGACCCCGGCGCGGGCCGGGTGTCAGAGGACCCGTGGTCCCCCAGGTTGACGGTGTCGGCCAGGGGGCCGATCACCGCCAGCGCCTTGACCCCATTCAAGGGCAGAACGCTTCCCTCGTTCCTGAGCAGCACGATCGATTTGGTGGCCGCCTCACGCGCCAGTGCCCGATGCACGCCGCAATGACGCAGCGCCTTGGGGTAGACGCCCCCGGGCACCGTTCCCTGGGCCAGCAGCAGCCGCAGCACGGCGTCATCGATCCGCGCCATCGGCACCCGTCCAGCGGCCACCGCCGCCGGAAGCGTGGCTTGGAAGATCATCCGAAACGGCATCTCGAGGTCCTGGCCGGCCGCGATGGCGGCCTCTCCATCGCGGATTCCGAAGATGAAGTCGGTGAGCACGAAGCCGCGAAAGCCCCAGCGCCCCTTGAGGATGTCCAGGAGCAGATGGGGATGCTGGCCGCACCAGGCCCCGTTGACACTGTTGTAGGCGCTCATCACCGCCAGGGCCCCGGCCTCGATGCAGTCGCGGAACTGGGGCAGGTAAAGCTCCTGCAGCACCCGCTCGCTGGCGTCCACATCGACCCGGAAGCGGGCGCTGTCGATCGAGTTGAGGGCGAAATGCTTGACGCAGGCGATGGCATGGTGCTGCACGCCCCGGGTGGCGGCGGCCCCCATGGCGCCCACATGCAGCGGGTCCTCGCCGTAGGTCTCCTGGGCCCGGCCCCAGCCGGGGTGGCGCAGCAGGTTCACGCAGATGCTGCCGACCAGATTGGCGCCGAAGGATCGGGCCTCCTTGCCCATGGCCTCGCCGATCCTTTCCTCCAGATCGACGTCCCAACTCGCACCGCGCCCGATGGGCGCCGGGAAGGTGGTGGCGCCGCCTTCAAGCACCACCCCGCGCGGGCCATCGACGAAGTGCAGCCCACCGATGCCCAGGCGGCTCACCACCCCGGCCGGCCAGGGGCGGCGGTGGGAGGCATCGTGCAGGGCGATCTCCGCCAAGCCCCCCCAGAACGGGGTGTCACCGTCGAGCAGGCCGAGTTTTTCGCCCAGGCTGAGCCGATCCAGCAGGGTCCGGGCCTGCTCCTCCAGGAGATTCCAGTCGTGAGAGGTAGGCACAAATTCAGCCTAGGTGCGGCGTCTCGCAGCGCCTTTCCCCTCACCTTATGTGGATCGCCGCACACCCCCTGGAGGCGTACGGGTTTCACCCTGAGCGGCTCCCATCCACTGCGTTTTGCTGATCTGAAGGATGGGTCATCCGCCTGAAGTTCAGATCAATCTGCTGCAGTTGATTGGTTCTTTGTTTCCCTCCTTAGGCTGTGGGAAGGAAGAAGACCTCTGACCATCACCGACCGGGTGCAGGGTCGAGATCGCCACCAACCCGACCGGAACCCCTCTGACTGGATGTCGCAGGTGATTCCAACCAAGCGTTTAGCTTCCCAACATTTAACAATTCCAATACAAGGCATCATCATGACAACTCCTGTAAAGACTCAGAAAAAGCTCCACGTCAACCATTTCGCTGAATCGGAAGGCGGGATGTGGGACACCGAAGGTTCCAAGCTCCTTGACCCAAAAGTCATTGAGCCGAGGATGTACATGGCCAGTCCTGGCAGCAACAGCGGCTGGGGCTTCCACCACCGCGCCGAGCTGCTGAACGGCCGTTTGGCGATGCTCGGCTTCGGCCTCGGTCTCGCTGTTGAGGCCCTCACGGGTTCGGGGATCCTGCAGCAGATGGGCCTAGGGGCCCTGCTGGCCCAAGGCTGAAGCGGCGACCAGGCTGGATGGCCACCCTGGGCTTGACTCTCCAGCCGAGAGGAGCCCATAGGGTGAATGTCCTGGCTTCGGAGCTGGTCAGCCCCTGATGAGCAACCCCACCATGGGCTCCCCCTGTTGTGACGACGAAACGGCCTCCTTCACCACGACGGGGATGGAGCGGGAGCTGGCCCATGAACTCACCGTTCTGCGCCGCAAGCTGTCGGTGGCGGCGGTGCTGACCGGTCTGGTGGTGGCATCCACCCTGCCCCACATGCTCGGCGTCCACATCAACTGGTTGCCCGGGTGGTTCACCAGCCCCTGGAGCCAGCTGGTGCTGAGTTCCCCGGTGCTGTTCTGGTGCGGCCGGGAGTTCTTCACCGGCGCCTGGTCAGCCCTGCGCCGTCACAGCGCCGACATGAACACCCTGGTGGCCACCGGCACCGGCATCGCCTGGCTGGCCTCGCTGGTGGCCACGCTGTTTCCGGGTCTGTTTACCGCCGAGGGACTGCCGGCCGATGTGTATTACGAAACCGCCGCTGTGATCCTCACCCTGGTGCTGCTGGGCCGGTTGCTGGAAGCCCGGGCCCGCGGCCAGACATCCGAGGCGATCCGGCGGCTGATCCAGCTCCAGCCCCCCACGGCCCGGGTGCTGCGGGGAGGGATCGCCAGCGAAATCCCCGTGGCGAAGGTGGCGGTGGGTGATCTTGTGCAGGTGCGCCCCGGGGAGAAGTTGCCGCTGGATGGGGTGCTGGTGGAGGGCAGCTCCTGGGTGGAGGAATCGATGCTCACCGGCGAGCCGACCCCTGTGGCCAAGGGCCCCGGAGATGGGGTGATCGGCGCTTCGATGAACCGCAGTGGCAGCTTCACGTTCCGTGTCACCCGGGTGGGTGCCGACACCATGCTGGCCCGCATCGTGGAGTTGGTGCGTCAGGCCCAGAGCTCCCACACCCAGGTGCAGCGGCTGGCGGATCAGGTGGTGGGCTGGTTCGTGCCGGTGGTCATCGCCATCGCCATCGCCACCTTCGTGGTGTGGTTCCTGGTCAGCGGCAATGTGGTTCTGGCGACGCTGTTTCTGGTCAGCGTGCTGGTGATCGCCTGCCCCTGCGCCTTGGGCCTGGCCACCCCAACGGCGATCATGGTGGCCTCCGGAAAGGGGGCCGAGAACGGCCTGATCTTCCGCACCGCCGAGGCCCTGGAAACGGCCGGGGGGCTTCGCACCATCGTCCTCGACAAGACCGGCACCCTCACCGCCGGCCAGCCCGAGGTGACCGATTTCGAACGTCTCCCTGGCGGTGAGATGCCAGCCCAGAGACTCCTGGCCCTGGTGACGGCGGTGGAATCGCGCTCGGAGCATCCCCTGGCCGAAGCGATCGTGGCCTATGCCACGGACCGCCGAGGCGAGGAAGAGCCCCCGGATGTGGAGGCTTTCGAGGCCAAGACGGGGCTTGGCATTCTGGCCACGGTGGGCGGTAAGGAGGTGCGAGTGGGAAGCCCCCGCTGGCTGGAAGCCTCGGGGCTGGACACCGCCCCCCTGGATCCCGTGGTGGCGCGCCTTGAGCGGGCCGCCCGCAGCGTGGCCGCCGTGGCGGTGGAGGGACGGATCGAGGCCTGTTTCGGCATCGCCGATCCGATCAAGCCGGAAGCCCATGCTGCCGTGGCCGCCCTGCGGAAGCTGGGTCTGGACGTGGTGCTGCTCAGTGGCGATGCCCGCCGCACCAGCGAGGTGGTGGCCGCCGATGTCGGCATCCTGCGGGTGATCGCCGAGGTGCTTCCCGGCGACAAGGCGGCGGTCGTCCAACGGTTGCAGGAGCAGGGCCAGGGACCGGTGGCGATGGTGGGCGACGGCCTCAACGACGCTCCGGCCCTGGCCCGGGCGGAGGTGGGCATCGCCATGGGCACGGGCACCGATGTGGCGATTGCCGCCAGCGACATCACCGTGCTGTCGGGCCACCTGGACGGAGTGCCCGCAGCGATCGAGCTCAGCCGCCGCACCATGGCCATCATCCGCCAGAACCTCTTCTTCGCCTTTGCCTACAACGTGGCGGGGATCCCGATCGCCGCCGGTCTGCTGTTCCCGCTCACGGGTTGGCTGCTGAACCCGATGCTGGCGGGGGCCGCCATGGCCTTCAGCTCGGTGTCGGTGGTCAGCAATGCCCTGCGACTGCGTGGCTTCCGGCCTGCCCATCGCCCGGCGGGGGCCTTGGCATGACACTCCACTTGGCCTTAACGCCTCTTCTGATGGCGACGCCCCTCTGGCGAACGATCCCCCAACCCCTGGCCCTGCAGGTGTTGGTGGTGGTGGTGGGGCTGGCCCTGGTCGTTGCGGAGCTCTGGTGGTTCCTGGGCCGCCATGGTGCTGGCGTGGAGGCCAGCGAAGGGGAACAGGGGGTGCAGGAGATCACGATCGCCGTGGATGGCGGTTATTCCCCATCCCAGATCAGGGTGAAGGTCGGCCGGCCCGTGATCCTCCGGTTTCACCGCACCGATCCGAGTGGCTGCGTGGCCCAGGTGATCTTTCCGGACTTCCAGCGCACCCTCGACCTCCCCCTGGGGGCTACCACCAGCATCGAGCTGCTGCCGAGCCGGCCGGGCCCCTACCCGTTCCATTGCGGCATGAACATGGTGCGCGGCAGCCTTGAGGCGGAGTGAGAGGGGCAGCCAGGCCGCCCAGGCCAGGGGATAGCCACCTTGACTGCTGATCCAATCGGTTGAGATTTCTTCTGCTTTGATGCAGCAGATTGCAAGGGAACTGAAGGGTAAATGGCCTACTCTGTTATGCTGAATTATAGTGATCAAAGCATGATGAAAAGTCTCTTCAGTGGATTGTTCAAGCACACTCTTTCTCGCCCTCTCGCCGGGGCTTTCAAGCATTCGTCTGTTCTGTTTGTCGCCCTGCCCGTCCTCGCGTCATCCCCTGATGCGCTCGCCCAGAGCAATCCCTGGGGGTCTCCCACACAGCCGTCCCAGCCTCGGAATTCTCCCTGGGGTGGCGGTGGGGGAACCACGGCTCCGGGCTACGGCCGACCGAGCGGCAGATCCCTTACGTTCCCTATCCAGGGGGTGATCTGTGACGGCTCCGTGAGCGTCTGCTTCAACGCCAATGGCGCCGCCGTGGCCGAAACCGAGCAAGAGTTTGGTCGACGTGCGCGCCGCAATCTGGAAAGCAACCTGGTCAACAATCCGATCGTCGATGTCACCTTCGCCAATGGCCGCTATTGCAACTTCAATCTGCGCGGTTGCTGGACGAACAGCCAGCGCACCTCCTACGACCCACGGCTGAATCCCTGGCTGTTCGGCTCCAATGCCGGGGGCGGCAACCAGGGCGGCCAGGGAACCGTGATCGGGGGCTCCGGATCCACCTGGGGTCAGGGCAGCGGCATGAACCCCGGCCAGCAGCCCACCACCTCCCTCGGGCCGCCATTCACCCGCACGCGCCAGAGCGGGACCTGCGCCTGGACCAATGCGGGGGTCTCGATCTACAACGGTGCCTGCCGCTACGAGATCGTGCAGAACAACGTCAACGGCTCCAAGACGTTGGCCTTCACGTTCGACAGGCTGCCGATTTCAAACCAGTTGCGCACCATCCGGTTTACGGCCCAGGGCAACAACCCATGGAGCATCCAGATGCCCAACGGCACCACGGCCGCCGTTCAATCCAAGGTCAATGCTGAGCAGTACCGCACCGACATTCAGCTGGGCTGGAGCAATGTGTTCAACCTGGGCTTCAGAAGCTCCACCCAGGCCACCACGGCCCAGCTGAATCAGGCCCTGCAGCCGGTCGATGCCTATGGACAGGTCTTGCAGGGAAGCGATACCGAGGGTCTTGGGCAGGCCCTTGGAGGATTGCTGCAGCAGTTGTTCGGCGGCCAGTGAGGTCGTCAAACGGCGACGGTGCCCGCACCATCGGACGTATTGCTGAAGAAACGACGCAGATTCACGCCGGCTTCGTGGGCGGCCACGGTGACTTGGAGCTTCTGATCTGCATCGAGGCCATCCCAGAAGGCATGGAACAGATCGAGGGAGGCCTTGGCGCTGCCCAGCACCCCCATCACCGCCATCGGTGCCGCCAGCCATGGGAAGACCAGCAACACCACGGAAAGCACGGCACCCACGGCGACACCGGTTTTAGCGGATTCCAGGCTCGTGCCCAGCACCAGCCTTACCTGGGTGATGCGGTCGATCTCGCCGCGTTTGCGCAGGGCCTCGGTGCGCAAGGCGGTGAGCAGCGCCTGGTAGGTGGCGTACAGCACCACCCCTCCAACGGTGGATTCCGAAAAGAACTCACCACCACTCACGGCACCACCGTTGTGGTTCAGATCCACCGAGGCCAGACCGGCCAGGGGCGCGGCCTCCCAGCCGGCGCGGGGGATGCGGAAGGGGTCGTGCTCGCGGGTCATGGCCGTCGGGGAACTGTTCGTCCAGCCTGCCGCGATAAGGAGGATCCGCGCAATGGCGAATCACCCCGACAGCTGCGGCAGCTGACCGGAGGTGGAGAACTGGTAGTTCCAGCTGCGGCTGGCATCGAAGGTCTGGTTGGTGAACAGGTCGGTGTAGATGGCATTCCAGTTGGAGATCCCCCCATCGCCCATGCCGATCGCCAGCACGTTCACGTTGCTGGCGCCGGCCCTGGCGGCCACGGTGTCGAGGGTGTTGTTGAGGGAGGTCTGGGCCTGGGCCCAGATGTCGACGCCGGCGGCCGTGGGCACCCGGATCGGGGTGCCGCTGCTGGTGTAGCGAAGCCCTGAGCTGAGGATCGGATCACCGTCGAGCCAGGAACTGGTGGGCAGGGCGACGTTGGTGCCGGTCCAGCCCTGGCCGAGGTCGGGGCGGTTGTCCCACCAGGGGCGCCGTTCGGGCCGGCCATCGGTGATCATCGCCACCGACACGATCGTGTCGAGGGCGACGTTGGGCAGCTCTTTCACGAGCAGCCGGTCGAGGGCCACTAGGGCCCCGAGCATCTCGGTGCCGCTGTAGCGGTTGCCGTTGGTGCCGGGGGCGGTGTAGGCATCGAGGGAATTGGGTGCCGGCAGACCGCGGGCGATCCAGTCGGGGCTGGTGGTGGCTCCGTAGGTGAGATCGGGGGTCTGGGTGAGGAGCACATCCCGGGCCAGCCGTTCGCCGAAGTTGGGATTGCTGCCGGTGAAGGTGGTTTCGCTGTGGGTGACGAGATAGCCGAAATCGATGGTGTGGATCGTGAGCGACTTGGCATTGGTGCTGCTGCCGTCGGTGGGATCGTCCACCAGTTCGTAGTTGAGGATGTCGGTGGCGAGGGTCTGGCTGCTCGTCAGATGGGTGTCGTCGAGGAAGGGCTGGAAGGTGGTGTTGCCCTTGAGGGTGTAGCCGTAGCCGGCGGCGGCCAGGGCCGACTTGAGGGTTTCGAAGGCCAGCCGGTTCTGGGCCTCAATCCTGGACACACCACTGGGGTCGCTGCCCTTCATCGAGGTGGAGCTGTCGAGCAGCAGGTAGAAGTCAACGTGCCGTGGTTCCGGCCTGGTTGGGTTGGGCGTGATCGCCAGGTTGTCGTAATCGACGGTCACCGTGGCGGGGTTACTGATGGCTCCCTGCTGATCCGTGACCGTGTACTGGATGGGTGTGGGATCCCCGAAGAAGCCGTTGATGGGGGTGAAGCTGATCTCCTGGGTGGCCTGGTTGACGCTCCAGGTGCCCTGACCGGGCACCACCAGCGGCTGGCCGGCTGAGGCGGTGCCGACGATGGTGATCGCGTTCGGGATCAGTGGTCCGTCGAGATCGCTGTCGTTGTCGGTGACCCTGACCGTCACGGTGGAGCCCCCGGGTGGGCGGGTGAGGCTGCCGAGGAAGTCGTCGCTGGCCACGGGGGGATCGTTGACCGGCGTGACGGTGATGGCGAGGGTGGAGGAGTCGTTGGGACCTGAGCCGTCGGTGACGACGTAGGAGATCAGGGGAACCGTGCCGTTGTAGTTGGCAGCTGGGGAGAAGGAATAGGAGCCGTTGGCGGCGATGGTGAGGCTGCCGGCCCCGGGGATGCTGGTGGCGCTGCCCAGGGAGAAGGGCCCGCTCAGGCCGGCGATGGAGAACGAAGCGATCGAGACGGGCCCATCGGGACTGGCGGTGCCGCTCAGGAGGCTGCCCGTGGTGGTGCCGCTGTCCTCGGCGATGGAGAGGGTTTCGTTGGCGTCGCTGAAGTCGTCGTTGACCGGAGTGACAGTGATGGCGAGGGTGGAAGTGTCGTTGGGACCGGAGCCGTCGGTGACGACGTAGGTGACAAGCGGAACCGGGCCGTTGTAGTTGGCGGCCGGGGAGAAGGAATAGGAGCCGTTGGCGGCGATGGTGAGGCTGCCGACACCGGGGATGCTGGTGGCGCTGCCGAGGGAGAAGGGACCGCTCAGGCCGGCGATGAAGAACGAAGCGATCGAGACCGGGCCATCGGGGCTGGAGGTGCCGCTCAGGAGGCTGCCCGTGGTGGTGCCGCTGTCCTCGGCGATTGAGCGGGTCTCGTTGGCGTCGACGAAATCGTCGTTGACCGGAGTGACGGTGATCTGGAACGTCTGGATGGTGCTGGTGTCGACGCCGCCATTGGCGGTGCCGCCGCTGTCGCGAATGCGCACGGAAACTGTGGCCGTGCCGCTGGCATTGGCCGCCGGGGTGTAAGTGAGACGCCCGTTGGCGTCGATGCCGGGCTGGAAGCTGAAGAGGGCGTTGTTGTTGTTGGTGACAAGGAAGCTGAGGGTCTGGCCGGCCTCGTCGGCGCCGCCCCCACGGCTCAGGCCCGTGGCCCAGCCGGCCACAGCCTGGACACCGGCGTCCTCCAGCAAGGCCTGATCCGCTCCCTTGATGAAGGCCGGCACGTCGTTGACAGGCGTGACGGTGGTGGCCAGGGACGTGGGGTCGGAGTAGCGGCCGGTGGGACCGAGCAGGGGGGTGAGGTTGGTGGCGGCGCTGAAGGCCAGGGGGGTGTCGGCGACACGGAGGGTGAGGCCGCCCGGGGTGCCGTTGAAGTTGGGGCTGTTGGGGAGGAAACGGAGTGAGGCTGAGGTGGGCAGCAGCAGGGCGGCGCTGTCGGTGGGGACGGCGATGGTGACCCAGCTGGCGCCGGCGTTGAGGTTGTACTGCCAGACGCCCTGGGTGGCGGTGGCGGCATTGCCGGTGATGGCGATGCCCCCGAAGGCGGTGGCGGCATTGGCGCCGCCGGTGACGGCGCGCTGATCGTCGGCCGCATCCCTGAAGCCGAAGCCGAGGCTGGAGATGCGTGCACCCGGTGGGTTGGGGTTGTCCTCTGTGGTGGCGGCGAGGCTGGCGGCGGTGGCGGTGGGCCGGTCGTTGACGTTGGTGACGGTGGTGGCGATGGAGCGATTGACAGCACTCCACGCACCGGTGGCGGTGGTGCCGCCGCTAGTGGCGAGGTTGAAGGTGCTGGCGGCTGAGGCGCTGGTGGCGAGAGGGGCGCTGGCATCGGCGAAACGCACCAGGAGGCTGCCGGGGGTGCCGTGGAAGTTGGCGGCGGGGAGGAACCGGACCCGGCTGGTGGCGCTGAAGACCAGGGCGGCGGCGGTGGAAAGGCCGGTGGTGGGGAGGTTGATCCAGTCGCCGGGGATGCCGGGGTTGGGGGCGGCGGAGGTGGAGATCTGCCAGACGCCCTGGGCGGCGGTGTAGCTCGTCGAGCCGACGACGGCGAGGAAGGAGAAGGGGGTGGCCGTGTTGCCGCCGCCGTTGGCGGTCTGGTTGTCGGTGGCGTCGGCGAAGCCGAAGGCGAGGGAGCTCAGGGTGGTGCCGGCGATGGCGGCGGCGGCGACGTCTTCCGAGATGGCGGGGAGGACGACGTTGGTGGTGGCGACGGGCTGGTCGTTGAGCGGCGTCACCGTCAGGGCCACGGTTTTGCTGTCCTGCCGGGCGCCGCCGCTGCCGGTGCTGCCCAGATCATTGATGGTCACGGTGAGCGTGGCGCTGCCGTGATAGTTGGCCGTGGGGGTGTAGGTGAGCGAGGCCAGGGCCGCGTTGAGATTGGCCTTGGTGCCGGTCACCGTCACCGAACCGGTGCCGTAGTTGCCCGCTGTCCTGGTCAGTCCCGTGCGGGTGACCAGGTTGATGCTGCCGCGGTTGACGCTCAGGGTGAGCCGCTCGAGGGCCCCGAAGTCGTCGGCGTCGCTGAAGCTGATCAGGTTGGCGCCGGTGAAGCTGTTGGCACTGCTGTCCTCGATCACGGTGCGGGCCGCCGGCACCGTCAGCACCGGGGCCTCGTTGCTGGCGGACACGTTGATGGTGAAGGACGCCGTGGCCGTGTTGTTTCCGCCAACCCCCACGCTTTCGGCCCCGTTGTCGAAGTCGAAGGCGGTGGCGGTGATCGTCACCACCCGATCCAGGTTGGGATTGGCCGGGGTGTAGCGCAGGGTGTTGAGGGCCGCCTGCACCTGGGCACGGGTGCCCCGCACCTGCACGCTGGCCGTGCCGTTGGTGGTCAGGGTGGCGCCGTTGGCGTTCTGGATCAGCAGGGTGCCGTAGGGGCTGCCGGCGTCGGTGGCGCTCAGGGTCACCCGAATGTCATCCGCGGCTCCCTGGCTGGTGTCCCTCGTGTCCTGGATGGCGAAGCCGCTGCTGATGTTGATGAAGGTGCCGCTGGCGATGACGGTGTTAGCGGGAACGGCCAGCACCGGCGCGTCGTTGACCGGGGTGACCTGGATCGGACCCGTGCTGAGGCTGATGGGGCCGTCGCCGTTGGTGAGATCCGTGGCCGTCAGGGTGAGTCTGGGAGCCACCGGCGTGTTGACGCTGTTGGCGTTGGCCGCCGGTGTGAACAGGAGGCTGGCGATCGCCGCATTGATGGCGGCCGGGCTGCCTTCCAGGGTGAGGTCGGCGCTGCCGTTGCTGCCGCTGGTGACGAGGGCGGCGCTGGCCAGCGTGGCCGTGCCCCCCGTGGTGGTGATCCGCAGCCGCAGCGTGATCGGTGCCGGCACACCGTTGTCGCCGTCGGCCACACTGAATCCGGTGATGGTCAGGGGCGTGTCTTCAGCGGTGATGCGGGTGGCCACGAAGCTGTCGCTCAGCACCGGGGCGCTGGACAGCTCCGCTGCCACCGGCTGACCGTTGATCAGCAGTTGGCGGCGATCGTCTTCTGAGGCGATCGCTGTGCGCTGCTCTGGGCTCAGGTGGGTGCCACTGACAAGAGCGGCGAACAAGGCGCCTTCATCCCCTCGGGAGTCAAGGGGGCCATTCAGCCAGTGGTCGATGGCATGGCCGACTTCCTCCAGAAGGACGCGGCGAATGGCCTCGCTCGTGGTGGCCAGAGACAACCAGTTGGCATTGATGGAGATCCGCTCGCGCCCTTCCGGGTCTAGGGCGATGTAGGCGCCCTGGGCCCCTGCGAGTTCCGTGCCACTGCGCAGTTCGATCACCAAGCCGAGGCCAGGCCCCCGCAGCAGCTGATTGAGTTCAAGGGCGCGGCCTTCGAAACGGGCCGGGTCGGTGCCTGCGGAACCGAAAGTCTCGTTCAGCAGGCTTCCATAATCATCCCGAAACGGCAGGATAGTGAGTTGCTCATTCACCCGAGCAACAGCAGAGTCCCACAGGCTCTTGACAAAGCGGGTCAGGGGTGGATCAAAACTTCTCTGGATGTAAAAATGTTGATGTCTAATCAACGAATCTGGCCCCTGCAGGTCCTCCTGTTGTTCCATGTGAGCCATCAGCTCATCGATCCTGAGGATGTCGTGAATGTTAAGCACACTTCATGAAGGTTGCTCGATCTTGCCCAATGGCCCTTTTGCGGTACGGGGAACAACACGCGACTCGGCCTGCTCGTATCACATCAGAGGCCAGCCCGATCCGGCCTACGATCTTGGAGAATCCTTAGAGAAATGTTAGAGGCTACTAAGCAACCCACCGCTGTCCGGTCTTTTGCGTCTCAACCTCGCTATAAATTCCCAACCCCTTATCTGTTCTGAATGCTGTCTGGTTGCTTTCCGGAACCGTCTGCTGAATCGCCCTTGCGTCCAGCCTCGTTGGCCTCTTCATCGGCGGTTGAAACTGTCAACCATCCTGCGATTCCAGCGCGTCTTGCCTCCGTTTCAGGGAGCACCTGGCTCAGTAGTTCAGAGCTATCGGCACCCACTGGCGCCGGCTCGGCAGCCCGCCGTCACCAACGGAGTCCAGGTCTTCGATTCGCTCTGCTTGTCCCCGTCGTTGTCGGCGCCATGCTTGGGGCCGGGGAGGCCCACGCGATTCTGTGCCCCGACGGAACCGAGGCTGAGTTCTGCCTGCCACCCCCGGTCACACCCCCGGTCACACCGTCTGTCACACCGCCTGTCACCACGCCGGACCCCACCCCGGCCGCCGTGGCCCCGGCCCGCCCGCTGCTGGTCGATGTCGATCGGCTTGATGCTCGGGTGGTTCCGCTGGGGGCGGGCCTCGGCTGGCAGAGCTTCAGCCGGGAACTCCTGGAGCTCCTTCCCCAAAAGGTGCGAAGCACGTCCACCCTGGCCGAGCCATTGCCGGACGGTGGATCAGATTCGGATGTTCGTTTCAGCCTCAAGTCGGGCGGCTACGTCAGTGAACGGGATGGCTGGCGGCTGCGCCTGTTCGGAGGCGGCTTCGGTGGCCCGTTGATCCAGGGGGCTTCGGGAGGACCCTCCTCCTTCAGTGGTGCCCAGACGGGCCTGCTGCTGAATTACGCCGTCGGCGATCTGGTGATCGGCGCCTTTGGACGATTCGGCAGCTTCTCGGCCGATGCTGGCTCCTTTGCGGCCACCGGTGGCACCCAGTTCAGCGGCCGTTCCGCCCGTACGCAGCTGGGGGGTGGAGGGCTTCTGGTGCAGGTGGCCAAGCCCAGCTGGTTCGTCGGCCTGGCGGCCGGCGGCGATGGACTGCAGGCGGATCAGCCCTTCGCCATCAGCAGCAGTAACGCCTTCGGGAACCGCAGCAGCACTCCTTCGGTGGGAGGCAGCGCCTTCAACCTGTCCACCCGTTTTGGCGGCAGGATCAGTTTGTCGGAGAGTCAGATCCTCGAGCCCAGCTCCCTGTTGACCCTGACAAGCCTGTCCCTTGGTGGAGTCACCGTTCCGGATCTGGCCACCAACCGCCTCTGGAATGTTCCGTCCTCCAACAGCACGGTGGGCACGGCGGACATTGGCCTCACCTGGAGGGCAACCTTGAAGGACGGCCACAATCTGCTCACTCCCTCCCTGCGCCTGAGCTGGCTCGGGGCCGGTTTCCTGGGCAATGCGCCATCCAACCGGGTGAACGACGGCTTCGGCCTGGCCACGAACCTGCCCGCCGGTTCGCTGATCCAGGGCAGTGGCCTGGGGTTGCAGGGAGGCCTGGCCTACACCTTGCGCGACAACACCACCTTCTATGTGCGTGGTGGCGCTGGCTTCTACGGCGGTGGGACCTCCTGGGATCTGGGAGGTGGCATCCAGTTGCGCTGGGGCGGTGCTCCCCGAAGCCAGATCACAGCCACGTCGTCTGAGCAACGCTCTGTGGAACTGGTTGCTCCGTCTGCTGGGCCTGGTACTTTGTGAAGTGGAACGGCCCAACAGACGGTCGATTGAGCTTCAGGCCATCTGCTGGAAGGTGGGCAGGCTCAGCTGGCTTCGACCACCACGCCGTAGGGGACAGAAGACTCGCTCGCAGCCGAGGCGTTCGTCGCTGAAGCGCTGGAATCGGCCAGCAACCCGTCCACGATGCCGGCATCAAAGGAGTAGCGGCCAGGACCAACAAGGAGCAGGGCCAGGCTGCCGCCCAGATAGAGCACAACGAGTTCCAGAACGTAGATGTTGAGGCCGCTGGTGAGGATGTGGTGGTAGGCGGCCACGGTCATGGTGCCGGTGAGGGCCAGGGCACCCAGGGGCGACAGCAGACCGAGGATCAGCAGCCAGCTGCCCAGGATCTCGGAGTAGCCCGCCACGTGGGCGAAGAACAGGGGGAAGGGCAGGTGCAGGGGCACCACGTAGTTGGTCGCAAACGCCTGGGGATCGGCCAGTTTGTCCTGGCCGTGGTGGATCATCATCGCGCCGATCGCCAGCCGCAGGATCAGCAGGCCGGTGTTGGCCAGGCGCCCCTCCCGAAGAAAGTAGGTCTGCAGCCCCCGGCGCAGGTTGGCGGGAATGGAGGACGGTGAAGCCGATGGGCCGGTGCCGGATTCCAACGTGGTGGTGACGGACGCTGTGGGCCGGTTGAGGGCGAGAACCCAGAGCGCGATGAAGGCGGTGAAGAAGCCCGCAAAGATCTCGAGCAGAAGCGTAGTGGTCATGTCAGCGGGAGAATTATGAAGATTCTGCCGTCTCACGTAACGGAACGTGAAGCAGGATCCAGGCCCAGATCCAGGCAGAGCTGGCCATCGGCGATCCGCCGCCTGGGGACCCTGCCCTTGCCGAAGGGGGGCAGTCCCGATCGCCGGGAGCCATGCCGTTCCTGGATCGCGTCGGCGGCGGCGCCGAAGCCGGGCTGACGCCGCAGTCCCCAGAGCCGTTCCCGTGCCTCCCTGGCGGCGGTGGCCACATCCACGATCGGGGCGGGGTAGTCCAGCCCGATGCGGCAGCCGCACGCCTCCTGGGTGCCCGGATCCATCCGCCAGGGCTCATGCCGCCAGATGGCTGGCACCGCCGCCAGTTCCGGCAACCAGCGTCCCAGAAACAGGCCGTCCGGATCGTGGTCGAGGCCCTGTTTGACCGGGTTGTAGATCCGGATCGTGTTGATGCCCGTGGTGCCGCTCTGCATCTGGCATTGGCTCCAGTGGATGCCTGGCTCGTAGTCCACGAACTGGCGAGCCAGGTGGAGGCCGCTGTCGCGCCAGTCGATCCAGAGGTGATGACTGGCGAACGACAGCAGCATGGCTCGCATGCGGAAGTTGATCCAGCCGCTGTGGTGCAGGGCGCGCATGCAGGCATCGACAAATGGCACCCCCGTGCGCCCCTCGCTCCAGGCCGCCAGCCGCTCGGGATCGGTGTGGCGCAGCCCGCGGGTGGCGGGATGGAGCTCCTGGATTTCGATCAAGGGCTGACGTTCCAGCTTCTGGATGAAATGGCAGTGCCAGTGCAGGCGCGAGACGAAGGCGTCCAAGGCCCGGGGCCAGCCGGCGGCGGCGTTGGCGGGCAGCTCTGCCAGGGCCAAACGGCGCTCGCGGGTTTCCTGCACCACTTCCCCCATCGACAGGGTGCCCCAGGCCAGATGGGGCGAGAGCCGCGAACAGGCCTCGAAGGCGGTCAGGGGACTGGAGAGGCGGCGGTGGTAGCCGCGTCCCCGTTGGCGCAGGAATCCCTCCAGAAGCTCCCGACCGGCCTGGCGGCCACCCCGCTGTCGTTGGGGGCAGGGGTCTGCCGCCAGACCCAGATCGCCTGAGGTGGGCAGGGTTCGGGGGGCGATCCCGACCAGGGGGGACAGGGCCGCTGGAGGTGCCTGCAGGGGTTCGGCCATGCGCTGTTCCCAGGACCTGGCCCAGCCACGGCGATCCTTCAGTCCGCGGATCACGCCGAAGCTGGCAAATTCCTGCCAGGGGATCCCCCGATCCCTCGCCCAGGCGGCCACCCGGCGGTCCCGGGCGTAGGTCCAGAGGTTGCCGGTCTCCTGGTGGCTCCAGAGCCCGTCGATGCCGTGGCGGCCATGGGCGGCCTCAAGCATGGCCACCACCTCACCGACCCTGACCACCAGGGGCTGGCCCAGGCCGGCCAGTGCGTTGTTTAGGTCCTGAAGGGCCTCCAGGCAGAAGTCCCACTGGCGGGCTGAGCCGTCCGGACGTTGCCAGAGCTCCGGTTCCACCACGTACAGGGGAAGCACGGGGCCGCGTCGGGCCGCTTCCACCAGGGGGCGGTGGTCGTGAATGCGCAGATCGCGCTTGAACCAGACCACCTGAAGCGCCATGGCTGCAGGGTAGGAATCCCGTTCAGCGCTTTGGCAGGTCGCTGGGCCGGAGCACGACCACCACGACTCCCACCACCACCATCAGGGTCAGCACCGCCGCACCGGCGAGGGGCAGCAGCGTTTCCGTCTCCATCAGCTTCCCCCCGACTGAGGTTTCATCCTGCAGGTGTGGAGAGGGGAGATGGGCAAAAAAAAGGACGGGTCAGCGAACCCGTCCCCGAAGAACGTCTTACGAATTGTAAAGGTACGTCTGCTGCAGGCCCGTAGGCCCCCAGCCGCGCTCCGTTTCACAGTCCCCTTCGTCTCACGCCAGAATCTTTACGTTCCGTTACATCAGCCATGACGGTCGGCGAGCTCTACCTCGAATCCCTGTCCACCGGGATCATCACCCCCACCGAACTCTCCTGGCTCACCCATGGGCAGGACCGTTTCTCCCGCCTGGAGGAAGCCACAGCCCTCAGGCTCGGTCGTCTGCTCGATCAGGGCGACATCCAGCTGGGCTGCCGCCTGGTGTCTGCCGACGCCCCGGCCCCCGAGGAGACCGCCCCAGGCGTTCTCGAGGAATGGATCGAGCCCCTCGGTCGTCAACGGCATCGCTGACGACAGTCACAACGCTTCACGATCGTTTACACTCCCTTCAAGTTCCGCAACCAAACTTCTTCCATGACCGACTCCACCTCCCGCTTCGGCTTCGTCGCTTTCGCTGAAACCTGGAACGGCCGTCTTGCCATGCTCGGTTTCGTGATCGGCCTCGGCACCGAGATCCTCACCGGCCAAGGCATCCTTGCCCAGATCGGCCTCGGCTGATCAGTCGGAAGGTTCGCCAACATCAGCCCGGATGGTTTTGCCATCCGGGCTTTGATGTCTGCAGCGTTCCCCCCGTTTCCCCATGGCGCACGCTCTCGTCTTCGTACTGTCTCCCGAGGGAACTCTCCCGGGCGATGGCGCCACCTGGGACGAGCTCAGGGCGGCTCAACGTCTCGGAATCGGCAGCGGCATCGCCCTGCGCATGTTCCGGGTGGCAGCGCCTACCGATCAGTGTCTCGACGACCTTGTTGCTTCAGGTCAGGCGAATGTCAGTGGCGCCGACCCTTTCGAGCCTCTCCGCAGTGATCCCTGCCTGGATGTCCCTTCGAGCCCCTGCCCGGATGGGGCGCCCCCACGCAGGCTTATCTGTGATGCCTTGGTGCCCCATCTGGAGCCTCGTTCCCTCTGGCTCGGGGCCTACGAACTCAGTGGTCCTGAACTGGAAGGACGCTCTGGCCATCCTGCTGATCGCGTGGGCATCGAATCCATTCGCTGTCTCGATCAGTTCTCGTTAAGGGATGCCGACAACGAAACGTGCTGGTTCTATCCGACCGAAAACGGCGACTATCTCTGCTGGGAGAACCAGCGATCCCTTGAGCTTTCACCCGGATATCCGGCCGACCCCTGCGTTCAGCAGGGGAAGATTCCTTATGAACGCAGTGATTTACGGCTGCTTTGGTCACTGATGGCCGACGATCAGGCTCTGACCTGCGTCGGCCTCACGTACCAGAGGCGACGGATTGAATGGCCGGTGGCCGCCACGGATCCAGAACCCTTCGCCACCTGGACCTCTTTCCGGGTCGACAGCATGGCGGACGACAACTATCTGGAAACGTCCAGCATCACCGTGTTTCCCAGCTGAAGGGCCGCTTCAGCTGGCCTGTTCGTAGAGCTGCTCGAGCCGTTCGCGACTGAGGTCTACGTACAGCACCTCTTCACCCGGGGCAGGAGCTTCGGGATGGGAGGGCTGCCTGGTCCTGGTCGACCCGGTGGAGGCGCTGCGTAGGTTCTGGGTCATCAGGGCAAAGGCGCCGCCAGCGATCACCGCGAAGCTGACCATATAGACGATGGGAAAAAGGGCTTCCAGCATGGGTGTCTCTCTTTCATCCAGCCTAATGTAAAGATCTGTTAAACGTGGGCGACGCTTCGGCGAGAAGACTCATGGATTGAGCCATTCCTGCTGCCAGCCCGTGTCGGCTCGCCAGCAGCGGCGATGGTGCGGGTGACCCAGCAGCTCCAGCAGTTCCACCCGCTGCAACTGCACCCGCAGCAGTTCGAAATGCTCCGGCCTCGGCGCCTCGTCGTTGAGTTCCCGGGGGAAGTTCGCTTCTGCCTGAAGGGGTTCCCCCGGCGCGGGCCAGCCCCAGAGGGCGCGGCCCCTGGGGGTCAGGGCCTGCCAGTGGCGTTCCAGGGCCTGCAGTCCCTCCTCGCCGCCAAGCTGCAGTCGATGGCCCCGCAGGCGGAACTGGCTCCGGGCCTTCGGGAGCACCCAGCAGAGTTCCAGCGGTGCCTCCCCTGTCAGTTCACCACTCTTGGCGCTGCGGCTGTCGGTGAGCAGATCAAGCGCCGCCGCCCCGACCCAGCAGCGGAACACCAAGGTGCGCACCCTCGGGGTGCCGTCCCGGGCCAGGCTGGCCAGCTGCAGCCAGCGGGCCTGGGGGGAGCGTCCCTGCCGTTCCAGTGCGCCGCGCAGCAGCGGGCGCCACGGGGGAAGGGACTCTGAAGCGGGTGGCAGGGCGTCGGGCATGGTGCGGGCCTAGGGCGCAGGCTTTTCGGCCACCACGGCAAAGAACGGATCCCCCTGTCCCCCCAGCCAGCCCTGGGGGCCCTCGGCCCTGGTCGGTTCGGCGATCAGCTGCGGCGCCGGCCAGCCCTGGGCCTGCAGCACCCGGCTGATGTAGGCGAGGTGATCCCGGTCGCTGCCGTCCGTCCAGACCTGGGGCGCCTTCTGGAAGAACATCCGGTTGGAGAAGGCCACGATCACCTGGCCGCAGGGGCGCGCCACGCGCAGCAGTTCGGCCGCCACCGGTTCGGGCCGTTGCAGGTATTGCCAGCCCGCCACCATCAGCACCGCATCCACGCTGGCGTCCGCCAGGGGAAGCCGCTGGTCCTGGTTGAGGTTCTGCAGCCAGTGCCGATCCAGCCGGGGGTTCGCCGCCAGCTCGGCCCCGTTGAGGCCGTGGCCGATCACCTCCTCGTAACGGATCTCCTCGGGCAGGTGACTCACCCAGCTGCTCATCAGATCCAGCACCACCGCACAGGGGGGGATCCGCTCGCGGTAGAGCGCCGTGAGCCGGCGGCGGAAGGCGCCGTCAAGGTGCTGCACATAGCGCGGCTCGGCATAGAAGAGGGCGTCGTCGGAGCCGTCCAGCTTGCGCCGCTCCGCCTCGCTCAGCACCAGCACCGCCATGGCCCTCGGGAGTCCGTTCTGCTGCCATGGTGGCGAATCACGGCGCCCGAGGTGGCGCTTTCCGCCATGACCCCTGCCGTTCCGCCCCCCTTCCTGGTGCTGGCCGCCGACGAGCCTGAACGCCTAGCCGCCTTCTATGGCGCCTTGCTCCAGAGCACCCCCCTCGTTGGCTCCAGCGCCCGCCACTGGCGCTTGCTGGGGCCGGGCGAAGGGCGGCTGGAGATCTATGCCCCGTCGCGCCAGCGTCCCCGCCCCCGCGGCGAGGGCCGGCTGGCCCTCTGCTTCTCCCGCCCGGCGGGGGCGCTCCCACCCCTGCAGGTGCTCCACGACTGGCACGCCGCCATGCTGGCCCTGGGGGCGGTGGCGGTGGAGCCACCGCGGCAGGAACCCTTCGGCGCCGAGGCCTGGCTGGCCGATCCGGAGGGCAACCGCTTGCTGCTGCTGGTCAGCGCAGGCTGAGCTGCAGCTGACTGGCGTAGGGTCCGCGGCCATCCAGGCAGGCCGCGCCGCAGTGGGCGCCAAGGCTGATGGCTTCCTGGAGGCTCCAGCCAGCGGCCAGGGCCGTGGTGACACCGGCGGCGAAACTGTCGCCGGCGCCATAGGCATCCAGCACGGGCCCCTGGCGCGGCACGGCGGCGTAGCGGCCACCGGGATCCAGCGCACCACCCCGCTCGGCCTCGGTGCCGATGTAGAGCGATGGCGCTGGATCCAGATCCCCCGGCCGGTAGGCCTCGCCGGGGTCGGTGGCGCTGCCGATCAGGGCTTCCAGGCTCACGCCAGCCGCGTTCAAGGTGGGCAGCCGCACCCGAGGGGTGGCGGCCAGCACCCGGGCCTGCCGTGCCAGCCGCAGCCCGCCGGCATCGGTGGCGGTGACGAACACGCCGTCGGCCTGACCCAGGCGCTGCCACGGCAGCCCATCGGCGCCGGTGGGCATCAGCCGCTCGCCGATCACGGTGATGGTGCGCTCGCCGCCGGCGTCGATGAAGGTGATCCCCCGCCGGGTCGTGGCCTCTCGCCAGGCGATGTGCAGCTCCAGCCCCAGCGCCTCGAGTTCCGCGGCGGCCCGGCGCCCGATCGCGTCGTCGCCCAGGGCGGTGAAGAACGTAATGCGCTGTCCCGTGAGGCGGGCCATCTGCACCGCCACCACGGCGCCGCCTCCGGCGGGGAGTTCACAGAACTCTTTGGCGTGGAGGATCTCCCCGGCTGCCGGCAGGTGCTCAACGCCGATGAAGCTGACCATCTCCACATGGCCGACCACCGCCAGGGCCAGGGCTGGCAGGGCCGGCAGGGCGTCCAGGGGAAGGGGGAAGAGCGGCTCCATTCAGCTGGAGGCGGAGGTGTAGAAGCGCAGGGCGAACTGCCAGAACCAACGGCTCACCACCAGGGAGCCGGCGGCCACGGCCCCCCCGGCCAGCAGCCAGGGTCCGGAGGCCCGCCCCAGGATTGCCTCGGCGGGCACGGTGGTGAGGAAGGCCACCGGCACAACGAAGGTGAAGAAGGCGCGCAACCCGGCCGGGAAGGCACTCACCGGAAAGCGACCCGCCACCAGCACGCTGCGCAGCACCTCGGTGGCGTTCCAGATCTTCACGAACCAGATGCTGCTGGCCGCCAGCACAAACCAGAGGCTGTAGAGGATCAGCAGGCTGGCAACCAGCATCAGGGCTGCCGCCAGCAGGGTGAGGGGGGCCGGGCTGGCGCCGGCCCTCCAGGCGGCGTAGCCGATCAGGCCGGCCCCCAGGGCGATGCCGGGCAGACCCCAGGGGGAGAAGGTGCGGGCCGACAGCCAGAACTGGCTGTCGATCGGCTTGAGCAGGACGAAATCGAGGCTGCCGGTGCGCACGTGGGCGACGATCGTGCTGAGGTTGGGCTGCAGCAGCGTGCTGGTGACCCCCTCCAGCAAGGTGTAAACCCCCAGCACCACCAGGGCCCCTTCCCAGCTCCAGCCCCCCAGCGACTGGCCGCGCCCGTAGAAGAGCGACAGCACGAAGATGCTGCCGACCAGATTGCCGGCCGTGGCCACCAGCTCAATCACGAAGTTGGCCTTGTATTCCAGCTCCGCCGTCAGCGAGGCGATCCAGAAGATGCGCAGGGTGGAGAGATAGCGGCCCATCAGGCCCCCATCGCCGAATAGTGGCGCAGTCCCCGGCGCCACAGCAGCAGGTTGATGGGCAGGAACAGGGCAGCCCAGGCGGCCATGGCCGCAAAGCTTGGGCCGAACGGCACCGTCTCACCGGCCAGGATCCTGGCGGGCACATCGACCATGTAGGGGAAGGGGGTCCAGAAGGCGAAGGTCCGCACCCCCTCCGGATAAAGCGCCAGGGGGGCCACCAGCCCTGAGAGATAGAGGTAAGGCAGGTAGAGGAGGCGTTCCAGGGCGCTGGCTTTCTCGCTCCAGAAGCACACCATCGTCAGGGTGAACTGCATCAGGAACCGCAGGGCGAAGGCGGCCAGGGTGGCCAGCATCCCCAGCAGCAGCGACGACAGCGAGGGCCACCAGAAGGCGGCGGGATAGAGGAGAAAGAACAGTCCCACCAGCAGCACCACGAACGGCAGTCGGGTGACCTGCTCCGACAGGTGGGCGGCCACATAGCGCCACACCAGGGGCAGGGGCTGGAGCAGGTAGGGCGACAGGCGGCCGGTGAGGTTGTCCTCCTCGAAGGTGTACATCACCCACACGATCGTGAACTGCCGCACCACAAACGCCGCCAGGAAGTAGCGGGCCAGCTGCAGGGAGCTCATGCCCAGGCCGCCCCCGGCATCAATGGCGCTCCAGAGGCCCAGCATGATGAAGGGCAGCACCCCCGAGAGGGCCCAGAGCACGATCTCGGCCCGGTACTCGAGCATGTAGGCGTACTGGCTGGACAGCAGCACAGCGGCGATGCGGCGGCCGTGGGCCAGCCGCTGGAGGAGGGGGCGCCTCATGCCAGGGCCCCCTGATGGAACAGTCGCCCGATGATGTCCTCGATCGGCGGGTCGGAGATCGAGAGATCCACCACGGCGTGATCGGCCAGCAGGCGTCCCACCTGCTCGGTGAGCCGTTCCCGCGGGATCAGCAACCGCACCTCCCGGCCCTCGATGGACTCCACCTCGCCGTAGCTGGCGAAGGCGTCGGCCCCCATGGGCGCGTGCAACTCGAGGCGCACCTCCCGGCAGGGGGCCAGCCGCTGGGTGAGCGTCTCCAGGCCGCCGTCGTAGAAGAGACGGCCCTCGTGGATCAGCAGCACCCGGGGGCAGAGGGCGGTGATGTCGGCCATGTAATGGCTGGTCAGCAGCACGGTGGCGCCGAAGCGGCGGTTGTAGTCGGCCAGGAAGCTGCGCACCCGGGCCTGGGCGTTCACATCCAGCCCCAGGGTGGGTTCATCCAGGAAGAGCACCGCCGGACGGTGCAGCAAGGCCGCCAGGAGCTCCGCCTTCATCCGCTGGCCGAGGGAGAGCTTGCGCACGGGCCGGCGCAGCTCGTCCCCCAGCTCGAGCATCTCCGCCAGCTCGGCGATGCGACGCCGGCTTTCCTCAGGGGGAATGCCGTAGACAGCGGCGTTGACCCGCAGGGAATCCAGCGGCGGCAGGTCCCAGATCAGCTGCTGCTTCTGGCCCATCACCAGGGTGATCTGGCCGAGGAAGTCCGCCTGGCGGCGCTGGGGCTGGCAACCGGCCACCTCCACTGTGCCGCTGGTGGGGTGGATCAACCCTGTGAGCATCTTGAGGGTGGTGGTCTTGCCGGCGCCGTTGGCCCCCAGGAAGCCCACGAACTCTCCCGGCTCGATCGAGAAGCTCACATCCCGCACGGCCTCGATCGCTCGCTCGCGGCGGTTCACGAAGTGACGCAGGGTGCCAGCCAGTCCGGGTTGCTTGTCGGCCACCCGGTAGGTCTTGCCGAGGCCCTGCGCGCAGACGATGGCCATGCGAACGGGCTTGGGAGCGGAATCCACCCTATCGAGGGCGTCGCTTCAAGGAGGGGGTCAGAGGTTTCCGGGCAGCAGCTGCTTCCGGCGCCCGTGGACATAGCCAAGGTGCGCGCCCCTCTGTGTTGGCACACCTTGGCCGGGCTGCCACGGATACTCCGTCGGGGGGCCACAATCAGCCATCGGGGTGCTGCCGTCCCTCATGCCTTCTCCATGCTGATCCGGCTTGGTTGCGAACTGACCCTCTCCTGCTGGGCCCCGACACCGGTGCTGGCCCTGGTCCATCCCCATGGCAGCCGCCTGGAGGATCGGCGTGGCCCGGAGCGGTTGTGGCTGAGCCCGGATCGCATCGCCGAGGTGCTCACCGACGCCGACGGCAACCGTGCCTGCCGCTTCATGGCCTCCGCCGGCAGCACCACGCTGGGGTTCGAGGTGGTGGTGGCCGATGACGGCCATCCCGATCCGGTGGCTGCGGATGTGGGCGAGTGCCCGGTGGGGGCGCTGCCGATTGTTACCTACCCCTATCTCAACCCCAGCCGCTATTGCGACACCGATCGCCTGGCCCAGGTCGCCTGGGGGCGCTTCGGTGGGGTCCGGCCCGGCTGGTCGCGGGTCCAGGCCATCTGTGACTGGGTGCATGAGCAGCTCCGCTTCGACTACGGCGCCGCCCGCAGCGACAAGACCGCCCACGACGCCCTGCGGGAGGGTCGCGGCGTCTGCCGGGATTTCGCCCACCTGGCGATCAGCCTCTGCCGTTGCCTCAACATTCCGGCGCGGTATTGCACCGGCTATCTGGGTTACTCGGGCGTGGCGGCCCAGCCGGATCCGATTGACTACTCGGCCTGGTTCGAGGCGTTCCTCGAGGATCGCTGGCACGTCTTTGATGCCCGCTACAACACTCCGCGGATCGGCCGGGTGCTGATCGCCCGGGGCCGGGACGCGGCGGATGTGCCCTTCCTGCGCTCCTTCGGCGATCACCAGCTCACCGGATTTCGCGTCGTCACCGAGGAGCTTGCAGCCTCCGACAGCCCCCACCACTGAGGCCTGGAGTGATCAGCCCTCAGCGGCGGCGGCGTTCAAGTGTGGAGAAATCATGCGCTGGGCTTGCCCGCCTGGCTGAGGGGGCAGAATCCCGGCAGTTCCGGGACCGTCGAACCCGTCGATCGTTCCGATGACAGTCGGCAGAGGCACCGTTCCGCCCTACGGAGCCCATCGCTGACCCATCCTTGGGATGGGTTTCAGGAGCCACCATACGTTGGGCTTTACGAAGAGATTCCCGCGCACTGAACAATGGGTTTACGGATTGATCAAGCCACGTTTCTGGAGAGAGCCATTTCCCGATTCGGCGCGCGATACGACTATTCCCAGATGATCTACAAGAGCTTCCGCACTCCAATCAAGATTCGTTGCGTGGAGCATCCCGTCCGGGAGGTCGTGATCACTCCTGAGCGCCATCTCCAGACCACCGGCGGCTGCAAATACTGCCTGCGCAATTACCGCAACATGACCCTCGAGCGGGTGCTCAGAATGGAGTGTGAGCCTTCCGAGCTTGCCGCGCCTTTGCTGCCTCGGGCTCCGCAGGAACCACCCGTGGCTGGCCAGAAAAGTAAAGCTGTGTGAGGGATCGGGCCGCCTGCCCAGGGCCACTTTTGATCTTCGGTATCTTTCCGGGTCATTCCCCCTGCAGCCCTTCATGGCCCTTCCCCTGCTCGCCGCCCGACCCTCGAGCCTCAACGCCAGGGTGCCGAGTTTCGCCATCGCCAGTGAGGAATCTCCCCGCCAAGCCGTCGCCTCCCTGGAGACCGGCAAGGCCGCCGGGGTCCGCCTGGATCTTGATGCTCAGATCGAGCAGGCCTACCGCCAGATCTTCTTTCACGCCTTCAAGGTGGATCGTGAAGTCGTGCTGGAATCCCAGCTTCGCAGTGGACAGATCACCATGAGGGATTTCATCCGCGGACTTCTGCTTTCCAGGCGATTCCGTGAGGGTTTCTATGACTGCAACAGCAACTATCGCCTGGTGGAGCAGCTGGTTGGCAGGCTTCTGGGCCGGCCTGTCTATGGCGAACAGGAACGCATCAGCTATTCGATCCTGATCGCCCAGCATGGACTTGTGACCCTGGTGGACGCCCTGCTCGACTCGGCCGAGTATCTCGACGCCTTCGGTTACGACACGGTGCCCTATCAGCGCTCCCGGGTGCTGCCGGGTCGGGCGCAGGGCGAGCGCCCCTTCAACCAGCAGGCTCCTCGCTACGACAGCCGCTGGCGTGATGTGGTCGCCAGCCGGGCGCCCCGTGGCTCCAGTCCCTGGTCGCCGGGCACCCCACGTGCCGCCTGGCTTGGAGAACAGCCCTCGCCCCTGGCGCGCCAGCTCTGGCAAGGGTTGGTCACCGCCGGTGGCTTTGCGATCACGGGCCTGGTGCTCTGGACCGCGGCGGCCATGCTGAGCACCGCCGTGCATTGATTCAGGGTCCCTGGGGGCGATCGCCCCCAAGGACGTTTCCCGAAGTCTGGTAATGGGTTATCCGCTTATTGCCCGCTGTGCTGACAGACACGGAATCGTGCTTGGCTTGGGAGCAGGTGGTTTCAGCGCCAGTGCCGGCGCCACCATGCATTAGGATTTGTAAAGATTACTTGACCTCCGGAGTTTTCCTGTCATGTTCACGCTCGAAAAAGCGTCCCAGATCTTTCCGGACACCCTTTCAGCCGATGTGGTGCCCGCCCTCACCGCTCGTTTTGCTTTGCTGAATGCGGAGGATCAGCTGGCGCTGATCTGGTTCGCCTACCTCGAGATGGGCAAGACCATCACCATCGCGGCGCCCGGAGCCGCCCGCATGCAGTTCGCCGAGCCGGTGCTCAACCGGGTCAAGGCCATGACCTTCGCCGAGCAGAGCCAGGTGATGGTGGATCTGGCGAACAGGGCCGACACCGACACCTGCCGCACCTACGCCATCTGGTCGGTCAACATCAAGCTGGGATTCTGGTATCGCTTGGGCGAGTGGATGGAGGAAGGCCTCGTCGCCCCTATCCCTGAGGGCTATCAGCTTTCGGCCAACGCCGCTTCGGTGCTCTCCTCCCTCAAGGGAATCGATGCGGGTCAGCAGATCACCGTGCTGCGCAACTTCGTCGTCGACATGGGCTTCGATCCCAGCAAAGTGGATGGGACTGAGCGCATCGCTGAGCCGATCGTGCTGCCCACGGCTCCTGAGCAACGCACCAAGGTCTCGATCGCGGGAATCGACAACTCCACGATCCTGTCCTACATGGATCTTCTCAATGCCAACGATTTTGACCAGCTGATCAAGCTGTTCCTTCCCGACGGCGCTCTGCAGCCTCCCTTCCAGCGCCCCATCGTCGGCACCGACGCTGTGCTGCGCTTTTTCCGCGAAGACTGCCAGAACCTTAAACTCCTCCCCGAGAGTGGCGTTAGCGAGCCCTCCGATGGTGGCTTCACCCAGATCAAAGTCACCGGAAAGGTCCAGACCCCCTGGTTCGGCGCTGGTGTCGGCATGAACGTGGCTTGGCGCTTCCTGCTTGATCCCGACGGCAAGATCTATTTCGTGGCGATCGATCTGCTGGCCTCCCCGGCCGAGCTGCTCCAATTCGCACGCTGACGAGCTCTCCCATTCAACCTGCCCTTCTGGGCAGGGGGTTTTGGCTCGGAATGGTGATCTTGTGGGGGTGGTTTGCCACCCTCGTCGGCCTGTTGTTGGCCCAACCAGCCCACTGGTCCCCGTCGGCCATTGTGTTGGCCGTTGCTGTGCGCACGTTTCTGCAGACGGGTCTGTTCATCCTTGGTCACGACGCCATGCACCGCACCTTGGTGCCCGGGATCCCAGGCCTCAACGACGGTCTTGGTCGTCTGGCCTTGATGCTTTACGCCGGCCTTCCCTTTGGCCGTTGCCGCCGCCACCATCTGCGCCATCACCGTTCCCCCGGCAGCCTCCGGGATCCTGATTTCCGTCTGGCCAGCGGCGACGGCCCCCTGCCTTGGTATGTGCGTTTCATGGGCCACTACCTCTCCTTGAACCAGCTGGCCCTGCTCCTGATCAGCTGGTTCGCTGTGGCAGGACTGCTGATGGTGGTGGAACCCCAGCGGTCGATGAATGTGATGGCTTTCTGGGTCCTGCCGCTGGTGCTGAGCTCGTTTCAGCTGTTCGTTTTCGGTACCTATCTGCCCCATCGCAGCGGAGGACCTGCCGCTGCCGGCAGCCATTCCATCCAAAGTTTGGGGTACTCCCACCTGCTTTCCCTGCTGGCTTGTTATCACTTCGGCTACCACTGGGAGCACCATGCCTACCCGGCGGTGCCCTGGTTTCGCCTGCCGGAGTTGAGGCGGAGCGTTTCTCTTGATCTCGTGTAGGGGAACGGCTCGCGGCGGATCAAGGTCGCGCGTTAACGTCAAAAAATCAGATGTTGAGACCCATGGTGACAGCAGTGTTGGGGTGGACGGATCAGGAGCAGGACGTGGCCCGTCGCGCCTTCGATAAGGCCCATTCCCGAGCCGCCCAGGGCATCATCCGGGCCGCCCAGGCCCACGCCAGCCGCATGGAGTGCGTGGAGGAATGCTGGAAACTTCATGATTTCCTTAGCATTCAACGCCACGAAATCGAAGGACGCTTTGATTTCCGTCTTCCTGGTCTGCTGTTCGTGTTTGCCAGCCTCGTTAAAGACGGATTGCTGCAGATGGACGAACTGGAAGGACTGGATCAAGAGAAGCTCACCAAGATTGCGGCCATGTCCCGCATGTGAATGGAACGGCGGGTCTCCATGGCCCTGGGCAAGGCCGGATTACCTTTCAAAGCCCATGGCGCTCGACGATATTTTAGGCGTTAACTTCAGTGAAGTTATTTCCCCAGACTTCTTGGGCGTCTCGCGATGCTCGGCGTCGTGATCGGCTTGGCACAGAGCGGCTCACGGGCCAGGGCAAGGCCATCCCCATCCAGGTTCTGTCTGGTCTGAGCCTCGGTTTCCCCATGTCTTCGGGCCTGGGGATTTTTGTTGTGGGGTGATCGCTCTGCCTGCCACCGTGGCAGGGCGCAACAGGTCGGGCCGCTGTGGGCCTGGAGGCTGCATATCCGCAGCACTGTGGCGGCGGCATCAGGGACGGTCATCCCGACCCCCGGTTCTGGGCCCGTGGGGGCTTAAGGTTGGGGGGATTCCAAGATTTCTCTCCAGCAAGCTCATCACTTTCTAAAAGGGCTGTCGAAGGATCGGTTCATAAGTTTTTTTCAGGTTCATGACCATTTACATCGGAAATCTTTCCTTCGACGCCGAAGTGGAAGACGTCAAAAATCTTTTTGCCCAGTATGGCGAGCTTCGCCAGTGCACCCTTCCCCTGGATCGCGACACCGGCCGCAAGAGGGGCTTCGCTTTCGTTGAGATGACGAACGACGCCGACGAGACCAAGGCCATCGACGATCTCCAGGATGTGGAGTGGATGGGTCGCAGCATCCGCGTCAACAAGGCTGAGCCCCGCACCGGTGGCGGCGGTGGTGGCGGCGGCGGCCGCTCCGGCGGTGGCGGCGGCTACGGCGGTGGTGGCGGCGGCGG